>NZ_JAFFQA010000149.1 GCF_016919065.1 Desulfobulbus rhabdoformis | reverse complement strand
GGTGTACGCCCGGCATGGGCGTGAACTTATGGGGTGCAAGTCCCCTGTACGTAGAATCCAATCACTGCCTTTTGGCAGCGATACCAAAGTACTAGCCGACGGCAAGGGCGTCTCCGCGAGGAGGGGTCTGAAGGAAGCCCGAGCGCAAAGCTATGAGCCGACGGACAGAAACAGCATATAAGGCCGAGTCACTGGGCAAGTCAGCACCACATGACGAAGTCCCACGGGTTCAAGTGATACGGTAAATGCTGCGGTTGTGTAGCGACAGTTCACGTTCTTATCCGGGGAGATCTGCTCCACATGCGTTTCGTAAAGAAAAGCGCGGTTTCCGGTAACGGTCTCCGTGGTGGAGCAGAAGTCAGCAGAGGCCATAGTAGACAGGACGTCACCACTGATGGCAGTGTGGTGGCTGGAAACAAGCCCGGCATAGAGAGCCGGGAAGACTTACCCTGTCGAAGGGCCGAACTTGAAGAGGGGGATGTCATTCCTCATGAGCTCCATATCGCGTTGAACCCGACCGGGCGAGCGAACACAATGGGCGCGTCATGGGAATCAAGCTCTCCAAGATAGTCGCGGTTACTGCCGTCTTTTCAAAGAACTGAAGCTATCGATTGACCGGCCACGGCCCGTCTCTCTTTGGGAACCGCCTGGTGCGGACCCGCATGCCAGGTGGTGTGGAGGCCGGGGGAGAAAAACCCCCGGCTATCCGATTG
>NZ_JAFFQA010000148.1 GCF_016919065.1 Desulfobulbus rhabdoformis | reverse complement strand
GCAAGGAGCTTGAATCCTCGTAGCCTTTGCCACTTTTTTTCTGCACTCATTCCCAGTTTATAGACCATGGCCAAGATTGTTCGGCGGGCAACACAGCCCCGGGTCTTATCTGTTCTTAGCCGTACTGTGGCAAAGGTTGATTCAATCGGATTGGATGTCCGAATGTGTTGCCAATGTGGTGCTGGGAAATCATAGAAAGCGAGCAATTGCTCTTTATCCTTCTCCAGGCATTCCATGGCCTTGGGATATTTTCCCGAATAAGCCTGGATGGTTGTTTCGAAGGCCTCAAAGGCGTCCTTCTTTGTCGGCGCCATCCATATTTCGTGCAACGCCTGCTTGACCTTTGGTTGAACCATTTTAGGCAGTTTGTTGAGCACGTTGGCTGTTTTATGTACCCAACATCGCTGATGTTTTGTTTGTGGGAAAATCTTGTGCAACGATTTCCAGAATCCTAAGGCACCGTCACCAATAGCCAACTTAGGGGAGTGGATAAGCCCTTGCTCTTTGACGCGTACCAGTAATTCTGTCCAGCTCTGCTCAGATTCCCGGTATCCATCTTCGATAGCAACAAACTCTTTCCTCCCTTGCTCCGTCACGCCAATAATTACAAGGATACATTGCCTGGCATCATCGCTGCGGATATTAAAATACACGCCATCGGCCCAGATATACACATAGCGCTTGTTCTCAAATCTGCGTTGACTCCACTGCTCATGCTCTG
>NZ_JAFFQA010000147.1 GCF_016919065.1 Desulfobulbus rhabdoformis | reverse complement strand
CCCATCTCACCGACTCCACCGACCGGGACACCCTGACGGCGCTCAAATCTTCCATCGTGCTGCAGAACCGGGAGGCGACGCCCGCCGACGCCCTGCGGATCGAGGCCGTGAACGAAGGCGTCTGGGGCGACCGACTCTCCATCTCCATCGAGGACGGTTCTCTCGATCCGGCCAACCATTTCAACCTGGTGGTCCGGCACAAAGGCGATGTGGTCGAGGTGTTCAAGGATCTGAGCATGGACGAGACGCTGCCGAACCATGTGGAGCTGGCGATCAACGACCGCTCGGATTTCATCTTGGTCCAGGATCTGGCCGCAGCAATGGGAACGCCCAGCGACCGTCCGGCCTTGGGCGTGTTCACGCTCGGCGGCGGCGACAATGGACTGACCGATCTGGCCGATGCGGACTTCATCGGCGATCCCTCGCAGCATACCGGCCTCTATGGCTTTGACGAGATCGACGCCCTGAACCTGCTGATGGTCCCCGGCGTCACGACGGTGCCGGTGATCAACGCCGGAATCGCCTATGCCGAGGGGCGCAAGGATCTGCTGTTCATCGCCGACACGCCCATGCACCTGGAGCCGCTCGAAGCGGTAGATTTCCGCAAGGGACAAGGGATGTACAGCCACGCGGCCTTCAACTCCTCCTACGCGGCGCTCTACTACCCCTGGCTGGAGATCAGCGATCCGGTCAACTCGCGCAAGAAGCTGGTGCCGCCCTGCGGCG
>NZ_JAFFQA010000146.1 GCF_016919065.1 Desulfobulbus rhabdoformis | reverse complement strand
GAAATGATGAACGAGATTTATCGTTTTGACATTTCCGCAGACACTGTCCATAAACTCACCAATCAAGTCGCGGATGAAATCAGCCTTGAAGAGATCACTCCTACTTCTCAAGAAATATCTAAAATCATAGAAGATATCTCGGAGGAAAACTATCGAAGGCCAGTTCTGGTCTTTTCTGCTGACGGCGCCATGGTCCCAATAAGGACAGAAGACAAGGGGCAACCTCATCATTGGCGGGAAGCTAAAGGAATCCGTGGATACCTGCTCGACAAGGATAAGATCGTTCACCTGTTAAGCTGGCATCAAATCAGCAATATTACTGAATTTCGAGGATTCCTTGCCGAGTTAAGAGACAAGGATATTATTCCGCAGGATAAAGTTCGCCTGTGTTTTGTAGGTGATGGAGCCGATTGGATATGGGACTGCGTCAAAGAATATTTCCCAACCTGCCGCCAAGTCCTTGATTATTTCCACTGCTCGGAACACCTCCACGATTTTGCCAAGCATCAGTTTGCTGGGTCGAAAAAAGGGGATGAGTGGATAGAGCAAACCAAGGTCCGGCTCTTTCACAACAATGCCTCTCATGTCATCGCTGGCTTGAAAAGAATGAAATGCAAGACAGCCACTGCGGAAACAGAGAGAACTAAGTTGGTAAACTACCTGACAAAGAACAAAGGCAGAATCGAGTATGGTCGTTTGCGGCGAGGTGGGTACCCGCTTGGCAGTGGAGCGATTGAGAGTGCCAATAAGTTCATCAGCAATATTCG
>NZ_JAFFQA010000145.1 GCF_016919065.1 Desulfobulbus rhabdoformis | reverse complement strand
ACCCCTCCTCGCGGAGACGCCCTTGCCGTCGGCTAGTACTTTGGTATCGCTGCCAAAAGGCAGTGATTGGATTCTACGTACAGGGGACTTGCACCCCATAAGTTCACGCCCATGCCGGGCGTACACCAAGCTGCAGTTGACAGCGAACACAACGCGCTGCAACTGCAGCAAGTCGTTATGTGTGAGACCGCCAGTGGTCAATGATGCGCTCCAATCTATTGATCAAGTCATCGTATGTGACGATATCTATCAGGTTCTTGTACTTCCTTCTTATTACCTCAAAATCAAGCAGCTGTTGTTCAGAAAGATTATGGCTACGACCAGCAATTACAATTCCACCAGGGTTGGTAATTCTGATCTGCATCCCCGGCGGCAATTTATCAGCATAGCGATGAGTAAGCTTGCTCTCTCCAACAACACCCCATCTGTTCAAATAAAGGATGTATTTCTCAAGCTGCATGATGCTTCCAGACAGTTCCTTCATGGGAATGTGATTGTCACGATAGGTTCCGCGGGTGACCACGGCACTGCCTGAAGGTTTCTTAATCTCTACAAGATCGTAACTACTCACACCCTCTAAAAAAAGCTCAAATCCAAATAAATAACTTGACAGGTTTTTGCCGGAATTTTTTTCAATAGCCAGGGATGCCAACAAAAATGCCCATCAACGCGCCTGGTCGTCTCTAAATCGTTTTAATATTGCATTCCGATAGCAAACAGATGCGATAGCGTTCAATCGTTTAACTCAGGGGCGCACAGGAGGTCGAAAAAAG
>NZ_JAFFQA010000144.1 GCF_016919065.1 Desulfobulbus rhabdoformis | reverse complement strand
TTTCTTCAAAGAAATAATCAAGGAGGGGTTCATGCCGGGCAAGAGGGTATCTATGCGCAAAATACGAGAGGTGTTACGCCTCAAACATGACCTGCACCGCAGTAACCGGGAAATCGGTTTGAGTTGCGGTATAGGGAGCAGTACTGTTGGCGACTACCTGCAGCGTGCCAGGAATGCCGGGGTGCGTTGGCCGCTGCCGGAAGAACTTGGTGATGCAGAGCTTGAACAACGACTATTTCCACCGCCCACACCAGCCAACAGCTCCCGGCTGTTTCCTGATTTTCAGGAAGTTCATAGAGAACTGCAATCACGGAAGCACATCACCTTGAACCTGTTATGGCAGGAGTATAAGGAACAGCACCCAGACGGCTACCAATACAGCTGGTTTTGTCAGAGGTACCGAGAATGGGCCGCCAGGCTGAATGTGGTGATGCGCCATGAGCACCGGGCTGGCGAAAAACTCTTTGTCGATTATGCCGGACAAACGATAGACATCATCGATCCAAACACCGGAGAGATTCGTCATGCCCAGATCTTTGTCGCCGTACTGGGAGCGAGCAGTTACACCTATGCGGAAGCAACGTTCAGCCAGCAGCTTGAAGATTGGGTCGGATCGCATGTGCGGGCCTTTAATTTTTTCGGCGGAGTCCCGGAGGCTGTTGTTCCCGATAATCTCAAAAGCGGTGTCAGTAAATCCTGCCGGTATGAGCCCGACATCAACCCAACCTATCACGATCTGGCACGACATTACCAAACGGTGGTCCTGCCTGCCCGCCC
>NZ_JAFFQA010000143.1 GCF_016919065.1 Desulfobulbus rhabdoformis | reverse complement strand
GTTTTGACATTTCCGCAGACACTGTCCATAAACTCACCAATCAAGTCGCGGATGAAATCAGCCTTGAAGAGATCACTCCTACTTCTCAAGAAATATCTAAAATCATAGAAGATATCTCGGAGGAAAATTATCGCAGGCCTGTTCTTGTCTTTTCTGCTGACGGTGCCATGGTCCCCATAAGGACAGAAGACAAGGGGCAACCTCATCACTGGCGGGAAGCTAAAGGTATCCGTGGTTACTTGCTCGATAAGGATAAGATCGTTCACCTGTTAAGCTGGCATCAAATCAGCAATGTTACTGAATTTCGTGGATTCCTTGCCGAGTTAAGAGACAAGGATATTATCCCGCTGGATAAAGTTCGCCTGTGTTTTGTAGGTGATGGAGCCGATTGGATATGGGACTGCGTCAAAGAATACTTCCCAACCTGCCGCCAAGTCCTTGATTATTTCCACTGCTCAGAACACCTCTATGATTTTGCCAAGCATCAGTTTTCTGGATCGAAAAAAGGCAATGAGTGGATAGAGCAAACCAAGGTTCGGCTCTTTCACAACAATGCCTCTCATGTCATCGCTGGCTTGAAAAGAATGAAATGCAAGACAGCCACTGCGGAAACAGAGAGAACGAAGTTGGTCAACTACCTGAAAAAGAACAAAGACAGAATCGAGTACGGTCGTTTGCGGCGAGGTGGGTACCCGCTTGGCAGTGGAGCGATTGAGAGTGCCAATAAGTTCATCAGCAATATTCGTCTCAAGAGATCCGGCGCCTGGTGGAAAGTTGATTAT
>NZ_JAFFQA010000142.1 GCF_016919065.1 Desulfobulbus rhabdoformis | reverse complement strand
GGAGTTCGCTTGTAAGCGACGCATTCTTTCTCGCTTACGGCGGACTGCACTGGGGCTGGTCGGAAACCCGCTCGCTGCCGCTCAGGGTCCGGCGTCAGTTCGTCGAGGCCCTCGAGCGGCAGCTTGATTTTGAACGTGAGCAAACGGAACGGCGATAGATGAACGGCGATCTCGGACTGGGCATAGTGGTATCGATGAAGGATGCGTTCTCGCAGAACGCGCAGCGCATCCGTGGTTCCATGATGGACCTCGATTCCACCGTGGCGGATGCCAGCGAGCGGATGACTCGCAACCTGGACCGCATCCAGCAAGGGACCATGATGCTGGGGGCGGGACTGGCCCTGATGGCAATGCCCGCCGCCTTGGTCGCCTCCACCGCCGCGACCCAGAAGGCCCTGGGAGAGCTGGCGTCCTTGGGCGTGCAGGATCTCCGGGCCATCGAGGACGCCGCAGAATCCTTCACCAACCAATGGTCCGGTGCCGACAAGGCCGCCTTCATCACCGCCACCTACGACGTGAAATCGGCCCTGTCCAACCTCAGCGACGAGGCCGTGGGCGTCTTCACCTCCATGGCCGCCATGACCGCCAAGGCGACCAAGGCCACCACCCAGGAAATGGTCGGCACCTTCACCACGGCCTACGGGATCTTCAAGCCCATCATGGCCGACATGAACGACATGGAATGGGCGACCGCCTTTTCCGGAGCCATGGCGCAGACCGTGGCCTCGTTCAAGACCAACGGCACCCAGATGGCCGACGCCATCAAGAACATCGGCGCGGTGGCGGC
>NZ_JAFFQA010000141.1 GCF_016919065.1 Desulfobulbus rhabdoformis | reverse complement strand
GCCCTGATCAAAACAAGGTGGCCCGATGGCTTCGTTTGCCCTGAATGTTCGAGTAGAGAATACAGTTTCATAACATCAAGAAATTCCTACCAGTGTAGCCACTGTCATCATCAAACCAGCGTCACATCGGGAACGATTTTTCATTCAACCAACCTGCCCTTGGCAAAATGGTTCTGGGCGATATACCTGGCTGCTGCCGATAAAGGCGGAATTTCGGCTCTCCGTCTGAGTAAGCATATTGATGTCTCATGGATAACCGCCCACCGTATGTTGAGAAAAATCCGTATGGTTATGGCCCATCGTGACAGCATCTATCGTCTTCAAAATTTGATCGAATGTGATGACGCACTTGTTGGTGGAAAAAAGGCCGGTAAACGTGGTCGAGGCGCTGCTGGAAAGAAACCTATCCTTGTTGCGGTGGAAAGACGGGAACAACATGCTGGCTTTCTGGCCGCTGAGGCAGTTGATGAGATAACCAAACTCAGCGTTCGGGATTTTCTCAATCGCCATATAAAACCGGGACAGGAAATTCGAACCGATGCCTTTCCAGCTTTGAATGCCATCGCCGAAAGTCATACTCATGACAAAAGAGTGACTCCACCGGAGGAAGCGGCTCACTGGTTGCCACTGGTACATATTGTGATCGGTAATTTGAAAACTTTCCTGAATGGAACTTTTCATGGAGTCAGCGGTCAATATCTTCAAGAGTACGTTAGCGAATTCTGTTATCGATTTAATCGTCGTTTTTGGGAACATGAGCTTCCAATGCGTTTACTGAACGCATGCCTTGCCCATGCTCCGGG
>NZ_JAFFQA010000140.1 GCF_016919065.1 Desulfobulbus rhabdoformis | reverse complement strand
TCAAGCTGCCGCTCGAGGGCCTCGACGAACTGACGCCGGACCCTGAGCGGCAGCGAGCGGGTTTCCGACCAGCCCCAGTGCAGTCCGCCGTAAGCGAGAAAGAATGCGTCGCTTACAAGCGAACTCCTGGGAACAAAAAAGCCGGTTCGGCCTCCAGGCGGGTGCGGATCTTGGTGCCGCAGCCATCGCATTCGGTTTCGACCGAGGTGTCGATTCCCGCGTCGACCCGCGACATCTCCTGCCGCAGCGCGTTGCGGTCGCGCATCGACATTTCCGCCAGGCTCTTCTTGGAGGGAGCCTTGCCGTCGATGTCGAGGATACGTATGAGCATGGCCGAGCTGATATTGGGCTCGCGCAGGCTGGCCAGTCGCTTTTCCTTGTGGCCATCGAGATATCCGAAGCGCACGGTTTTCTTCGAGCCGGGCAGCTTGAAGGAGAACTCCCGCTCCTCGCCGTAGGGGGTGACCTTGAGATCCTCGAGATTGACGGTCACGAAATTGGTCATGCGGCAGGCGCTGTTCGGACAGCTCAGCTCCAGCTCCACCTCGTCCCCAAGGGAAATCTGGCGCAGGCGGACCAGGGCGAACAGCCGGTCACCCGAGAGCAGGTTCATCACCTCGGAAAGATCGGGGGCGGTCTTCTCGTCCAGCCGGACGAAACAGTTGCGGAGCACCTGGTTGATCGCCTCTCCGGAGCGGATCAGGCGCTGGTTGGTGAGTAGTTCTTCCTCAGCCCCGGTCATTTCCCGAAGCTCGAGTTCAGTGCCGCTTGGCAGTTCAAAGCTGTACATGGTCGATCCTCCGGTTTAGGTCCAGTATTGGAAGCAGATGGTGAGCTTCTCGATGGTGTTCTCGGTGT
>NZ_JAFFQA010000013.1 GCF_016919065.1 Desulfobulbus rhabdoformis | reverse complement strand
CAATGATGTAAGGCTTCCCCGGTTAAGGCGAACTCCCGGTGAACGATGCCATCCTCAAACACCACACGGAACTGACCAGGTATCGGGCTTCGCGCTATTTTGCACGCTTACCCTTCCGTTTGGCCGAATCAGGTTCACTTACGCTATGGACCGTTCACTTCCTATCGCTTCCTTCAGACCCTGCCGTTACCAGCAACGCCCTTGCGATTCGGATTGTCTTCCCCCTGGTCGGGGTGACGCCTGCGGAACGCAGGCTGGGTTTGCCCGCCATGCCGGGCAAACAAAAAAAACCGGTAGCTTTAGACAAAAGCGTACCGGTTTATTGAACTGAGGCAAAGAGGATTTCACCCCATCAGATTTATCCTGCGCAGATGACGGCCACCGGCAAACTCAGTCTCCAGCCAGACCTGAACAATATCCAGGGCAACGGAAATACCGAGTACACGTGCACCAAGACAGAGAACGTTGGCGTCGTTATGCTCGCGGCTCATACGCGAGGTAACAGCGTCATGACAAAGTGCTGCGCGGATTTGACGATGACGATTGGCCGCAATCGACATACCGATACCAGTACCGCAAATTAAAATACCCCGCTCACTGACACCTTCAGTTACAGCGTTGCATACCTTGTCGGCAAATTCCGGATAGTCAACCGATTCATTGCTGTAGCTTCCCACATCGTTGACTGTGTGCCCGGCCTTTTCAAGAAGGTCTTTTACCTCCTGTTTAAGCTCAATGCCGCCATGGTCACATCCCAGTGCTATGTTCATCTTCAGTCCTCCTTGTGGGGAAGATTAGGCAAATCTCCGAAAGACAACAACACCGTTGGTACCACCAAAGCCAAAGGAGTTGGACATCGCCGTCTCCAGCTTGACTTCACGTGCGGTCAGCGGCACATAATCAAGGTCACAATTCGGATCCGGATTATGCAGGTTGGCAGTCGGAGGAATAATACCGTTATACAGACTCATTGTCGTGAAGGCGGCCTCGATACCACCAGCAGCCCCAAGCATATGGCCGGTCATGGATTTGGTGGAGCTGATCATCAGCTTGTGGGCATGCTCGCCAAAGACCGTTTTAATGGCCTGGGTTTCACATTTATCATTGAGTGGAGTGGACGTCCCATGGGCATTGATGTAATCAAGATCGCCGGGATTAAGCCCTGCATCGCGAAGCGCTGCCTTCATACAACGTGCAGCCCCCTCTCCATCCTCAGGAGGTGCGGCAATGTGGTAGGCGTCACTGGACTGCCCATAGCCGATAACCTCGGCATAAATGGTCGCACCACGTTTTTGCGCGGATTCCAGTTCTTCCAGGATCATCATGCCTGCCCCTTCTGAGATGATAAACCCATCGCGATCACGGTCAAAGGGACGGGAGGCGGTGGTCGGATCATCATTGCGGGTGGACAGTGCCTTCATCGCGCTGAATCCACCGACGGCAAGCGGACAGATCACCGACTCGGTACCGCCGGTTACTGCTATATCACAGTCCCCGTAGGCAATATGACGAAAAGCCTCACCAACGGCATGAGTTCCGGCAGCGCAGGCAGTCGTCTGGGTCAAATTCGGCCCTTTACTGCCAATACGCATGGAAATATGCCCAGAAGGCATGTTGGGAATCACCCGAGGAATGAAAAAAGGTGTTATTTTTCTGGGTCCTCTTTTCTGTAAGACTGAATGGTACTCTTCAATGGTAGGGAGCCCGCCCATGCCGCAGCCGGTAATGACTCCCACCCGATCAACATTTTCATCGGTGATCGACAGGCCGCTGTTTTTCCAGGCCATATCAGCAGCGGCAACCCCGTATTGAACAAAGGCATCCAGATTTTTTGCCTGTTTTTTCTCAAACCACAATTCAGGATTAAAATCCTTCACTTCCGCGGCAATCTGCGAGGCATGATCAGAGGCGTCAAAGCGGGTTATGGGGCCAACACCGCTTTTGCCGTTAATCAGTGCATTCCACGTTTCCTGGGTACCTACGCCCAGGGGCGTGACCAAGCCGATACCGGTTACAACGACCCGTCGTTTCACGTTACTGCCTCGTCTTAGTCCTGAATTTTTGCTACGAAATCGATAGCATTCTGAACAGTGACGATCTTCTCGGCTTCTTCGTCCGGGATCTCTACATCAAACTCTTCTTCCATGGCCATGATCAGTTCAACCAGGTCCAGGGAATCTGCACCCAGATCATCAACAAAAGAAGCACCAGGAACAACCTTGTCACGATCAACGCTTAATTGTTCGACGATGATGTCAATCATTTTATCTTCAACTGCCATTGTTATTCTCCTCAAAAATTTTTTGTAGTTTGTTTGTGTTAAACCAATGCCAGAATCTCATCGTTCTGACATTGCATCATCAATGACCCATGTACATCCCGCCATTGACGTGCAGGGTCTGACCGGTAACATAGTTACTGTCAGATGATGCCAGGAAAGCAACCGCTCCGGCCACGTCTTCCGGAGTCCCCATCGCTCCCAGGGGTATCTGGGTTTTCAGTGCTTCCTGAACATCTTCGGGGAGGCCGTCGGTCATGTCGGTTCCAATAAAACCAGGAGCCACGCAGTTAACGGTAACATTGCGCCCTGCAAGTTCCCGGGCCATGGATTTGGTCAAGCCAACCAACCCGGCCTTTGCAGCACTATAATTCACTTGGCCGCTGTTACCGGTAAATCCAACAACCGACGAGACGTTAATAATACGCCCCCACCTTTTTTTCATCATGGGCCGCATAGCTGCCTTACTGCAGCAAAACGCCCCCTTCAGATTGGTATCAAGCACGCTATCCCAGTCATCTTCCTTCATGCGTGCCATCAAGCCATCGCGGGTAATTCCCGCATTGTTGACCAGAATATCAATCTGGCCATGAGTAGAAATAATATCTTTGATCGCCTCCTGAGCGGCTTCAGTATCAGCCACATCAAAGCGAACAGTAAATCCTTTACCTCCGGCTGCCTCAATCTGTGCAAGGGTTTCGTCAGCTGCAGTCGGGTTGGCGACATAATTAATGCCGACCAGGGCTCCCATGGAGGCGAGGCGTTTGCAAATTGCTCGTCCTATGCCACGGCTTCCGCCGGTGACCAGGGCCACCATATTTTCAAGCATCATTTTTTTACCTCCTGGATTTTGCGAATCAGCTGGGGAACCACCTCATACAGATCGCCAACGATTCCATAGGTTGCCAGGTCAAATATGGGGGCAGCCTTGTCACGGTTAATGGCAACAATGACCTCGGCTGATTGCATGCCGACGGCGTGCTGCACTGCACCGGAAATACCACAGGCGATGTACAATTTGGGATTCACAGTTTTGCCGGTTTGCCCAACCTGATGAGGATATGGAATCCAGCCGGAATCAACGGCGGCTCGGGAAGCGGCAACAGTGCCACTGAGTTCATCGGCCAGTTCACGCAAAAGGGAAAACCCTTTGGCGGAATCAAGCCCGCGTCCACCTGCGACCAGGGCCTCGACTTCCTGAATGTTGACCTGATCCTCATCGTTGACCACGGTTTCGATAACTTCCAGTTTCGAAGCGGGAACGTATTCCGCCACATTGAGTGCAACCACCTCCCCTTTTCGTGTGGGATCAGGCTCAGCTGGTGCCATGACTTTAGGGCGTACAGTTGCCATCTGCGGACGGGTATGGGGACACTCGATGGTTGCCATGATATTGCCGCCAAAGGCAGGCCGTGTCTGCAAAAGCATACCATCAGACTCACGAATCTCAAGGCGGGTGCAATCGGCAGTCAGCCCGGCATTCAAAGCAGTGGCCACATACGGGATGACCGAACGCCCTATGGCAGTGGCTCCAGCGAGAACGACCTCCGGTTTAGACTCACTGATAACCCGTTCAAGGACTGCGGCGTACACATCTTCACGGAACTGTTCAAGATCTGTATGTTCAGCCAGCAACACTCTATCAGCTCCGGCTGCGATTAATGCCTCACTGTAGCCGCCTACTTTGCCGCCAAGCAAAATAACACTTAAGTCAACCTGGCGCTGATCTGCAAGTTTACGTCCGATACCAAGCAACTCAAAGCTTACCGGTGCAACCGTGCCATGCCGGTATTCGGCAAAAACGAGAATCCCTTTATAGTCATCCAGGTTATCCTGGGTGCGTTTTTCTGCCACTTCAATGCGCAGCGCCTCAACCGGGCAGCTTTCAACACAGGCACCGCAAAGCGTGCAAGATTCGTTGACCACAGCACAGTCGTCTTGAACACTGATGGCACCAAAGGCACAGTTGCCTTCGCAGATGCCGCAGGCGGTGCAAAGATCACAATCGATAATCAGCATAGGATATCCAGTTGCTTCAAGAAATTGTTCAGGTTTAGAGGTACGGTTTCAAGCACTCAATCAACTGCTCGACCTGCTCTTCAACGCTCCCTGCAAAAACCCGGCGATCGCCTCGAGGCTCCGGAGAGAACACTTTAACCACCTGGGTTGGAGAACCAGCCAAACCAATACATTGCGGATCAGCACCGATGTCCTCTGCGGACAGGGTCCGAATTTTGGTTTTTTTGGCCTTCATCTTCCCTTTAAGAGAGGCAACCCTTGGCTCATTTATATCTTTGACCACAGTCATCAAAGCGGGAAGCGGCAGGCGAACAACATCATAGCCGTCATCCATCATCCGCTCGACTTCAATGGCTTCCTTGCTGACAGAACGGGTCTTTTGCACACAGGTGACAAAGGGAACCTGCAATCGCTGCGCAAGACCGGGTCCGACTTGAGCGGTGTCGCCGTCGATGGCCTGCTTGCCGCAAAGAACCAGGTCACAGGGACCAATCGATTGGACGGCCTGGGCCAGGGTATAGCTGGTTGCCCAGGTGTCGGCGCCTGCAAAACCGCGGTCTGAGACCAGAACACCGTCGTCGGCACCACAGGAGATGGCCTCACGCAACACGGCTTCAGCCTGGGGAGGCCCCATGGTGAGAACGGTGACCGCACCGCCCACCTGTTCTTTGATGGCCACAGCCTCTTCCAGAGCGTGACGATCATAGGGGTTCATGATCGACTCTACACCTTCGCGGGCCAGGGTATTTGTCTTTGGATCCAGGCGAACATCCTTGGCATCTGGAACCTGTTTGACGCAAACAATGATCTGCATGCGGGAATGCCTCTTAGGAATATTCTTTGTTGAGTTCCTGGCCAACTACATTGCGCTGAATCTGGTTGGTTCCCTCATAAATCTGAAGGATTTTGGCATCGCGCATCATCTTCTCAACCGGGTACTCTTTCATGTAGCCGTAGCCGCCAAGGACCTGAACTGCATCCGTGGTCACTTTCATGGCAACATCAGTTGCATAGACCTTACACATGGAAGAGACCTTGGACATATCCTTGGGATGCGCGTCAATGTGCTTGGCAGCACCATAAACCAGAGCGCGGGCGGCTTCGACCTGAATGGCCATGTCGGCAAGCATGTGCTGCACAGCCTGGAAGGAGATAATCGGCTTACCGAACTGATTGCGTTGTTTGGCATAAATAACCGCCTCATCAAGGGCAGCCTGCGCCAGGCCCACACCAAGGGAAGCAATACCAGGGCGGGACATATCCAGGGTTTTCATAACCGTGATAAATCCGGTTCCGCGACGGCCAACCAGGCGATCCTTGGGAATGCGACAGTCTTTTAAAATCAGCTCACGGGTTGAAGAGGAGCGAATGCCCATCTTGTCTTCTTTTTTTCCGTATGAAAAACCAGGATCACCGTCTTCGACAATAAAGATGGAGGCGCCACGGGCTCCTTTGTTGGGGTCGGTCATAGCTATAATGGTATAAATTTCCGACTCACCACCGTTGGTGATCCACTGTTTGGTACCGTTGAGAACCCACTCATCACCGTCAAGAACGGCGGTAGTGCGAATGCCGGAGGCATCGCTGCCCGCATTTGCCTCGGTCAGGCCAAAGGCGGCCCAGCGTTTTCCAGAGGCAATCTGGGGCATATATTTTTGTTTCTGTTCTTCACTACCGGCAATCAGCACGGGAAAAATCCCAAGTGCGCTGGCAGCATAGCTTGTCGCCACGCCAACACAACCACGGGCAAGTTCTTCCATTGCAAGAACGATTTCGAAACAGCCCCCACCAAATCCTCCATACTCTTCCGGAACAAAAATGCTGAACATATCAGCCTTGGCCATGTCCTCAAGGATTTCACGGGGAAACTGATTTTTTTCGTCTAATTCCGCTCGTACCGGGATGATCTTCTCGTTGGTAATCTCACGAGCGGTATCAATGATCATCTGTTGCTCTTCAGTGAAAAAATAATCCACAAATACTCTCCTTACGTCTTCTACCAGCGCAAAAGCAGAGAGCCCCAGGTGAGGCCACCGCCGAAAGTACACAGTAACACAAGATCGCCACGCTGCAGCCGCCCCTGACGATGGGCTTCGTCCAAGGCAATGGGAATACTGGCCGCTGACGTATTGCCATACTTGCTCAGGTTAATAAACACCCTTTCTTCAGGCAGTCCTAAACGCTCCCGCAGTTTTTTGAGGATACGAATATTAGCCTGATGGGGAATGAGAATACTGATCTCATCCATTGTGACCCCCTGCTCGCGCAAAAGGGTGTTCACCGCATCTTCCATCATGCGAACGGCCTGCTTAAAAATCTCACTGCCGTTCATACGAATCAGCGGACCCACATAATCATCATAACGCAGATCGGGATTCTGGCTTTCCGGGCTGTCCATACACAGCATATGCCAGGAGTTCCCATCTGAATGCAGGCGACTGCCCATTACACCGCGATCATCGGAGGAACTTCCAAGGATCACGGCCCCTGCCCCATCGCCAAAAAGGACGCAGGTGTTACGATCCTCCCAGTTGACTCGGGCAGAAAGTGTCTCCGAGCCAATGAGGAGAATTTTCATGTTCGGACGATTTTGAATGTACTGGCTTGCCAGATCAAGTCCGTAGGTAAACCCAGCGCAGGCTGCGTTAATATCATAGGCAAACGCGTTTACTGCACCTATTTCTGCCTGAACAAAACAGGCGGTAGAAGGCATAATCATATGAGGCGACAATGTGGCCACAATGATCAGATCTATTTCTTGTGGTTCAATACCGGTTACGGCCAGGGCACGACGAGCAGCTTTCGCCGCCAGCTGATAGTTGAGTTCGCCTTCCCCAGCGATGTGACGATTTTTGATACCGGTACGGGTTGTGACCCACTCGTCTGAGGTGTCAACCATCTGCTCGAGTTCGGCATTAGTTACAACTCTTTTGGGTAGGCAGGATCCCGTGCCTAAAATTACAGCTTTACTCATGAACAACCTTTTTCTCGATAGGCCGCCAGCCTTTTTTCACCAGAACTTGCAGATAAACTCCGGCACAGACCGACAAACCTCCATGGGTGGAGGTGCTTATTTTAGTTTTAAGAATCTGATTATCTCCAGGCATTGTTTCACCTAGAGACCAAAGAACGGCGTATCGCAGAAAAGGATACTGTTATGTTGCAAGAACGACGTATCGAACGACCGCCTGCGAAGCCATCAGCATTCGCCAAATTTGTCATTCTCTAAAAAGCCTCGAGAACGACGTTCCGATCCACAGAACCCCTTGATTGTATAGTGCCTAAATTTCGGGATTTTGACCTTTTTCGAAACCATCAAGATTGGCGATTATTGCCTCGTTCACCTGGTTGCGAACCATATCGGATGCAACCTCTATTGCATTTCGAAGAGCGATGGCATTGGAGGCGCCATGACAGATAATACCGGTCCCGTTGATCCCAAGCAGTGGAGCGCCACCATACTCGGCGTAGTCCACCTGTTTTTTGAACCCGGAAAAGGCTCCACGTATCAACAGGTATCCCAGCTTGTAACGCCACTTCTTCAATATTTCCCTCTTGAGCATCATCATGGCGGCCTCTGCCAGCCCTTCGCTGATTTTCAGAGAAATATTTCCGACAAATCCGTCACAGACCACAACGTCGACATCGCCTCGATACACATCCCGCCCCTCAACGTTGCCGATGAAGTTCAGGTGGCTACGACCAAGCAGTGCATGAGCTTCCTTGACCAGTCCGTTTCCTTTGGTGACCTCCTCGCCGTTACTAAGCAGGCCTATCCGAGGAGTAGGATTTTGCTGCAGCAAGCGGACGCAGGAAGAGGCCATAACAGCAAACTGGTAGAGGTGCTGGGGACGACAGTCCACATTGGCACCAATATCCATCAGCATGACCGGCTTTTTTACCGTGGGAAAAAAACTTGCTATTCCCGGCCGGGCGATCCCTGGCAAACGTCCCAGCTTACGAATGGCCGCAGCCATCGTCGCACCGGAATTTCCCGCCGAAACCACAGCATCGGCTTCCTTACGCTTAACCAGATCAAAGCCAACGACGATTGTCGCTTCTTTCTTTTTGCGCACCGCCTCTACTGGCGAGTCGTGCATGGTAATTACTTCAGAGGCATGCTGCACTGATATTCTCTGCAGCACATCATCCTGGCCGTTACCAAGCTCAGCGAGCTGGGCATCAAGCCGATCAGATGGTCCGACCAGAATGACACGGAGATCCGGATTGCCGCCAACAGCAGCAAGCGCCCCCTGAATCGCCATTTCTGGCCCTAGGTCGCCACCCATGGCGTCAAGGGCTATTCTCACAACTCTGCCTTATTAATCCAGCTCTTCCTCAAGACGGAAAACAGATTTCCCTCTGTACATACCGCAGGCACCGCAGAGGCGATGGGGCATTTTGGGCTCGCCACACTCAGGGCAATTGCCAATGCTGGGCTTGCTCAAGGCATCATGAGCACGACGCTGGCGGGTTCTGGAATAGGAATGTCTTCTTTTAGGTAAAGCCATGGTCTTTCCTCCGTATGCTTCTTCCTCACAAGCCTGACAACAGGCTTGCACTCTGAGGGATAAATAACTTAAAGTACTCTTCTATTTCTTCAATTGTGCAAGAACAGCAAAAGGCGAATCAACAACCTTTTCACACGTGCACGTTGTTTCATTCAAATTGGCCCCACATTGCAGACAAAGCCCTGCGCATCCGGTGACGCACAGTTTTTTTACAGGGAGCGCAAGATATACCTGCTGGCGCAGGGTATCGTCAAGATCTATGACAGGTTCATCAAGGATCTCTGTTTCGAGATCAGCTGGCATGGATTCAACATCTTTCACCTGCCAGGCTTCGTCAGAATCAAGGGCAAACAATTGCTGAAACTCTGTGCAAACTTCGACAGAATAAAGACGAAGGCATCGATCACAGGCGATTTGCACCGTCAGTTCAATTCGCCCCTGCAGGACCACCTTGGATTCCCCATTTCTCTTCAGGGTGCACTCAGCGGTAACAGGACCATCAAGGATAAAATCCTGCTGCTCTGCAAGCTCTCGAATCTCGTTGAGGACAAATGTGCTGCCATGCGGTGAAATCTCGTTGAACCGAACTAACATATCTAACCCCTCCGCAAGACGCACTTTTCTCCGCTGAAACGGAGAATTATACAAAAAAAATACACTTTCGCCAAGAGAAAAGAAGAATTAACAGGAAAGATAAATATTTTAGGCACCCTGAAATCTTGGCTGTTTCGAGGAGATTACTGCAATTTTAGAGAGTTAAACTAAATCTGGCCATTTCCGTACTCTTCACGAAAATGGCCAAAGGGGTCCAGCAACCATCGTCTCGAATGATTGTTTCAGAATTTATTTTTCGGTGTATTGTTTCTCTAACTCATTAACTTTACTTTGAATCTGCTTAACGAGCTGAGAATATCCGTCATTGGTAATGATTTTAATAAACTCTTCCCGGTAATTACGCACCAGGCTCATACCTTCCACCACGACATCATAGGCCATCCATTGACCATTTTCCAACTTTAGGAGATAGGAGATGGCAATACTCCGATTGGCATCAACAAGTTCTGTCTGCACCTCTGCCCGTGGGCCCCGCATCCGCTGCTGGGTAAACTGTACCTTTTGACCGGAATAATCCTCTATTTTGCCAACATAGACAAACTGCAGCAACTGGGTAAAAAGATCTTGGAATTCATTTTGTTCCTGCGCAGAGAGCTCCCGCCATTTTGGATTGAGCACACGCTTGCTCATCTCGGTGAAATCAAATCGCTCCTTGACGACCTTGATCATGTGCGCCGCCTGTTCTTTTTTGGAAAGTTTCTTCAAGGCAGGATCAGCAAGGTTACCAACGACTTTTTCCAAAAAAGGCTTAAACTGCTCGGTGGGATCAGGTGAAGCAAAGGCCTTCTCACCACCAGGAAGATTGCAGGCAAAGAGAAAAAATGTGAAAAAAAACAGAGCTTTTTTAATGGTTGAGAACAGCATGTACCTACCTAAAAACAAAAAAGTGCGTGAAGTTGTTCCTGAAACCCGTAGACTTTTCGTCGGTGCGTCAGGAGCCTAATAACGAGCGATATATCACCTGAATCCGTAAGCATCATCAGCGTCAATCCGCCGTCACGGATTCAGGTATCATTCTGCTCAGTTGCCAAGCTGAGCCTCATCGACTGGCTGGCCGTGTTGACGACGCTTACTGCGCATCTGAAAATAACCGCTTCGAAAGGCAATATAGGGATCAAAGCTCATCGATTTCATATCCTGATATTCACCCAGATGCAGCGATGTTGTATTCACCCTTTGAGCAATCGCCAGGGAAACCAAAGTCATATCATCGTCACGCCAGGGATAATAGGTCGTCATAGCGAAGGTGTCAACGCCGACACCGAGAAAGTCACGGGCAGTTGACGGCCCAAAAAACGGGACAACCAGATACAGACCATCTCCAACGCCCCAAACAGCAAGGGTCTCCCCAAAGGCGGCGTGCACAGGATCGAGCTTAAACTCATGTGCAGCCGCATCAGCCAGACCAAACACACCAAAGACTGAGTTAATAACAAAACGTGTCAGCACAATACCACTATCGCTAATACGCCCCTGTAAAAGGCAATTGACAGCCCGTACAGGTTCAGCCAGGTTGTAGAAGAAGTTATCAACGCAACCGCGGATATCCTCAGGGAGGATCATGGAGTAACCGCTGGCCACCGGATCGAGAACCCAAAGATAGAAAGTATCGTTAAAGGCAAAAAAAGCCCGGTTCAAAGGTTCTATCGGATCAGCCACCATTTCCCCTGGAACCGATTCATAACTCGCATCATCGAGCAGATCTACGGCCAGCACCGGAGTCGCGTTCAGCAAAAGAACAGCCACGAGAGCAAGCCTCCCCCCTCTCATTACTTGAGAAATCCACAGTGATGATAAAGTCGTTTTTATCATTTCCCCACCTGACCAAACGCAAATTTAGAGATTAAAGATTCCAGATCGACCGATGATTCCGTGTCCCAAATGACCTCTCCAGGCTTATAGACGACCTCGTCACCGCCAAGGGTGATTTGGATGTATTTGTCCCCGATGATTCCCTGAGATTTCACCGATGCTATGGAGTCTATGGGTAAAGTGATACCATTGTCAAGTTGCATGCTGACAACGGCACGCCTGTCTTTGTTGAGGCTTAATGCCTGCACATTTCCCACGGTGACTCCAGCAATCTGAACATCGGCGCCCTCTTTCACTCCGGCGATATTGTTGAATTCAGCCTTTATGATATAGGATTTGGCACCGGTTATCCAGGGTACCTCTCCAAGCTGCAGGGCTAACCAACCAAGAGCGAGGAAGCCGACAACTAAAAATAAACCGACAAAAACCTCTATGCGCGAATTGTGCATGGTTCCCCTCCTTTTAGAGCATACTCAAAAGTGTTACACGTGTTGTCTTTGCCTGGGATAGCTTAGACACCTTTCCATTCAGCCTTTTGTCTCCTCATATCCGAGCACCAAACGGGCAAATTCTCGAATCTTCGTTTTTGAGGATAACGGGATTTGCGACGGATTGGTAAACACGTCTAACTCTCCCTTATTGAGCAAAATTATCTGATCTGCAAGTGAAAAAATTTGCGGGATATCATGACTGACAATAACCGCGGTGTAGCCAAGACGCTGCTGGGTTTGGGTAAAGAGTTCGTAAATCTCTCTCGTCATGACCGGATCAAGCCCGGTTGTCGGCTCATCAAAGAGAACAATCTCCGGATCAAGTTGCAGGGCACGAGCAAGCCCCACCCTTTTTTTCATGCCGCCACTGAGTTGGGCTGGATATTTATCCTCATGTCCACCGAGCTCTAACTGCTTAAGTGTCGTTTGCACCTTTGCGACAATTTCCTCATTGCGCATGCTCGTACGCTCTCGAAGCGGCAGGGCAATATTTTCAAAGACTGTAAGAGAATCAAAAAGAGCTGACCCCTGAAACAAGACACCAAAGCGCATGCGTTGTTCCTGTAGCTGGGCGTACCCCATGGTCGCTATATTTTTTTCACCCACTAGAACCTGCCCCGAGTTGGGCCGTAAAAGTCCTAGAATGAGCTTAAGAATAACACTTTTCCCTTGACCGGACCCTCCGGCAATAACAGTGGTTTTTCCCTTGGGCACGGTGAAGTTTGCCTGGTCAAGCACAATATTCTCTTGCATTCGCCCTGCAAAGCTGACACAAACATCGACAAAACGAATTACGGCCTCTTCATGCAGAGTTAGGGTCATAGCAACACCGCTGTCAAGAGGTAATCAAACACCAGGACCGAGATAGAAGACAGAACTACCGCTTGGGTAGTGACCTTGCTCACACTCTCGGCACCGAATCCGGCACCCCGTATTTTTTGTACCAGATACCCCCGTCCTGTGCAGATCCAGACAACCAGCCAACCAAAAATAAACGATTTAATCACGCCCAACTGAATGTCGTGATTGGTGACACTCTGCTCCATACCTGAAAAATAGGCACCAGAATTCACCCCCATCAGGTGTACCCCGGCTATATATCCTCCTAAGATACCAATTACATCAAAAAATGCCGTCAACAGAGGAAGGGAAAGAAGAGCAGCGAGAAATTTCGGAGAGATAAAATACCGAAAGGGGTCAATGGCCATGCATTCAAGGGCATCAATCTGCTCCGAGATGCGCATGATGCCGATCTCTGCACACATGGCTGAGCCGGCACGTCCTGCAACCATGAGCGCGGTGAGCACCGGGCCGAGTTCCATGATCAGCGTCAAAGAGACCGCTGAACCAAGCATCCCTTCGGCACCAAACTTATGCAGCGAGTAGTACCCCTGAAGCCCGAGGACCATACCCGAGGAAAGGGCAGTGAAGAAGATGAGCGTCATTGAACCGCCACCGATAAAACTCAGCTGTTTAAGCAACTCTTTAAAACGAAATGGCCTTTTGAATACACCAAGAACAGCCCAGAAAAGAAAAACGCCCATACGCCCTAAATCGCCGAGAACATAGAGAGTGTGTGCGCCTAAGGCACCGACCCAGCGCAGTGGGGCCATTGATTCACTATTTGTCTGAGACATGTGGATTTAACAGAAAGATGGAAGTGAACGAACCAGGAAAACAGGTTTTGGGAAAACTCTATTCCTGGCTTGTGGTCGAGGTTTACAGAAGTTTTCAGCAGGTGGAAGAAGAGCCTGTCTGGGCCATGACATCGTCGAAATTTTCTGCGGCGGCGACTGGATCATCGGAGGAATAGAGAACCATGGTCTGCAGATACATGAGGCTGTGATCTTCCATGCCGGTAAATTCGATTCCCATTCCCCTGCTTTCGGTATGGACAATTTTCCCACAAATTTTATAAATCATGCTTGAGCGGTGGCCGGTCTCGTGCAGTTCAATACGGCAGTCCTGACCGACTGCATACTCTTCTCCACCCTCAAGAAACATACCGCCCAAACTCAAATTTTTGGCATTATACTGCCTACCGGTTGAGTCATCAGCATAGAGTTTGATCGTGCGCTCAAAACGTACCCGGGCAAAACGTCTCTTGTCGTGATGGTAAATTGTTGAACCGGCTATACCCATATCGCAAAACCATTGGGGAATTGAATTTCAACTATTGTTTTACTATTGCACTGATCGGCAGGAATGGCAAGCAGTAATTGCCCGAAGAAGTCAAGCCAAAATATTGGGATCAGATAAAAATCGGCGAAACTCCCATTGCCAGCAGCTCCCTGTTTTCAAAAATAATTTACTGACACATTTTCTCTGTCACCTTCCGCCCGTTTCAAGTCACTGACCGTTTGCACAATCATGACAGGAGCGCATGTTTTTTTACAACCTCAAGCGACAGACATCTCCCTGAAAACCGGGGGGCAACAACAACTATTTTTTTAAGGATAAAATTTTTCGTGCCCCGACATATTCACGACGGGAAAACCCCGTCATCGAGGTCATCTTTTCTGTCAATTCGCCGATGTTTTTTAAATTTCGTATGATGACAGCAAGTTCTTCTCCGAGTTCGGTCTCCTCCTGTTCTTCGGCTAAAAGCTGAGCTGTCCCCAGGGCCGCAAAGAGGGGGCTGTTGATCTCATGGGCAACCGTACCAGCCAGTTCGACAATCCCCTGGAGTTTACTGCTTTGCAGCTTTTCCTCTTCAAGCATCTGTTCCGTTGATATGTCCCGTATAATTTCGACAACATATTCAACTTGACCTTTTTCATCATGAATAGGTGAGGCCGAACGTTCAAACCAACGGGGCCTATCGCCAACATGAACCTCCTGCACAAAGGGAACCATCTCACGTCCCTCCAGAACCTGATTCACCGGGCAGGTTTCTCTATCTCCCTTGGGGGGACAGAGATCAAAGTAATGCATGCCGATGACTTCTTCCTCGCTCACTCCCAGGGTGTCAAGAAAAGCCTGGTTCGCCAGGACCAGTCGGCGGTCACGGTTTAACACCAGGAGTTGGTGCCGCAGATTATTGAGGATATCCCCAAGAAACTGTTCATGTTCCTGTATCTGACCAACCAGGTCGGAGATTTGCTTATAGTTGCGGGCATTGCGCAAGGCTGCGCCCCCCACCTCGGCCAGGGTCACGGCAAAACGGACCTCGGTCTCCGTGAATACCCGGGGTGCATCGGTTAAGATGCGCATCACCCCGATGACACCTTTATTGACTTTCACCGGCACGGCGAGCAAAGAGACGATCCCCTCATCTGCCATCTGCTGATGATACTCGATGCGGCTATCGTGGCTGACATCATAAATTGCCACCGGCTCCCCGGCGAGCACCAGCTGTATATTCCGTTCCTGCTCCACCTCCCCCCGCTGCAAGTAGGCCCGGGAAACCCCGTGGGCAGCGGCAAGAGCAAGATGACCGGATTCAGGGTCAAGCAGACGCAGGGTGCATCCCTTGGCCCGCATGGTCCGGGTGACGCGTTCAACCAAGCCGTTAAGCACGGCGGCGAGATCAAGCGTGGAGTTGACCAGTGCTGAGACCTCTTGAATTTCATGGAGAAAACGTAGTTGGGCGGCCATCTCATCAAACATCCGGCCATGGGACAGTGCAATCCCCACCTGCTCTGCAAGAGCCATGGTAAAGGAGATTTCTTCGGGAGAGAAACTCCGTTCATTCCGAGTCAGCAGCCGCATGATGCCAATGAGTTCGTCCTGGTAGGCAATGGGCAGGGTCAGTACACTTTTGATGCCTTCACGGCTGGCTTCTTCATGAAAGGGCAGATATTGGTCTTCATCCACATGGGTGGAATAGACCGGATGACCAGAGCGGACCATGTTCAGGGTCTCTTCGGTATCAATCACCTCGCGGGAGAGGTACTCCATGGAGACACCATGGGCAGCGCCAAGAACAAAGCTGCCAATGGAGGAATCATGCAGGCGTATGGTGCAGGCATCTATTGCAAGCAACGGTGGAAGAGCCTCGGCAATGGTATCCATGACCTCCTGATGGTCATACACCGTGGAGGTAAGGCGCGTTACCTTTTGAAATATATCTAAAAACCGTTGTTCGCGTGACTGCTGCATAGGAGTATCCGGTTATGGGGAGTCATGTCTTTGCAAAGTGGGGGATGCTCGTCTCTCAAACGTAGCTCTCCATTTACAGGGCCAGGACCTGTTCCACTTTCTCCTCGAGTTCAGCCCGGTCAATGGGCTTGACACAGTATTCATCGGCTCCAAGGCCAATGGCTTCCCGCGCGGTTTCCATGGTGGGGTACCCAGTGAGCATGATGGCTCGCATGTTGGCATTCTGCTCTTTGAGCATGGCCAACACTTCAATACCGCTCATCTTCTTGAGTTTAATGTCTAAAATTGCCAGATCAATCGGATGCGACCTGGCATAGGCGATGGCCTCATCCTCCTCGGTAAAGGTGTGAGGGATGTGCCCTTTTTTCTTCAGTATTTTTCCAACAAGAACTGTGGCATCAAGCACATCATCCAAAATGAGAATTTCTGCCATAACGAACCTCCTGGGTCATTGTTCCACAGTGCCCCTGCATTGTTCCGGGACCAGCACCATTGGCCATTTCCCTACTCCTCTTTGATGGCGCTGGTTTCCTGGGCAACCGGTAAGACAAGGCGAAAAAGGGTTCCCTGAACTACGGTACCATCAGCTTCATGCACGGGGCTGTCAATCTCGATCGTCCCCCCATGCTCTTGAATTATTCCATAGGAAACAGAGAGGCCAAGTCCAGTCCCCTTGCCCACGGGCTTTGTCGTAAAAAAAGGATCAAAAATTTTTGCTTTGATCTTGTCCTCAATTCCATGCCCCGTATCGCGAACCTCGGCAATCACCTTGCCTTCATTTTTTGCATAGCGGGTTTGCAGATGCAACTCACCACGCTCCAAACCGTCCATTGCGTGGTGAGCATTGTTGATCAGGTTGACCACCACCTGCCGGAGTTTTTCCGGATCACCGATGACCACGGGCAGTTCCTCGGCACAGTGCAAATAGACCTTGATATGGCTCAGATTGAGGCTATGCTCTGTAATGGCAACGGCATCGGTAAAAATCTCATTGACATTCACACTCTCGCGAGCGCTTCCGGACTGGCGGGAATACTTCAACAGATCAGCCACGATCTTACGGCTGGCCTGGGTCTGACGCTCAATTACCTCAAGATTTTGATACGTCTCCGAATCGGGCTCAAAGTCGTCCATCATCAGCTGGGCATACCCAAGAATAATGCCAAGGGGCGTATTGATCTCATGGGCAATTCCAGCTGCCATTTGCCCCACCGAGGCCATTTTTTCGGATGAGACAAGCTGTTCCATCATGGTTTTGAGGCGAGTGAGATCCTTGGCAATGCACTCCGAACCAATCACCTGGGAGTACTCGTCATACAGTGCGGTAGCAGAGATCAGGACATACACGGTGGTCCCGTCCTGTTTTTTAAACTCAGCTTCCAAATCCTGAATATAGCCATACATGACCAAACTTCGACCATACGCCCGTACGGCCCCCTCGTTGCGAAAGAGGTCCTCCAACCCGAGAGATGGCCTGTCATCACTTGCATAGCCTAACATTTCCAGGCCCGAAGCGTTGATATCAAGGATTCTATTATGTTTATCCGTAAAAAAAACCATATCTTTGGAAGCGGTAAAGAGATGGCGAAACTTCTTTTCCGATTCGGATAACTCAGCAGTTCGTTCCTCTACCTTGTCCTCCAAATTCAGATTCAACTCTTTGAGTTCATTGGCTGTTTTGGTCAGCCGGATCTTCGATTGCTTGAGTTTGGCAGCTTCCTGCTCAATGGCCTCATAGGCCTGCACTCCCTTGTGATAAAAAATCATGACCGCTGCCACAGAGATCATGCAAAAGGTGTTAATCCCACCTGAGTACGGGGCAATATCGTGCCAGAGATTAATATTGCCGGTTATATAAAAAATCTCCTTCGCCAGATGGCCAACCGCTCTGGACAGTGCAAAGGCGGTAATGGCCAGAGTGACATAGAAGAGGTACCCCCAAAGAAAGTTATCAGGCCTGAGGCGGGTCAGGCGGAAAGCATACCAGAGGGAAAGCGAGGAGAAGATGATATTAAGCACCGAGCCGGACACATCCACAACGATGGTCGGCAGCATGGGTAAACCGTTCATCGTTGTCCTCCCAGGTCTTCTTGGGCCACCGAGTGGTAAAATGAGCGGAGACCAATAAAAAGACAAAACATCGCAGGCACATAGATCAGGTGATCGAGCTTGGTCACATAATAAATGTATTTGGTCAGGGTAAACGGTTCCAGGAGAAGAGTGGTCAGGTAATGATCTTTTTGTACCAGAGAAGTGGGATGCAGATAGGCACCAGCGATGTGACCTATAAAGGCCATGAGATTCCAGCAGGTCATGAGCAGGCAGAACATCTGCAGATACCCCCATCCACGCCCGGTAAAGGAGGTTCGCCTGATATCCCAATAAAAATAGCCCAACGCAAAGATGTAATGAAGATGCGCAATTTGGTGGACGTAGAGCCCCTCGGGTTCACCGTGTACCTGCAGAGCACAGGCCTCCCCCGGATTGAACAGCATAAGCGGGACCACCATGAGCCAGAAAGGATGCAGCAAGAATTTCCTCATCTTCTTCAGACCTCTGCCTGGGGCGTATACCTGCAGCGAGCAAGAGCGTGCAGTTCTCTAATACGATGATACCTGGGCCACCGGTGCCCATAAGCTCTCTTCAATGCGGGGTTGAATAATTTCCATCAATCCCTCATTTTCCAGATACGGGCAGGGCCTATCATAGGGAAATTCCCTACATTGCTTGGGTCTCGCCTCATGGATCAAACATCGTTTGCACATTTTTCCCTGAGCAAGAAAAATACAGGATCCGTCTTCTCTGGTGCGGAAGGTATTTCTATGTTCAATGTATTTTCCTCGGACCTCCCCGTCACTGACCTGCAAATAGCGTGCGATACGGTTGATATCATCGTTGGTCAGGAGCAACGATGAGCCTGGTAATCGGTAGCAGCAGTACCCAGGACAGAAGTTGCAGAAGGATTTGTTTCCAGATAACACATAGGGATTCCTCTTCTTGCTCATCCGCGAAAACTCCCAGCGTCGATGTGAAACTTCCGTAATAAACGTTGAAAGGCCTGGCGTTCCATGCCGCATCGACGTGCAGCAACAGTCACATTGCCCGCAGCAGCTTCCAGGGCCTCACTCAGGTAGCGACTGCTGAACTCCTCGACGAGACGGTTTTTCGCCTTTTTATAGGGGAGTTCAAAGAGTTCCTGTTCGGCAAAAGGACACGGAACCGATTCGTCCATGGAGAGATCCCCTCCCTCCTCTTCCCATAAATCATCAACCTCAATAAATGGCCCGGGACTCAAAAGTACTGCGCGGCTGATCACATTTTGCAGCTGGCGCACATTGCCTTGCCAGTGATGTCGAAC
Source organism: Desulfobulbus rhabdoformis (assembly GCF_016919065.1). Classification (GTDB taxonomy): domain Bacteria; phylum Desulfobacterota; class Desulfobulbia; order Desulfobulbales; family Desulfobulbaceae; genus Desulfobulbus; species Desulfobulbus rhabdoformis. Next base: position 101,051 of record NZ_JAFFQA010000013.1, on the reverse strand, counting down.
CAGTTCCTGCAGAGCCTTTTCACTGAATTCGAGCTCCCCTCGGTCATGCTCCTCGCAAAAACGATCGAGGAAATGCTGAGACAACAGGGGAATATCGCTGACCATAGTCGACAAACTCGGCATGGTCACAGTCATCACATTGAGACGGTAAAAGAGATCCTCTCGAAATTGCCCCTGACGAATCTTAGCCTCCAGATCTTGATTCGTCGAGGCGATGACCCGGACATTGACGCCAAAGGTTTTATTTTGCCCCAGCGGCTGGACCTCTTTTTCCTGCAGTACCCGCAGCAGTTTTGTCTGTACGCTGACAGGAATATCAGCCACCTCGTCTAACAGCAAGGTCGAACCATCCGCCTCCACAAAAAGACCTTTCTTGTCGCGATCCGCCCCAGTAAAAGCCCCTTTGCGGTAACCAAAGAGTTCGCTCTCCAGGATGTGTTCGGGAAGCGCAGGACAGTTAACCGTAATCATGTCGCGTTTTCCACGGGGCGACATGGCGTGCAGGGCCTTCGCGGCCAGTTCCTTGCCCGTACCAGACTCCCCCCGTATCAACACGGTCACATTGGACTGGGCGACGCGGTGCAGCAGTTCCAGAGTCCGGGTCAGTCGATTGGAACGACCGACAAAGCCATGGCGTACGCCCTGGTCACATAACTGATGCTGCAACTGAACATTTTCCCGCAGCAGTTTCGTCCGCTCAAGCGCCCGTCGCACGGTACGCAAAATTCGCTCATTATCAAAAGGCTTCTCGACAAAATCATAGGCCCCTTCCTTCAGTGCCTGTACAGCCATCTCAATGGTGCCGTAGCCGGTCATGACAATGGTGGTCAGTGAGGGATCAATGGATTGCAGGTGTTGAAGAAAACTTAAGCCATCCATTCCCGGCATTTTTATATCTGTGAGCACCGCATCTGGAGGTTCAAGCTGCACTTGCTCCAGAGCTTCCTCCGCCGAGTTACAGGTCATGACCTCGCAGTTCGCCTTCTTGGCCAGAACTTTGGCCAGAAGATTACGCATATCACGTTCATCATCGACTATCAACACAGTGCCAGGAGCACTCATTGCATCAATTCTCCAGGGAAAGTCAATGGATTAGTAATCACCTGCCCCCAGTGAAAATACTTACTTTCCATCCCTTTTGCCCGGTTCTTGAAAATGATCAAATCCTGTGTAGGAAACAGGTTCCTCTACAAGACGACCGTTTGCAGCTCTGCGCCGCATACGAACGCCCAGATCCTGGGTGATGCGACCAACTGGCGTGGCCCTGAGATCAAACTCTTGCGCCATTGCGAGCAGTTGAGACTCACTTTCCGAGGAGGCGGTAAAGAGCAGTTCAAAGTCCTCTCCACCGCGTATAGCCCAATCCACCGGGTCTTTTTTGATATGTTGAGTTGCCTGACAAAGTAAAGATTTTCCGGGTAACAGCTCTGCATCAAAGACCGCACCAACCCCCGAAGCCTTACATAGATGGGCAAGGTCCGTGGCCAGACCATCAGAGAGATCCATCATCGCGTGGATCAGGCCACTGCGCCCTAAACTGGCGCCAAAACTGACTCTCGCCCTGGGATTGCGGTGTTTTTCAAAGAGGGGTTCCAACTCACCTCCCAATTCGCCTTTACCCTGCTGCAAGAGCTCCAGCCCGGCAGCTGCCCAGCCAAGTGGCCCACTCACCCAGACCGTATCGCCAAGCTGGGCAGTACTACGGTAGATAACCTCATCAAGGCGGGCCTCACCAATAAGAGTCAGGGAAAAATTGAGTCCCTGGGGGCTTTTCACCGTATCGCCGCCAATCAAAAGAACCCCGTATTCATAACAGGCATCAGTAATTCCTGAAGAGAACTGACAAAACCACTCCTGATCAAAGTCTGGCGGCATGCCTACTGACAAAAGGGCGAAAAGAGGGGTGCCCCCCATGGCCCCTATATCGCTGACATTCACCGAAACAACTTTCCGTCCAAGCTTATAGGCAGGGTGAAAACTGCAGTCAAAATGAACCGATTCGATCAGGGTATCCAGGGTCAGAAGCCAGGCACGCTGGTCATCGCGTCTGACGACGGCACAGTCATCGCCTATGCCCTTGACCAGATCACTGTTTGACTCCAGACGGCCAAGGGATGCAATATGCTCGATTATCTCCCGCTCATTCATAATCAAGAAACTCCCGTGGGTAAAACTGGTCGTAGGTGCGGAGTAAAACGGCCCGTATATCCTCGCTGTCCTCACAGCGCAGAACCTGGCCACTGAGCTGACGCAGATCCTCATAACTGGAATGGCGCAACAACCGCTTGACCAGAGGGATTAGCGACGGACGCATGGAAAGCTCGTCGACACCAAAACCAATGAGTATAGGGGCACAGAGAGGATCCCCTGCCATCTCTCCACACAGCGAGACGGGAATATTGCCATTGATCGCCGCCTGCACTGTTTGATAAATCATGCGCAAGACGGCCGGATGGAAGGGCTCATAGAGATGGGCCACATACTGATTGCCCCTATCGATGGCCAGGGAATACTGAATCAGATCATTGGTACCGATAGCAAAAAAATCAACTTCCCGCGCAAAGAGATCAGCCATGACCACAGCACTTGGCACCTCCACCATCATGCCGATCTCAACATTTTCCGCATACCCGATTCCCTTGGAGCGCAGTTCGTCCATGACCTCGCCTATCAGCTCCTTGGCCTCCCGCAGTTCAGACAGTGCTGAAACAAGGGGCAACAGAATCCGCAGATGCCCATGGACCGATGCCCGCAGCAGGGCTCTGAGCTGTGCTCGAAAGAGATCCTGCTCAAAAAGCGAAAACCGAATGGAGCGAAGGCCCAATGCCGGGTTACGTTCCCGGTCAAGCCAGGCGGTAGTACCAGGACAACCATTGAGCACCTTATCGCCCCCGACATCCAAGGTCCGAACCGTCACCGGAAAAGGATGCATGGTTTCCAATAACTTTTTATAGGTGGAAAAGAGCATCTCTTCAGAGGGGAGAGAAGCCTTGGAAAAATATCCGAATTCACTACGAAAAAGCCCAATCCCTTCAGAACGATACTTCTGTACTGCATCGAGTTCCTCGCACATCTCAATGTTGGCACTCAAACGCAGGGGGACACCATCAAGACTTATAGCACTTAAGGGAATATACTCATCGAGCGCATCGTTAAAGGCATGCTTCCTTTGAATATTTTCCTGGAGGTCCTCAATTTCCTCGGCTGTGGGCCCAATAATAACCTGGCCGGAGGCGCCATCGAGAATGACCCTATCCCCATCGCGCACAATGGAGGTTATCTGTTCCAGGCCCACCACAGCAGGGATATGCAGAGAGCGGGCGATAATAGCGGTATGCGAGGTCAGGCCGCCTTTTTCGGTGAGAAATCCACAGACATTGCCGGACTGCATCCGCAGGGTATCTTCCGGAGAAAAATCATTAGCCACCAAAATGCTGGGCTCTTGATTTTCGGGCTGCTCTGAGCTCTGTTGCCCAGTCATAAAATCAAAAACACGCTCGGCCACATGTTTGATATCCACATACCGTTCTCTAATGTAGCTATCCTGTATTTTGTCAAAGCGGGCCTTGATTTCAGTAAGCGCCTGTCCAAGGGCCCACTCGGCATTGACGTTGTGCTCACGGATTATCGCCTCGGTCCGCTGCACAATCATAGGATCTTTGAGCATCAGCAGGTGGGAATCGATAATCGAGAGAGCCTCGGTGAGATCACCGGCCATTTTCTCCCGTAACTGATGCAGCTCTGCCTCTGCCCCCACAATGGCCAGTTTAAATCGATGCACCTCACCGTCTATATGTCCAGGAGGCAACTGATACCAGCCTGCCTGCCAGTTTTGCCGTTTAAGAACAACGACACGAGCAATGACCAGTCCTGGAGAAACTCCTGTTCCGCGCAGCTTCCGTGGAATTTTTTCCGGCATTTTGGCGTGCATCCGTTTCTGTGTCATTTAGGATCTTCCTTGGCCGTTAACAGTGCCTCTACGCTTTCTAGAGCCCGGCGGGCTGCATCACCCTCAACCATAACCTGGAGCTGATCGCCCTGAACACAGCCGAGGGCAAGCACATCCAGGATCATGGAACAGTCAGCGGTCTCTTCTTTCAGGCTCAGGTGCAGTCGCACCTGATACTTTGCTGCAATTTCGGCAAGGCCGGTGGCAATGCGGCTATGAACACCACGCTCATTGCCAACTGTTATCCAACCGCCGAGTTGTTTCATTTAACGATACGCAGCCCAGAGGGATGTGGCTTTGATTCTTTCTTTGATTGAGGCGGCCCTGGTGTCTTGGCTTTGTTTGCATCTTCATCAAAAGACACGGCCTGGATAAAACGGCCCTCACCACCCATCGTAAAAATTTCGCCTGAAAATTGAGGAGTTCGCAGGGTCCAAACGACAGTCTGCATGGGGATCGAGAGCAGATGCAGGGTGACGTGCCACCACTCATCTTTTCGGGTTGTGTCGCGCTCTATGGACCCGACACGTCCATAGACCAACATTTCTGGATTTTTTGACGCAATAACGACAGTGTCGCCCTCAACCGTGGTCGATTTGAAAGGTAAAATTTTCTTCAGTTCTGCAACCATCTGTTCCATACTTCCGTTCCTCTAGGCTTATCAAAAAAATGCATACTCGGTATCTTTTTCAAGACAACTTTGGCCAGTCGTTGCGCTGGTGGCTAGCACCCGCGTTTGCCTTCTATTGTTTTTTTAGGGTGTAGCCCAGCTCAAAAAAGAGTTCTTTATCGCCGATAAAGCCACGTATTCGAGTCGTTTCGATATCTGTAAGATCCAGCAAAATCGACTGTACAAGGGGGTGAAAAATAAACCAATCATCAAAGCTGTTGCCGTAATGCTGGCCAAAGTCGTGGCGTATCGTCTCAACGACCGGGAATACCCACTCAACCATATCTCCTGTTCGGAGAAAAAGAAAAAAGTTGCTTCGCTGTCCATAAAAGCCAGGACTGGGCCGGCCATGCTGTCCAGCCTGAGAAATTTTGTTGTACATCCTCTTGATCAACTCTGCACTGTCAGCAAGAAAAAGACGATGTTTCCCCACCCCATAGGCAGGTTTCAGCAATCCATCGGCCATGAGAAACTGAACGATCTTGACGCCCTGAGCAAGCACATTCTCCCTGTGGAGGGTTTGTGTCAACTGGTCAAGGACACGGCCAACCTGCTGCGCGTCTTTGATGGCCAAAGATATGGAAACCAGGGATCTTGGGTATTGTCCCCTGGATTCCATTTGCTCAATGTCCAGGGAAACGTCGTTCCCTATAAGGGCAAGAAACTCCGGTACCGTGACCCCACCTACCTTTTGTAAATCTTTGGCCCACCATTTTAGAAAGACCTGAATGGGGGCAAAGTTAATCTGCCTGAGATGTGACCAAAATTTTTGAGGTTTGAACCAATTGGTCCAGAGGGCGAAGGAGGTGTTTTCGGAAAGCCGACCAATGGGCGCATTGGTCACTGCATCGTCGAGATGGTGTTGACGTTTAAAAGCAGCAATATCGGTTTGGTCTGCAAGCGCAACCAGGGAATAACGCATCCCCTTTTTTGCCTGGTTTCCATACAGGGCAATTTCATGAGCACAGGGGAAAGCCGCAGGCGAACTCATTTCTCTTAAACAGGGAAAGAGGCTACGAAGCTTATGTAAACGCATATATATAAAAATCTGGGTCTTACGTGCAGCAAGTTTCTTTAACTGCAAATACCCACTGTGTTTGGTTACACCTGCGCGGATGGGTATGAGATCCTGCAGGAGCTGATAAATGCAGGGGTGGAGTACCGACTCTTCAAATGCCCAGGCCAGCACTCCGGCATGGGTGAAATAAGAAAGAGAGGCACCCTTTTCAAAATGCAGACGAGTGAGGATCACCCCTTGAAATTCTCCATGATCTTCTCGAAGAATAGGGCCAAAACCACGGGCAAAAAAACCTTCTGGGGTATCCTTTGGTGACAGACGCCCTATAAAGACGAGTCGATTGCCAATTTGCTCAAAAGTAATCTGCTCTGATGTTCTTTGGGGAATGAGTGCAATAAGAGAATCGGGGGGCAGATTGGTCAATACATTTTCCTTGGTCTTGAGCTCCAAGAATGCGTTGCATTTTGCCAATATCTGCTCTTGCTGTTTATCTGTCAGAGGAAAACGGTGCAGAATGGAAGGAAAGTCTGCCCTCGACAACACCTTGCCAAGCAGCCCCTGCTGAAGCTGATTGTACGCTGTGACAATACTTTTACTCTCTATGACCAACGCAGTTTCTTGAGGAAGGAGATCAATAAGAGTAATATCACTCTGGTGATGATCGACGAGGCGATAACACACTGAAAGAAAAACTCCACAACACAGGACAAGTAAAATGATTCTATTGAGCATACGCTATGTTTGTGTATTTAAGGAGTCTGAGCTCTTTTCTGTTTTTTGCAGATAATCACGAAGTAAATTGAGGACGGCCTGCCCGTCTATGGGTTTGGATACATATTCATCCATTCCGGCATCAAGACATTTTTTTCGATTACTGCGCAGCGCATGGGCTGTCATGGCAATGATAGGAATATGCTCCCCTGGCGGCTCCGACTGACGGATTCGATCTACCGCCTCGTATCCATCCATTTCAGGCATCTGAATATCCATCAGGATACAATCAAAAATGCCTCCGCGCCAGGCCTCGACAGCTTCTTTTCCATTTGTCACCACCGTAACATGGTATCCTGCTTGTTGAAGCAATGTACGAATAAGGATTTTGTTGATGTACTCGTCCTCGGCCACCAAAATGCGCTGCCCCTCTCCATGGGCAGAGTACTCTAAAGGCCCAGAAAATGACTCAAGAGGCGTAGGTCCATCTGGCACCAGCCGGGTGTCTCTTTGTAAAGGAACGCAAAAGAAAAACCGCGTCCCCTTATTGAGTTGACTTTCAAACCAGATTGTTCCCTCCATGAGTTCAACCAACCCTTTGGTAATCGACAATCCGAGGCCTGTACCGCCAAAATTTCTAGAATGGGAAGTATCGGCTTGGGTAAAAGATTCAAATACCTTCTCCTGATACTCAGGGGCAATCCCCAGTCCGGTATCGGCCACTTCAAAAAGGACCCCCTCCTTTCCCTCTACGCTTACGGTGCAAGTACGGACGTACACACCTACTTTACCGTGTTTGGTGAATTTTAGACTGTTATCAACAAGGTTAGTCAGCACCTGCATCAATTTGGTCTGATCAGCAAATACACTACAAGGAACTTCAGGGGCAATCTGAGACTCCAAGATGATATTTTTGCGGCGAGCCGTAACTTCCAAAGGGCCAAGCACTTCCTGCAAAAGATGTTTAAGCGAGAGCGGTTGCACTTCCAGGTCATAGCGTCCGGCTTCAAGCTTGGAAAAATCAAGAATATCATTAATAATAGTCATCAAACGAAGGGCAGAGCGATTTATCAATGACAGCTGCTCTCGTTGTTGATGGCCCAGGGGTTCGCGGAGCAAAATATTTGAAAGCCCGATAATCCCATTCATGGGCGTTCTGATTTCATGACTCATATTAGCCAAAAATTCCCCCTTGGCAATATTTGCCGCCTCTGCTGCCTCTCTTGCCCGCTTCAGCTCCTGTTCCACAGATTTTCTTCGGGAAATATCCTCAATAACCCAAACAGTCCCATGACTGAGGTCATCGGAATTAATAGCTTTTCCACTTAAAGTGCATGGAATAAGCGATCCATCTTTTTTCCGTAAGGTGTATTCCACCTGTTCGACCGTTCCCTGAGTAAGACGAGGGAGATGCAAGGTGACAAACTGACGAAAAGATCCCCGGCTGGCAAAAAACTGGCGAATATCGTTTTCCAGAATTTCTTTACGACTAAAACCAAATATCTCGGTCATGCGATTATTGACGTTAACAATCCCACCGTCTCGCACCAGAACAATTCCAACAAGGCTGGCGCTGAAAATAGATTCCAACTCAAGCATCGAATTTCGGCGAAGCCTTTCAGCCTGCCAGCTGGCATGTTGACCAGCACGAACCTGATCGGTGAGTTCTTCCTCGTTGTGTGCATGAATCACTAAAAGTCCGCAAAGCACACCTATGGAAAGAGCCGCAGAATTAAACAGCAGGATAACTGCCCAGGGAAAGGGTACGGGCATAAGCGTGGTAATGGTCCATCCATCTGACGTCAGGGGATGGGAGTAGACGCAGTACCGAATATTGTTATAGAATATAAGATTGCTTCGTAAAGATACAGGGAGAGGGTCAAGCGCGTTATCACCAAACTGACGTGAATGAAGTAAAGCCTGGTATTGTTGCTGGTCTATGGGCCAGCTTCGTTTAAAGTTCCACTCATGCAGGGTTGAGGCGAAAATAGCCCCCTCTTGAGAAACCAGCAAGGCTTCTACGCTGTCCTTGGGGCCGGTAAAAAAGGTATCGATAAATTCGCTTCTGGTCTTTACGACGAGGACTCCTATCGGCTGTTCCCGCCCACCACCATATACAGGAGCGCTGAAGTAAAACCCCTTTTTATTGGTTGTCACTCCGACTGCAGGATAAAAACAGGCATCTCCGGCAAGTGCTTGGGTAAAATAGGGACGAAAGCGGTATTGCTCCCCAGTTAAACTACTCCCCCTGGTCCCTGTTGAACACCCGATAACCAGACCGTCAGTGTTCATGATGTAAATATAGGCAACGTCAAGCGCTCCCTGCGCCGTATTGAGTACACGCTGCAGTTGCGAGTTATCAGGCTTGGTAGTGGTCCCACAGGCGTCAATGACCTCGCCATATTCGGTAAGGCTATGGACGGCGTGCTTAAACCGATCAATAATAAAAGTATTCAGCTCATAGGACAGCTTGGTGGAGATGGATTTTTGCTGAACGCGGTTAAAAAAAATATTGAGCTGATCCCCCCCATAGGTGATGGTGAGAACGGCCCCAAAAGTAGCAAGGGCGATAACAACAAGCCTGCGCTGTACAGAACGGGGTTGAAGTGAAGGAGGGGTACCCAAAAATCGCAGTAATGACGTCACCTTCGAAAAGCTGCCAGAAGAGCAATCCGTTGAAAAGGGAGTCGGCTCAGTCAAAAATACCTCGCATGCAAAGGGAGAATGAAGCGACCATCAAATATCAAGTGGAACGTAACCAATCACAGGAGACGTCCCGAAAATATCGACAACCATCACGCCTGTCATCGATTACGGGGTACCGAAGATGCTAGGCATCGACCTGTGCAGCGTACGCCTGTGAGTAAACAGGCCGATAACGCCGCAGATTCGGTACCCCGTGATCGGTTACAGTGGGATTGCTCGGTATACTGACCTTATGAGGACGTCCTGTCAAGCGGTAAGAAAAAACCGCGACAGAACCTGGGGAAAAAGAGAAGAGGAAAAACCTGAATCCGTGACGGCGGATGGCACTGAACAACGTATCCCTTTAAAGGGGCGAAGATTTTTAAACAAATTCATGTATTGTTCAGTTTCACCCGCCGCCTTTTGGGGCATCCATCAGCACGCCACCTTCATTGTTGGTAACAAGCCGATAAAGTGTACTTTAATCGGCATGCCACAAACAACGAAACTGACGCACGGATGAATGCTCACGGATTCAGGGAAAAACAGAAAGGGTCCGGAAAAAAATTTCCGGACCCTTTGTTTACAGCATGCTCTGATTAACTTGCGAGATCAAATGGCCAGCGGATACAGACTGATGGCAAACACACAAAAAGCAAGAGCAAAGGTACAGGCAGAGGCGAGACTTGAGGGAACTGTATCAGCAAACGATTCCTCGGCCTCATAAAAATACATGTTGATGATCAGGCGCAGGTAGTACCACATGGAGATCACACTGGAAATGATACCCAGAACAGCCAGGGTGACCTGACCTGCGTCAATGGCGCTGGTAATAATATAAAACTTACCCATGAAGCCAGCCGTCGGCGGAATACCCGCCATGGACAGCAGAAAGATGCTGATCGCGGCTGCTGAGTAGGGACGAACCTTGGCCAAACCTTTGAAATCATCAAAGGTCACCCGTTTTTCATCTTTACCACTCAAGTAGCTCAGGGCAGAAAAGATGCCCAGTGTACCAGCGGCATAGGCAGCCAGGTAGTAGGCAATAACTGCACCGCTGAAGGCTTCAGTGGAAACTGCGACAAGCGCGATCAACAGGTAACCTGAGTGCACGATACCTGAGGCGGCGAGCATACGTTTGAGAGAATACTGACCAATGGCAATCAGGTTTCCGGCAAACATGGTGAGTACTGAAACATAGAAGAGGAAGGTAATCCAACCTGCATGCAGTTGCGCATCAGCCACCAGGAAGTTTGCGAAAACGGCAAAGATTGCGGTTTTCAGCCCGGTTGCCATGTACCCGGTGATCGGCATGGAAGCACCGTCATAGACATCAATAACCCAGGCATGGAACGGGAAGGCTGCAGCCTTAAAGAGAAAGGCGACCAGAATAAAGAAAGCGCCACCGATGATAGCCGGTGATTGGGTAAAACCGTTGGCCGCAATGTACTGTCCAATCTTAGCGAACTGAGTAGTCCCAGTCTGCCCATAGACAAAGGCTGTTCCCATGGTCAGGAAGGCACCGGCAAAGGCTCCAAGCATGAGATACTTCAACACGGCTTCAGCAGCAACCACATTTTTGCGGTTGTAGCCAACCAGGATATAAATCGCCAAGGACATGATCTCAAGGGCGACAAAGGCAGAGATCAGTTCCTGGGTCATGGTCAGCAGGAGCATACCAGAGGCTGCAAAAACAGTCAGAGAGTAATACTCTGGGCTGCAGAAATCATTTTGTTTAAAATAGGTCTGAGAACTCAAAGAGGTAAAGAGTCCGCAGGCCAGAATGACGAGCCCTGCGCCTTTGGAAAAGGTATTGGCGACCAGAATGCCGTTAAAGGTATCGGAAAAGAGAACAGCATTACCTTTAAGGCAAAATGACAGCTGAACCAGAAAGGCGACCGCGAAGACCAGCGCGCTCCCAAGAGCGGCGCTGGTATTGTTTATGATTTTATAGGCGGAGGCAAGCATCAACGCTATTGCCCCCACGCCCACTATAATCAATGGTAAGAGTAACATTAAATCGTTTGTCATGATGGTCATCCGGCCTTAGTTCTTTTCTAGGTTAAGCCCAGGAACCTGGACAGGTGTTACTGCGGCTGTGTGCACAGCTGCAGGTTCACTCTGTGAAAATACCAACTCCGTAGACGGGGTGATCTTTTTCAAGAAAGTATTGGGAAAGATACCCATGGCAATAATCAAGACTATAACCGGGAGGAAGGTCAAGCCTTCAACCAGGCTCAGATCTTTGAAGCCTTCAGACTGAGGAGTGGGATTTTCGTAAAATACACGCTGGAACATCCACAGCATGTAGCAGACACCAACAATAAGGGTGGTTCCTGCCAGCACACCAACCATGGTGTTGAACTTGATCGCTCCAAGGATGATCATGAACTCACCGATAAAGCCACTGGTTCCAGGCAGACCAACGGAAGCCAGCATGGCGATAGCAAAGTACAGAGCAAAAACCGGGGCTTTGGCAGCAATGCCACCAAGATCCGCAATAGAGCGAGTCTGGGTCCGTTGCTCAAGCACACCGGCAAAGAGGAAAAGCACACCGGTGGAGGTTGCATGGGCAACAATCTGGTAGATGGAGCCGGTCAGCGCCTGAACGTTCATACAGAACACACCCAAGGCGATAATGCCCATATGGGAGGCAGAGGAGAAGGCCAGCATCCGTTTGAAGTCTTTTTGAGCAATAGCGGCAATACCGCAGTACATCATGCCAATCACTCCCAGGTAGGCGAGCAGGATGGCGTAGCGGGCAAATTCCATGTCAAAGACAGGAAGGACAAAACGAACAACACCGTAGACACCAATCTTGGCCATAACAGCCGAAAGCACAAAGGTGGTTGCAGTCGGTGCCTCGGTATAAGCATCGGGCAACCAGGTGTGAAACGGGAACAGCGGAATTTTGATTGCAAAGGCAATCATGAAACCGAAGAAGGCCAATGCGGCAACGCGACCTTCGAGATTGAGGTTTGCCATCTTATCCATGGCAAAGGACCACTCACCAAACTGTGCGTGATAGCTAACGCCCAAGTAAATAATGGCAGCCAGCATCAACAGCGAACCGGCGATGGTGTACAGGGTAATTTTAAGGGTGGCAGGCAGTCTTTTCTCGCCGCCATAGAGGCCGAGCATGAAGAAGACAGGCAGCAGCATGACCTCCCAGAAAATGTAGAACAGAACCATATCGGTGGCACAGATGGCACCGGTCATGGCTCCCTGCACCAGCAGCAGGTTGGCGTAGTACCCCTTCTCCTTGGTGGAGAAGATGAAGTACACCATCGGCAGCAGGACCGAGGTAGCCATGAGTATGAACAGGCTGATGCCGTCCACACCCAAGGAGTAGTTGATGCCCAGGGACTCTACCCAGGGAATGTTTTCAATGAATTCAAGATGCCCGGTGGCCTGAAATTTTGTGTACAAATCCAGACTGAGAACGAGAGCGGCCAGGGAAATAGCCGTCCCCGTGAACCGTGCAACCGTCCTGTTTGCCGGGGTTGCCAGAAGCAGCAACCCGGCCACGATGGGCAAGAAGATTATAAAAGAAAGGACATGTTCAAACATTTGTTCACCTTATCAGTTCAGCGTTTGAGAGAGGAACAAACTCATGACACTCAGGCCGATGATCATATAGATTGCGTAGACCCGAACATAACCGACCTGTAAGATCTTGAATGCGGAACCAAGCAACATATACAGCGTACTTACGCTCTTCACCGGAGCATCAGTGACGTTGGGTTCAATGGTTTTCCAGATTGCAGCACCAACACGTTTGTAGGGCTGAACAATGACAGCGTCATACAACTCATCAACGTAGAACTTGTGATAAGCGAAATCGGCGAAGCCAGAGAAATTCGGCTCCTCGGCACCTTTGCCAAAACGGGAGTAGGCAGCCTTGATACCGATAAGAAAAGCAACCACACTGGCGCCGATGGCGATGATCTCAACAAAGAGACCGGTGTGGGGATGATGTTCAGTCACGCTGGGAGCGAGCCAGTGAGAAACCATCTGGTCGCCACCAAAGATGGCCGGCAGGTTCAGAAAACCAGCAAAGAGCGCGCCGACAGCCAGGATGATCAGCGGAACCGTCATGACAGCAGGTGATTCCTGGGCATGGTCATAGGCATGCTGGTCACGGGGCTCGCCGTGGAAAACAACAAACATCATACGGAAGGTGTAGTACGCGGTCATACCGGCTACCAGTACACCAACCGCCCAGATTCCAAAGTGACCGCTTGCAAGGGCACTGTAGAGGATCTCGTCTTTGGAAAAGAAACCACTGAAAGGCGGACAACCGGAAAGGGCCAGGGCACCGATCAGCATGGTGATATAGGTTTTGGGCATTTTCTTTTTCAGACCGCCCATTTTCCAGATGTTCTGCTCATGATGCAGAGCGCAGATAACAGAACCCGCCCCAAGGAAGAGCAGTGCTTTAAAGAAAGCGTGGGTGAATACGTGGAAGATACCAGCGGAGTAGGCTGCAACACCTACACCGGCGAACATGTAGCCAAGCTGGGATACAGTTGAGTAGGCCAGCACTTTTTTGATGTCCTCCTGGAACATACCAAAAATGGCAGCCAGAAGAGCGGTGAGAATACCAACCCAGGCAACGATGGTGCCTGCGAGTTCTACGTGTGCGTAGAGAAAGCTGAAGCGGGCAACCATGTAGACGCCGGCGGTGACCATGGTTGCGGCATGGATGAGCGCGGAAACCGGAGTAGGACCGGCCATCGCATCAGGCAACCACACATACAGCGGAATCTGTGCGGATTTACCGGTTGCACCAACAAAGAGCAGCAGACAAGTAGCTAAGGCTACCCCAGGTGCCAGGTGATGAACGTTTGCTTTCAGAGACATGTAGTCAAAACCGTGGGAGCCAATTCCCCAGAAGAGAAAGGACATACCCAGAACAAAACCAAGGTCACCCACACGGTTGACGATGAAGGCCTTGTTACCAGCCAAGACGTTATCGGTTCCATCAGAGTAGAAGCTGATCAGCAGGTAGGAGCAGAGGCCCACGCCTTCCCAGCCAACAAACATGACCACAGGGCTGTCACCCAGAACCAGGATCAGCATAGAGCCGAGGAAGAGGTTCAGGTAAGAGAAGAACTTACCGAAGTTCTTATCCCCTTTCATGTAGCCGATGGAATAAATATGAATCAACGAGCCAATCAGGGTTACAAACAGCAGCATGAGACTGCTTAAGGGATCGGCCAGAAAACCCATGTTAATATGCAGATCGCCCACAGAGAACCAGGTAAAGGCAACCTGGCTCAAAAAACGCTCATCTGCAGGCATCCCCTTGAGTGCAAAGAAGATCTTCAGGGCCATGATAAAAGAGAGCACCGGCCCCACACAGGCCAAAAGGCCATAGAGCATCTCCGGTAACTTTCTTCTGTTACAGGTAAAAACATGCAGTAGTCCGATGAGTACCGCGCCCATCAACGGAAAGAGCGGTATCAGACCAAGGTAGGTTACACTATGTTCCATGGTATCACCCTTTCAGCAGGCTAAACACGTTGGTGTCGAGCTTGCTTTTGTGTTTATGCAGTAAGATAACCACAGCAAGAGCCAGGGCGGCTTCAGCAGCAGCTACGGCCATAACCATCATCGCAAGTACATGCCCGTCCATGCTCTCGTGAACCCGTGAAAAGGCAATGAAAGCGAGGTTTGCGGAGTTGAGCATCAACTCGATGGACATGAAGACGGTGAAGACATTGCGACGTGAAATGACGCCGACTACACCTAAACAGAAAAGAATGATACTTAAATACAAATAACTGTGTATCATTTGCTGACCTCCTTCTTCTTCCCTGCAAGTAAGAGTGCACCCATCAGGGAGACCAGAAGCAGGATGGAGACAATCTCAAACGGTACCAACCAGTCCTTAAACAGCAGCAGACCTACTGGTTTTACGCCGCCAAAGTTATTCCCGAGCAGCTCGGTTGTGGCATTGGGCAGGCGGTTGACGATTTTTACAAGAAAATATCCAATGGGGGCAACGATGATCAGCGCTCCCAAAATATTGAGAAGTTTACCCTCTTCTTTGGGCAGATCCTCGGGTTGGATATTCAAGAACATGATGATGAAGACAATGAGCGACATAATCGCACCGGCATAGACAATCAGCTGCAGGGCGAAGATGAGCTTAGCTGAAAGCAGGGCGTAGAGACCGGCCAAAGAAATCAGCGTGATGACAAAACTCATAGCTCCGTTCATCGGGTGACGAAACAGCACCAATCCAGCCGCACCTAGCACAGCTAGAACGGCAAATAACATAAATAGCCCGTCGGCAAACATGATATCAAGCGCCCCCTTTCTTATACTCTTCTTCGGAGAATGCACCTGGTGTAGCGAGCAGGTCCTCCAGTTTCATGACAAAGGATTCCCGCTCATTCCCGGTAACTGAGAATATGCCTGTATCCATACGGATGGCATCCATGGGGCATGCTTCAACACAGTAACCGCAGTAGATGCACTCAAGCAGATCAATATCAAAGCGAACAGGCATCTTTTCGGTACGACCATCGGTACGCTCGCCAGCTTCAATCATGATACATTTCGCAGGACAGTTCGTCTGACACATGAAACAGGCAACGCACTTCATGCTGCCATCTTCATGTTTGGTCAGACGGTGGCGTCCTCTCCATCGGGCGGTTATCTCAGGTTTCTGCTCCGGATAGTGCCTGACCAAAAGCTTCGAGTTATCCAGGAAGTTTCTTAAGAAGTGACCAAAGGTGGTGGCCATCCCTTTAAAAACCTCGATGAGATAAACTCGTTCGTAGAGGTCTTTGCCTCTACGCTCCATTATTTTAACTTTTCCACTCATGCCAGATCCTCTCTTAACTCAATGCAACGACTACTGCACTTGTGATGAAAATATTCAGCAACGAAAGCGGCAGGAGTGTTTGCCAGCCTAACCTCTGCAGCTGATCATAGCGGAAACGAGGTAATGTCCAACGAACCCAGACATAGACAAAACACATCATCGTAGTTTTGATCAGGAAGGTGAAGACCTGGAGGAACATAACCAGCACGCGGTCTGCGTCTCCACCGGAAGCGGCGATCAGATACACAAAGAGCATGATATCGATCGCTGCAACGATACCCCAAACAATTTTCGTATAGACGGCGACCTCGCGATCACGATAATCACTCTCGTGCGCATAATGGCTGCGGTTGTTTTTGCTCATCCAGAGACAAAAGATCCAACCACAAGCCGGAACAGCGAGCATCATCAGCACAGTCAGCGGACGAGCGTAGGCAACGAGCGTTTCCGTAGCAAGCCAGGGAATCTGGAACCCACCGAAGTAGAGGGTGACGATGATAGCGGCGTTGGTGAACATGGCCACATACTCACCCATGAAGAACATACCGAATTTCATTGAGGAGTACTCAACATGGAAACCGGCAACCAGCTCACTCTCACCCTCGGCCAGGTCAAAAGGTGTACGATTGGCCTCGGCAAAGGCGGCGACGATAAAGATGATGGCGCCAAGTGGCTGCAGGACCACGCCCCACATGGGGATGAAGCCAAAAAGCAGCTGCCCCTGGAACTGAGCAATACCGGTTAAGTTGACGGTGCCGTAGACGATCAGAGCGCTGACAATTGCCAGTCCCATGGGGATTTCGTAGCTGATAACCTGTGCCGCAGCACGAAGCCCACCCAGTACACCGTATTTGTTATGAGAAGACCAACCAGCCAGGATGATGCCGTAGACACCAAAACCGGCTAGCGCCAGGAACCAGAGGATTCCCAGATCGGTTGGAATGGTTTGCATGATATATTCCTTGCCACCGATCTTCATAACATCGGCAAAAGGAATCGCTGCAAAAGAAGCGATAGCAATACAGAAAACGATACAGGGAGCTAAAACAAAGTAGAACTTATGTTTCAGATGTCCTGGAATGATGTCTTCCTTGGTAATGAGTTTGACTGCGTCAGCCAGGTTCTGGACCAGACCACCAGCGCGAAAACCACAGATGTTAGCGCGGTTGGGACCCGAACGATCCTGAAAAAACGCAGCCCCTCTACGTTCCATCCACACACAGACTGCGATGAAACAGAGAGGTACGAAGGCCCCGAAACAGACCCTAGAGACTATGAGTAAGATATCAAGCTGCGACATTTGAGACCTCGTTATCGGTTAATGCAATTCCCTCTTCAGGAACCTCTTCCAGATTAACGTCTTTCAGAGCGGCAACAGATTCCATCAGACCAGCGCGTGCCTCTTTCACACCAGCAACCGAGCCACCAAGTTGTTGAACAACCTCAATGAGATTAGCTGCAGGTTCGTTTTTAACAACAGCAACAGCAAACTGCTGCAGAACCTGGTCGATGTTAATCAAGCTTCCGCAGTCTTCGCTGTAGGAAGCAATAGGCAGAGCCACAGCAGCCTTGGAGGCGCAGGTTCCCAGTGAAGTACCAATATAAACCAGCTGCGCTTTCTCAAGCAGAGCGTTCAAATCTGCCTCGGCAAGCGATTTGCTCAGGTCATTATTGAAGCTGATAACCAGATCCGCATCGGCTACCGCTTTATCAAAGCCGTCTTTGGAGCCCTCAATGCCAAGCAGTTCAAAGGAGGCGCGGTTTGCTGATTTGTCATCCTGAATCAGGTAGCCATCAGCATCACCTTCTTGAATGTAGCCATCGGAAAATCCCGAAAGTGCTGCACCAGCCTCTGCGGCAAAGGCCTTGATAGCATACATCTGCTCAAGCGTATTATTAGGAGAGACCAGGAAGACCGTCTTTTTGGCCTCAGAAATCAGGCGACGGGTTGCCTCAACAGCCTCGCTCAAACCGGTTTCCTTGCCGCTTACAATGCCGGTGGTCAACCGATTGTCATTTTCTGCCTTATAGGTCATGCGGCCTTCATCACAGATGAAGTAGCCGTTGACCTTTTCATTGAGCCGTGGACGATAGCGATAAATCACATCGTCTTTATATTTTTCACGGTTGTGATCGATAAAGATGTTACAGCCCTTGCTACAGCCCTGACAGATGCTTGGGCTCTTGGTCAAGAACCATGCTCTCTGTTTAAAGCGGAAATCACTGGAGGTCATGGCACCGACCGGGCAGAGATCAACCACATTGAGCGCGTAGCGGTTAGCCAGTGGACGCCCGGGGAAGATATTAACCCGAGCATAATCCGTGCGGTTAACAATACCGAGCTCGCCAGTTTTGGTAATCTGACGGGTGAAACGAACACAACGTGCACAGAGGATGCAGCGCTCCTGATCGTGCACAACACCGGCGCCAAAATCCAATTTCTTGGCTTTCATCACCGGTTTAACGGTCATACGACTCTTTTGACCGTCATACTTCATGTAGTAATCTTGCAGTTTACATTCACCTGCCTGGTCACAAATGGGGCAGTCGATGGGATGGTTGATCAATTCCAGCTCCATAACATCGTGCTGGATTTTTTTGATATGATCCGCATCGAGCAGCACCTTCATGCCCTCGGCAGCTTTTGTTTTACATGCCGGAACAATGGGTGGACGCCCATCCTCAATACCAACAAGACACATACGGCAGTTACCATCTGCCCCAAGCGCCGGATGATAGCAAAGATGAGGAATCTCAATGCCGACAGCACCTATAGCGTCGATCAGATTTTTGCCTGATTCAACTTCTACTTCCTGTCCGTTAACAAACAGTTTTACCTTATCAGCCATGGTAACCCTTATCCTCGTTACATCGCGGTCTGAGTGGAGGCTCCACCGTTGACGTAGGCCTCGAATTCATGCCGGAATTTATTCAAGTAACTGCGTGTCGACATGGTACATGCCGCTGAAAGTACGCACACTGTCTTCATTTCAATGTTGTCGCACAACTCAAGCAACAGGTCGATGTCGGCAACCTCTCCCTCACCGCGAATTATCTTTTTGACGATCTTGAGCATCCAGCCCAGACCCTCACGGCAAGGAGTACACTGCCCGCAGGACTCATGGTGATAGAAGTAGATAAGGTTCTCCACCAGTTTGACCATATCGACGGTGTCATCTAAAACAACAATACCACCGGATCCGAACATGGTTTTGTGGGCCGCCATGGACTCATAATCAAGCGTCAGATCCTCGGCCTCATCAGGAAGGATAACCGGAGTAGAACTCCCACCGGGAATAATCCCTTTGAGTTTATGCCCGTCACGAACGCCTCCGGCTACCTTCTCGATGACTTCAAGAATCGGCAGACCAAGGGGCAGCTCATACATGCCCGGTTTATTCACCAGACCGGAGATACCAAAGAGATGGGTACCCGGGCTCTTCTCGGTGCCATAGGCCTTATAGGCATCGGCACCGTTGGTGAGAATAAAAGGCAGAGAGGCGATACTCTGAACGTTGTTGATAATGGTGGGGCAGCCGTACAAACCTTCAACGGCAGGAAACGGTGGTTTCGAACGTGGTTGACCTTTCTTGCCCTCGATAGACTCGAGCAAGGCGGTCTCCTCACCACAGACATAGGCTCCGGCTCCACGATGAACAGTGATGTCCAGCTTGTAGTCGCGGCCATTTATGGTATCCCCCAGATAGCCGGCTTCGTAGGCTTCATCGATTGCAGCCTGCAGTGCTTTGACCTGGGTGGTGTACTCACCACGGATATATATGTACGCAGCATTACTTTTGATGGCATAACAACAGATGATGATGCCTTCGATCAGCATGTGCGGATCTTTAACGAGGATATAACGATCTTTAAAGGTTGCCGGCTCCGACTCATCGGAGTTGACCGCCAGGTAGACCGGTTTATCGATATCTTTAGGAAGAAAGCTCCACTTCAAACCTGTGGGGAAGCCCGCACCACCACGGCCACGAAGTCCACTGGATTTGACCAGTTCGATGACCTCTTCAGGCTGCATGGAGAAGACCTTCTCCAAAGTCGAGTAAGCGCCGTTTTCCTTGGCCACCTCGATCTTGTGGGCGTCCGGTATATCAAATCTGGCACTCAGTACTTGTACTTGCATATCGTTCGCTCTCCTTAATTCATCGTGGCCAAGAGTTCTTTGAGTTTGTCCACATTCATGTACTCATAGAACTCTCCATTAATCTGCACCACGGGAGCGGAACCACAGTGCCCAAGACACTCAACCTCTTCCAGGCTATACTTGCCGTCGGTGCTGACCTCGCCAGGTTTAATCCCTAACTCGCTCTGCAGGTAATCGACGATTTCCTGTTTGCCCAACAAGTAACAGGAGAGAGTACGGCAAACACAGATGTGATACTCACCCTTGGGCTGCAGGTTGTACATGGTATAGAAGGTGGCAGCCTCGTAGACCTGGGTGGCAAAACAGCCGATACGATCGGCGATATATGCCATGGCCTCAGCACTGATCCATCCTTCCTGCTCCTGTACCAACCACAGCGAGGGCAGAATCAAGGAATCCCGTGTGGGATACCGTGTTGCCAGACGCTCAAACTCTGCATCTCGTTGTTCATCAAAAGCGAACGGTTTTCCCGTTTCTATCAGTTGTGATCGATCGCTCATCTGTCCAACTCTCCGCCGATAATGTTGATGCTACCGAGATTGATGACCGCATCGGCAATCATCTCTCCTTCAACCATTTCATGGAAACCACCCATCATGTAGAAGCACGGTGGACGCACCTTACACTTATAGGGTTGGCCGGAGCCGTCGGAAACAAAGTAAAAGCCAAGCTCGCCATTGGCAGCCTCATAAGAGTCATACCACTCGCCCTTGGGAACCTGAACGCCTTCAAAGACCAGCTTGAAGTGATTTGCCAGACCTTCGATCTTCGAGTAGACCTGATCTTTGGCCGGCAGGGCAACCTGCCCATCATCAACGGTAACAGGTCCTTTGGGGATCTGTTTCATGGCCTGGCGAATGATGGAGATGGATTGGAACATCTCCTCATAGCGGATCATCATGCGATCATAGATGTCGCCTTTAGATCCCACAGGAATAGTGAAGTCAAAAGTCTCGTAGTAGTAATACGGGTTATCTTTGCGCAGATCAAAAGGAACGCCGGAAGCGCGCAGACAGGGGCCGGTGTAGCCATACGACAGGGCCTTGTCAGCAGGCATCACACAAACGCCCTGGGTACGGTCATGGACAATGCGGTTCTTGAGAACAAGAGCCAGCGAGTCATTCACACCCTGCTCGATGTCTTTGAGTTGGGCTTCCATCTCTGCTTCCCAACCCTCGTAGAAATCGCGGTACATACCGCCGATACGGGTAAAGGAACTGGTCAGACGGGCACCGCAGAGGCGTGAAATGAAATCGTAGGATGCCTCTTTCTGGTTGTAGAGATACCAGTAGTTGGTCAAACCGCCCATATCAACCAAGTTGGCTGCGAGACAGACCAGATGATCCAGGATCCGGTAGAATTCACCGAGAATCACGCGCATGAACTTGGCGCGCTCGGTGATCTCAACCCCAAGAAAGGACTCAACCGCCTTGGCATAGGCAATGTTGTTCATCAGCGATGAACAATAGTTAAGGCGATCGGTTAAAGGAATAACCTGGTTGTAGGTCCGATTCTCTGCGGTTTTCTCAAAGCCGCGATGGAGGTAGCCGATCTCGTTGACATTGGCGAGGATAGTCTCACCGTCAAGAGCGGTCAGGATACGGATAGCACCATGGGTGGCGGGATGGGAAGGCCCAAGGTTGAGATACATGATCTCGGTGTTGATGTCTTCCATGACAGTCTCATCGACCTTGTTCACTGCCAGCCGTGCCTTGATCTCTTTTTCAAGAGAATCGGTCTCGTAGCAGATCTGCCCCTTCTCAATGGGATAGTCCTTGCGAAGCGGATGCCCCTCAAACTGCCAATGATTCAGGATGCGACGAAGATCAGGATGGCCGTTAAACTGAATACCGTACTGATCATAGGCTTCGCGCTCACCCCAGATGGCAGAGCCCCAGAATTTGCTTGCGCTGGGCACACCGGCTTCCGGATCAGCAACAGGTATGCGAACGTGAAGGAGAAGGTTGCTTTCCCAGTTGCGAAGAACATAGACAACAGCAAAACGTGCCTCTTGTTTATCCGGATATTCCAGATAATCAACAACAGTCACGTCCAACAACAGCCCGTAATTCAAGGCCGGATCGTTTTTCAGCTTGGAAAGTGTTTGTTCAAGTTGGTCAGGCTGTACCGTGAGCACCACCGATTCAACCGTCGAATCGCATGGTACGCCAGGGAACGCCGCCTGAATTGTTTCTAGCGCCGTCGTATTCATATCAATCAAGAATCCCTTTAAAATCTTTGTGGCGATCGTTGATCACACTTTCACCCTTGATTTTGTCCTGAATATCCATCAATGCATCCAGAACTGCTTCAGGCCGAGGAGGACATCCTGAGATATACACGTCCACCGGAATAATGGTATCGATCCCCTGTACAGTACAGTAATTATCGTACACACCACCGGAGCTGGCGCATGCGCCCATTGCTACAACCCATTTGGGTTCGGGCATCTGTTCATAAATTCGTTTGAGAATTGGCGCCTGCTTGTAACTGATCGTGCCGCAAACAAGTAACAGATCTGCCTGCCGGGGAGAGAAACGAACAACCTCTGCACCCCAACGGGAGATATCAAGTTGACTTGCCGCGGCACTCATGAATTCAATCGCACAGCAGGCTGTACCAAAAACAAACGGCCACAGAGAGTACTGACGTCCCCAGTTTACAACTGCGTCGAGCTTGGTGGTCAGTACCGAATCACCTAGACTTGCTTCTAATCCTAACGCCAATTGAGCACCCCTTTCTTAAGAATATAAAAAAGTCCAGTAAGAAGAAGAACCATG
This sequence comes from Desulfobulbus rhabdoformis, assembly GCF_016919065.1. Taxonomy (GTDB): domain Bacteria; phylum Desulfobacterota; class Desulfobulbia; order Desulfobulbales; family Desulfobulbaceae; genus Desulfobulbus; species Desulfobulbus rhabdoformis. The sequence continues at coordinate 78,244 of NZ_JAFFQA010000013.1, read as the reverse complement.
AACACGAACATCTCCGTGAAGCCGAACCAGCCTAACTCACGGACGTTCACGGCCCATGGATACATGAACACCGCCTCTATATCGAATAGGAGAAACAGGATAGCGAGCATGTAGTATTTAACGCTGAATTTCTGCTCCGCTAATCCAATCATGCGCTTCACACCACTCTCGTAGGCTTCGTTTTTCGCAGTGCCTCCGGCACGCGGTCCGAAGACGGTGGTTACCAGCATGAACAATGGGATCACGATAGCAATGCCAAGCAAGGCCATTGCCGAAAGTACCAGTTCTGTTGCCATGGATCAGTCTCTCCTTAAACGTGAAATTACAGATGAAACCTTCTGCGAACAGGAGGTTATTCTACGTATAACGAACCTATAATGAACGGCTATTCATTACCGGTCGAGATATCATCTGTCAAGCAAAATAGTTTCTTGACAAACCCGTGATATTTCTTAAACAATTAAACACTATAAAACCAACATGTTCATGATGTGCAAATTATCTCCCCATTCATCCCCATTTTCTACCTCACTGATTCCAGGCAGAAGATACGGACAAGATTGGTTTGACCAATACCCCAAAGATGTCATCCAGCCGACACAAACCGGCACATCACGACAGTTTTGCACATATCAAATTTGCTGAACGGAACAATCAGCCGAAGCAGACCTGCCCATCTTCACCCTGCTTCCCCTTCAAGGTACGAGCAGCAATAATCAACCACTCCAGCTATCTTGAGATTAAACTCGGAACGCGCTGGCACGTTGAATGTCTGCCCCTTCGAAAAGCTCTGCCACTGTGTCTCCCCCGGGAGCAAAACCATCATTTCCCCCGCAAGAATTTCCATAATCTCAGCCGCACCAGTGGAAAAGGTATATTCCCCAGGCAACATGATTCCCAACGTTTTTTTTGTTCCATCGGCAAAGCGAACCTCTCGACTGGAAACCTTCCCATCAAAGTAGATGTTTGCCTCACGGACCACACTCACTTGTTCAAAAACAGACATAGCCAACACTCCACATAAAGCAATACAACGTAAATATTTGACACTCACAAAAAGCTGCCATCCCAATTACCCATCCAGTACACCACCACCACTTGAATAGCAGGGTCGCGGCATCAGTCCCCCTGCAAGGGCACAAAAAAAGCCTGAAAGAAAAATCTTTCAGGACTGATTATCTTTTGCACATTTTTAGAAATCACTCACTCGCGCAAAAAAAGAACTGCCTACAAACCAGAACCAAGTCGATTCATCCAAGCATATCCAACAGGCTTCCGCCCCCCTATCTACAACATGAGAGAGTTTTGTAAACGCCTAACCTCAAAGTTTACTATTAGAAAGCCCTCAAGCTCGCTTACTTCTGGGTAAGTGGAGATTTAATCGAGCCCCCTAAAAAACGTGGCTAGTCTTTAGGGTGTCTTGAATAACTAGATTTTTCAATCAAGATCAAGGATTGCGAACAATTTTACCGCAGGCATATACAAGATATTCCGAGGATAAAATTTTTCGCGTGACGCCGAGATTGGCAGAAAAAGCAATTATTCAAGATGCCCTTTAGTTGATCTGTTGGTCATCATAAAGCGACACCCCTTTCCCCTTCCTCAAGCCTTTCAACAAGACACAGGTGCACAGGCAAACGTTCCGGACCATTGAGCCAGGTTGATAAAATAGGCACAATATGTTAGGTTAGGCAAAATTTCATGTATGAAACAAACACAAACAGGGAGGTAATCAGTGGATCCGCAAGCTCCACGATCAACATCGACATCTAAAGGAAAACTTGCTGAAAAATTAAGAAAGGCTGAAAAGGCAGCCAGAGCAAAAGCCATAAAAGAACGAGAAAACTTTCGTGGCCTTCAAATTCGCCCGACCTCCTCTTTCTTTGACGAAGCCGGAAAACAAGAGCCCGGCGAGAATAACTGGACAGCACTTGGTTTTGACATCCACCCGCAAGTCACTATCGTCTCAGTCCTCACCCTTACCGTATTTATCATTCTGACGTTGATGTTCAAGGAGCAGGCCGCAACACTCTGTTCCGGAGCGTTAGGATGGATATCCTCTAAATTTGGCTGGTTTTTCATCCTTTCTGCCAATATTTTTATAGCAGCCGCCCTCTTTTTCGCTCTAAGCAAATACGGGCATATTTGCATCGGCGGCAAAAACGCCAAACCTGAATTCTCAACCCCTGCCTGGTACGCCATGCTCCTGAGTGCGGGGATGGGCATTGGCCTGATGTTCTGGAGTGTTGGCGAACCCATGTATCATTACGATTCGCCCTCTCCACTTTTCAGCGGCATCGCCCCGCACACACCTGAAGCGGCACAGGCTGCTATGGGCGTGACTTATTTTCACTGGGGCTTGCACCCTTGGGCCATTTATTCAATTGTCGCCCTTGGCCTGGCTTTTTTTTCTTACAACCGAGGCCTGCCGCTGACAATCCGTTCAATTTTTTACCCGATCCTTGGCAACAGAATTTACGGGTTCTGGGGCAATCTGATTGATGTTCTCTCCGTGCTGGCAACACTTATGGGCCTTGCGACCTCATTGGGCCTTGGCGTAAAACAGGTCAACGCAGGACTCAACTACCTCTTCAACATCTCTATTACCCCTGAAACCCAGGTCATTCTTATCGCCGTTATCACGGCCTTTGCCACCCTCTCAGTTGTTGCCGGGCTTGACAATGGTGTCAAACGGCTCTCTGAATGGAACATGGGGCTTGCCGGACTGTTCCTCCTTTTCCTCCTTTTTGCCGGCCCGACAGTCTACATTCTGAGCGGCTTTACCCAAAACCTCGGTTTTTATCTCGAAAATATTGCGCAGCTGAGTTTATGGACCGAAACTTTCCGAGAGACAAACTGGCAGGGAAGCTGGACAGTTTTTTACTGGGCCTGGTGGATCTCCTGGTCCCCATTTGTCGGCATGTTCATCGCTCGCATTTCCAAAGGGCGCACTGTCCGTGAATTTATTCTTGGCGTCATGATCATTCCCACCCTGCTCTCTTTCATATGGATGTCTGTTTTTGGCGGATCTGCACTGTTTCTTCAGGGAAGCGGCACAGCAGACATTATCGCCGCAGTGAAATCTGATGTGTCAACAGCACTTTTTGAGATGCTTAAACATTTCCCCCTGACATCCATCCTCTCCATCGTAGGCATTGTCCTGGTCACCATCTTTTTCATTACCTCTTCAGATTCAGGATCCCTTGTGGTTGACCACCTGACTTCGGGTGGAAAACTTGATTCACCGATCCCTCAACGGATATTCTGGGCGGTGATGGAAGGTCTCGTTGCCGCTGTCCTGCTGATAGGTGGCGGACTGTCGACCCTGCAAACAGCCTCAATAACGACGGGTTTACCTTTTACCATAGTCCTACTGCTTGCGGTGTACGCGCTCTACATAGGGCTCTCCCAGGAACTCTATGTCGAAGAAAAGGTGGAAAATAAATTGCAAGTAGTCGAGGAGGAACATCGACTCACCGAAGCCATCATCAACGTACATAACGAAATGAACGGCAACGGCACCTCAAAAAAATAGTTCTTTCCCCCTGGCATAATCGAGATGCATACGAGGCCAGGGCGATTCATAACGCAAAAAGCCCAACCTTTTTTAACAGGTTGGGCTTTTTTTATTCGCCATAGAACCAAACGCCTTAGAATGGGACATCATCACCGACAGGCGGAGGCTCAGTCAGGCTATCTCCACCATACCCAGAGCCACTACCACCATATTCACCACCGCCGCCGGGAGAGTTCCGCGGCGAGAGCATTTTCATTTCACGGGCATTAATTTCAGTGGTATAGCGCTCCACACCCGACTGATCGGTCCATTTTCTAGTTTGAATCCGACCTTCTATATATACCTTGGAGCCCTTAGAAAGATATTCCCCACAGATTTCAGCAAGCCGTTGCCAGGCAACAATCCGGTGCCACTCGGTCATCTCCTGCACCTGTCCATCCTGCCCCTTCCTTCTCTCTGTGGTGGCTATCCTAAAGGTTGCGACCGGCGTCCCATTCTGCGTGTAACGAATTTCCGGGTCTGCCCCTAAATTACCAATCAAAATAGCTTTATTAATCATACATCTCCTCCGACATCACTTCTTGATGGTCTCAGGTTTTTATTCAAAATAAGAGATCTTAATCGAGTTCCCATCGGAATGCAAAACGTGTTCTACGATTTCGTCCACAATCACATGCACCCCAACACAAAAAGCCCTCGGCGCATGAGACGCCAAGGGCCTTAAAAAATCGAGAGAATGAATGCTATGATTTAATTCAGAGTCTGAAAATCATTGTATGCATGGGCACCATGCTCGGAAATATCCAAACCTATCATCTCCTCTTCCTCGGAAACACGCATTCCGATTACAGAATCGATGACCTTAAAGAGAATAAAGGAGACGCCAAAGGCCCAGACAAATGCAGCCCCTATACCGGCAAGCTGTACACCTATAATTTTAGCGGTTACACCTTCCATGTTAAACAGCCCGGCTGCCAATGTACCCCAGGCACCGCAAACACCATGAACAGAGATAGCACCAACCGGATCATCGACATGCATTCTATCGATGGCAACAACAGAGAGGACAACCAGAATACCAGAAATCAAACCGATAATAATTGCACTGGTGGGGGAAACGTTCGCACAACCAGCGGTGATACCGACAAGACCAGCAAGCGCACCGTTCAGACTCATACCTACATCAGGTTTTTTGAACATTACCCAGGAGGTAAACATTGCAGAAACAGCAGCTGCGGCGGCAGAGAGGTTAGTGGTGACAAAAATCATAGCGATAGAGGTGTCGCCAGTCGTGGTGGAGCCGGGGTTAAAACCAAACCAACCGAGCCAGAGGATAAAAACACCGGCAGCTGCCATGGGAATGTTGTGACCGGGAATAGCGCGAACCTCCCCCTTAGGGCCATACTTACCAAGACGCGGCCCAAGAACAATCGCACCGGCAAGTGCGCACCAGCCACCTACAGAGTGAACAACTGTGGAACCAGCAAAATCTATAAAACCAAGACCTTCTAACCAACCGCTACCGTTAAGCAGGCTACCCCATGCCCAGGAACCAAAGACCGGATAGATGAACGCACAGATAGTGACAGAATAAATCAAATACGCGGTAAATTTTGTCCGCTCAGCCACGGCACCCGAAACAATGGTCGCAGCAGTACCGGCAAACACGACCTGGAACATCCAGAAAGCAAGCACCCAGGCGTCTGAGTCAGGGCCACCCCAGCCAGAAAGGAAAAAGTCTGAAGTACCGAACCAACCAGTTTTATTGACACCGAACATGATACCAAAACCAATTGCCCAGAAGGCCAGAGAACCAATGGAAAAGTCCATCAGGTTTTTCATCATGATATTGACAGCGCTTTTAGCGCGAGTAAAACCGGACTCAACCATGGCAAAACCAGCCTGCATAAAAAAGACGAGGCATGCGGCAACCAGGGTCCATACATAATTTAAGTTTGTCTGCACTCCATCAATCGCAGCTTTGTTCCCAGCCACTGTCGGAGCAGCCTCTTCAGCCCCCAAGCCCACCACAGGCAAGGCAAGCACCAGTAACGCAATAATTGCACTTCTCATTTTCATTGATCTACCCCCAATATTATTTAAACTCTGTACAAGATAATCAAATGGCTTCTTTATCAATCTCGCCGGTGCGAATACGATAGATGTTGTCAACGGATGTAACGAAAATTTTCCCATCCCCAATCTTGCCGGTTTTCACACTTTCCATAATCTTAGTCACGACCTGATCTACAAGGTCTGCGGAAATGACGATTTCAACTTTAATTTTAGGGATAAACTCGACAACATACTCTGCACCACGGTAAATTTCCGTGTGTCCTTTCTGCCGACCAAACCCTTTAACCTCACTGACTGTCATGCCAGTGATACCCAAGTCCGCCAAGCCCTCCTTGAGAGCTTCAAGCTTGAACGGCTTGATAACTGCCTCAACTTTTTTCATCTTTCTTCCTCCAGATTCATTATGTGCAGAGCACGTAGACAACACTCATAGACAATGGCCTTATAGAGCATTCCGCGTGCCAACATTTACCCAATCGAACAAAACACTATAATTCTAGTTAGTTACGATAAAAGCTGTTTCAAGCAATTACAAGCAGTCCGTAAAATTTGAAATTATACACTCAATTTTGCAACCATTTATAATTTATTATTACATTTTTGAAGTATTCTTAATAATTACATTTTTTATCCATCAAAACAGGAAGATAGACCAACCTTCCACTTCAAAATCAACAATCCCCCCTCTCTCAACCTGTCGCCAACCGGATACAGCCAGCAAAATAAATCCCGGGAAATGGACATATTTGTTCTTTCTCGACAAAATTGAAGCCCCCTCAATACCCCCTCAACATCCAGACAAAGCTTCCCCCAACCCGACCATCACGGATTACGTGTACACCTGAACCCGCGAGCGTTCATCCGTGCGTCAGTTTTATTGCATGTGACATGTAGTTTAAATTTCACTTTAGCGGCATGTTGTATGGCCATAGAGGTAACGTGCTAATGAAGGCCCCAAAGGGCGGCGGGTAAAGCTGGACAATACATGAATTTGTTAAAGACTTATTACCAGAATACGTTGTTCAACGTACACCTGCCGTCACGGATTCAGGACATAAAAAAGGGCCTCTGAGGAACACCCCAAAGGCCCAACACTCCAAACGCAGAGTCAGATTAACGTATCAGCTATGTATCAGCTATTATAGGCAGACTCGCCGTGACTGATCGTATCCAACCCTTCCCTCTCTTCTTCTTCAGTGACTCGCAAACCAATGGTCATATCGACCAATTTATAGGCAACTATCGAGACCACTGCAGACCAAATAATAGTGGTGCCAATTCCCCAAATCTGACTCATCATCTGACCGGAAATTGAATATTCAGCGACAGAATCGGTAACGTAATCCCAAATTCCAACACCGCCGAGTTTGGGATCAGCAAAAATGCCAGTCAACAGCGCGCCAAGAATACCGCCAACACCATGGACACCAAAAACATCAAGCGCATCATCGGCGCCAAGCATCCGTTTCAGCCCATTGACGCCCCACAGACAAACAACACCAGCTGCCAGGCCAATGACAAGGGCGCCACCAATGCCAACCCAACCACAGGCAGGGGTTACGGCAACAAGCCCGGCTACCGCTCCGGATGCCGCGCCCAGCATGGAGGGTTTCCCTTTCAACATCCACTCGGTGAAAGTCCAGGAAAGCGCCGCTGCCGCTGTCGCCAACATGGTGTTACCAAAAGCAAGACAGGCAAGCCCGGTTGATTCCAGGTTGGAGCCAGCGTTAAAACCAAACCAGCCAACCCAGAGGAGACATGCGCCAATCATGGTCATGGTCAAACTGTGCGGCGCCATGGATTCGCGACCATACCCCACACGTTTACCAACCATGTACGCGCCTATCAAACCGGCAATGGCAGCGTTAATGTGAACAACTGTACCACCGGCAAAATCGATAGCCCCCTTCTGAAAGAGAAAACCAGCAGTTGCATTCATTTTTTCTGCTGCAGCAGCGCTGGTATATGCATCAGGCCCAGCCCAGAACCATACCATATGCGCAACCGGGAGATAGGCAAACGAGAACCAAAGAACAATAAAGGCAAGAACCGCTGAGAATTTCATGCGTTCAGCAAATGCACCAACAATCAGTGCGGGGGTAATAGCGGCAAAGGTGGCCTGAAAAAAGACATAGATCAGTTCGGGAATAACAACCCCCTTGCTAAAGGTACCTGCAACAGATTCCACCCCAACACCCTTCAAGAGGATCTTGGAAAATCCCCCAAAAAATGCATTTCCCTCTGTAAAGGCAACGGAATACCCATAGAGTACCCACAAAACGACGCACAGGCAAAAAACAGTAAACACCTGCATAAGAACAGAAAGCATATTTTTAGAGCGAACCAACCCACCATAAAAAAGAGCCAACCCGGGGATCGTCATCAAGGTGACCAGCAAAGTCGCCACAATCATCCAGGCGGTATCACCTTTTGCCGGAACCGGATCAGCAGCAAAGGCCGGTACCGCAAAAGCCAGCCCAAGCAGAACAAGAAGAAATACCAGAGTACATTTATTTTTCACCGTAATCCTCCCAATTAAAGCGCTTCCGGGCCAGCCTCGCCCGTGCGAATGCGCATCACATGCTCCAGATCAAAGACAAAAATTTTACCATCACCAATCTTGCCCGTATTTGCCGCCTTCTTTATCCCCTCGACGACTTCATCGACACGATCATCGTCAATAGCGACTTCAATTTTCAGTTTAGGCAAAAACTCGATAACATACTCAGCACCACGATACATCTCTGTGTGCCCCTTCTGGCGCCCAAACCCCTTCACCTCCGTGACGGTCACACCTTTAACCCCAAGCGCAGTTAACGCCTCTCTAACCTCATTAAGCTTAAACGGCTTAATTATCGCACTTACAAATTTCATTTATGGCTCCTTATTTCGGAAAATCCTCCCCATTCACCACATCCCCCTTGCCTCGCACCAGCACGGCTCACAGAATTCAACAAACGCGGTGAACACAATTCTCGCATTGCCATCGGCACTAAACAGCCATGCCTATAAAGTGTTACTTATCATGCCCCACTCCCCCTTGCCTTACCAATTTGACAGAAAGTTCTACATTTTTGCAACCACTGAACCCAAGATTTATCAATTCTCATGCCAACTAAACCCAAAACACCCATCAGTCCGATCTCACAGCATTTACATCAAAAAGGAAAGGCCAGCCTCCTCCTCCCCCACCTGCCCATAAAACATATTTGTAATGAAAAATCAAAAAAAATGACAAATTAATGAACTGGAAATTCAATTCAGGCCCCATGCTATCGAATCAGGCACTCAAAAAAAAAGCCGTTATGTCCGGGCTGAAACCCAAAACATAACGGCTGTTAATTGTCCCCTGAATCCGTGACAACAACTGAAAGCTTACGGACTCAGGGAAGAATGATGCCCAGCAAACTCGAAATTTACACAAAAATTATACGAATCAAGTTTGTACCGTAGCACAGCAAATGTCCTTCTAATTTTTCCACACGCCATCCACTTGACGAATGACTGTTTTCCCAGGGTCTGTCACCGGCGGAACTTGCTCATCGCGCTTGACGCTTGATTCTGGACGTTCACCCTCCATTTCAAGCTGATAGATGCGCAGGAGTGTATCAGACCACTCAAAAGCGACATACTCTCCTTGTTTGAGTAAGGAAATATTTTTCAAATACCCCTTTGAATCAAAAAACTCTACCTTAGAGACCGGTGTCACCATATCGTCTATGACCACAGCGTTCTTATCTATCGAATCAACCCACCCTCGAGACATATTGTAGATTCGGGCCGAGGCCTCCTCCCCTTTTTCCTCCTGAGCATGCACTTTCTCAGATAGAAACACAGATACTTGCAAGAAAACGAGTGCGACCAGTAACAAACGGCTCAAAGCTCCTGTCATACATCCCCCTCATGGAAAATTTTGCCAGCTCTATTCAACCTGCTGCCAGTAGGTAAATCCACGGCGCTCTCCTCTTTCATCTAGCTCGATAATCTTCTTTTGGGAGGTGCTGAAATATTTCTTTTCTTCCGGATCTCTGTCAGCATCATCACTTTCCCGAAGAATCGCCGGGTTATACAAGCGTCCATCGTAGGCGATATCGGAGGGATATGCGGTAATAACATCGTCAGCGTCGACATCACCATCACCGTCGACATCATAACTAACCTGCAATTCTACACCATCATCGGCATCGATTTCTCCGTCACCGTTCAGGTCATATATGGAATATGCGGTCATCCCCCCTGTGTTGGCATCTCGCTCATTAAGAAAAGAATACGCACCTGCATTACAACGAGTCCCGGTGACGCCAAAGCTCACCATAATCGACCTTCCGTCTCGAATCAGCGTGTCGTTCACCACCCGTTCGCCAAGAATTCGCTCACCGGACTCATCGGTACTGCCATCCTTATCGTTATCAACGCCATCACCGAGTAAATCAAATATACCAGGCAGATCGAACACCCACCCAACGTTTGCAGTTGGAATAAGATCCTCATCATTTATACTTCCGTCTTCATTGATATCTTTATTGTAAAACCTATGGGTGGCCGGCAAGGCATTGGTCTTGTCAAACGCCCAATTCCCCAGATTATTGGAAATAACGCGATAATATTCTGAACTATCCGCCACACCATCGCCATCCGTATCGAGGGCCCCTTCCGTGAGAACCGTTTGTCGCAGCAGCGTATGCGTCTCGTTCCCAAGCGCATCCGTTTCGGGCCAATTAGACAAGGTTGCCGTCTTTGGTACTGAAGCACCTACATCAATACGGACACCGTTATACCCCGTATCCAGCGAGTCTGGAGCCCAGTCCCAAATGCCATACAAGGCCTGCGGATAAATGGTGGAAAGATCCGGTTCACCTATATATTTGCCTGTGCCAAAGATGACCATGTACCCCTGCCTGCTCTGATGGCGCTTGATATCAGGTGCACCTGTAATTGGCTGATTAGTCAATCCTGCAAAGAGTGGCTTGGGAATCATACCTGACACCGTATCCCTACAGTGGTCAGTAGAACTTCCTCCCTCACAGTATGCGACCTGCCATTGGCTGGAATCAGACGACGTCAGATCGAATTTCCACATATTGCCCAGGAGATCACCGGCGTACACATAATCTGCCTTAAGGTCATTATTAACATCAGTGGCGGTGGGCGTTGACAGACCATTGAAGGGACCAACACCTGTCTCAATACGCTTAATAATCGCTCCCGTTTCCGGGTTCACGATATACAGACTGGCGGTCCCTTTTTCTGAACCGTATCCGTTACCGAAAATTATGGCCCATCCCCGCAAATCACCACTGCCAATAGTCGTATCATTGGTTCTAACGAAATACGCCTTACTAAATGAGTAACCAAGATGGGGATCACTCATCGCCTGCGTGATCGTTACAACCTTACCATTTCCATACCCGGTAATGAGACTGTCTGCCTCAATTTCGATATAGCCCCCGGCTGGATCCACGTACTTAATTATATACTCACCATCATTGGTCCCACAGTTCAGGCCATCGGCATAATTTGCTCCAACGATGGAAATAGTTTGCCCCACACTAAAAAGAGTCGAGCTAAAACCACTGGCACTATCGGCTATTATATCGTTGCCACCGGAGCCTGTACCGTTTGAAAAGGTAAAGGTCGTACCAGACAGGAGGGTTGCAGGTACTGCTGGATATTCCCATTTCACCCTTGAGGCCAAATCAGTTTCAGTTGTTACGGTTGAAGTCCTGATGGTACCGGTGGTTAGGACACCTGTTATATCCAAGCAGTAATAGCCCTTGCCACCTTTACCCAATCCTGCCACAAGATAGGTTTTGTTCCTCATTTTCTGAGTATCAGGTGTACTATCCACATAAAAGAAATGCTCGTATGCAGGATCAGCCAGCTCTCGCAGGCCAGCAAAAACAAGGTTGGGCACATAGGCAAAAATTTCTTCTCCAAGACCGGTGTCCGTCGCCAAAAAGGCATGCAGCATTCCGTCATTGGCCCCCACATACAACACATCATCTTCAAATCGAGCAAGCGAGTTGATGACATCACCTATGGGGTGGCCCGCATCCCTTGCCCGAAACTCACCATTGACGCTTGTTGTCTCAGAGGTTTTGTCACCACGCAGGTAATCGACCACATTTTCTCCGGTCAATGAGGTGGAGGTGGATGCTATGAAATACGGGAAGAGCTGATCCTGCTGCAGGGTTGTCAAATTACCCCACCTAAACGGAGTTCCAGCTGCACCGGAATAGGTCGCAATAACCCTGTTTACATGACCGGCACCAGTTGCTGTTAGTTTAGTGGCCAGTTGATCTTCTGCGGACCAGACCGGGGAACTGGATACGACCTCGCCGGTGGTTGTGTCCACTTTGTAGGATTTAACATCCCCATACCAACCACCACTACTGTACGTGGTCTGGAACATACGTGTCTGGCCACTGATAGATTCATACATTTCATCGCCATTCACTGAGACCGAGGCACCTGACCCCACCCGAGAACCGATATCATTCATAATCTCGAGCAGTGAATCGACCAACTCATCAGGCCTGGATGCGCTCATATATTTACCACGACCATTCACTGCCGCATGCCACATATCATCAATCTTCTGACGATCCCCCCACCCTGGGTTAGGCCAGGTGGGATACGGCCCTTTAATGAGATCAAAATCTGCGGGATTAAGTGTACCATACACACCAAAAGAAACGGTGTAGGTTATCATATGCTGATGGTTGAAAATACCATCGGGCACGAGATCATCCATACTCGACAGATCTTTCTCGAAATAATGCATCGCCACATCCGCTAGCGTTGGGTAATAGCTATCCGCATAGGGGATTCCATTATCGCCATCAGCATTGCCCACACTTGGGCTGGAACCATTCCAGTAGCCATCTGTCATGAGAACGGCAAAGACCTGCTTGCACTCATCACCATCTTCTTGAGCATGAAATGGTGAAGTGCCGATCCCTCCATTGTCAGAGTCGGTGTCGTCATAGTACTTGCCGACAGATTCTAACCCTCTTCTCAGAGGAGTCCCGTAACTGTCAACCTGAAAACTATACAATTTTTCCAGCAGCACGTTTGTCTGATCAACCTCACCAGCAACATTAACCGGCAGTACCGACTGACTGATACCATACGAGCTGGAGTAATTGATTGTGCGAATCCCGACTTCAACATCCTCCATCTGATCGATTACATGGGCAACGGCACCCGTGGCGGCTAGAGTACGTTTTCGATAATAGGAGAACCAGTCCGCCCAGTTTTGTCGCTCCAACTCCCAGGCATCTGCAGCTGTTGGACTGGCATAAGTTTGTACTGTAGAGGGTAAAGAGGCAGCCGGCACCATTTGTAAGTTACTGCTACTCACAGGTTGCGCATTGTTCAACACCTTGTAATATTCGATAGGATTCGTCAAATTTACCAGGTAAATATCTTCTGATATAGTCTCAGATTGATCCAATTGACCATCTGCATCACTGTCTGTGTAGCTCACCTCACCGTCACTATCAGCATCATCCCAGGTAAAATAATGAGCATTAATTATTCGTATACCATCACCTTCAGGGACGATTTTAACAGCATCAGCACAACTTGAAGATCTATGAATATAGTTATCAACAAGCTCAACAACGACAGACTCACCTGCTATGAAATCAAAATCTCCGAGACTGTTCCACTGACCTCCACTGTACTTCTGATTGAGCGTATCAGCTAAGCCAGTAAAATTAGTTGAATGGATATAATATGGAATATGCTCTCTGGCGTCAGTGTCTACCCAGCGAACAAATAGTTCATAGGTTTGGGTCAGAGTAGGGGTAAAGGTCCAGCTAGCAGAATGGGGCTGACCATCATTTTTGGTGTAATAATAGTTGGAACCATACATATCCCCATTAGTCGCCGATCCCCAGTCTCCATTTCCAGAAAATCCGCTATCCGTGTTATCAACAATGATTGCGTTACTATTGTCCTCATATTCAAGGAAGACATCATCCATGGGGAAGGTATGGGTATCCTGGGTGGAGTTATCGCAATTGTTCAGGTTTGCGGATGCCACCCCGTTGGCCAGATTGATTGCATCCGTACAATCCTGACTGTGCCAAGGATGTAAGCGCGGCCTGTAGATATTGGCATGAGCCAGGCCATCACTGGCAACAGCAGGGAGTTGAGAGGTTGGCGAACCGGTAAAGGTCGGCCAGGGAACATAGTTGACAGTCGGGTTATAGAACATCTTATTCACACCAAAAAACTGAGACCGCCACTCATCGTGATCATTGTGATACTCAAGACTGTTATTGGAATACACCCGGGCCCTATCGGTACTGGGATAAGAATAAACGTAGTAATCTCCATTAAATAGGCCATTACTTCCAGCGGTGATGACCTCCCAGTCCATACTGCCTGAATCATCCAGTATAAACATGAGAGATGCAGGTTTAGGCCGAAGCTTGGCATCAAGCGGCGTATTGGAAATAGGACTGGTGTCATAATCCTGCACTTCCAGGCGGTGGTTCGCATTCACGCTGACAAACCTGACTTCAAGGTAGTCATCTCCAACGTTGATAAAGCTGAAGCCGGTATAGTTGACCGTCACTCCCGATGCTGGCACGGGGTAGGAAATATTATCAACCAAGACACCATGTATCGCATAGGAAGAATCATTGAGATTGACATAAAACGAACCATTTTGGCCGTGACCAACTGTCTTTTCGGTTGCGACTATACTCTCCGCAGCGTCGTTAAAAATTGTCTCGTAGGTTGATACTGGTTTGAGGACAAAAGAGTTAAGCGCAAAGGACACTTCATAAGTCGCGTCGGCATCAACCCAATTTTCAAATAAATAGGTCTCTGGAGTACCGACATTCACCCCATCAACCAAAACTTGAGATATGTGAAAACCAGTATCAGGAACGGCTTTAACTTCAAGGCTGCCCCCACTTTTTATCGCGATCGAATCCGGCGTTCCCGCGAGGACGTTTCCCGAGGCCGTTTCAACATGACCGTTGGGATTGACTGTAAAATCCACCAGTGAAGTGAAAAGGGCTTCAATCGTGTGATCTGTTGTTATATTGGCAATCGTAAAGGGATATGTTGTCTGCAACGGTGCCCCTGCTTCGGTGACTCCGTCAATCAGGACATCGGAAATTCTATGCACCTTACCGTTATGAGGTAACCCATTCGGACAGGGATTCGCTGAGGTGACGAGAAACTCAGGGCTGCTGTTGAGGGGGTACACAAAGGCATTTGTATCACCAGAACTTGGAATCACACCAAGACTTGTTGTTTCCACCAGTGTGCCAAAGGGCGAGACCTCAGTAAAAGTAATGAGAAAATCATCGTTCAGAATCGTGCCAACGCCGATGTCTTTGACAAAACTTGCGTGAACTCCAGAGAGATTCAAGAGCTCCAGATTATAGGTTTCGTTCGCCTCTACCGTGTCGTTGTCTGCAAGAATAGGTACAGTAATGGTTATAGAACTTCCATCATGAATGCCTGTCGTTCCCATTGTCGCGGTATAATCGGTACCAGCAGTCGCCGTACCATCTGATGTCTGGTAATCAAAGGTAACCGTTGCTGTAGGAGAGACAACTTTCGCCGAGCTCACTGTAAAGACGGCGGTTCCATCAGCCTCATAGACGATGACATCGTTTATTGACAATTCGGCGATATCATCATCCAAAATGGTCCCTACCGCCGAGTCCGCTGCCCCAATGCTAACCGCGGGGCCAACCGGGTTCATACTGCTAAGCCTTACTGTAAACTCCTCCGTATTCTCAACAATCGCATCAGGGACAAGACTGACAGGAAAGGACTTACTCATGGAACCTGCGCTGATGGTCACACTGCTAATCCCTATATAATCACTTGCCTCGGCTTCATCCGCACCACTACCATCTAGAGTAAAATTCAAGACGACATCTTCAGACACTTCGTTGGTAAGAACAACTTGATATTGCAGGAGTGCTCCTTCAACATCACTGGTACTGACACCGGTCAACGTGACTTCGGAGGAGTCGTTATCCCCAATTGAACCGTAAGCACCGATAGAAGTGCCAAGATTCACGGGTAGTCCGCTAACTACTCCACTTAATTTAACGACAAGCCCTTCAGTATTCTCAGCGATAGGATCATCAACTACAGCGACGACCAGAGGTGCACTCAAATCTCCAGCACTTATGGTCACACTTCCATTACTTATATAATCCGCTGGCTCTGCCCCATCGGCGCCATACCCTGCTATGGTATACGTAACGATAATATCTTCAGACACCTCATGGCTTAAATCAATTCGATATTCGAGGTCGGCTCCACTCCCCTCCACCTCACTCCCATGAACGAGGAAGAGAGCAACTTCTGCCGAATCGTTATCCACAAGCATGCCAGTGGCGGAGATTCCCGTGCCAAGGCTCACTGCACTGACTCCACTGCTCACGCCATTCAGCGTGACCGTCAGTTCCTCGCTATTTTCAACTATAGCATCGTCGACTACCCCAATCAACAGGGGGGCACTCGTAGCCCCCGCGGCTATGGTCACACTGCCGCTACTGTTATAATCGGAGGACTCGGCTATATCACTGCCGCTGCCCGCTATCGTATACGTTACGGTGACGTCTTCCGAGGTCTCGTAGTCCAGATCTA
The DNA here is from genome assembly GCF_016919065.1 of Desulfobulbus rhabdoformis. Lineage (GTDB taxonomy): Bacteria > Desulfobacterota > Desulfobulbia > Desulfobulbales > Desulfobulbaceae > Desulfobulbus > Desulfobulbus rhabdoformis. The sequence goes on along the minus strand of NZ_JAFFQA010000013.1, from coordinate 62,019 downwards.
CACGGTACTCAAGGTTCGATCCTTCCACCGCACTGGTGGTCACTCCTACAAGGTCGACTACGGCGGCATCGTTATCGATAATCGTGCCAGTGGCAGAGAGTGCGGTGCCAAGACTCACTGCACTGACTCCACTACTCACGCCATTCAGCGTGACCGTCAGCTCTTCACTGTTTTCGACTATGGCATCATCAACTACCCCAATCAACAGGGTGCCACTCTGCGTGCCCGCACTTATGAGCACACTCCCGCTGCTGCTATAATCAGAGGGTTCGGCTATATCACTGCCGCTGCCCGCTATCGTATACGTTACGGTGACGTCTTCCGAGGTCTCGTAGTCCAGATCTACACGGTACTCAAGGTTCGATCCTTCCACCGCACTGGTGGTCACTCCTACAAGGTCGACTACGGCGGCATCGTTATCGATAATCGTGCCAGTGGCAGAGAGTGCGGTGCCAAGACTCACTGCACTGACTCCACTACTCACGCCATTCAGCGTGACCGTCAGCTCTTCACTGTTTTCGACTATGGCATCGTCGACTACGCCAACCAACAGGGGGGCACTCGTAGCCCCCGCGGCTATGGCCACACTGCCGCTACTGTTATAATCGGAGGACTCGGCTATATCACTGCCGCTTCCTGCTATCGTATACGTTACGGTGACGTCTTCGGATGCCTCATGGTCCAGATCTACACGGTACTCAAGGCTCGCCCCTTCCACCGCGCTGGTAGTCACTCCGACAAGGTCGACCACCGCGGCATCGTTATCAACAAGCGTGCCAGCGGCGGAGATTCCCGTTCCAAGACTCACTGCACTGACTCCACTGCTCACGCCATTCAGCGTGACCGTCAGTTCCTCGCTATTTTCAACTATGGCATCGTCAACTACCCCAATCAACAGGGCACCACTCTGCGTGCCTGCACTTATAAGCACACTCCCGCTGCTGCTATAATCAGAGGGTTCAGCTACATCACTGCCGCTTCCTGCTATCGTATACGTTACGGTGACGTCTTCGGATGCCTCATGGTCCAGATCTACACGGTATTCGAGGTTTGATCCTTCCACTGCGCTGGTGGTCATTCCAACAAGGTCGACCACCGCGGCATCGTTATCAACAAGCGTGCCAGCGGCGGAGATTCCCGTTCCAAGACTCACTGCACTGACTCCACTGCTCACGCCATTCAGCGTGACCGTCAGTTCCTCGCTATTTTCAACTATGGCATCGTCAACTACCCCAATCAACAGGGCACCACTCTGCGTGCCTGCACTTATGGTCACACTCCCGCTGCTGCTATAATCAGAGGGTTCAGCTACATCACTGCCGCTTCCTGCTATCGTATACGTTACGGTGACGTCTTCGGATGCCTCATGGTCCAGATCTACACGGTATTCGAGGTTTGATCCTTCCACTGCGCTGGTGGTCATTCCAACAAGGTCGACCACCGCGGCATCGTTATCAACAAGCGTGCCAGCGGCGGAGATTCCCGTTCCAAGACTCACTGCACTGACTCCACTGCTCACACCATTCAGCGTGACCGTCAGTTCCTCGCTATTTTCAACTATGGCATCGTCAACTACCCCAATCAACAGGGCACCACTCTGCGTGCCTGCACTTATGGTCACACTCCCGCTGCTGCTATAATCAGAGGGTTCAGCTACATCACTGCCGCTTCCTGCTATCGTATACGTTACGGTGACGTCTTCGGATGCCTCATGGTCCAGATCTACACGGTATTCGAGGTTTGATCCTTCCACTGCGCTGGTGGTCACACCAACAAGATCAACCACGGCTGAATCGTTATCGGTAATCGAGCCAACAGCTACATTATTGGAAAAGGTTGCGTTACTACTCGGGCTGCTTAGTTGTAGAGATAGTGTTTCCTCCTTTTCAACGATATTGTCATCAGTGATGGGCACTTCAAGAAGACAAACCATTCCACCAGAGATTATTCCAGTACCGCCTATACCGGTATAATCATCTCCCGACACAGCCGTGCCGTTCATCGTCGCATACGTAAACGATACACTAGCAGGGGATTCGACCGGAAGGGTTGACGTAACAGAAAAAACGAGTTTTGTACCATCTTCAGCAACGCTTTCATCACCAACGGAAAGAACAGTAGTGTCGTTGTCCTGAATAGTACCGGTAGCACTCAGGGGACTGCCAAGAGAAACACCCGATGTTGTCGAATTGACAGAATCGAGTTGCATTGTAAATTCTTCTGATGTCTCAACGATAGCGTCATCGGGAAGAACGACAGGAATCTGGTAGCTTGTCATATGGGCAGGAATGATTACCGAACCACCACTGGGAAGATCAGCCACTTCAGCGCTTTCTGATCCACTCCCTGCAAACGAGTAGCTTACTGTTACATCGGAATCCACTGGAGAGCTAAGTGTTACTTCATAAGAAAGCGTAGCCCCTTCATTGCCACTGGTGGTGACGCCATTGAGGGTCACCTCAGCCGTGTCATTACTGGTCACTGTTATATCTGTATCTCCGCCTGTCCCCAGAGAAACGGTACTGGTTCCTGACGTAATGACCGGGTTGAAGACACTGATTGTCAATTTTTCATCGTTTTCAACAAGACCGTCTGCATGTGTGGTCAGATCAATCTCTTGAGCACTGGCATGAGCCGAACCAAATGTAAGACTGCCATTGGTTATTTCAGTATAGTCGCCATTGGCTGCTCTTGCTGTTGAATCTATTGTCTTATACGAAATCTGGACCTCATCCCCAGCTATAACGGCTGGAGAAATAGTAACGGTCACCACCTGCGAGGTGGTGCCTTCAGCTACGGTGGTTCCCGAAGCCCCATCTGAAACAGAAATCGTGTAAATTTCTGCATGAGCAACAGAACATTGAACGCCTGCGGCAAGCAGTGCACACACGAGATAACGATAAAAAGTGGGGAATTTCTTCATGAGCGGCCTCGAAATGTATGAGAGAATATCAGTGCTCAATTCTTCGTTTATAGCCAATAAGGATCACTGACTTCCCGTCGTTGTCCTCTGAAAGACCGATGGCATCAAATCGATAAAGACGACTCTTTGTTTGCGTAATGCCTAAGGATTCCTGTTCAGCAATAGGGAGCATAATAGCAGAACGGTAGGTCTCTGAGCCGATATCAGATTTTTCAAAAGAAGGGTTGGCAAGCTTTTCAGTTGCGTCAAATTTGCCATTCCCATTTGAATCCGTATAAAAATCATTTTTGTCAATTACGCCATCCCCACTTTCATCCAAGAGATCGACTATATCTGCCATCTCTTCGCTATCTATTCCAACCACCAAATCCTTGTTGGTTGAAGTAGAAGATATGAGGTTAGGATTTAAATCATCGATATCATCATTATCTTTACTCGCCAATTTTTGTAGCCCTTCCAGCGCTGCGGATTCGGCCAAGGAAAAGTTTTGCTCAAAAAGGGCCTCGCTACGAAGCATGGCCTTTTCATTGATGGTCGTATCTGTAGCCGAAATGGCAACAAAGGTAAGCAACAGGAGAATGAGCAGTGCGGCAACGATCGCGGTCCCTTGCTCTTCATTAAGTAATCTTGTCATATCCGGCCTCTTCATCCTTCAAAAAAAGAAACTATTACATCGATGATAATGTGCGGGTAATAACTATCGTCGAGACTGTTCTATTATTCCATAAAACAGTCACATCTACCTTCTTGGTGTCTGGAACCTTTGCAGAGTTATCGCTCACCAACCAACGAACAGTGTACGGACCTTCATTATCGGTTTTTGCAGTCCCGCTAACTATCAAATCAGCGTCTGTATACGAGATCGCTCGCAAACGTTCCACACGATCCATCGCCCAGGTATACGCTTCTGTTTGTCTTCGCGAACTGTTGTTGTACGCCATGTCGCGGGTCTGCAGCGCCACAATTGACATAATACCAATACCGAGAATAACCATGGCCATGGTTACCTCTATTAAAGTAAACCCCTTCTCCCCCTGAACCTTATTTCTGGATTGCCTCATGATGCCCTCTCTTTAGCCATTTCTTATCAACACACGAAAATCCAACTGTTGTTCTTGGGCATCTGCACTGACCTTTGTAGGTTCCTCAACCTGTGCGTTAATTATCACCCGGACCGTATCGATCTTTTCAAGTTTACCAAGCGTAGCCAGATCTGCCCCTGTCAACTCCGTACCGTTAATATCGTAATAACGAAGGCGAAAACCTGTGACTCCAGCCATGAGTGGCTGCCCCCCTGCCCCAACATCACGCCTCAGGCACCCGGGAGTTGTCGTGCCCGAAGCCATCACACCACCAACCGCTCCTTCACAATCATCATTTGTTCGGTAATAGCTGATATCTTCACGGGGATCATTGGCATCTCCATCAGGCTCCAAAAGGCCATCACCATCTCCATTGTCCGTGTCAGCGGTAAAATGAAAGGAATTATCATCTGTATCGTATCGATCGTTCGCATCAACTTGAAAACCAAATGTTCTTTTCAAAAGAGGGTCACAGCCAGCAGTGCGGAGTTCATACACCATGAGCTGCTTGACTGCCCGGAGGTCTTGGGCAAGATCAACCATCATCTCCTGTGCTGCATGATGATGCCCCGTGGCACTGAACATACGGACAACACCAGTCAAGACAACACCGAGAATGACCATCGCAATCAGCAATTCGACCAGGGTAAAACCTCGAGAATTATTCACCACACTCATCCTTACCACCCCACATGTACTCGGCCGGTTTGATTGACAGTGATATCGACAGAGAGGTCAACAGTACCATCATTTTTCCTATGGTTAACCGTAATGGTTTCAAGAGTTGTCGCATATCCACGAGGGTTAAAGGTTGGAGTCGGATTGGAAGCAACGGTGACGTTATTATAGTCTGCCAGCGAAACATTTTTCACGCGGCGACCACTCCCTTCAATGGTTGCCTGCTGTGCAGTGGAAAGACAATTTGCGCCATTGGACTCCCATGCGGTGTACATTGTCTGTCCGCTATCTATAATCTGATATGCGTTGCCACAGAAAAGCACCCTACATTCTCTGCGAATTTCAAGTGCCCGCATCTTGGCCTTATTCAAATCCGAGGCAATTCTGGAAACGGCACCGCGGAATTCATATCCAGGTTTCCAGCTTAAATAGCTTGGGATAGCAATCATGCTCATGATGCCGATTATGGCGACCACCACCATGACCTCCATGAGTGTAAAACCTTTTTCCGATGCGTAAGAGTGTTTGTGCATTGTTTTCATTAAGGCCCTCCGCCCATTTCAATACAAAATGCAAACCAGGTTGGAGCGAAATCGACGAAAAATTGAATAACAACCTGTTCTTTTAATATAAATTCAGGAAATACAAACTTGAATCATCCAACAACGGCTCTGTAAAACAATTCAAATTATAAAAAAAATTAACACCAACTCCAGCTTTATTAATTTTTTTACTACCCCTCCATCTCCCTTTCTTTTACAAACCGATGCCGTACTCTTTGATTTTGCTCAGCAGGGAAGGATAGCTTATCTCGAGCAATTCCGAAGCTTTGGACTTATTCCCCCCCGTGGCTTCCAGTGCTCGACGAATAAGAGAGTTCTCCATAATTTTTTGTGCCTGCTTGATGCTGAACCCGCCAAAGTAATCATCAAGCCGTCGCCCTCCTGACTTAGCCCCAAATCCATCAGGTAGATTTTCCGGCAAAATTACTTTTTTCTCAGCAAGCACCACAGCCCGCTCTATAACATTTTCCAGCTCACGTACATTTCCCGGCCATTCTTGTTGCATCAAGAGCATCATAGCAGCAGGGGCGATTGAGGTTACCCTGGCACCAAGTCGCTTCGCATATCTTTTCAGGAAATGTTCACTCAGAAGAGGAATATCGCTCGCTCGCTCTCGAAGCGAAGGCAGCTTTATATGCACAACATTGAGCCTGTAGTAGAGATCTTGCCGAAAATGGCCAAGCTTAATCTCCTGCTCAAGATCTCGAGCAGTGGCAGCGATCACACGAACATCAATCTTGGTTGGGCTGCTCGCACCCACAGGATGCACTTCCCCCTCCTGCAATACACGAAGCAACTTGACTTGCAAGGCAAGGGGCAGCTCTCCAATTTCATCAAGAAGAAGCGTGCCTCCACTGGCCTTGACCAAAAGCCCACTTTTGTCGCGTTCAGCCCCTGTGAAAGAGCCTTTGACATAGCCAAACAGCTCACTTTCAATCAGGCTCTCTGGCAAGCTGCCGCAGTTGATAGCAACGAAACGATCAGCTTCTCTTCCACTCAGCTCATGAATTCCCTGGGCCACCAGCTCCTTACCCGTGCCACTTTCCCCTGTGATCAGCAACGTTGTCGGGTGTGGTGCAACCTTTCTTGCCAAAGCAAATATATCCAGCATCAACTTACTGCGGGCAACCATTCTGCCAAAGGAGCATTCTCCTTCAAAGGCTGCTACCTTCTCCCGAAGGAGTTGATTGTCCTTTTTGAGCTTTTCACGCTCTTCCGCCTTACGAAGCGTTAGCTCGATTTCATCAGCCTTAAAAGGTTTAGAGATATAGTCGTATGCACCTTGCCGCATTGCTTCGAGGGCCGTCTCGACGGTACCAAAGGCCGACATCATAATGATGGTCGTCTCAATATTCTGCTTGCAGACATGGCTCAAAAATTCCATACCATCCATTTGTGGCATACGGATGTCACAGAGAATGACCTCGTAGCCTGAATGCGCCAGAGCCCGCAAGCCTGACTCACCATTGGCAGCAACATCGACCTCATACCCCAGGCGCGTGAGCATAGAAAAAAGCATATGACGCATGTTTTCTTCGTCATCGATGACAAGCAGCCGTTTTGAACTAATCTGAGCCATGTGATACCTCAGCAGGTGACGGGGCAACTATGGGTATTTTTATAATCGCCTTTGCCCCATTTCCTTTCCGATTCGACAAAGTGATGGTGCCTTTCATCTGCTGCAGCAAAGCATAGGAAACAGAAAGCCCCAGGCCAGTGCCATCACCAGGGGCCTTGGTTGTATAAAAGGGGTCAAACAAGGCAGCAAGTTTCTCATCAGAAAGCCCACAACCGTTATCAGCTATGGTGAGTATAAAAAAGGGGGCACCTTCGATCTGTTGCCGGGAACTTTTCACAGCAATTTGCCCCTTCGGTCTTCCAGCAGCGGAAATAGCATCGGCACCATTTATCAAACAATTTAATAAGACCTGGAGGAGTTGATCGGGATCGCAGTAGATCTGTAGGCTGCCAGCGGAGAACTCGTTCTGGATATCAATTGAATCAAAGAGTGGCTGCGGCCGCAGAAGGGCAAGCGCATCCGTAATGACTTGATGAGGTTCAACCAGCACCTCCTTGCCGATTGCAGGCCTGGCAAAATCGAGAAGTTGGCGAATCAGGGTACTTATACGTTGCAACTCATGCTCAGCCCGTTGGCAAAATTCTTTACGTTCTTCAGAAGAAACCTCCCCCTGACCAAGCATGCCCAGATACCCCTGAACGATACCTACAGGATTGCCAATTTCATGGGCCATTCCTGCAGCCAATCGTCCAACAGAGGACAGCTTTTCTGCACGAATCATCTCTTGCTGAGTATTTTGCAGCTGGGTATTGGCTTGTTTCAGGGAGGTGAGGTGTTGTTCAAGTTTTTCCCTGTCAGTACGAATACGTCCAAGCATCTGCTGAAGAGAAACCTGAAGCTGGCCAAGTTCACTCGACTCCTGGAGCGCGAGAAAAGGGACTCCCTGTTCATCTTTATATGATTGCGTGAGTTGGAGAAGACGTTCAACAGGCTTTAAAAGAAACTGACGAATCCTGAAAAATCCTATAACAGTGAGAATAATCACATTAAAGAGTAGATACAGTGCGATATATCGCTGCAATGACCAAATATTACGATACAGTTCGTCAAGAGGGAAGCGTAACGCAACAGGATAATTGGACAGATCAGGCCCGGTAACACGTAAGCCTAAATCAAGATACTGTTTTCCGAAAACGGCCCCCCCCCATCGCTTTCCGATAAACCGACGAACCACAGTGTGTTGAGAAGTTGTATCAAGTAATTTTTTCAGCGAATCAAGGCTGTGTTCTTCAATCCCCCCCAAACAGAAAGGCGTCACCCCTTGTTTACGAACGCATCCTGCCAGCGCCCCGTGCTGATTCAAAGCCTCCTGAAGCAAGGCACGGGCATATTCACTTTCATAGCCAACAGAGAGGTAACGGTAAAATTGATGTTCAGCGAGCAAATGAAGGGCAAGCTCCTTCTCGCGTGAAAAGGAAAAGGCTGCCTCACGAGACCAAAAGGTCAGGGTGACAAAGAGAGTCAGGCCACTGGCCATCGACAAAAGAGTAAATAACAGTGTGATTATATGTGATTTTAAGCCAAGACGCATGCCACAGCCTTTTCTGCATCAGTTTCTAGGCAAAACTTGGGACCTCAAATATGACATTTTTTGTCACCTGTGACACTCAGTTGTCACTAAAAGTCAGCAACACCATGCTGTGATTGTATAGAACGAAGGAGGAAAAACAACCGAATACTTCTAACCGACCGAAAAACAATAAATTCACAGAAAAAAATCTGACAGGCGCAGCTATTGCATTAGATTTGACATCATACATATTGCCGACGAATCACCGTTCGGCACGACCAACACACATTTGGAGGGTTCAACCTATGACACTTAACAGACTGAGACTGCGGACAAAGGAAGAAGGCTTCACCCTGATCGAGTTAATGATCGTTATCGCGATTATCGGTATTTTGGCTGCTATTGCTATTCCGAATTTTGTTGCTTATAGAAATAAATCATTCTGCTCAGCAGCAGAAAGCGATGCCAACGCGGTTGCAGCTGCAATTTCTGATTATTTTGCAATTCCAACACATACTGATATAGCCACTGCAGACATTACCTACAAAGGTTCGAATGGAAACTCATTTACCATAGGCGCTGGTGATCCAAACACCGCAATTACCATAACAGTTACCGATGCCACCGGCAGATGCCCAAGTGATTATCAAAGCGCTAATTCAGCTGGAACAGCAGGTGACGGTTGGGATGGATCTTCTGTATATAGAAAGGTCCTGAGCATGTAATCATTTTCAATTTTAATTAGAATAATATTTAAGATATCAATTCAAACATTTCTCTCTCAAAAAAGCCTACAAGCTTCACCTGTAGGCTTTTTTATTTTTTACAACATACAAAAAACTACTTAGTGCAACAAAAAAAACTTCAAGGGTAATATATGAGATTCATATCCCCTATGAAATTATATTTAACTCTACTAGTGCTTATAGCCTATTCAAATTCTTTCGACACAACTTGGGCACTTGATGACTTTCCTAACATTCTCAACAACTTCCCAATTCACATAAACAGCTTTCTTCCAGAAGCGCTCAAAGGTTCCTTTTTTGCAAAACCCTTTACAGAGGGGAATTTATATCGTCCTGTCTCAAATTTTTCTTTTGCTCTCAATTGGTATTTTTGCGGGAATAATCCTATAGGATTCCACATTGTTAATATATTTATACATATTTGCACAACCATCATCCTTTTTTCCAGCAGCACGCTTCTTCTTCAAACTGCAAGAGTAGAACCAACTATCCAAAAAAATGCCCGTGAAATAGCCTTACTTGCCAGCATTTTCTGGGCAATCAATCCGATACAAACACAAGCCGTCACCTATATTGTTCAGCGAATGGCCTCAATGGCCGCCATGTTTTTCATCCTTTCCTTGTATAGTTACATTAAAGCTCGACATGCACACAGAAAAAGCGAAAGAATACTTTTTTTCCTTTTATCATTAGTTACATTTCTCCTTGCATGTGGCTGCAAGGAAAACGGAATAACCTTGATCCCAACAATTCTCATAGTTGAATATTTTTTTCTATATAAATCAAATGGTAAGTATTCAAAAACCGCATTAAAAATATGGCTTTTCCTGACGATTTGTTTTTTTATTGCCGGTATCTATTACATTATCAGCCACAATCTTCTTTATTATCTCAATCAACCTATTGGCAGCCGCCCTTTCTCAATTGGGGAACGACTTTTAACACAACCATCAATTCTCCTTTTTTACCTTTCACTCCTTTTTTTTCCTTCTCCTGAACGTCTTACCATCGATCATAGCTTTCCCCTGTCAACATCTCTCTGGCACCCATGGACGACACTACCAGCGATCATTATACTTTTTAGCCTGATTATTTTTGCCCTTCTACAAGGGAGGAAAAAACCTTTCCTCTGTTTTGCGATTCTGTTTTTTTTAGTCAATCATATAGTAGAATCATCGTTCATTCCACTGGAGATGATATTTGAACATCGAAACTATCTACCATCGATGTTCCTCTTTCTTCCAGTTGCCACAGGGCTCTGCTCAGCAATTGAAAAGACCAGGCAATCAAAAAGACTAATTCATACCGCCCTTCTTTTTTCCATACCCGTTATTCTCATGACTCTCGGACTCGGCACCTACAGTCGCAACAAAGCCTGGGCGAGCGAAGAATCACTTTGGATTGACGCACTCCACAAGGCTTCGACAAATGCCAGGCCTTATGCCAAACTTGGGGAGATTTACGGTTGGCAAAAAGAAAAAAATCCTAAAAACCTACGAACAGCTGTTACACTCTTGGAAAAAGCGATCCTGCTTGAAAGTCCAAGAAAATCCTTCAAAGCAGCCATTGTCGGCAATATCGGAAAAATTTATGCAAATTATGGGCTGCTTGATTTAGCCATACTCAACTATCAACGATCTCTGGATATCAACCCAAATTTCATTACCTCCCGTTTTGATCTAGCAAATGCCCTTGCTCTACAGGGCAGGTTTACCGAAGCGCTCGATCAAGTGAATAAAATAATAGCAAAAAACGATTTACAAAGCCGATTTTTTAATCTAAAGACCCTCCTTCTCTTATGGCTTGACCGCCCCAAAGAGGCAGCCATCGCAAGCAGCCAGACCATACGCCGCACCATGGTGAACAAAGAAAGATATTTCTACAACTGCGGGGTAAGCCTCACCAGGGCGGGTTCTCTCAGCCAAGGTCACTGGTTTCTCAGACAGGCCTTAAAGCTCTTTCCTGGTGACAGAAGAGTATTGTACAGCTTGATTGAAAACCGAACCTTAGCAAACGATTTTACAATCGCAAAAAACTATGCATCCCAATTGGTTAGTTTGCATAGCCTTCCAGCGATCAAGGCAGATCTCGAAACATTACCGAAAGAGTATTCTTCTGTGCCCGTCAATGTACCAATCATCACCCCATTTATCGACGAAGCAACCAGAGAAGCGCTCACCGCTCACTGATAAATTCGATTTCATTACCATAATGGCACGTTTACTGACACATACATCGGATCATTTGCCGTATCGCTTTTACACCATTCCAGTATTGATCCTTATACTTCTTGGTGTAATTGATACAGGCTACCTCGCCTGGCTTCATTACCAAAATTACACAAACCTCTCTTTTTCCAGCTTCTGCGCCCTATCAAAATCCATTAACTGCGATACTGTCGCACAAAGCCCTTGGTCAATATTTTGGGGGCTACCTCTGGCCTTATGGGGCCTAGGGGGGTACACGCTCTTTCTGATTCTCTTTTCAGCCATCTTTAGAGATGATGCAGCCCAAAAAAAGACTGTCTGGTATCTGTTTTTTTTGCTCGCATTATTTTTTTCAGGCATATCCCTGTATTTGGGTTACATTTCCGCTACACTTATAAGAGCACACTGTATTCTCTGCATGGTTAGCTATGCCTTGAACTTTTCCCTGCTCCTTTACAGCTGGCTGATTATTCGGCGATTCTGCGAACCAGCCTCCCCCCAAGGTATTGTCTCCGCCATACGATCAATCAGTCAAAGCCCAGCCCGTAGAGGTGGCCTCCTGTGCATCTGCGGTGCCTTTATCCTTGCCCGATTGATTATCCCTCCCTACTGGTTGTACACGCCTCCCACTACAACCAGCCAGCTCACACATGGGGTCACCGAACAAGGCCACCCGTGGATTGGTGCCGAGCACCCACAGCTAACCATCCATGAATACACAGATTATCAGTGTTTCCAATGTAGTAAAGTTCATCTTTTTCTCCGCCAACTGATCATGGAACACCCAAAAACAATTCGCCTGGTTCACCACCATTACCCAATGGACCATGCTTTCAATAATGTCATCGTACCAGAGCCTTTTCATGTGGGTTCAGGTAAAATGGCCATGATAGGTATCTTTGCAGCAAGTAGAGATAAATTCTGGAAGATGAATGATGCACTGTATACTATGGGGAGAAAGAAAGAAGCGTTTAACACGCGAACACTGGCAGAGATGACTGGTATGCATGCAGGAGAACTTGCCGCAGCAACCCGCAGCGAGTTTATTCGTAACATACTTCTTTATGATATTCGTGAAGGAATGAAGCTTGAGATTATCGGAACCCCTACTTTTGTTATCAACGGAAAAGTGTACCCAGGTGCGATACCCGCTGAAATACTGCACCCCTATCTTCACTAACAATACTGAATAGAGATGCCTGAAAAGCAACTTTCTGACATCTGCCGGTTACTTGCAACAGAACCCCACCTGGAGTTCGCCGTATTGATCGGTAGCCGAGCCAATGGTACATCTTCACTAACGAGTGATTGGGACTTCGCCTTTCAATGGCAAAGGCACATAGACTGGCTGGAACAGTTACGTCTCACCGAAACTCTGCGTCACAACTTGGCCAACAGACTAAACCTTCCAGAAACAGCTATTGATCTTGTCGATACCCCTCGAGCAAACCTTGCAATGCGGGCCGAAATTGCCAATAACGGAATCGTCATCCTTGGTGAAGATGGCCTGCCATGGCAACGATTTCTCCAAAGAACTTGGCGAGAGCTTGAAGAATACTACTGGGAAGATATCTATGCGCACTGACCTCTATCATGCTGAAACCAAGCGCATTGCGGCGCAACAAGGGGCATTGTTAGACGAGGCCCGAGCACGTTTACTCACCTCCCAACATCTCTCTCCCTTGGAGCAGAATGGAGTTTTACATAGTCTGCAAGTACTTATTGAAAATTCCATTGGCAAAGCCAAGCAGCAACTAAAAGCACATGGGAAAGAAGTCCCGATCTCGGCTTATGATGCCTTTGAAGCCTTAGCGAGAATTAATGGAATCAATAGAACGCAACTAGATCAATGGCATGCCATAATCGGGCTGCGCAACCGTATTGTTCATGACTACATGAACATGGATATGGATAGAATTCTCTCCTTGATTAAACAGGGGCAGTACCAATTTATAGTCGATTTTCTCAAAGCCCCGCTCAACAATGAAACATCCTGAAAAAATAGTCACCTGGGGGCTTATTCTCCTTCTCCTTGCGCTTGTCTTCAGCACTTTCCTCCTTGGTTCAGTTCCTCCTGTAGATCGAGACGCTCTCACCCACCACCTCTTTGTCCCCAATCTATGGCTGAAGAACGGTGGCATATACGAGATTCCAGAGATCCCGTTCTCCTACTACCCCATGAATCTCGACCTGCTCTATACGCTTTCGCTTGCTTTAGGCAACGACATTATACCCAAATATATCCATTACCTCTTTGCCCTGTTCACCGCCCTGCTGCTCTATCATCACCTCAACAAACGTCTTGGTCGCTTATACGGAATATTCGGTGCCATATTCTTTCTCTCCGTGCCCATCATCGTTAAACTTTCGATTACGGTCTATGTAGACCTTGGGCTCGTTTTTTTCACCACAACCTCTTTACTGTTGCTCCTTTCCTGGGCAAGACAGCACTTTCCCTTAAAAACGCTCATAACAGCAGGCCTCTGTTGCGGCCTAGCGGCTGGGACTAAATACAATGGCCTGGTGTCCATAGTTGTTCTCACCCTCCTTGTTCCTGTTATCTTTCAACGAAATTGCAGAAAAGAAAACCAAAGTAATCTGCGAGCATTGTTGTACACTTCTCTATTTTTACTTGCCTCACTCACCGCTTTATCCCCCTGGTTTGTTCGCAACTATGTCTGGACGGGCAATCCGATATACCCTCTCCACAATTCGCTTTTTCAGCAAAAAAATACGACTAAAATAAACGCTCAAAAGCAGGGCGAAAAAAACATTGCCAGCCAGCTCAAAAAACTCTCTAGCAAAGCAGGCGGTCCTTTCATCGCACGAAAAATTCTCTACCAAGAGACCTGGTGGCAGGCGAGCCTACTGCCCATACGATTCTTTTTTGAAGGACAAGACGACAACCCACGGTATTTTGACGGCAAGCTCACCCCGTTTTTGTTTATCCTGCCGATCCTAGCTTTTGCTTTCCGCCCTCAAGACAGACGACAGCGACAAGAACAGAACATTTTACTCTGGTTTTCTCTGCTCTACTTCTTCTTTACCTTTTTCCAGGAGGCAATGCGGATACGATATATCGTGCCCATTGTCCCGCCCCTCACTATTCTATCGATGTATGGACTTCGTGGACTGGTGCAACGAATACGTCTACCTGAGACCATTAACTCCCCCCCTGCTTCCTTAAGCATGGCCTGCTTGGGCATCCTCATGCTGGGGTATAATGTACAGTATCTATACACCCAATTTTCTACAGTCCAACCTCTTTCCTACGTGCTTGGCAAAACAAACCGCGAACAATATATAACCACCTTTCGCCCTGAATATCCTGCGATCCAATTCGCCAACAACACTGTGAAAATGGATGCAAAAGTGCTCTGTCTCTTTCTCGGTAATCGGGGATATTACATGAAATTTCAACCGGTGTTTGAACAGCCTTATACTTCGGGGAGCATCCTGGCTAATTTTCTTTCCGGGACTGATTCAACACAGACCGTTCTTGATGAAATGCGGCAACACAACATCCAGTACATTCTACTCAGAACCGATTTGACACTTCGATGGCTGCACCAGTTAAATGAAACCAAGCGCCAACGAGTAACCCCACTCTTTGCCCAATCCGATCAACCACTTTGGAGTGGTAATGGGTACCTTGTCCTGTCATTGCCGAAACCATGAATCCGTGACGGCGGGTGGCCACCGACTAATATGCTTGCGGATTCTAGGAAAAAGCTAACACCTACTAGAAAAATGGATTTATCAGATAATCACTGGAACATGATCCCCAATAAAAAACTAGCCATACACCTCGCCATTCGAGAGATACCAGCGCTGGTTTACGAGGCAGTCAACCTAGAAGGTGTCGCCATCACCCTCCCTGAAGTACAAACCATTCTTGACGGGATAACCGTTGGTGGCCACAAAATAAGTGACCAAAATATGGTCATTAACCAGGCAAACACCTGGAGACACCTTTTCACGATGATCAGTGACAATAAATTTGAATTCTCAAAATCAATAGCTCTAGAGTTGCATAGTATTGCCGGAAAAGAGGAAGCATTTGAGTGGGGCGTATTTCGTTCTGGAAATGTGACCATCAGTGGCACCGATTATGCTCCGCCATCTCCCGAACTACTCGATACAATTTGGCTAGAAATCGAATCTAAAATCAAACAAATAGGAGATATCTACGACCGAGCAATCACAGCATTCTTACAAATGGCCAGAACCCAATTTTTTTGGGATGTCAATAAACGCATGGGGCGTTTCATGATGAACGGCATACTGCTCGATGCGGGGTATCCCGCCATCAATGTCCCAGTAAAAAAGCAGCTCGAATTCAACACGCTTATGCTGAACTTCTTTTCGTCAAACGATATGCAAGCAATGAACTCTTTTCTGCGTAATTGTTTAGACAAAAGAATTATTAAAAATTTTCACAAAAATATTTAATTTCAGTCAATTAACTTCAAAAAGATCGCAATAAAAGAATTTAGCATACTCCACTTGACATTCTCTCCGCCAAAATGGATACTGTTCTAAATAACAGAACAAAACTATCCATATGATTTCACTTTTCTCTGGCCTGATCACCTCTAAAACGCGCATCAAAATACTGATGCGCCTTTTTTTCAACCCGAACGGGTCGGCTTACCTGCGCGAACTCGCCAACGACTTTCAGGTCTCCCCAAGCCATATCAAAGAAGAACTTGATCAGTTACGCGAGGCTAAACTTTTGGTGAGCAACAAGGAAGGGAGGCAGGTTTTTTTCTCGGCCAACCAGGAACATCCGTTGTTCAACGAGCTGCAGTCCATGGTCAAAAAAGCCTTGGGCATGGACCAGATCCTAAATTCCATGATCTCTCGCCTGGGGAATCTGCAACAGGCCTTCTTGATTGACGACTACGCTGTTGGCAAGGATACCGGCATTATTGACCTCGTTCTTATTGGCGACATAGACAAAACAAACCTTGTGGATCTCACCACCAAAACCGAGCGGTATATCGAACGAAAAATCAGAACGCTCATCATGACAACGGACGAATATAAAAAAAACGCGGCCATTTTCAACAACCGGCCCCAATTTATACTGTGGAAAAACAAGTTAACTAACTGATGAAATTCAAAGAAATACGCTGGCAACAAAGAAATCAAAATCTACAAAAGGCCTTTAAACAACTCAATAAAGGTCTTTCCATCACTACACCGAGTGATATAGAGATCCAGGGAATCATCCAAAGTTTTGAATTTACCTTTGAGCTGTGCTGGAAAACACTGAAAGACTACCTGGAAAGCCAGGGTGTGGATTCATCATTTCCCAGAGAAGTTATCAAACAGGCCTTCCACTATGAAATACTCGAAAACGGTGATATTTGGCTGCAAATGCTCACAAAGCGGAATTTTTTGGCACATACCTACGATGAGGCAATGGCAAAGGATGCCTACTCATTGATAAAAAATGATTTTTTCCCCTATATTCAACAGCTCGTTGCCTGGTTCGATGCACAATCTCACGAGAGGTAACATCATTCACCTGAACCCAAAATACATTGCCTCTATCATCTCTATCGCCAAACGAGACAAGGCTATAAAAAAAGTGGTTCTCTTCGGATCATGGGCAATGGGCAATGCAAAACCAGGTTCAGATATCGACATTGCTCTCTTTGGGAAGAATATAAATAAACATACAGTGGCATCATTTCAAATGGCACTTGAAGAGGAGACCACCATACCTCATTTTTTTGATATACTGCATTTTGAATCACTTTCGAACACGGACTTAATCAAACATATAGTGGAATATGGGGTTCAGATATATTCTTCTCCGAGCAATTGAAATTTCAATTACTGATTAATGGTGTTTTGGTTATTTTCAAGTTTCTAACCTGAATATCACATCCGATCTAACGCCTTCACAAGCCAACTATGTGCCATACACCAATGATATACGTCGCCGGACACCGCGGCATGGTAGGATCAGCCATAATCAAAGCACTTCATGCCACGGAAAACGCAAATATCGTCGTCCGCACCCACGATGAACTGGATCTGACCAATCAAAGGGCGGTACGCGACTTTTTCGGAGCCACCAGGCCAGATCAGGTCTATCTTGCAGCAGCTCGGGTGGGCGGTATTCAGGCCAACTCCTTATTTCCGGCAGAGTTCATCTATCAAAACCTGATGATGGAGGCGAACGTCATCCATGAGGCATGGCGGTCGGGTGTAAAAAAACTTCTCTTTCTCGGCTCAAGCTGCATCTATCCAAGACTTGCAGATCAACCAATAGCGGAAGACGCACTACTGACCGGTTCTCTGGAACCGACCAATGAACCCTATGCCATCGCCAAAATTGCTGGCATCAAGCTCTGCGAAAGTTACAACCGACAGTATAGCAGCAGCCACGGGACAGATTACCGTAGCGTCATGCCCACCAATCTCTACGGTCCCGGTGACAACTACCATCCAGAACACAGTCATGTGATACCTGCCCTTATTCGCCGGTTCCATGAAGCCAAGCTGAACAACTCTCCCTCAGTCGCCATATGGGGCACCGGTACACCTAGGCGCGAATTTCTCCATGTCGACGACCTGGCTGCCGCCTGCATCCACGTAATGAACCTGCCGCAGGAAGTGATATCCCGCCATACTACCCCGATGCAGAGCCATATCAATGTCGGCTACGGCAGCGACATCAGTATAGCTGAGCTAGCTACGACTATCGCAGGGATCGTCGGTTATTGCGGCAATATCACCTACGATACGACAAAACCTGATGGTACCCCACAAAAACTGCTCAACACCCGCCTCCTGCAAGCCCTTGGTTGGCAGGCAACAATCAACCTGGAACAAGGGCTCAGGCAGACCTACGAATGGTATCAACAAGAAAGGATGTGAACCCCATGCAGGATTCCCCCAAGGTCGCCCTCATCACCGGCATTACCGGACAGGACGGTTCCTATCTGGCAGAATTTCTCCTTAAAAAAGGATACCATGTACATGGCATTAAACGCCGGGCCAGTTCCTTTAACACCCAACGTATCGATCACCTCTATCAGGATCCTCATCAGGAAAACCTTCGCTTTCATCTCCACTACGGCGATCTCACCGATACGGGAAACCTGATCCGCATTATCCAGGAAGTCCAGCCCAACGAGATCTACAACCTGGCAGCGCAAAGCCATGTCAAGGTCAGCTTTGACAGCCCCGAGTACACCGCAAATGTCGACGCCCTAGGTACCCTGCGACTCCTGGAGGCAATCCGCATCCTCGGCCTGGAAAGGAAAACCCGTTTCTACCAGGCCAGCACCAGCGAGTTATTCGGCCAGGTACAGGAAGCTCCCCAAAATGAGACTACCCCATTTTACCCCCGCAGCCCCTATGCGGTGGCAAAACTCTACGCCTACTGGATCACGGTCAACTACCGGGAAGCCTATGGCCTGTACGCCTGCAACGGCATCCTGTTCAACCATGAAAGTTCCCGGCGCGGTGAAACCTTTGTCACCCGCAAGATTACCCGTGGACTGGCCAATATTGCGCAAGGCTTGGAAGACTGCCTCTACCTAGGCAACCTTGATGCCCTTCGCGACTGGGGACATGCACAGGATTACATAGAAATGCAGTGGCTAATGCTGCAACAGGACCAGCCGGAGGATTTCGTGATTGCCACGGGCCGCCAATACAGCGTGCGTCAGTTCATCCTCTGGGCCGCTGAGGAACTGGGGGTCACCCTGCAATTCAAGGGACAAGGAGCTGATGAATATGCGGTGGTCGCATCCATCACAGGTGAAAATACCCCCAATTTACAAGCTGGCCAAACCGTTATCCGGGTCGACCCAAAATATTTCAGACCGACTGAGGTGGAGACACTGCTGGGAGATCACAGCAAGGCCAGGGAAAAACTCGGCTGGACACCTAAAATCAGCACCCGGGATATGTGCAGAGAAATGGTAGCACACGATCTCCAGCAAGCTCAACGTGAAGCATTATTGTTGCGAAATGGGTACCAATCGAACATGAGTATGGAATAATCCGAAAAGTCATGAACGAAAAATTTGACCTGATCCTGGAGCCTGGCGGCGGTATCCGCCATTATTGGCGCGATATATGGAAATATCGTGAACTCTTCTTCTTCCTGGCATGGCGCGATATCCTAGTCCGCTATAAACAGACGGCCATCGGTATTGCCTGGAGCGTACTTCGCCCTTTCCTGACCATGGTAGTATTCACCATTGTGTTCAACAAACTGGCAAAATTACCATCAGATGGGATTCCCTATCCAGTGATGGTGTATGCTGCTATGCTGCCTTGGCAGTTTTTCGCCAATACGCTTGCAGAAAGTTCCAATTCCCTTATCGACAACCAGAATCTCCTGACAAAGGTATACTTTCCGCGCCTGGTCATGCCAGCCAGTTCGGTTATCGTCTCGCTGATTGACTTTTTCATATCACTGGTCATATTAGCCGGGTTAATGTTGTGGTACGGCTTTCTTCCCGACTGGCACGTTATCCTCTTGCCGTTATTTCTCTTCCAAGCCCTCCTGTTTGCCTTTGGCTGCGGACTGTGGATTTCAGCCCTCAATGTGCAATACCGTGATTTTCGTTATGTCGTCCCTTTTCTTATCCAATTTGGACTCTACATTTCACCGGTCGGCTTCAGCAGCAGTATCGTACCGGAACAATGGCGAATGTTCTATGCGTTCAATCCGATGGTAGGAGTAATAGAAGGCTTCCGCTGGGCAATCACCGGAAAAGAAGCGATGATTTACTGGCCGGGATTTTTGCTTTCACTGGTTTTGATTGGGATGATTCTGACTAGCGGCTTCTGGTGGTTCCGCCGCATGGAACGCACCTTTGCCGATGTAGTGTAGTGAGGCTGCTATATGACAACAGTAATTCGTGTCGAAAACTTAGGAAAAAAATACACCCTGCACCACCAGCAGCGTGAATCCTATACTGCCCTGCGAGATGTGCTGGCCAGTGGGATTTCCTCTATCGGCCAGAGTCTTCTTCATCCTTTTCAAAAATCTTTGCCAGACCGGCAAATTAAGGAACAATTTTGGGCACTCAAGGATATCTCATTTGAAGTTAAGGAGGGCGACCGAATCGGAATCATCGGGCGTAACGGCGCAGGGAAATCGACCCTTCTGAAAATTCTTAGTCGCATTACCGAGCCAACCAGTGGACGGGTCAAAATTAAAGGTCGTGTAGCCAGTCTCCTGGAGGTAGGCACTGGCTTTCATCCAGAACTTACCGGTCGGGAAAACATTTTCCTCAATGGCGCAATTTTGGGAATGAGTCGGTCCGAAATCAAAAAAAAATTTGATGAGATTGTTGACTTTGCCGAGATTGAAAAATTTCTCGATACACCAGTAAAACGCTATTCCAGTGGCATGTATGTGCGTCTCGCTTTTGCAGTGGCTGCACATCTAGAACCGGAGATCCTAATCGTCGATGAAGTGCTTGCAGTGGGGGATGCGCAATTTCAAAAGAAATGCTTGGGAAAGATGGGAGAGGTAGCACAAGGAGGCAGGACAGTATTATTCGTTAGCCATCAAATGGCAGCAATACAGAATCTTTGCGATCGTGTTCTGGTTTTAAATTCTGGAAAAATACAATTAATCGCCGAAACAAAAGTTGCAATAAATTCATATTTATCCACCATGTCCGTTGAAGACACCGACAACAACTTAGAATATATGAAAAGAAGTGGAAACGGATTGGTTAGACTGGCATCTTTTCACATGGAGAACGAAAAAGGTGTATATATTAAGTCTATATGCAGTGGAGATTCCTTATTATTGGTATTCACTTGCTTATCCACAATACAGTTATCTATAAAAAATGTAAGTATTGGTTTTTCGATCCACAATAGCCTCGGCGATACTCTATCTGTATTTTACAGTCATTATGCAAATGTTCTTTTTGACTTTGATTCAGATGGGGTTATCAAATGCAAGATAGATGATTTTCCATTCTCTCCCGGCCAGTATCATATTGCTGCGAGAGTACTTGCAGATGGAGCTGAAGCAGACTGGCCCAAAGGTTTTATTGGTAGAATTGACGTAGAGGCTGGTGATTATTACAAATCTGGAAAATATGGCGATGCAGGCGTCGGTCCTGTTTTGATAAGGGGATGTTG
Source organism: Desulfobulbus rhabdoformis (assembly GCF_016919065.1). Lineage (GTDB taxonomy): Bacteria > Desulfobacterota > Desulfobulbia > Desulfobulbales > Desulfobulbaceae > Desulfobulbus > Desulfobulbus rhabdoformis. The sequence goes on along the minus strand of NZ_JAFFQA010000013.1, from coordinate 40,594 downwards.
GTCACTATCATGAATATCGCATTCCGCATCAAAAAACTTGCGATCAAGATCAGAGAACCTTTCTTGCCTGAAACAAAGTGGTCCAGAAAGAGCTTTTCTCAGGAAGGAGAGGATCTGGTTTTGAACAGATTCTTCGAGGGGAAGGGTGAAAAAAACGGTTTCTATATCGACATCGGAGCTCATCACCCCATCCGCTTCTCAAACACATACTTGTTTTACCGAAACGGATGGAGGGGAATCAACGTGGATGCCACCCCTGGCAGCATGAATATTTTTAAAAGATTAAGACCTGAAGATATAAATCTCGAATGTGCCATATCTGATTCCAGAGGTAAGCTTCCATACTATATGTTCAAGGAGCCTGCCTTAAATACATTTTCTAGTGAGCTGGCAGAAAAGTACATCAATAGAGGCCAGCCACTACTGACTCGACAAGACCTGGAGCTTCAGACCTTGGGCAACCTGCTCGACGAAAATTTAAAAAGTAACCAAAAGATCGATTTCATGTCGGTTGACGTCGAAGGATATGATCTACAGGTTCTTAAGGCGAATAACTGGGAGAAATACAGACCGACCATAATCCTGATTGAGAGTCTCGACTTCGATCTGAACGATCCCCAAAAAACAGATCTGTATGTATTCCTTGTCGACAAAGGTTATTCCCTTTTTGCCAAAACTATCAACACTCTTTTCTTCAAACTGTCAGACTGACCATGTGTGGTATTTTCGGATATCTTGGAAACATTACGGACGAACTGGCCAGAACCTGTACCGATAGGATGGCCCACCGCGGGCCGGACGATTCCGGCCTCTGGCAGGATGTAGGGATTACCCTGGGCCATCGCCGCCTGGCCATCCTCGACCTGTCCGAGCAAGGTAAACAGCCGATGTCCTACGGTGAGGACCGTTATTGGATCACTTTCAACGGCGAAATCTATAATTTCATTGAACTCCGGGGGATACTGAAAAAGGATGGCTATTCCTTCCGGAGCGATTCAGATACCGAAGTGATCCTGGCCGCCTATATCCGGTGGGGCGAAAGCTGCCTGGAAAAATTCAACGGCATGTGGGCCCTCGCCATCTGGGACCGACAGGAGAAGGAACTGTTCCTGAGCCGTGACCGCTTCGGCAAAAAGCCCTTATTCTACACTGCACTGCCGAATGGTTTCGCTTTCGCCTCGGAGATGAAGGCGCTCTTTCCCCTGCTCAATGCAGTCCGGCCGAATATCGCCCTGGTCAAGGACCACTCCCGAATATTCCGTTACGAGGCCACCGACGAATGCGTTATCAAAGGGATAAAAAGGTTCCCAGCGGGCTACTACGGACGGGTACGAGACGATCGGTTCTCCCTTGAGCGTTACTGGTGTACCCTCGACCACTTAATTAAAGCCCCGTCCCGATATGAAGAACAGGTCGAAATGTTCCGGGAACTTTTCATGGACGCCTGCCGGATCCGCATGCGCAGCGACGTGCCGATCGGCACTGCTCTGAGCGGCGGCTTGGACTCGAGTGCGACGATCTCGGCGGTTGCTGACATATCCCAGCATCAGCCCGGCACCCGGCTCAGTTCCGACTGGCAGCACGCCTTTGTTGCTTCCTTTCCCGGAACCCCGCTGGACGAGACCGAATACGCCAAAATGGTTACTGATCATCTTGGGATCGAGGCGACCTTCCTGGATATTGACCCGCTCAAGGCGCTGGACCGCCTTAGTGAGTATTTCTACCTATTCGAGGACCTCTATATAACCTCGCCGATTCCCTTCATGCTCACCTATGGCGCCATGCGGGAGCATGGGGTCAAGGTCACGCTGGATGGTCACGGCGCCGATGAATGCTTTGGAGGTTACCGGTTTGACTTTATCGAAGCACTGGCTGATGCGGGCTGCAATTTTCACAAGGCGAAGATGGTCCTCGACACCTATTATGACTCCTTTTCTGCCGATGCATTGCGGCACAATGCCGAACTTCCGGCAAAGCCCCGCTTCTGGCTGAGATATCAGGCCAAAAGGTTCCTTTCGCTCCTGTTGAAAAGAAAAGGCCAATCATCGTTGTATATCCACCACCCCGAATATGGCAGGCTGGACAATCTGACCACACTGTTGCATCAGCGGACTCATGAAACCATCCTGCCGACGCTTCTCCGGAACTATGACCGCTATTCAATGGCCAATGGTGTAGAAATTCGCATGCCCTTCATGGACCACCGGATAGTTTCCCTGGCCTTCTCACTGCCCTGGACTTCGAAGATCCGAAACGGCTACTCAAAGGTGATCATTAGGGATGCGGCTTCCGGCCTGATGCCGAAAAAAGTTGCATACCGGAAATCAAAGATCGGTTTCAACTCACCGATCGTCCAATGGATGCAAGGACCGCTTAAACAATTCCTGCTTGATACGATCAATTCCCAAACTTTTAAAACATCCAACCTTGTAGAATCAGATGAAGTAGCAACATTAATAAAGAAGGTCATCTACGACCCAAAGGCGCTATTCACGGATGGGGAAAAGGCCTGGACAAAATTCAGCCCTTATTTATGGGAACAGGCCGTTTTGAGAAAGCCCCCCCCCCAGGGAAGGAAACCAAGGATCAGTTAATGAGTGTGGGTAAGTCATACATGCAAAGAAGGTGAACACAGCCCGTTCGCGTAGATTTAAGAACTTGCTTTTCAGAAAAGGCTTTTTCCACAAAAATCCTTATTCATCAAAAAAGTAACGCATGAAACCTAAACAATTTGCTAAGAAAATCATCAAAAATGCCTTTGCTTGCGGCAAAGCAATTGTGGAAGAATCCAAATATCGTAGACTCACCCAAAATTATGATATCCAAGGATACAAGCGAGTCTACTTGGTTCACATACGCAAAACTGGAGGAACCTCATTAAACAAAATGTTTTTGTCTTTGTCGGGAGAGGACCCGAATCACCTGTATGCCAAACTGGCTCAATCATTTGACCATCGCCTTCTTGCCAACGGATTGATTTATGTAGGCTGGAATGTAAAATACATCGACAAGGGAACATACTTCTACGCGTTTTCTCATACGCCTTATCACAAGCTTTCCCTTCCCGATAAAACATTTACGGTCTCTTGTTTTAGAGATCCTGTAAAACGTTTGATATCACACTACAACATGCTCATGGATTTTTCTGTAAACAAGATTGCTCATCCATGTATGGCAACTGAGGGGAAATGGCTTGGAAGTGATTTCGATGCGTTTCTGTCGAAAATCCCCAGGGAACAATTACTTAATCAACTTTATATGTTTTCCTCTAATTTCGATATTAACGAAGCTGTATCTAATGTAAGAAAACTGTCCCACTTCTTTTTTAGTGATAATTTCAATAAAGGCGTTGATGAACTGAATAATAAAACAGGGTTAAGTCTTGGGGCGATGCACATTCGTAAAGCTAGATATCAAGTGCAAGTGTCTGACGACAGTCTGGCTGCTCTCAGGGAGATGGTTCACGATGAGTATCGTTTTCTGGATAAAATTCGAGAGTCTCAAAATGGATGATAAGTTACCCGCTGGATGATTCCCGAGGTAGTATTTATTATTTAATCAGAAGGTGAAAGTTCATGACAAAGACTTCCCCTCCTCTCGATCCACTGAATACTGCGGTTTTGTTTCTGGTATTCAATCGACCAGAAACTACCGTGCGTGCTTTAAAGGCGATTCGGAAAGCCAAGCCGCTCCGTTTGTACGTTGCAGCCGATGGTCCACGCAAGGAACGTGAGGGGGAACCAGAGCGTGTGGCAAAAACGAGGGAGATTGCGACCGCAGTGGATTGGCCGTGCGAGGTAAAGAAGCTGTTTCGGAAAGATAATTTAGGCTGCAAAAATGCTGTTAGCAGTGCAATCACCTGGTTTTTTGAGCATGAAGAGCAGGGAATTATTATTGAAGACGATTGCGTCGCGCATCCGGACTTTTTCACATTCTGCGACGGCCTGCTTGAACGCTATGCGGAAGATGAGCGGGTATGGGTAGTGACTGGCAACAATTTCCAGGATGGCCGCAAGCACGGCGATTCTTCCTACTATTTCTCTAAATATAACCACTGCTGGGGTTGGGCAACTTGGCGACGTGCCTGGCAGCATTATCAAGGAGACTTGCCCTTCTGGCCGCAGTGGCAGGATTCGAACGACTGGCTCAAAAAGACGCCAGATCAGTTGGAAAGACGCTACTGGAACACTATCTTCGATCAGGTGATGGCTGGGGCAATTGACTCATGGGCCTATCTCTGGACAGCGAATGTTTGGCATGGTGGTGGGTTAACCGCAACACCAAATGCGAATTTAGTAACAAATATTGGTTTTGGGCCCGATGCAACCCATACCTTAACCGCCACCGAGCAAGATGGTGTGCCAACGCAGCCATTAGGCCCACTCACCCATCCAAGCCTTATAGAGCAGGATCGGCACGCGGATCAGTATGTCTTTGACCATCACTTTGGAGGGATTCATCAACGGTTGCATCGGCGGATGATCGACCTTCCGAAGCGTATTATCCGCTTCGCTTTGAGAATAATACGACGGAGATCTGAAAAGCCCTTAATCTGAAACGAACGCCCTATTCTGAAATAGATTCCCCAAACATCCTGAAAAAATAAAAGAAATATCTGTATAGGAAATTATTGATTGGAACTTTAAGCATATATATGACTAATCCACAACCGAAGATCGTTGAATTAGTAGCTAACCTGCCACTTATCGACAAAGATGGCCCTTGGCTTGAAGCAATTTCGAATCGCTACAACAATCATTATCCAACATTGGAAGAAATCTGGCAGTTGATGGACGAAGTTTGGGACGACCTAGGCTGTGATTCACAAGTTATGGATGAGCGTGTCACAGCTTTTTATCAGCATCCCGTCTGGCTGCTAAATGGGTTATTTATTGAGCAGCACGATCTCAGCTTGGAGAATCGCCGTAATTTTGTCAGCTGGGTTGCCGCTCAAAACCCGAAACGTGTCGCAGATTATGGTGGGGGGTACGGCACTTTAGCGCGGATGATTGGTGTAACTTGCCCCGGTGCCGAAGTAGAAGTTATTGAACCGCATCCGCATCCGGCAGCGATCAAGTGTGCGGCAGCGACAGAAAATGTTCGTTATCAGACTGAATTAACTGGTGAATATGATGTTCTGATCGCTACCGATGTCTTCGAGCACGTCCTTGATCCACTGAGCCTGGTTGAGGCTACCGCTCACCATCTGCGATTGAATGGGCGCTACCTAATTGCCAACTGTTTTTGGCCCGTTATCAAATGTCACCTGCCGCAAACCTTTCATTTTCGATATTCCTGGGATAGTACACTGGCCGCGATGGGATTGTCACCGCAAGAACGGGTCGCCTATGGACGCGCCTTCAATCGGCAGGGTGACTTGGTCGTCGAATCAGCGCGAGTTACAGAGAGGCGCTCGCAGCTCATCTTTCTCTGGTTAGAGCGTTTGCCCAAACGACTACGGCATCGTCTAGCGCGTGCAATCTGGAGCTCTTAGATATGGATTCGCTGTTACGCCCTGTTTCTCAAATGCGCATTCTACACGTCAATCACTCTGATATGATCGGGGGGGCCGCTCGAGCGGCTTTCCGTATTCATCGCAGCCAGGTAGCGGCAGGGATCGCTTCACGCATGCGCGTTATTCAACGGATTGGCGATGACAGTCTGGTTCAGGGGGGGGCGGCAAGCGGAAGTGGTCCGATCAGCCAACGTTTCCGGAAGCTTATGGCCCGGTTACTCATGCACGGATTTCACACGACCAACCCGATCATCCATTCTGCAGCTTGGCCCGATTCCCGCTTGGGTCGGGAATTAAATGCCAGTGATGCAGATATTTTAAACTTACACTGGCTTGGGCCAAACACCTTATCAGTGGCGGAGGTTGGCCACCTCACGAAGCCCGTTGTCTGGACTCTGCATGATATGTGGGCCTTCTGTGGTGCCGAGCATTACGGTGGCGACGGTCAGAATGCTCGTTTTCGTGTTGGCTACAGGCAGGACAACTGTCCCCCCGAAGAGCGCAGAAAAGACCTCAATCGGTCTGTTTGGTCGCGCAAACGTCGACACTGGCGCAAACCGATGCACATCGTCTGCCCGAGCCGTTGGCTTATCGACTGCGCGCGGGAGAGTGTTCTGTTTGGTGATTGGCCTATCGAGGTTATCCCGAATCCGATCGATTCCGATCAATGGCACCCTGTACCAAAAGCTGTGGCACGGGCGGCACTCGGCCTTGATCCAACTGCACGGTTGGTTCTTCTCGGCGCACCAGGCGGACTCACGGATCCCCGTAAAGGTGGAGATCTGGCACTCGATGCCCTCACCCGTATTGCATCTGGCCCTTCTGCTCCAGATGGCCTAGTGATTTTTGGCCAGTCTGAAGCTGCAAAACATGCCGCGTTGCCCTTGCCTACCCACTTTCTGGGACGATTACAAGACGACCTGAGCTTGATACTGGCCTACAGCGCGGCGGATGTATTTGTCGTCCCCTCCCGCCAAGATAATTTACCGAACACAGCCATTGAGTCACTCGCCTGCGGAACGCCGGTGGTCGCCTTTAACATCGGTGGGCTACCGGACATTATCACCCATGAGCAGACCGGCTGGCTAGCAGCCCCCTTCGACACGGAGAACTTGGCCCAAGGAATTCGTTGGGTGTTAGCCGCTCCCAAGCGGTATGCCCGACTGTGCGAACAGGCGCGTTTAGATGCGGTGCAACGATTCGCTTACCCGGTAGTCGCCGAGTGTTATCGTAAGCTCTACGAGCAAGTTCTCGCTGCAGACGAACGGAAAGAATGTCAAACTTAACGATACTAGCAAAATCGGTAAGCATAGACGTTGGGCATGCTATTTATTAACGGCACCAACATATCGCTAAAAAAACGTTGCGCAGTTAGCAGCAACATTGCGAGTTATCCATGGGATTATTGAATATACTTCCTCCACCTCCATCAAAAAAAATAAATTGGCCTTGGACTAGAGAATCAAATCAACATGCTCCTAAAAAAATTGATGGTGGGAACTGGCCACGTATCAGCATCGTCACCCCTTCTTATAACCAAGGATGTTATATCGAGGAAACAATTCGCTCGGTCTTGTTGCAAAATTATCCAAACCTTGAGTACATAATCATCGATGGTGGAAGCACAGATGAATCAGTCGAAATCATTAAAAAATACGAGCCTTGGTTGACGTATTGGGGCAGCGAGCCGGATAGAGGCCAGAGTCATGCGATCAATAAAGGCTTTGCTCGGTGTTCTGGCGATATATTAGGATGGTTGTGCTCAGATGATATCCTGCTTAATGGCTCACTCGAGTTCGTTGCAAACAACATGAAACTTGATTCTTCCTGCTGGATGATTGGCGGGGTTAAAGGCTATGATGAACGAAGCGGAGTGACTTTTTGCCGGCCCATTCCCCAGTCATTCGGCATGATCAATTTTCTGCTTTGGCAATCGATGTCCATAGCGCAGCCTTCGGTTTTTTGGACTCGTCATTTGCTGGATGTTACGGGTAGCCTTCATGAAGACCTTCACTATTGTATGGATCAAGATTTGTGGCTGCGATTCTTTCGTGTTGTCCCCCCAACGTTCGCAGGTTGTTATCTCTCACGTTATCGCCGCCATGAAAACGCAAAGACCACCTCCTACAGCCATCATTATCAAAAATTATTAACGGAATCTTCCTCTTGGCTTTTGGATGTCTTAAATCAAGAATCTCATGGTTCCCGTCGCACCGAGACTGTTGAAGCTCTAATGGAAATGCAACGACGAGCCATCGCTTGGCAAAGACTAAAAGAACATATCGTCATTGGACGAATATTAAAGTGGTGGCAAAAATTCATTAACCACGAACTGCCAACCAGGTAGATGCAATTCCATACCTCCTGACCTCAATATCATGACTACGCTAATATGAATATGATTCTAATATGCTCGCATCCGCAATAACTTGAAATGTAATGACAAATTATAACATTTTCTGACAATGATGAATATAGCCCCTCTAGTATCGGTTATCCTTCCGGCTTGGAATGCCTCCCGTACAATTCAAGCGGCAATTAACTCCGTACTCCAACAAAGTGTTTTTGATCTTGAGTTAATTGTCTGCAACGATGCCTCCACCGATACAACGGAAAAATTGGTTCAGGAAGTCAACGATCCCCGCATATTCATTATCAACAATCAGATGAACATGGGCCCCGGTCAAGCGCGTGATCAGGCAATCAGTCTTGCACGTGGACAATGGGTGGCTTTAACTGATGCAGATGACATCTGGGCACCTGATCGATTGGAGAACATGATTAATGCAGCCAATTCCCGTGATGATGTGCTCGTTTTTGATGATACCTTGGAGTGCCATGATGCGCCCGCAGGCCTGGTTCCCTGGAGAAGAATCTATGGCCCCCATGCTTTTGGCGCAAACGGCAAGGATCCGGTTTCCGTTTCTTTTGCAAATTTCATCCTGCAACCTCGTTCATTGATACATCCTCTACTGCCACTTAGTTTCATACGAAAATTCCAGCTTTGCCACTCTACTCGAATTTTTTTTGAAGATACCGAATTTTACCTCCAATTAATCGAACGTGGTATAAAATTAATCTATATTCCCAAGGCAATGTACTATTACCGATTGACTCCTGGCTCCCTGTCAGCAGAACATGCCTATCCCGAATGCAAACTTGAAGTCTTCATGCAGGCAAATACGCGCATGCAACTGACAGCACACAACAGAGCCGCACTTGAAAAAAAAATTCATATGATCAAGCGAGAATTGCAGTATTTTCCGTTCTTAAAAACTCTGAAAATGAAGCAGTGGGGGCTAGCGATCAAACTGCTCATCAAACAACCTTCTCTTTTTACGGAATTCCTGGTACGGCTTTACACAAGCGTCCCATACCAAATCCAGCGTTTGCGACATCAAACAAAGCAGCGATAACTTGATACGATTTCAGGGAACTAATATGAAACGAGTTATCACTTTTGGCACCTTCGATGTTTTTCATCTTGGACACCTCCGGATACTGCAACGCGCAAAGGAGATGGGTGATTACCTCATTGTCGGTATGTCAACCGATCATTTGAATTTTTCCAAAAAAGGAAAATATCCTGTGTACAGTGAAGAGGAACGAATGGAGATAATCAAAAGTATCCGCTATGTGGATGAAGTCTTTTATGAAGAATCGCTTGAACGTAAAGGGGAGTACCTGAAAAAATATCGAGCGGATATACTGGTAATGGGAGATGATTGGAAGGGAAAATTCGACGTATACTCAAGCTTGTGCCAGGTTATTTATCTACCACGCACACCATCCATTTCAACAACGCAGATCATTGAAAAAATCCAAAAACCATGTCAATGAATAAAGTTCTCTGGCGGGAAACATATCGTTTTTTTGCTCTTATCTTTTCGGCATTATTGGCAAATATGATTTTTCTTCCTCTTGCGTTCCTTACTCCAAAGAAGAAAAACCGTCTTGTTATTATTGGGCGGGGAAACGGGTTATTCAGTGACAATGCCAAACATTTTTTTCTCTTTCTTCAAGAAAAAAAGGATCCCGTTTTTTCAGCAACATTCCTCTCCTCATACAGAAACACCATTCAGCAGATGCGGGGGTACTCCTTACCCTGTCTCTTTTACCCAGGTCTTCGCGCTCTTTACCAACTGCTTACAGCGGAATATGTCGTGATGGACAGCGCAGAATGGATAAGTGGAGGGAAATTTCAACTTTCCAGCCACAGTAAACTCATCCAATTATGGCATGGCATCCCCCTTAAAGAGATTGAGCTCCCCCTACATCGGCGCAGACTCAAACAGCTTGGATTTTTTCCCCGCTGGATTTTGCGCATCCAAAAAAGAATCATTGGACGCTATCCAAAATACCATCTGCTGTTATCCACATCGAAATATATTACTCAAACAGCATTCTCGTCCGCCTTTCGTGCTAAATATTTTGCTGAACTTGGTTACCCCAGGAACGATGTTCTTTTTCAGGGACAAAAGAACATGCGCAAAAGCTCACCAATCTGGATTAACTGTGACCTTGAAACCATAGGAATCATCGAGACTGCTCGTTCTGATGGGAATAAAATTTTTCTTTACGCACCCACATTCCGTTCCGACCTCAGTTCTCCTTTTTCAGAAAATATATTAAGTTTGCAGTCTCTAAACGATTTTGCAAGCAAGAATAACATGTTGTTTGTCATGAAGCTCCACCCGCTCATGGTTCAGCAGTTTAAAGATAAAAACACAACCAATATTATTCATTATGCACCAGATTGTGATATCTATCCGGCACTCTCTCTTTTCGATGGTTTGATCACGGATTTTTCATCAATCTATTTTGATTATCTCCTTCTGGACAGGCCTGTCTATTTTTTTCCTTATGACATGGACCATTATATCGCAGATGAGAGAAAACTGCTTTTTGCCTATGAGGAAATGACCCCAGGACCCATCGTCATGAATCAGGCTGCATTGCAGGCAAGTTTAGTTGAACCTGATACAAAGGATTGGGCTTTACAAAGAAAAGTAGTTCGGGAAAAAGTTTTTGAACATTGCGATGATCAGGCCAGCCAGAGGATTTATGATTTTATCAGAGCAACATGAAGATTGTAAGTCCCATGGCAACCGGGAATGGGGCCTATATTATTCATAAAGCATTGGAAGATAAAATCGTCGGTTATCAAGTCAAGAGCTATCCTCCAAAGCTGACCTATGTGCCGTTCTTCTTAAAAAAAGCCGTCAACACCAAAAACGCAAACTTAATCCATACAACGCCTGATTACGCCTGTTTTTTTCAACATCGCACCACTCCTTCAATCATTACATTTCACAATTATATCCTTGACCCTTGGATGACTCCGTACAGCAGCCTGCTACAAAACATCCATTACAAAACCGACCTGCGGCTCTTCACTAAACTGGCGGTTACCAAGGCTAATGTTATTACAGCGGTCAGCCGATTTACTGCCGAACTGGCCAGAAAAGATTTACCCACAAATATACCAATCAAAGTGATATACAACGGTGTTGATCATAATTTTTTTAGACCGACAACACCTAAAAAAAACTACCCCAAAAAAATCATAAAAGTTTTGTTTTGTGGCAACCTAACCCAAAGAAAAGGAGCACAGTGGCTTATTCCGATAGCTAATAGCCTCAAACCTAACATAAAAATTATATATACGGCGGGGCTGCGCACCCGCAATTCGCTTCCCAGTCATCCGCAGCTTGATTGCCTGGGCGCCATCCCACACCAGGCAATGCCCGCCATCTACCAATCTGTTGACATTTTGTTGTTTCCTACAGTCAGAGAGGGCTACGGGCTGGCAGCAGCCGAGGCAATGGCCTGCGGATTGCCTGTGGTTGCTACCGACTGTTCCTCATTGCCGGAATTGATCGATGAAGGACAGGGTGGTTTTTTGTGCCGCATGGGAAATGTTAGCGAATTTGCCGAGAAGATTCAGCTATTGGCGGATAATCCTGCTCAACGTTATGAAATGGGTGAATACAATCGGTCTAAAATTGAAGAGAGGTTTACGGTTGATCGGATGGTAAGGCAATATACTGAACTTTTTGAGAAGACATTGGAAAACTCTAAACATTTTACTAAAAACTCTTAAATCAGGGACTCATTTCAACAACGCCATATTTAAAGCTTTTTTGTATTGATCAGCGATCCTCCTCCAATCATATTTTCTTATAACCAGCTCCCTTGCTCGGATTCTCAAGCCTGTGTAGCTTTCGATGCTTTTAGTGGTATGAATAATTTTTTCAGCCAAAAATTTCACATCACCTGCTGGCACGAGAAATCCTGTTTTTTCATCTGTAATGATGTCCTCAATCCCCCCGACGTTCGTTCCTATTACCAGACAACCACTCATAACAGCCTCGACAAAAGTCAGTCCAAACCCTTCGGAATCTCCACCTTCAGCCTTAACAGAAGGCCCAATAAATATATCGGCTGTTGCATAATAGGAAGGTAATTCTTTGTTTGGAACTCCACCGGCAAAAATAATGGCATTTTCAAGACCACGTTGGCACACTCTAAGACGCAAATGATGCTCCAATTCTCCACTCCCCACAATAAGCAGTTTTGCTTCAGGGACGTTTTTAGTCACAGTGGTCATGGCGTCAACAAGGTTCGAAACCCCTTTTTTTTCAGTCAAACGACCAACAAAAAGTAGGAACGGTCCATAAATCCCATAACGTTTTCTAATCACTTCATTGCGCATTTCTGGCGTGAAAAGTGAAGAATCGACCCCCATAGGGATGATGGAAGGCTGCTCATAACTTCTTGTATCGCTGCTGAGTACCTCAGCAAGAGCTTCGCTGACAGTTAAAACCGTATCAGCCTCTTTGACGACCTGTTTTTTTAAGGCAATGACAAGAGGCGAGCGTAGAGCAAACACATCAGCCCCATGCGCAGTTATGATCACCGGAATATTGAACAGCTTTTTTAATACGATAGCCCAAAGCCCTTGAGGGATTAACCAGTGAGCATGTATTATGTCAGGATGTTTATTATAGACTAGCCAAATAAGTGAGCACAGCTGTGATGCAAGAAATAGCGGAAGAAGGAAGATGTAAATTTTATTTTTCCGTAGTTTAGGAACAATCCCTCGCCCACCTGCTAACCGCTCAAAAGGGGCAAAGAAATATCGAAATCGGTGAACATGTATACCATCCATCTGTTCTTTCACAGACGCCCCTGGATAATGCGGCGCATGAACAGTGACATCAAAAGAAGAAGTCAAGCGCTTTGAAAGCTCATAAACAAAAGGTGGATCGGTATCATTTTTCCAACGCGGAAATGTTGTTGTTAAAACAAGTAATTTTGGTTTATGCCTGTCCACACTACTCAACCCTATCATAACGCATCTGACTGATTTGCTCCGCAACCAGTCCGATCATAAAAACGATAATAGCACTGTTAAATAACAGTGCAGACATGTTCGTAAAACGCCCAAAGTTTATGAAGGTGTACGCGTAATACAGTATGCCCGTCAAAAAAAAGAAGAAGCTGATTGGCAGAAACACCCGAAACGGAGAAAAGAGTGTCGCGATCTTCGTGATAATCAAAAAAAATCGTGTTCCATCACGGAGCAGTTTAATTTTACTTTTTCCTTTTCTAGCTTTTGCCTGAATAGGAACATACTTGACACTGCGACCACTACGAAGGTAGCCCAGGGTTAACGTTGAAGGGTAGGAAAAAGTATTAGGAAGGAGATAGATAAACTGCTTAGCTACCGATAGGCGCACCACGCGAAAACCTGAAGTTAAGTCCTGTACTTTAAAACGGGTAACGTACGAGGCAAATTTGTTGTACAACCAGTTCGCTAGGTCTCTGTGAACACTTGTTTCCGACTGCGAGGTTCTTGCCCCAACTATCATATCGAATTTGTCTTTATGTTCAAGGAGCCTAGCAATATCTTCGGGCTGATGCTGACCATCGGCATCCATCATCAACACCCATTCTCCCTGGGCGCAACGAAGGCCGGTTTTAATGGCGGCACCATTGCCTATATTATAGGGGTGTGGCCAGACATTGGCACCGGCGATCATAGCCACCTGCATGGTATTGTCTGTTGAGCCGTCATCCACAACCAGAACTTCAAAATCAGGATGCAGTGCTCTTATTTTTTCGATGGTGCGACCGATACTGCCCTCTTCATTATAGGCGGGCAGGAGCACCGTCACTTCATATTTCTTTTTTTGCTCCACAGGGGTGCTCCGTTTTTGATTAAGATGATATATAGGCAACGAAACTGGCGCGCCGATAAATCCGTACGGATTTACGATTAATTTTGGGAAGTTTAAAGTAAAATGAGCTGTAAAAGCAAAGGGTTTCGTCTCCGGGATGGATTAATCGTGAATCACCAGAGAGAAACCCTTTTGTTCTCACCCTATATTGCACCTGAATCCGCTAGTCTCATCGACACGTTGCTCAACGACCACGAGCCGTTACGGATTCACAGTTTTCAAGGCTTTAACCGATAGGTCAATATATGCCTAATCAATATTGTGAAAAGGATTCACATGTTGACCGTGGCTTCGTTTTTTATCGGTAATGATGACGTTTTTCACACCATCGACATTACGAATCATCGCTTCAACCCGCTTCAAGAGATCTGGATCAGCTCGTAGCACCTCGCCGATATTATCGAGGGTAACCACGCCATCATCAACACAGCACTCAAGCAGGAGCGAGTAATTGATCAACAGTGAGTTAACCTTGGCACAGAGCACCTGATTCTCCAAAATTTTGGTTGCTTCAGGTGTTGTCTGAAACACAGGTTTCTGCAAGGTCTGATAGATAAGATCAACCGCGTCATCAACGGTCAGTTTATCGATGAGGATAACCATATCATAGAGACGGCTATCCCAGGTATCGATACCATAAAGTTTTACGCCCCAACGGCGACGCTCTTCATCATCTTTATGAAGGATATTTACCGCATCTTTCTGAGAGACATTATCCCGCCGCATGACCTCGGCAACCCGGTCTTCCATGCTGGCCAGGACACGCACCTTGAGGACATGGGGGATATGACGCAAAAAATACTGCCCCGCCAAACCATGATAGACAATATTATCTTCCTGAACGTGTTTAAGCAGAGCATACTGATAATAACTAATGTATCTCTCTTTGCCATGACGGAACCGCTCCAAAATGGAGGGCGAGTCATGAATGGCACGAATCAGGTTAATCTCTGGAATGTTAAATTCCTCAGAGGCTTCCAGTAAAATTTCTCGTGACACGCAGCTGTAATTCAATTTTTGCGCAAGCTTTTCAGCAACGCATTTACCCCGGCTATAAGACCCCCGAGAGATGGAAACAATAGGCATGAAGTTTCTCCGTGGTTGGGTTGAGGTGTTGCTTCGACATTCTTTCTCAAGAGTGTGTCGACAACGAAGTCAGCTTAGAGTTGAGCGTAACTAGTGCCCATCCAGAAACGGTCTTTTTGCCCAATTTCGGCGTTATGCTCAAATTTTTATCCTCGGAATATCGTCTATATGCCTGCGGTAAAATTTTTCACATGCCTTGAACTTGAACAAAAATCCTCATTTCTAGAGGGACACTACCTAAGAGCCGCATACAACGATTACATAAAAAATATACCATACCTCACCGGTTTCAATCAATTTTATTACATTAAACAGATATTTCTTCTCTCTTGCTTGCACACCGTCTCGCCCGGACCAGAGGTATCTCCCAACCACAACAACGCCGCCACCAGGAGGGGATACAAAACACAACCTATTGATATGTTAATATAAAAATGTAAAAATCCATCAGCTCAATACCGAAAAATTAAGCACTTGGACATTTTGCCCCACACTCTTCACGTGACGTAGCATTATGACCCATATTATCGTAACCCTCTGAATTAAAACCATAAAAAAGCATCCTCTTCCTTCAGTTCCCTCAAGCCCCTTGGCCATCGGCTTACGCAAGACTCAATATGCCCCGCCTGCTCTTCCCAAGGACTATTTTCTTCGCCCCTCCCCCTTTGGGACATTTTAGCCGCTCCCCTCCACTCTTCAGTGTCAACTTGACACACCAAAATCCATCGTTGTCATTTTTGGTCACATCAAGGAAGTATTTTACCAATATTTCCCCTGCAAGGAGCAATAATCACCTGAATCGCCATCCTGGCACAGGCTTTGCCTATTGAAAACTGCGCGTAATCATTGGATCCAAAAGGATGAAAACTTTTTGCAGAACGTAGAAGAAACTCAATTTTAAAAAAGGATGGTTTCATTATGGCAGTTCGTGAAGAAGTATACGGTTATTTTATTCCTTCAGTAACCCTGATCGGTATTGGTGCTTCCAAAGAGATCCCTGCTAAAATCAAAGCGCTTGGCGGTTCCAAACCGTTGATCGTTACTGATAAAGGTATCACCGGCGCAGGCATCACCAAAGTTATCACCGATCTGCTGGATGCAGCCGGCATGGGTTATGTTGTCTATGACGAAACAATCCCGAACCCCACCGATAAAAACGTTCACGACGGCGTTGATATTTACCAAAAAGAGGGCTGTGACTCCCTGATCACCCTGGGCGGCGGTTCTTCCCATGACTGTGGTAAGGGTGTAGGTCTGGTTGTTGCCAACGGCGGCAAAATTCAGGACTTCGAGGGTGTGGACAAATCTACCAAACCCATGCCTCCGTACCTGGCAGTTAACACCACCGCTGGTACCGCTTCTGAGATGACCCGCTTCTGCATCATCACCGATCTGGCCCGCCACGTGAAAATGGCCATCGTTGACTGGCGCGTAACCCCGGGTATCGCTGTTGATGATCCTGAGTTGATGGTTGGCATGCCGCCTGCACTGACTGCTGCTACCGGCATGGACGCCCTCACCCACGCTGTTGAGGCATACGTTTCCACCATCGCTACCCCGATGACCGACTCTGCTGCAGAGAAAGCCATTGAGCTCATCGCTCAATATCTGCGCCCGGCAGTTGCAAACGGTGCTGACATCGAAGCTCGTGAAGGTATGTGTTTTGCTCAGTACCTCGCTGGTATGGCATTCAACAACGCCAGCCTTGGGCACGTACATGCCATGGCTCATCAGTTGGGTGGTTTCTATGATCTGCCCCATGGTGAGTGTAACGCAATTCTGCTGCCTCACGTTGAGAAGTTCAACCTGATCGCTAAAGTAGACCGTTTCGTTAAAATCGCTCAGCTCATGGGCGAGAACACCGAAGGTCTGGCTCCGCGTGATGCTGCTGAGCTGGCTCTGGAAGCCATTAAAAAGCTTTCCTCAGACATCGGTATTCCTGCCGGTCTGGTCGAGCTTGGTAAACGCTACGGTAAAGAGGTTAAGGCTTCCGATATCGACACCATGGTTGCCAACGCCCAGGTTGACGCTTGTGGTCTGACCAATCCGCGTCGCCCGAAAGACGCTGATGTTGCAGCTATCTACACCGCAGCACTGTAATCAAAAATATGCAGTAGCTTGACGTACAACCTGCGTCATAGGGATTCTCAAGGGGATGGTGAATCGCCTTCCCCATCCTCTTGAAACCCTCATTATTTCATCAGGTTATGAATTTTATGGGTGGTGATTGCACTGACTGGTCTTTTCCTCCCCTCTCCGAATTGACCATATGCTGCACCCACCACCCCAATGAATGCCGGTGGAGCCTGCCCCTGTTATCCCTGAACTTGGCCTGCGTGGGCTTCACCGGCCCCTTTACGAGTTACGCTGTGGTTGGCGTTGCGGGACGCTTATCGCGTCCCGCGTTTCTACACCTTGTAAACTTTGATTTGGAAGAGAGGCGCAGGGGCTTTACTCCTTGTGTCCCTGTGCCTCGATTCCTTATTGGCCAAGAGGTGCTCAAACAATGCAAACGTAACGCCACCAGAGTCTGAAGTGCGCGGTATTTGAGCAAAATGATTATTTTGCATGTCCGCACAAGCCAGACAGCACCGACTCGTTTTCACCGGCAGGAAAACGACTCTCTGTTGTCTGGCATTTTCTGTTTCTTCATTCAATACGGAAATCCCGTATTTGGTTCACTCACAAATTTCATGGGAGTCACTCATGCAGAAAAAGAAGTTGCTGGTGAACGGTATAGAGCGCACGGTTATGGCCGATAGCTCTGACCTGCTGTCCGATGTCATTCGTAAAAACCTGCACCTGACCGGAACCAAGGTTGGTTGCGGCAAAGGACAGTGTGGTGCTTGTAACGTAATTATGAACGGCAAGTTGATCCGTTCCTGTATTACTAAAATGAACCGCGTACCCGATGGTGCTTCCATCACCACCATCGAGGGAATCGGTACCCCCACTGCTCTCCACGCCCTCCAGGCAGCCTGGATGCTCCATGGCGCTGCACAGTGTGGTTTCTGTACACCTGGTTTCATTGTTTCCGCCAAAGCAATGCTGGACGAAAATGCTGATCCTTCACGTGATGAAGTCCGCGACTGGTTCCAGAAACACAAAAATGCCTGCCGTTGTACCGGTTACAAGCCGCTTGTTGATGCAGTCATGGATGCGGTTAAAGTGCTCAACGGCAAGATGACCATGAAGGACCTGGCCTATCAGCTGCCTGAAGACGGCAAAGTTCTCGGCACCTCCATGCCGCGTCCGAGCGCAACCGCTAAAGTTACAGGAACCTGGGACTTTGGAGCCGACCTGGCCCTCGGCCTTCCGGAAGACACTCTCCAGTGCGCTCTGGTTCAGGCAGAAGTTCCGCATGCAAACATTCTCTCCATCGACACCTCCGAAGCAGAGAAAATGCCTGGTGTATTCAAGGTTGTTACCCACAAAGACGTTCAGGGTAAAAACCGCATCACCGGCCTGATCACCTTCCCCACCAACAAGGGTGACGGTTGGGAGCGTCCGATCCTCTGTGACACCAAAGTATTCCAGACTGGTGACGCTATCGCCATTGTTTGTGCCGATACCGAGAAGAACGCCAAGGCAGCTGCTGCAAAAGTTAAAGTTGAGTTGGAAGAGCTGCCCGCGTACATGAGCGCACCTGCTGCCATGGAGCCGGATGCAATCGAGATCCATCCCGGCACCCCGAATATTTACTATATTCAGAAAGTGGCCAAAGGTGAGGAGACCGCGCCGATCTTTGAGAAAGCGGATGTAACCATTGAGGGTGATTACTACACCAGCCGTCAGCCGCATCTCCCCATCGAGCCTGATGTCGGCTTTGCTTACTATGCAGAAGATGGCAAACTGATGATTCACTCCAAATCCATCGGTCTGCACCTCCATCTCTACATGATCGCTCCTGGTCTTGGCGTTGAGCCTGAGAACATCGCCCTGGTGCAGAACAACACAGGTGGAACATTCGGTTACAAGTTCAGCCCCACCATGGAAGCTCTGGTTGGTGCCGCAGCCATGGCAACCAAACGTCCGGTCTACCTCTGCTACGATTACGCTCAACAGCAGGTCTACACCGGTAAACGTTCTCCGTTCTGGTCCACTGTCCGTCTTGCCTCCACCAAAGATGGCGAGCTCCTTGGTATGGAGACCGACTGGTCTGTTGACCATGGTCCTTACTCTGAGTTCGGCGATCTCCTGACTCTGCGCGGTGCTCAGTACATCGGTGCCGGCTACGACATCAAGAACATCCGTGGTGAAGGCCGTACCGTTGCTACCAACCATGCATGGGGTGCTGCTTTCCGTGGATACGGCGCACCTGAGTCCGAGTTCCCGTCTGAAATTCTCATGGACGAACTGGCTGAGAAACTGGGCATGGATCCCTTTGAGCTGCGCTACAAAAACGTGTATCGCAAAGGTTCCACCACCCCCACAGGTCAGGATCCTGAGGTATACTCCCTGCCTGAGATGATGGACAAGATTCGTCCCAAGTACGAAGAAGCCAAAAAACGCGTAGAAGCAGAGTCCACCGATGCCATCAAGAAAGGTGTTGGTGTTGCTATCGGTGTCTACGGTGCTGGTCTTGACGGCCCTGATACCTCTGAGTCTGATGTCGAGCTCAATGCTGATGGCACAGTCACCATCTATAACTGCTGGGAAGACCATGGGCAGGGCGCTGACATGGGTAGCCTCGCCATCGCTCACGAAGCGTTGCGTCCGCTTGGCCTCACCCCTGATCAGATCAAACTGGTGATGAACGATACCTCCATGTGTCCGAATTCCGGACCTGCAGGTGGTAGCCGTAGCCAGGTCATGACCGGTCAGGCCATCAAGGTTGGTTGTGAAGAGTTGGTTAAAACCATGACCAAGGACGATGGCTCGTTCCGCACCTATGACGAGATGGTTGCCGAGAACATCCCCACTAAGATCTTTGGTAAATGGACTGCACCAGCCAGCGATTGCGATGAGAACGGCCAGGGTAACCCCTTCTGCTGCTACATGTACGGCGTATTTCTGTCTACTGTTGCCGTAGAGGTTGCCACCGGTAAGACCAAAGTTGAGTCCATCTCCTGTGTTGCCGATATCGGAACCGTAGTAAACAAGCTGGTTGTTGATGGTCAGATCTATGGTGGTATGGCCCAGGGTATTGGTCTAGCTCTGACCGAGGATTTCGAGGACATTAAGAAACACTCCACCATGGCTGGTGCTGGTATTCCTTACATCAAAGATATTCCGGACGACATGGAGATTATGTACGTCGAATCCCCGCGTCCTGACGGCCCCTTCGGTGCCTCCGGTGTTGGTGAGATGCCGTTGACCGCTCCGCACTGCGCAGTTATCAACGCCATCCACAATGCCTGTGGCGCATGGTGTCGTCACCTTCCCGCATATCCGGAGAAGGTATTGGCTGCTATGCCCAAGTAATAATAGACACTCAGAAAAGGTCTTTTCTGAGTACTATTACTCATTAGGTAGCATTTGTAGTTGATGTAAAGAGAGGGAGGCAAGATAGAGACATCTTCGCCTCCCTCTTTTTGCTTAACCCCTCTTTTTACGCCAGCGTATCATGAACCAAATCCAGCTCAGAGAACTTGAATCCAAGTGTATCCAAGAAGAATACCCTTTTTGTAGTGCGGCTTGCCCGATTCACGTCGATGTTCGTGCCTTTATGGCATCTCTTGCCAAGGGCGATACTCGAGGTGCACGGCGTGTTCTTGATCGGACCATGCCCTTTCCAGAAATTCTGGGAAGAATCTGCGACCAGCCCTGCCGCAGCCAATGCAAACGGGTGGAAATCGATGCCCCACTGGCCATTGGAAGGCTGGAACAGTTCTGCGTTGGGGCAACCAACACCGTCATAAAATTGCCTAAACTGCCTTCTAAAGGAGGTAAATTTGCCATTCTCGGCGCAGGCCTCTCAGGAATGACCGCAGCACTGGACTTAAGCCGCAAAGGGCGCCCGGCAACCATTTTTACCAGCTCCGCTTCCCCTGGGGGCTCTTTGCAGCAGTTGGAAGAATCCATTCTCCCTGGAAAAGTTTTCGCCCATGCTCAGGAGATGCTTGCCCATTACGGCGTCGAGATACAAACCTCCATCAACATGAACCAGGAGAATATCACAGCGCTCGTTCATGAATACGATGCCGTGTACTGTGATTTGGATGATCTCGATCAAAGCCTGCTGCCCTTTGCTCCTAACACAGTAGATGCCATCACCCTGGCCACTGACCAGGCGGGATGCTTTGCAGGCGGAGGTAAAACTGCCGAAGGCTCTTTTTCACCAGTCTACCAGGCGGAACAGGGGCGACGAGCGGCCCTTTCCATTGAACGCTTTATTCAAAACGTGTCCATGACCGCCCAGCGCGAAAAGGAAGGTGCCTGTGCCACCCGTATGTACACCTCCATAGAGGGTATCGCGCCGACTGCTGAAATAACTCCTGGCGATGAACCTGCTGGATATACGGCAGAAGAGGCCAAGAACGAAGCTGGCCGTTGCATCCAATGTGAGTGCCTGGAATGTGTTAAACAGTGCGTCTATCTTCAGGAATACAAAGAATACCCCAAACCCTGGATCCGCAAAATTTTCAACAGCCAGACCATTGTTCAAGGAACCCGAGCTGCAAATAAAATGATCAATGCCTGCAGCCTCTGCGGCCAGTGCTCGGTTATCTGTCCCAATGATTTTCCTGTGGCCGAGGTCTGTCGCTCTTCACGTGTTGACCTGGTTGAAACCGGCCATATGCCGCCCTCGCCCCATGAGTTTGCCCTGGAGGATATGGAATTTAGTCTCAGTGACTACTGTGCGCTGGTTCGCCACCAGCCAGGAACAACCCGCAGTAGTTACGTCTTTTACCCTGGCTGTCAGCTTTCCGGTTCCAATCCCGAGGCGGTGAAACAGACTTATGCATTTCTTAGAGATACTTTGGGAGGTGGCGTTGGCCTGCTGTTAGGCTGCTGTGGCATACCTGCTCATTGGGCAGGACGCGATCAACTTTTTGCCGAAACCATGGAGGCCTTTACAAAGGATGTAGAGCGACTGGGCAATCCCACGGTTATCACCGCCTGCACCTCCTGCCTTTCGGTCTTCAAAGAATTTGTTCCAAACATGAACACTGTCTCACTTTGGAATATTTTGGACAAGGTTGATTTACCCACGCAGACGACAAAGCCTGCACGCGCCCTTACCTTGCATGATCCATGTACTACTCGCGAACAATCGGAACTTCGAGCCAGTGTACGTAGCCTTTGCGAAAAGCTTAAAATTGAGGTGGTTGAACACGACTTTACTGGAGAAACCACCGACTGCTGTGGCTATGGCGGCCTGATGCAGTATGCCAATAGAAAACTTGGAGAGAAAGCGGTCGCCCGCAAAGCAGAACGCAGTGAACTCGATGGCCTGGCCTACTGTGCCATGTGTCGGGATAATCTGGCCGCCCATGGACGCCCCGTTGCCCACCTGCTAGATTACCTTTTTGCCACGACCGAAGACGATCCGCTCAGTCGCACCAACCCTGGATACTCTCGGCGCCATGAAAATCGGGCTCGACTTAAAAGCGATCTGCTAGCCAATCTCTGGCAGGAAGAAACCATAGAGCGCCCAGCGCACACAGCAATCAAGATTCAACTCAACGCCGAGGTAGAGCAGCTCCTGAATAATAGGCTCATCCTGCTGGAGGATCTGCAGAAAGTCATTCATCACGCTGAAAACAGTGGAAGCTATCTGCTCAATCCCAACAATGGACACCGGCTGGCTAAATACCGTCCGATTCGAGTCACCTATTGGGTCAAGTATGAGCCGATTGAGGAGGGATTCCTTGTACACAACGGGTACAGCCACCGCATGATACTGCCGGAGGATCAAAAATGAGTCAGTTTTCCTTTGTCGAAGCCACCGACTGGCAATGTGCTGCCTGCAATCAACCGCTCGAGGCGACCAAAGTACAGGTCACCTACCTGAAATCCGCCTTTCATGTCGAGCTGATGACCTGCCCCAAGTGTGGCT
The DNA here is from genome assembly GCF_016919065.1 of Desulfobulbus rhabdoformis. Classification (GTDB taxonomy): domain Bacteria; phylum Desulfobacterota; class Desulfobulbia; order Desulfobulbales; family Desulfobulbaceae; genus Desulfobulbus; species Desulfobulbus rhabdoformis. The sequence continues at coordinate 17,748 of NZ_JAFFQA010000013.1, read as the reverse complement.
TTACGCTTATCCCCGAAGACCTTGCAGTCGGTAAGATGCTGGAAGTGGAACAGTTACTGGAAGATAAATAGGGCATTAACGCACGATGAATTCATCCTGTCTTTTCCGTACCAGCACCCCACTGCCGCTCTATGAGCAGGAAGAACTGCACGCCCTCACAGGTGGCACGCTCAGGCCCGGTGGGATTGCACTCACACGTGAGTTGTTGCATTTTTGCCAGTTTGAGCCAGGTGCTCCGGTACTTGATATCGGCTGTGGCCCTGGCCATAGCCTCAACATGCTGGCCTGTGAATTTGATCTTCGTCCCACAGGTATTGACCCATCGTTTGCGATGCTGGCCAAGGCAAATAAGCTGGCCCCGATGGCAACCCTTTTCGAAGGAGTTGCCACCAATCTGCCCTGCGAGGATGCATCCTTTGATGGAGTGCTCTGCGAATGTGTCTTGTCTTTAACGACGAGCATGGAGCAAAGCCTCTCCGAAATGCACCGGGTATTGAAACCAGGGGGGCGACTACTGCTCAGCGATATTTACTGCAAACGGCTCTCATTCCAGGCACAGTTGCCCGAAATCAAGAGTTGTATTACCAGAGCACTTCCGCTGGAGCAGATCAGCGAAGGCCTCATTCAAGCCGGTTTTAGCCTGACACTTATCCAAGACCGATCCGAGCTGCTCAAACAACTCGCCGGTCAGATCATCTTCTCGTACGGCAGTCTGGAAAAATTCTGGGCCCTGTTTATGGATGCAGAGTCTGCGCAGCGCACCACCTGTGCTTTGGCCACAGCACCACTGGGATATTACGTGGTGGTTGCGACGAAGTGAATAATACTCAACTGAAATTTGTTGTTGGGTGAGCAGGTATCAAGGGGTGTTCACCCGTTATCTGGTTGATGCAATATTGGAGTTCCTTCGTCACCGCCAACCTACCACACTCCCCAGAGGCAAGTAGGTTGGTGGTGACGAAGGAACCCCAACGTAAAGAGGCTCTCCAATGATACTCGGCTGAGCCAACGTGGTGATCAAAATAAAAAAACACACCGAAGAAGAGGCAGCATGGACGATACAGCATTACGGGTGATGCAGCTCAACGCCCAAGGGTACTGCTGCAGCCAAATTATGATGCAACTGGCCCTGGATGACATGGGCGAAGAAAACCGGGCTCTCATTCGTGCCATGGCTGGCCTCTGCGAGGGGTCCGGCTGTGGAGATACCTGTGGTGTAGCCACTGGTGGAGCCTGTGTGCTTTCGCTGTATGCGGCTAAAGGCAGTGACGATGAGCTGCAGTTGGACAACTATCCCATCATGCTCTCCCAATTTATGGACTGGTTTAAAGCCAGTGCACATGAATGGGGCGGTATACGCTGTGAGGATATTGTTGCCTATCAGGGTGGTCGCAAGCCCGAGGTCTGCGGTGACATCATGCTGCGGGCTCGTGAAACCATACTCGCCATCTTAATGGAGAACGACATTGACCCCAGTCTGCCTCGAGACCAAGCAAACGGTTTTTAATCGCGCAATCGAGTTGCTCTCGTCAACATCCAGCGTCTGCCCCGTCTGTATGCAGCGCGTTGCTGCCATACGTGAACAACAGGGCAACACCGTGTATCAGGTCAAGCGTTGCCCAGAGCACGGCACCTTTCGTACTGTTATCTGGCGGGGATCCATACCCTTTTCCTCCTGGCTTCGCCCCAAAAAGCCGTCAGCTCCTTTGCAGGCCTTCACAGAAGTGCATCAAGGCTGTCCCTATGACTGCGGCCTTTGCCCTGATCATGGCCAGCATACCTGCACCGCCCTCATTGAGATCACCAACCGATGTAATCTGCGCTGCCCCGTCTGTTTTGCCGATGCCGGTGCCGAGCAGCCCTCCAATGAGCCATCACTTTCGCATATTGGTTTTCTCTACGATCAGGTCATGGCAGGCTCCGGTCCCAGCAATATCCAGCTCTCCGGTGGTGAACCCACCATGCGCGAAGACCTTGCCGAAATTATTCGCCTGGGACGAGACAAAGGCTTTCACTTCATTCAACTCAACTCCAATGGACTGAAGCTCGCTGCCGATCCCTGTTATGCACAAAAACTCAAAGATGCGGGTCTGGCCTCGGTTTTCCTTCAGTTTGATGGCCTGAAGGCGGCCACCCACATCGCTCTGCGCGGACGTGACCTCCACCGCATCAAGGAACAGGCCATCATCAACTGCGGCAAAGCAGGCCTGGGTGTGGTCCTGGTCCCTACCCTGGTTCCCGGGGTGAATCCACAGGAGATTGGGGCCATTATCGAATACGGTGCCCGCTTTGCCCCCACGGTTCGAGGCGTTCATTTTCAGCCGATCTCCTACTTTGGCCGCTTTCCCGAGCCACCGGCTGATCGTGACCGTTTAACACTTCCCGAGGTGATTGAACTCATTGAGTTGCAAAGCGAGGGCCGAATCAGTCGAGACAACTTTGCTCCACCAGCCTGTGAGCATGCGCTCTGTTCCTTTCATGGCAACTTCATCGTTCAGGAAGATGGCCAACTCATGCCCCTTGGCAGTGGCCCCACCTGCTGTTCCACAGGTGAGCCCCAGGCAATTCCAGCCCTTGAAGGCAGGCAAAAAAGCGTCAACTTCACCGCCCGTCAATGGTCCTTACCAGCTCTTCCCATGGCCAACGCCCAGGGGTGCGGTTGTAACGGCACAGATAAGCCACAGGATGACCTCGATAGATTTCTTGCCCGGGCCCGCACCCATACCTTTTCGCTTTCTGCCATGGCTTTTCAGGATGTGTGGAACCTGGACCTGGAGCGACTGCGTGGCTGCTGCATTCATATTGTATCGCCAGCGGGCAAGCTGATTCCTTTCTGTGCCTACAACCTGACCTCCAACCAGGGAGAACCTCTTTATCGGGGGGTAGAGCGCGCATGATTCCGACCACCCTGGAGCCGCTCATCGCCGGGATACTAGGCCATCACGCAATTCCCCTCTCCCGAGCAGACATTGATGAGTGGCAACTTCACCGGCTTAAGAACCAGCTGAATTACTGCCAGAAGCATTCATCCTTTTATCGCGAACATCTACGTTCTGTTGAACCGGGGGGGATACAATCTCTTGCCCATGTCCACCGGTTGCCTTTTATCACAGAGGAGCATCTGCGCGCTCATGGACCGACGATGCTCTGTGTAAGCCAGGACGATATCGCCCGTATCATTACCATGCACAGCTCCGGCACCACCGGTGCGCCCAAGCGACTCTTTTTTACCCAAGAGGATCTTGAACAGACCCTGGATTTTTTTCATATGGGTATGCAGCACATGGTCGATCCCGGCCAGAGTGTGGCTATTTTACTTCCTGGCTCGACACCGGATTCCACCGGTCATCTCCTTGCACGCGCCCTGGAGCGCTTTGATGTCCAAAGCCATATTGTGGGCCTTGTCACCCATCCCGACGAGGCCGTACGTGCACTCTCAAAACTCCAACCCAATGTGTTGGTAGGTTTTCCAGTACAAATTCTGGCCATTGCTCGCATGGCTGCTCACCTGCAACTTTATATCGGAGATATCCGCTCGGTACTGCTCTGCTCGGATTATATCCCTGACAGCCTGAGCACCGAGCTTACGCAACTCCTTGGTTGCGAAATATTCACCCATTATGGGACCACAGAAACCGGACTCGGTGGCGGAGTTGATTGCTGGCACCACTGCGGTACACATCTGCGCGAGGCGGATCTTTTTTTTGAAATTATTGAGCCGCAAAGCACACAACCGGTTGCTGATGGCCAGTGGGGAGAAATCGTCTTTACCACGTTAACCAGGAAGGGCATGCCGCTGATTCGCTACCGAACCGGGGATCTGGGCCGTCTTCTTCCGGGGACCTGTCCTTGCGGCAGTACGATTCGCCGTCTTGATCAGGTCAGGGGCCGAATCAACCAGGCCTGCCTGCTCAACAATGGACACCGGCTGGGTTTGGATATTCTCGACGAAGCGCTCTTTCCCCTTCCGGACCTGCTTGATTTCAACGCCCAGCTTTCAACGAAAGACAACCAAGAACAACTTTGTATTGACCTGAAACTTCTTCCCAGCCGCAGCGAACGTTGGCAACAATCGGCCAGGGAGCTTTTATCTACCGTTCCAGCCCTACAGGGTGTTGATATCGTCCTGAACGCACCACCTGAGACCAACATTCACCCGGCAAAACGAACGCTTGAAGACCATCGCAAGGACATTCAACCATGAAAAAACTCATTCAACAAATCTGCACCACCCTGGATGACTCCCAGGACCTGATCCTGGTCACCATCTCCAGCCAATCCGGCTCCACCCCACGACTTGCTGGCGCCAAAATGATCATCCTACGTGACGGTTCCATCGGGGGGACCATTGGAGGCGGTCAGGTGGAAGCCATGGCCATTGAATCTGCGGTGCAGTGTTTTCAGACCAAACAGTCGAAACGACAAATATTTGATTTGACCAACAGTATGGCGGCCAACACCGATATGATCTGCGGTGGTCGCATGGAGATTTTCTTGGAATATATCGCTGCAAGCGATGTAAACCGTGAAGTTTTTCGCCTGTTGCTCGATTCTATACAATCCGGCCACCGGATCACCCTGGTCTGCCCCCTGTCCGACACCACGGAGGCCGAGCAGCGCTTTGTGGTCAACCACCGTGGTATCCCCAGCCGCTTGGATATCTCCGACGGGCTGCTTGCAGCTATTAAACAGGTGCGTCCTTCAACCTCCGCTGCAAGCCTGATCGAATTTGAGGGCAAAGAATATCTGCTCTCCTACTTTGCTGTAGCCGGTACCGTTTACCTGCTGGGAGCGGGGCATGTTTCCGCCTGCACCTCTGAGGCCGCCATGCGGGTTGGCTTTCGTACTGTGGTCATGGACGATCGGGTTGAGTTTGCCAACAAAGATCGGTTCCCATCAGCTGATACGATCAAGGTTCTGGACTCCTTTGACAATTGTTTTCAAGGATTTGAGATCGACCAGGATTCCTACCTTGTTATTGTCACCCGTGGTCACATGCACGATATGGATGTGCTCGACCAGGCCCTGCAGACCGATGCCGGGTATATTGGCATGATCGGCTCACGAAAAAAACGCAATGCCATCTATAAAAAACTTATGGACAAAGGTTTTAAAGAGGCACATCTGGATCAGGTGCACTGCCCCATAGGCCTTGGTATTGAAGCGGATACACCGGAAGAGATCGCTGTTTCCATCGTAGGAGAACTTATTTACCAGCGAGCTACCGGAAGAAAGCCCTGGCATCTGATTTGATTTGGGATTAAATTTAGTTGCATGCAACATTTAGCTCATCTGATGCCAGACACTCCTTATCACTATAATTCAACACGATAACCATCTAAACTTAGCTTGAATCTTTGTCCCGGGCATTACCTGTTCCCTACAAGCATCCAGCGTATTCGGATACTGTAGGAGCGAGTCATGCCCACGAAAAGGCGCACATTTTTGCGGGTCTTTCGCCTTTTGCTCGGAACAAATGGCAACTCTCTAAAAGAGGGTTTTGTTGTTCAGCTGAACGTCGATGGTAACCAAACAAGTATTTGCCATGTCACCAAAACCAAGCGCCATCATCATCGCAGGGGGCTATTCCTCACGTATGGGCGAACTCAAGGCCCTGCTCCCCATGGGCGGAAGCACCGTGCTTGACCAGTCGATCAACCTCTTTCGTTCCTGCGGAGTCAACGATATCGTTGTCGTTACCGGTCATCGTGCAGAGAAAGTGCGTGCAGCCGCGGACAAGGCAGGAGTCCGAACCGTCTATAATCCCGACTTTGCTCAGGGGATGTACAGCTCCATTCGTGCTGGCGTGCATGAGCTTTGTGAAAACAGCAGTGGTTTTTTTCTGCTCCCGGTCGACATTGCCCTGGTCCGGCGGGGGACGGTTAACCTGCTGCTACAAGCCCAGGCCCAAGCTCCGGCAGATATCTATTATCCGGTTTTTGAAGAACGCCGAGGGCACCCTCCCCTGCTTTCCTCAAGATTGAGGGATCTCATTGGTGAGAGTGATGAACCTGAAGGAGGTTTACGTACTATCCTGGCGGCACTTGAAGCTGACCACCCGGAACAGATTCGTGAAGTTCAGGTGGCTGATGCCAATATCCATTTTGATATGGATACACCTGATGATTATTTTGAGGGCTGTATCCGTTTTGCCCGAAAGGGCGTCCCTACCATGGCAGAGGCCAAGGCCATTATCGATCATATTTATTGCATGCCTGAAAAAGGGTTGGCCCACGGAAGGATGGTAGGCGATGTGGCGGGCATACTCTGCCAGACAGTGATCCGCCACAGCGGACGAGAACTCAATCCTCAGACCTGCCGGGTTTGTGGGCTGCTCCATGATATTGCCAAGGGACATCCCCATCACGAACAGACAGGTGCCACCTGGCTGCGCGAACTTGGTTTTGAAGAAGCAGCAGAAATAGTGGGTGCGCATAAAGATATGGATTGGTCCCCAGAAATGGGTGTGGGAGAACGGGAACTGGTCCACCTGGCAGACAAGGTCGTCCGTGGCAGTCGCATGGTTCGGGTCAATGAACGCTTTGAAGAAAAGCTCGCCCTGTACAAACATGATCCGGAAGCGGTCGAGGCGATCCTTGGCCGTTACCGCCTGGCCCAGAACCTGGCAGCGGCGGTTGAGGCCGAGGTAGGCCAGCCCCTGGAGCTGATTATGGAGATGGCCTCGGCTTCATGCAGTCATTGATTTACCTGCTCCGCCACGGCGAGGTTGATTCATCACGACCTCGCCGTTTCCTGGGACAGGCAAATATACCCCTCAACAAAAGCGGCATCAACCAGGCCAAACAGGTTGGCCTTGCACTAACCGACATTTCCTTCAATCAGGTCTTCTCTTCACCACTGAACCGGGCAATGCTGACCGCAGAACTGGTCAGTGGCCGCCCACAGAGCGAAATCCAGCCAATCGCCGCCTTCCAAGAGATCAATCTTGGAGCATGGGAAGGATTAACCGCCACAGAGATCCAGAAGAAATTCCCAGGCAGTTATGAAGCACGGGGAGACAACATGGGGACCTTTCGGCCCCAGGATGGGGAGAGCTTTGCCGATGTGGCCGCCCGCGCCCTGCCTGCCCTGCAAGAAATCGTTTGCAACAACACAGGCCACATTCTCATCGTGGCCCATGCCGGGGTCAACCGTGCCGTGCTTGCCTCTGTGCAGCACACTCCGCTCGATCAACTCCTCACCATCCCCCAAAACTATTGTTGTTTGAATCTTCTTGTTTCCACCAACAAGGTTCTCTCTGTCCTGGAGATCAATCAAATTTTTTACTCCTGACCCCATCATGAGTCTTCCCAGGAGTTTGGTTGGCGGTGAGGCACTATCTCCAACAATCACACATTAAGTTCGCTCCCCTGCAAGCAAATACGGTTGACTTCCCTCCTCTGCTCAAGTACCTAGGCATTGGCAACATCTGCAATCCTTCTTTCTCTCTTTCCTTGAGCCAACACAAAAAACGCATTCCATGCCCATTACCGAACTCACTCCCAACGAACTCCGACTCTCCATCGCCCCGGAGAGCCTCGGCTTTGCCGACACAAGCGAACTGATCAACGCCCCCCTCCCCTGGATAGGCCAACAGCGTGCCCAACAGGCTACGCTGTTCGGATTGAACATGCAGCAGGCCGACTATAACCTCATTGTTCTTGGTGAGGTCGGCAGTGGCCGTTCCTCCCTGCTCAAACAGGCCATGCTGAATGCGGCTCAAGAGCGCCCAACACCTCCGGATCTGTGCTACCTGCATAATTTTGATTCCCCGGAGCAACCCAACGCACTCCACCTGCCAGCAGGCTGCGGCAAAGCATTGCGCAAGGCAATGGGCAAGATGCTCAAAACCCTGGCAGCCGAAATTCCACAGCGTTTGGAAAGCTCAGATTACAAACTGGAACGGGAGCGGATCGAAAAAGCATTTAAACAACAGGAAACCGACGCGTTCAACACCCTGGAAACATTTGCTGAAGCCCGCAATTTCAGTATGCGCCAGGAAGCAGGGCAAATGATGTTCACCCTGCGCAGCCCAGGCGGCAAGGCCATGAGCGAGGATGAGTTGCTGGCACTTTCCAAGGAAGAGAGGGCCGCGATCAACCAGGCAGAAGAAGAATTGCTGGCAGAAATCAACACCTATTTTGCCACGACTCGTCCACTTGAACGAACAATGGACGAAGACCTGGCAGAGCTGCAACAAAAAACCATTCGCCCCCTGTTACAGGCAGAGAGCAAGAGCACGACCTCCTCAGTCTGTGTAGACACAGAGTGTCCACCTCTTCTTCAAGAGTATCTTACCCAGGTAAGCAACGATATCCTGGAAAACCTCGACCTCTTTGTAACCGCCGAAGGTGAGGCGGAAGTTCACCGGATCGAAGCCCTGCAGCGAACTTTGGCACGGTACCGGGTGAACATGGTGGTCGACAACAGCGACCTGGATGGAGCCCCTGTCATCGTTGAAAACAATCCGCTTTACCGCTCCCTCTTTGGCTCCATCGAGTACCACACAGAAAATGAAGCACTGGTCACCGATTTCTCCCAAATCCGTGCGGGTAGCCTGCTCAAGGCCCATGGTGGCTTTCTTCTCCTGCACCTGCGAGATCTGCTTGCCGATCCGCTGGTCTGGGAAAAACTGCGTCGTTTTCTCCGTAGCGGGATTCTGCAAATCGAAGAACCAGGCACTGCTTTTGCGCCGATCGCAACCCTCTCGTTAACCCCAAAACCTGTCACTCTCTCGGTTAAAATTATTCTCATTGCCTCCCCTGAACATTATTATGAACTCCAGGAAGGCGACCCGGAATTTGCCCGCCGCTTTCGGGTTAAAGTCGATTTTGTTGAAGAGTTCGTTGATAGCCAAGAACTCCGCCAGGCAACCTCTGTTTTCGTGGCCCAGACCTGCCTCAAGCGTAACCTGCCTCATTTTACAGCCGAGGCCGTAGCCCGTCTGCTTGAAGAAAGCCACCGCGAAACCGATGATCAGAGCCGACAAAGCGCAGTCTTTGGCCACTTAGATGCCAAAATTGTTGAAAGTGCTCCCTTATCTCTTGAAAGAAGCGACGTCCTGGTGCGCGTTGAAGATGTCGAACAGGCTCAGCGTGCCCGGCGGATGCGTCACGACTATCCCGAGCAGCGCATGCGTGAATCAATTGGCGATGGGGATGTCCTGATCGAACTTGAAGGAAGTCGGGTAGGTCAGGTGAATGGTCTCAGCGTGATTGATCTGGGTGATCACCGTTTCGGTTTTCCAGTCAGGGTGAGTGCACGAACCCATGCGGGGGAAGACGGCCTGACCAACATTGAGCGCGAGGTCGAGATGTCCGGCCCTATTCACGATAAGGGCGTCTTTATTCTTCAGAATTATCTTGCCGCCCTTTTTGAGCGCAACGCACCGCTCAGCTTCACCGGCTCCATCGTCTTTGAACAGGAGTATCATGGTATCGAGGGTGACTCCGCCTCCTGCGCGGAGCTCTTTGCCCTGCTCTCTGCTCTGGCAGGGGTGCCCATTCATCAAGGAATTGCAGTCACCGGTGCACTGAATCAGCACGGAGAAGTATTGCCTGTAGGTGGCATCAATGAAAAAATAGAGGGCTATTACCGAATCTGTAAACAATACGGACTCAGGGGACAACAGGGAGTAATCATCCCCGAGCGAAACAGGCGAAACCTCATGCTTGACCATGAGGTTTGCGAGGCAGTTGCAAACGGTAGTTTTGCGGTCTACTCAATAGCACTGGTCACCGACGGCATTGAACTGCTCACCGGCATTCAGCCTGGACAACTCAATGCCCGAGGCCAGTATCCCAAAACCAGCCTCTTGGGTCATGTGCAAAACACCCTCAGGCAGTACCATCGCCGGTGCAATGCCCACGATCGACACCGGGGCTGAGTTGTACCCTAATCCGCTAACATTCATCCGGACTGCAGTTTCGTTGTTTGTGGCATGCCGAAACAGGTAAACTTTATCGGCGTGTTGCGAACAATGAAGGCAAGGATTCCAAAAATTTTTTACAGCGCCAAGCCTGCAATGATTTTTGCAGGTGAAGAAAAGACTAGCTTCTGCGCCTCCTCTGTACCGATAATCTCTGCCTTTGGCTGGGTGAGTCTTTTGCGCTTGCGCCTGAGGGGGATGAGCATTGGGTAACACTCTTTTTTCACTGGAATCACTTTCATTGAAGGGGCTATGATTTTTCTGTTTTCTGCTAAAAAACTTGCCTTTATCTTCCCCCTCTTCTTTAGTGGAATTTGGCAGGATACATGGAGTCTTTTCTCCCACCTCTCAATACAATGGTACCTCTATTTACTTTTAACTATTTAGCCACAAGTTACTCGATTAGCAAGTCGAATAATTTTTGAGCAGCTTGTGAAAGTTGTCCTCCCTCACGTCGCACAATTCCCAAGCTTCTTTCAAAAGATATTCCAGGTAAGAGGATGCAGGTCAAATCATCATTCTGCATAATCATAGGCAGCACACTCCAGCCAAGTCCCGATGCGACCAGCGTACGAATAGTTTCTAAATAATTGGTTTCAATCCGGGCTCTCAGGTTGACTCCAACTTTCCTTAGAGACGATTCAATCAATCGGCGGGTTTCACTTCCCTTCTCCGGAACAATAGCTGGAAAATATTCAAGTTTTTTACTATCTTTACAATGAGCTAAGGGATGATCACGCCCGACCATTATCTGAAGAGGATCATCCCATACCTTATGAAGCTTTAACTTATCTGTTCTGGCTTCAGGCAGAGTGACCACCCCCATTTCGAGCATTCCTTCAGCAACGGCAGCGCAGCCACTTTCTGAGTCCATGAATTTCAGCGCAAATTCGACCTTTGGGTACAACAGATTGAAACGCCGTAAATACGGTGGCAGCCTGTGTAAGCCTATGTGGTGACTCGTTGCCAGCTGCAGCACCCCGCTTATTTCTCCAGAAAGCTCAGCAATCATTTGTTTACAGCCCGCCATCTCTTGCGCAATGTGCCGTGCCTTGGGCAAAAGCACCCTTCCGGCCTCGGTTAAAATCACGCGTTTACTGAGCCTCTCAAAGAGTTTGACAGCCAATTCGTCTTCCAATGCGGCAATACGCTTACTTACAGCGGGCTGGGTCACGAACAACCGTTCTGCTGCCAATGAAAACGATCCTGTTTCCGCAACCGCCAAAAATGCTTGTAATGTATTGGTATCCATAGATTATTCCTTTTGGGAATCAACAATATAAAAATAATGAATTTGAGTTATTCACCTTATAGCACTATCCCTATTGAAACCAAGGAGGAAATACTATGAATAAAACGTTGTACGATAAGTTATGGGATGCACATGTAGTGCGTAAAAACGAAGATGGAACAAATCTGATTTATATAGATCGTCATCTTGTACATGAGGTCACATCGCCTCAGGCCTTTGAAGGAATGCGGCTCACGGGGCGACAGCCTTGGCGCAAGGAAACAATTTTAGCGGTGCCGGACCATAACGTTCCCACCACAGACCGACGCGTTTCACCGACAGACCCTGCCGCACGTCTGCAGTTACAGACCTTGGATAGCAACTGTACAGAATTTAGTATTACTGAATTTCCCATTCATGATGTACGTCAAGGTGTAGTGCATGTTATTGGCCCTGAACAGGGCGCCACTCTCCCGGGAATGACCGTAGTCTGTGGTGATTCACACACCGCTACACATGGAGCCTTTGGTGCCCTGGCCTTTGGCATTGGCACATCAGAAGTTGAGCATGTGATGGCCACCCAATGTCTGGTCATGAAAAAATCTCGCTCAATGCTCATTAGCGTCGAGGGTAAATTGGGAGCTGGCGTCACGGCTAAAGACCTGATCCTGCATATCATTGGCCAAATCGGCACTGCCGGAGGAACGGGTTGTGTCATTGAGTTTGCCGGAGACGCGGTAACAGAATTGACCATGGAAGGCCGAATGACCGTATGCAATATGGCAATTGAGGCTGGCGCTCGCGCTGGCATGATAGGAGTTGATCAAACCACCATAGACTATGTAAAAGGTCGACCTTTCGCACCTCGGGGAGAGATGCTCACCAAAGCCGAGATAGCCTGGCGCGAGTTACACAGTGATCCGAAGGCTAAATTTGACCGGATTATTCGAATTAATGCTGCCGCCATAGAACCGCAGGTAAGCTGGGGCACCTCCCCAGAGATGGTTGTCGGCGTACGAGGGGTTGTGCCCGATCCTGCCCAGGAACAGGATTCGGTTAAAGCGGAAAGCATTCGAAAAGCTCTTGTTTACATGGATTTAACACCGGGAACATCGATAAATGAAATCGCAGTTGACAAGGTCTTTATTGGATCCTGTACCAACGGACGCATTGAGGATCTACGTGCTGCGGCAGCTCTTATTCGTGATAAGAAAGTGGCAAAAAGCGTTACCCAGGCATTGGTCGTGCCCGGATCTGGTCTGGTGAAGCAGCAGGCTGAACTTGAGGGTCTGGATACAATCTTTAAAGAGGCAGGATTTGAATGGCGGCAGCCTGGATGTTCCATGTGTCTGGCAATGAATGCCGACCGACTGGCCTCTGGCGAACGTTGCGCCTCAACCTCGAATAGAAATTTTGAAGGCCGCCAGGGACAGGGGGGCCGTACCCATCTGGTCAGCCCGGCAATGGCTGCCGCTGCTGCTGTTTACGGTCATTTTGTAGATGTGCGGGAGATAGCCTAATCCCCAATGCTCCCCCATTGCACAGAGATGAAATAAATTTTTCTATATACTGGTGATAAAATATGCAGCCGTTTACAAGACAAACCAGCATCGTTCTCCCCATAGATAGGGCAAACATCGACACCGATGCGATCATCCCTAAACAATACCTGAAAGCTATCGGCAAGACCGGCTTTGGCCCGAATCTCTTTGATGACTGGCGCTACCTGGAGCCAGGTGAGCCATACATGGACCACAGCCGACGACAAATCAACCCTGATTGTATCCTCAATGATGAACGCTACCTTGGGGCCGGTATTCTACTCACTCGAGACAACTATGGCTGCGGCTCTTCCCGGGAACATGCCGTCTGGGCCATGGTAGATTATGGCATTCGAGTGGTGATCGCCCCGAGCTTTGCAGACATCTTTTTTAATAATACATTGAACAATGGCCTATTAGCCATAACCCTTGATACAACAATCATTGAACAGTTGTTTGCCGAAGTTGCATCCAATGAGGGGTACACCTTGACGGTGGACTTAGAGGCAAAAACTATCACGACACCAAAAGGAGAGGTGATACCTTTTGAAATTGAAGCCTATCGACGTAAACGCTTACTGGAAGGGCTGGATGACATAGACATGACTTTGTTACAGGCGAATGCGATACGAGCGTACGAGGAAAGACGAAAGGCAAAAGTGCCCTGGTTGTTTTGAGAGGTGTCGCAATTGAGCATCAGGCACGATACAGGATGCCCCTTCCTATCCGCGCACCACCTGAGGCTTTAGAGCTGTATTACAATCCGCGAATGCTAATTGCGAGAAGGGCCCGATCCTCCCCAAGCTTGTCAAATAAAGCGACAAGAGGAAGCAAGCTGATTATTTTGAAGGGGTGTTGCACCAGTGCGACACGAACGACAAAGGGGGCCATTGCGCCTCCTCTCCCTTGGTGAAGGGCAACGATCTTTAACCTGAATTTGCGAGCATTCATCGGCGTGTTACAAACAATGAAGGTGGCATGCTGATGGATGCCACAAGGGGCGGCGGGTAAGACTGAACAACAAATGAATGAGCTTAAAAATCTCCGTCTCATTCACAGGATACCTTGTCGGTGACCGCCCGCCGTCACGGATTCAGGATATATTTATTCAAGCCCCTCTTAAATTTTGATATCAAATTTTCGAATTGCCCAATCAACAATAATCCCTGTAACAAAGGCCCAGGCCATGTTAGGTACCACCAAGGCAATACCTGCAATCAGGAGGGCAACGAAATATTCCTCATTGGTCTCCAGGCTCCGCATCAGAGGGCATAATTCCAGTCCGGCAAAAACCAGCAGCACGCCAAGCACGGACTGGGGGATAGCTGCAAGCAGAGCAAAGCCGAACTCTCCCAGTACCAGTGCCATTACAATAAAAAAAAGCCCCAGCATGATCGGGGCGCCACCAGTGCGCGCGCCAAAACGGTAATGGGCTGCTAGGCCACCGGTGCCGTGACACATGGGCACCGCTCCAAAAAATCCGGCAGGGAAGTTAATCATGCCCATGGTAAAAGCAAACTTACCGGCTTTAGTTTTCATGAGCATGGGGTTGCCGGAAAACAGAGTGGAGCAGGTGTTGGACGTGCCCACACAGGCATTGCCGATGGTGAGAGGAATTTGTGGTAGAACGAGCATGACCAGTGCTGTCCAGAAATCACCGAGAGAAGGTGTAATGATATGCACTGCGGTTGGCCCCAGCGACAACCCTTGGGCGGAAAAACCACCGAGGACAAAACCAAGACCTACGCCTAATGCCAGCGCGGCTAAGGCGGCGGGGTAACGTTTGTTGTTGAGTAATCGTAACACGATGGCAAAGACGATCACTCCGATAATCAGGTTAATGACCGGCCCTGTAAGTGCTCCCCCACCACCTGAAACAAAAACATCTTTATGAATAATCAGCTCAAATCCCTTTCGCAGAAAGATCAAGCCAAGGGTAAGCTGAATCCCCCGAACCACTGCCTGTGAAAAGAGCTGTGCCACCCGGTCGACCATACCTGTGAGTGAAAGCCCAAGCAAAAGGCCACCAAAGAGGATCCCTGTAGCCCCGATCACCGATTCTGTCACCACTGCCGGATAGGCAATAGCAATGGCTCCCACAGCTTTGAGGGGTTGCACAGGAATGGGCAGTCCGTAATAAAAACCTGATATAAGGTAAAAAGCACCAAAAGTAAAAAACACCGTTGTCGGACTGAGGCCGTTTAAGAGGATCATACCGATCACAATGGGGAGCATGGTGCCCAGATCCCCAAAGGCTCCGGCCAGTTCCATACGGTTAAAGGAAAAGCGGTGTTTGGATGTTGTGGCCGTGGTTGAATCGCCGGGCGATCCAGGGATTTCCGACACCGACTGTATTTTTTCGGGTTCCTGCTGCTGCGACATATCTCCCTCTTTACGCCATACAAAAATGAATGGGGTGCGGTATTGTATCAAGCTGCAAAGGTTCGTAACTGTCCCTTTAGAGTTCAGGAAGACAAACGGCCGCATCCTCCGCCTCAAAAAAGGTCTGCATCACCCGCATCAGATACCACCCATCAAGGTGACCAACGGTTTCCCGGATGGAATGCATGGCAAGCTGGGGAACACCTACATCAACAGTTGCCACACCAATCTGGCTAGCGGTCAAAGGACCGATGGTCGAGCCACAGGCCATATCATTACGCATCACAAATTGCTGGCAAGGCACCTCGGCTTTTTTACAAAGCGAGCGAAAGAGCGAAGCAGTTACACCGGTTGTGGCATAGCGCTGGTTGGCATTGGTTTTCAGTACCGGCCCCTGATTCAGCTTGGGCATATGGTCGGGCTCATGCTTGCCCGCAAAGTTGGGGTGCACGGCATGGGCATTATCAGCTGAAATAAAAAAGGAGCGAGCAATGACCTGTTGGCGCACATCAGGGTCCGGATACAGCCGTTCAAGCACGGTGCTCAAAAATGGTCCCTGGGCTCCTGAAGGTGTCGCACTGCCGACCTCCTCATGATCATTGAGCACAATCATCGCATTGCCAGGCACCTCGGCATTAATCAATCCCTGTAAGAGGGCATGGCAGGAGAGTTGGTTATCAAGCCGTGAACCGGTTATCAACTCGCCCTCCAATCCTATCTGTGTCAGGGGCTGGGGCTCATAGAGGAAAAGATCAAAATCCAACACCTCAGCAACGGAGATCTCAGTCTTTTGCTTTTTGAGTTCCTCTTTAAGCCACTGAGTAAAATCTGGAGGGCTGGATTCGGCAGATAATCCAAGCAAGGGAACCAAGTCCGTTTGTTTGTTGAGCGCCCGGCCGTTATTGGCTTCGCGATCAAGATGGATAGCCAGGCTGGGTAGAGTCGCAAGAGCGCGTTTACAATCAAGAAGCGTAGAATGCAATTCTCCTTGCTCATCAAGCCAACCAACCCGGCCAGCAAGAGAAAGGTTACGATCAAACCAGGGTGCAAGCAAGGCGCCACCATACACTTCAACACCGAGTTGCAGGCAGCCCTGATGCAGTTGCATGGGCTGGGGCCTAACCCGTAGGCTGGGGCTATCGGTATGTGAACCCGCCATACGAAACGGCCTTGGGGTCTCCCGGTCACCTTCCAGGGTAAAGGCTATCAGGCCGCCATCATGGCGTATGACAAAAAATTTACCTGAATTCAAATGCCGCCATGAATCGGCCTCATACAGCCGTGTAAAACCGGCGGCCTCGAGCCTGGTTGCAGCATTGGAAGCTACATGAAAGGAGGTAGGCGACTGATCGACAAAAGAAAAAAGGCTTTCGAGGTACTTGGAGTGGTCCATCATGATTTCATGTTTGCTCTGAGAATGAGAAAAAAGCTTTCACCTGAATTCTTGACAGCGGGCGGTCGAACACATGCAGGTTGTTGCGCCTCACCCAAGATACTGAGCCTTACGCATTCAGGTTTCTAAAAGGAATACTACAAGATACACACAGATTTCTCATGAAAATTCGAGTCGAATCTGTGAATGGGGGAAGTGCTAAAGAGTTACAGGGTGGTACCAGGCTCAGGCAACAGCCTCGAAGGGCTCGGAAGGCTCGACTTCTTCAGATGCGGTGGGAGATGCCAGGGACTGACTCTCCTCTGATTGTTCAGCGACCGTTTCCGGTTCATCCGTGCCGGACTCGGCCTCCTCACTCTGCATTTCTGTCCGTGCCCGGCTTTCCGTGGCCGTTGCGTTGGCAGCTATGCTTCTATCGGCTGATGAGGGCTCTGCCGGTGCCATGGCCGCCCGTTTCACTGCCTGCATTTTTTGAATAGTTTCTTCTGGAGTTTTTTCTTCACTCACATCGATGGGAACCTCTCCACCCACTGCATACCGGCGGCCATCCGGACCTTGCTGATACGTGTAGGAAGCTCCGCCGGCGGCATACTGCCCCGCAGCAGCAAGATGTGCCATTTCATGGGTTTTGACTTCCTGATCACGCTGCTTGAGCTCTTGAACCATCTGTTCTTCTTCAGCGGTCAGTTCCTGAATAGCATCTGCAGACTGTTCTGTTGGCGCTGTTCCCTCAGTCTCTTCTGTCTCAGACTCCTGGGCGCTGGAGGGCATGCTTCCCTGCTGCTGTTGCTTTGACTTTTCGATACCTTCCTGAGACAGGGTGACGGGATCTTCTGAGGATTGTTCGTCAGAGGTAGTGGGCTTAGATGTGGAAACGACACGCTGCACAGGTTCGGAGCGGAGTTGTGACATTCCCCCGCTACGGGTATAGAGTGCGGTTTGCGAACTGTTAAGGCTGGTTGACGATAGAAGCATGAGCAGTATACTGAGTAAGAATTCTCATAGAGATACTATACGACATCTTTACAAAACGCAGCAATTCCCGGTGCAGCCGCAAACCCAGTAATAGCGGACAAAATGTATTCAGCTTTCGTAAACTTTTATAAAAATTATCGGGTAAATCTAAATTTATCTTGACATATTAATGAGTTAGCGATTTTCGCCTTTTTGTAAGAAAAACAGTAACTTACAAGGAGGCGTCATGGCGAATCAAATTACAACCATCGTAAAAACACGCAAGAGAGATATCGCACGGATGGAAAAGATTACCATA
>NZ_JAFFQA010000139.1 GCF_016919065.1 Desulfobulbus rhabdoformis | reverse complement strand
ACGGATCACCAACAAAACGGAAATACCGCTCTTGAGCTGCGCTGATATTGCGGTAATTCTCAAGGCTACTTTGCCCCGACGAGACATTACGGAATCTGAAATGTTGGAGCAGTTGGAAAAGCGACACCGAAAACGACAGGCATCCATCGATTCTGCGTATAAAGCACAGAGTGAAGAGAAGTTATGCTCTGCCGGATGATCCCCAAAGTAGAATTACCTGCTCCAGGTTTTTCCCTGAATTTCGCCGAGTCAGTGATTTCACCTTGTCTTTGAAAAAACGCACCTTTCCAGCTTGAATACGAGTGTTCTTCGAGTGAATCATCACCCCAAGAAATTTTACTCCAAACCAACTGTGGCAAATATGCGTTTTCTCTCGATTCACAGTGAGTAATAACTCAACTTCCAGATAGCGGCTTGCCTGTTCCAAAGCATTTTGCGCACCACTTTTTGAACAGCACAGGATCAGGATATCATCCGCATAGCGGACAATACGATGCCCTCGTGCCTTCATAAACTGATCAAAGGCATCAAGGTACACGTTCGCAATCAGCGGGCTGATTACTCCACCTTGTGGGCTCCCAACTTCACTGGCTTGCCACCCTTCTCCTGTCATAACCCCGCTTTTCAGGATCAACCGCAACAATCCAAGGATGCTCCCATCTTTCACCCGCCGAGAAAATGCGTTTAGGATAAAATCATGATCCAGAGTGTCAAAGCACTTGGATAGATCCATATCCACAACCCATTTCCGATCGTACCTGCGGATGAACATACTCGCTTTGGTGATTGCCTGATGGCAACTCCGCCCAGGGCGGTACCCATAGCTTGATGGATGAAAACCAGGATCAAATATCGGCTGAAGGATGTCCAGCAGGGCCTGCTGAACCA
>NZ_JAFFQA010000138.1 GCF_016919065.1 Desulfobulbus rhabdoformis | reverse complement strand
CATCAGGTGCATAAAAACTGCGCTCAAGTGCTTTTTGCCCAGGCCATAGTTGTGCCCAAGGTTATAACCTTGATTTTTCAGAGTATTGAAGGTCTCGTTTTCAATCCGCCAGCGGGCACGACCACAGCGCATGATCTCCATGACGTTGTCCGGGGTTATCTCAAGATCGGTAACCCAACTGAACCGATTACGAACAATTACCCCTTCGCCTTTGGTTTCGACTTCCCAATGCTCGAGGAAGTTGACCTGCAACTCATTTTCGCTGGCCTTGTTGAGCGGGACAGCGTTGATAAAGCGAAAACAGTGTGTCTTGTTGGCTTTGCTGCTGTCCGGAAGGATCAGCTCGGTTACATCCCCCTGTTCGGCCGCTGCGTCGACTAGGCTGAACATGTAGGCATGATCCCCTGGTTTGGCTGAAAGGATATAACGAAGATTATGAGCCATCAAATCTTTGATATGCGGTGCGTTTGAACTCAGGCCATCCTCGGTAACGATAACCTTCAGACGAGGATGCTCCCGGCGGAAATCGGAGATAAAACGCTTGGTAGCGTTGCGCTCACAGTCGTTTTTAGTTGAGCCATCCTGGCGGCGGATGAGTTCGGGGCAGAGTGGAAAGACTGCCTTGTGCTCAGGTGAGACAAAGGCTCCACTCACCATTTGGAGATGGTATTCGATTGTACCGTTACGTCGCTCTTTAGTCAGGCAGTAATCGGCACCGATATTCTCCGAACTATGGATACCTGTACCGTCAATGGCCATCAGAAGGTAGCCGCCAAGGCAGGTCATCTTCGGCATGACCTTACCTCGTTGCAGTTGATGAAAAATAGTGCGGAACGGTCGCCGAAGTAAGGTCGGAACAATCTCATCCAGAATAGTCCGCATTTGGGTATCACTGGGGATAACTCGTACCCCAAA
>NZ_JAFFQA010000137.1 GCF_016919065.1 Desulfobulbus rhabdoformis | reverse complement strand
GACCTTGTTATTCGTGACCTCGCGTATATGCATCTATCAGCATTGCGAGGTATCCTGCAGAACCTTGGTGATTTTTTATGCCGTCTGCAAGCCAACAAAAACGTGTATCAGCTTCGAGGCAAGAAAACGGTTAAGCTGAATTTTTCCCGTATCGTTCGAGCCATGACCGATGCCGGAATTGAAAGATTCGAAGACCGGGTATTTCTTGACCAAAATCTGACACTACAGGTTCGTCTCTTCGTTTATCTGCTTCCTGAATGCGTTTATCAGGAACGAATGCGTAAGGCTCATTTGAATGCCCAAAAGAAAGGGCGGCAATTAGGTAAAGAATTCAAAGCCCGAGCGAGGCTCAACCTGTTCATCACCTCTGCATCTGAAAAGTTGCTCGATATTCAGAATGCGTGGAAGGCGTACACCTTGCGCTGGCAGATTGAGCTCGTCTTCAAAACCTGGAAATCGCTCTGGAAGATCGATAAGGTCAAGAAGGTGAAAAAGCAGCGCCTTGAGTGCTATATTTACTCGAAATTATTCATCATAGTACTCAGCCTGAACATGTTATGGATAACGCATAATCTCATGCGTGGGTTCTATGGTAAAAATCTCAGCTTCTACAAAGCGATAAAAACCTGGATGAGATCGCTAGACCGTTTCAAGGAGGCATTTTTTAACGGGATAGAAGCTGTAACGGATTTTCTGGTTAAATTCTTCAAGTTAAGCTGCCAGAAGCATTTGCTGGAGAAGAAGAAAAATGGAAACTATTCTCCAGAAGTCATTCAAGATGTTTTGCTTTTGAGAATTGAGGGTGAGCCAATGCCATGTGTGGCTTAATCAGGGACTCACGGCTTAGCCTGACGGCTATTCGCGACACGAAGTCGCTTTAAATATATGTTTCCACGTGGAAAAAAATATCGTGGAAACCCGGTGTTCCGCCACCGGCATCCTAGGGAGGCATGCTGCCGTTGCGCTGAT
>NZ_JAFFQA010000136.1 GCF_016919065.1 Desulfobulbus rhabdoformis | reverse complement strand
CGGATGAACATACTCGCTTTGGTGATTGCCTGATGGCAACTCCGCCCAGGGCGGTACCCATAGCTTGATGGATGAAAACCAGGATCAAATATCGGCTGAAGGATGTCCAGCAGGGCCTGCTGAACCACTCGGTCGCGGACTGCGGGGATACCAAGCAGACGCGTCCCACCATTGCCCTTCGGGATCTCAACCCGACGGACTGGCTGAGGACGGTAGCTCTTGCTCCGCAACTCCGCCAGAAGCATATCAGTATGTACTGAGAGATCTGCAGCAAAGTCCTGGATGGACTGACCGTCTATTCCGGCAGCTCCTTTCGCCGACTTCACCTTCGCAAATGCTTTGTGCAAAGCTAATCTGTTCAGCAATCTTCCGTACAGACTGTACCAGATTCTCGACATGCCCCTGTCCTGCGTACTCCTTTCCATGCTCTTGTTCGTCAACTTCGATTCTTCTCGATACAAATACCGCCTTCTAGCACACCGGCAATGTACGGTTCCTTGCATCAATACTCCGTTGAACAGCCAAAGACAGCAGAAGGGCCTTTCACAGCCTACCACCGGCAATGTGCCTCACCCCGTCGGGTAACTTGTGTTCAGTTAACGGCAAGTTTCAATTTCCAGAGTACCTTCAAATAAACTTCATCCCTTCGCAACTCCAATGGCTTTTGGCACAAAAGAGCCCTCACGAACACGCCGTAAGTCATCCTTGTTTTCCCCTCCACACCGTTACCGGCTTTCATCGGCAAGGACTTCATAACTACTACGGAATCATCTGCCACCTCACACCACAAACACTTTCCGCTTGGGTTCCCCCTTGCGAAACGTGCGCCGGGCTGACCACGCCAGGCAATGATGTAAGGCTTCCCCGGTTAAGGCGAACTCCCGGTGAACGATGCCATCCTCAAACACCACACGGAACTGACCAGGTATCGGGCTTCGCGCTATTTTGCACGCTTACCCTTCCGTTTGGCCGA
>NZ_JAFFQA010000135.1 GCF_016919065.1 Desulfobulbus rhabdoformis | reverse complement strand
ACCCCTCCTCGCGGAGACGCCCTTGCCGTCGGCTAGTACTTTGGTATCGCTGCCAAAAGGCAGTGATTGGATTCTACGTACAGGGGACTTGCACCCCATAAGTTCACGCCCATGCCGGGCGTACACCCCGGATAAGATTGCGGTTCGTTCGTGCCTCACTCACACAATCTATCCTTGTTCGTTATACCTGAGGTAAACCTTGGAATTCGAGAAGCGCGGGAAGCGCCTAATCTTGTCATATACTGCTAGCCGTGAAGGATCAGCATGGATTTACGAGAAGCTGAGGACAGATGGGCGTGTTACGATCGCCAAACGTTTTCAGTTTGAACGTGAAGACTTGGTCACCGCTCAAAGTGAAGAGCCCGATGCAGAGTTTGATCCAGTAGAATTTGTGCTTGGATTGCTGCAAGGCGAGTATTATGTCATTAACATGCGAGTTCTAGGACTTGAGAATCCTTTGTACATCAGTAAGGAGTTTAAGTTCTCAAGGAAGTCGTTCCTAGCGGAACGAGATATATCAATTTTCGGGCGTATTGATTCACTCTCATCCCAAGCCGTCTATATCGGAGGCGCACACAGTACAGCAATTCCAGAAGTTGAGTTCGAGCGACTGCTTTCGCATTTTCCGACTTCCAGCGAACTTACGAGATATTCACAAGCGCGAATCACTCAGGTATTGGGTGAGTACCTAAGCTCGAAAGAAGATTATTTGGAGAAGTTTCAAAAAGTGCGAAACCGGAGGGGTGATTTGCAGGGCAAGCGCATCAAAATGTCCTAACTAGGCCCAGTTAGAACCGAATTATTTTCGACCAGCGAAAAAATACGAATAAAATCGATTTATTATTCAATTCTACTCGCATAGCCTCTATATATTACCCTTCAAAAATCACTTACTTGGAGAAGGGGCATGAAAAAACAGCAGCCAGACATTATTTCCCATTTCGAAAATTTAATTGATCCGAGAGTAGAAGGGAAAAACCGGCATTTGC
>NZ_JAFFQA010000134.1 GCF_016919065.1 Desulfobulbus rhabdoformis | reverse complement strand
TTCTTTTACGGAACACTGCAGCCCTGCGAATGTTCACACCTATAGCCTTGAGGACCGCTGCGAAGCTGACGGCTTTCATACCCCGCACCCGGAGTTTTTTCCCCCCGGTCCTCCGGTCATACTCTGACATGGTGGCTTCCACGCCAGCCCGGTAGCGATACTTGCCCAGAAATGCATCGGTTTTTTCATAACGGCGCCTGGATGCGAGACGAACATCTTTTGCCGAGTATCTTAAATATGCTGCCTTCTTGCCGGGGTTCACTGGACAGTCATCTTGCAGAGGGCACCCTTGGCAGTCACTGAGCGAAAATGCCGCGTTGAATCGTTTCTTGTGATTCATCTTAACAGGTGAACAGCCCAGGGGACAGGTAATGATGTAACCGTCATCATCGAGGATGAAATCTTCAAGGCCAAGCCCCTTTGGCGTATTACCCATGACAGGGGCGATAAGATCCACCCCATGATCTGCTTTGGCCTGTTCGCAATTATCGTCGCTACCATAAAGGGAGTCGGCCAGCAGTTCCCGGGGGGCCATATTTTTTTCCGCACTCTGTTCAAGGGCTGGTATCAGGGCATTGGCATCACTTCTGTCTGCGGACTCAACCTCGACATAGGTAATCAGAGAAAGGGAGTCCTCAGAGGACTCAGGATCATATGTCTCCATGACTTGCACCTGGTAGCCCTTACCCTTATGCCCGCTGTAACCGGCATCCGGGTCAGAGGGATTCTGCAGTGAATCGGATGGAACATTTTTATTGGGCTTTGCCACGGCAACCTTCTCTCCATCCTGCTCCTGGGTAATACATTGCTCCCGGAAAAGGCGGACAAGCAGCTTAAAGCTGCTCATGGACTCTGTGGCACTGATGTTGTTGAATTTGTTAATCAGGTAGTACAGGTCTTGTGCCAGCTGGCTTAGAGTTGCATGGGATTCCGATGGCTTGACCACTGCAAAAACAGCTTCCTGCTTTTTGCCCAGGTAACGATCGACAAGTTCGTCATCCAAGGATTGCATCAGATTTT
>NZ_JAFFQA010000133.1 GCF_016919065.1 Desulfobulbus rhabdoformis | reverse complement strand
CCTCTATATATTACCCTTCAAAAATCACTTACTTGGAGAAGGGGCATGAAAAAACAGCAGCCAGACATTATTTCCCATTTCGAAAATTTAATTGATCCGAGAGTAGAAGGGAAAAACCGGCATTTGCTTATCGATATCATCGTCATTGCTATCTGCGGGGTAGTGTCCGGAGCATCTGGTTGGGAACAAATTGAAATCTTCGGGCAAGCCAAACAGGAGTGGCTCGCTACTTTTCTCGAGCTCCCCAATGGCATTCCGGGACACGATACATTTCGACGAGTCATTTCTCGTCTTAATACCAAAATTTTTCAAGAATGCTTTCTGAGTTGGGTGCATTCCGTGGTCGAGGTCGTTGATGGCGAAGTTATCCCAATCGACGGCAAGACCTTGCGGCGGTCACACGACTCAAGCTCAGGAAAGTCGGCCATTCATATGGTTAGCGCTTGGGCAGCAAGCAATCGACTTGTTTTAGGGCAAGTCAAAACCGATGAAAAATCAAACGAAATCACCGCAATTCCTGAACTTTTAAAACTGCTGGAGATCAAAGGTTGTATCGTGACCATTGACGCCATGGGGTGTCAAAAGAAGATAGCAGAACAGATCATCCAGCAAGGTGGTGATTACGTCTTGGGCTTAAAAGGCAATCAAGGCTCATTGCTTAAAGCCGTTGAAACTGTTTTCAGTCAGGCAGACGCAGAGACTTTCAACAGCGATAAATTTGATTTCTTCCAGAGCGAAAGCAAGGGCCATGGTCGCCATGAAATCCGCTCACATTACACGACTGATGCTGCCGAGTTACCCATGGTCGCACAGTGGAAGGGGCTTCGAACAATAGGTGTCGTTGTGTCAGAGCGGCACGGAAAAGACAAAAAAACTACAGAATGCCGCTACTATATTTCGAGCCAAGAAAACAACGCCGAACTGTTTGCCAAAGCTGTGCGCTCCCATTGGGGTATAGAAAATTCCCTTCACTATGTACTTGATGTTACATTTCGTGAAGATGAATGCCGAATCCGAAAAGACGATGCTCCCGAGAATTTTGCCGT
>NZ_JAFFQA010000132.1 GCF_016919065.1 Desulfobulbus rhabdoformis | reverse complement strand
ACAAAAGAAGCGGCCTGAAAAAAATCAGCCCCTCCCCCCGCGGGGGGAGGGGCTGAGCGGCACCACCGGAGCTATGGAGTTAGCCTAAAGACATAAAGTGGTGGTCCAAAAAGAGGGACCACTTCTCTCCAACAGCAGGGATCGGATACATCGCATATACGAAACCTGACTTCTATAGAATAAGATTGCTCGCGAGAATATTATCGCCAGAAGCACTCCAGCTCGTTTTCTGGGGACTTACCGCTTTCGGTCTATTTGCCACTGTGATAGTTCTTCGATTTGCCATCCGCACACAAAGTGCCGTGAGCTTCGTGGAGCTTGGCTCGATAGGTGCTCTAGTTCCAAGAGCATCCATCTCTATGTCGCCTATCACAATTCCATATAATTCCATTACTCAAGTGCAGGTTACGAACATACAGGGGCAGCAAATGGCAATTATTTCATCGTCAGTTGGAGAGTCGCGCCTTCTCTCAAAATCTTTCGCCACGCAAAGTGAGTTCACGTCATTTCTTCAAGCTCTTCAGGAACGCCGTAAAAACGGCTAACCCGACATTTACCCCGGACTTCCAAAAGCACGGAGCCGTTTAATTCTATGTTAGGAGTTCAGATATCTCCTATCGATCGTAACCCGCTGCCCTGCCAAAATTTGATTCAAAATAGCCTAGTTGACGAGTATTCGGCCCAGGAAATGCTTTTTATATCTCAATATAATTTTTCATGAGAACCAAGAGCCATTTACTCAAGGGTGGCAGTTCCGTCTTGGTGGCTATAGCCAAGAAGAGTGAGTCGTTTATTCATTTTGAATTTGTAACTCGCAGAAATGACAAAGCCCTCTTTTTCTGCTCACCCAAAAGGGGATCTTTCATGAGCACCTTAACGGCCTTGTCCAGATCCTTTTTTTAATTCTGGTGAAACTTCTTGACGGCTTTTTTGAATCTTGGCGTTTGCAGGACCTTGGTGATATCTTGACTATGGCTTTGAGGACCGAATCCTGATCAAATCAGACAAAAAGATTATGATGATTACTGTCACTGTACAGCTCGAATTCTGCTGCTACATGTCATCATTTAGAGAGTTATGCTCGAAAGTGGTGTTTGAGGGGACTCTAAAAGAAAAATGACGTATCCTGTTGGAAACAGTTCGCCAAAACTCACTTCCAACAAAAAAGGATACGTCATGAGTGAAGGTAAAATCATTTC
>NZ_JAFFQA010000131.1 GCF_016919065.1 Desulfobulbus rhabdoformis | reverse complement strand
CTAGTACCATGTAACAATCATAAATTCGGATAAAGTCTTTTTAGCTTAACCCTGGCGTCCTGTGTTGTGAATTGCCAGTCAATTTTTTTGGTGCTGTTGTTACGGTCACATTCCCATGCCGCAATTTCTGTCCGCATGGTTTCCATGTCGGCGATTCGACGGTCGAGGCATTGACCTTTCAGCACGCTGAGTTCAATCTCTGCCATATTGAGCCAGCTTCCATGTTTGGGGGTGTAGTGAATATCCAGCCTTTTCGCCAAGCGCCTGGCTTCGCACGGCTCGAAGGTTTCGTAAAGTGAGGCGATGTTGTGAGTGTTCAGGTTATCCATTACCAAGCGAACTTTGATGGCATCAGGATAGCGCTCGTCGAGCATCTGCTTGATTTGCTGAGCCCAATCCTTACGAGTGCGTCGCTCAGTTACCGCAATATGACGTCTGCCAGCCAACGGTTCCACTTCCATGAAAATTTCCGCCACCCCTTTCCTGACATACTCATCGTCTATCCGTTTTGGCTGGCCCGGCTCACAAGGGATCGGTTCAGCAACTTCGCCGATCAACTGTTTGCTGGACTCGTCCATGCACACCACTGGATAAGCTGGATCATATGGAAGGTGATAGACCTCCAGTACATCCTCCATTGCCGCTACGAACGCTGCATTTCCTTCTGGCGGAATTTTCCAGTATTTGCTGAGGTGAGGCTTAAGTTCATTTTTTTTAAAATCCTGTGTACCGTCATATGCGAAACTGAAGGTGCGAGGTCCAGTTCGACGGCTTTATCAGCAAGCAACCTCACGGTCCACCGGCCACGACCATCAGGGGCCTCTGAACATGCCAAGGCTATCAATCGTGCTTCGAAGGAACCATCAAATATTACATCGCGAGGCAGTTTTTCTCTTTCTTTACGAGTCAATGCGGCATCGAGGCCTTCCTCGACAAATCGTTTTTTTAAATGCTCTATTGTGCGAGATGTTACACCTAATGCCTCCGCTACAGCGGCAACCGTCCAGCCTGGTCCATTAGGCTTGGCGTCACACAACAATAACGCACGGGCACTGATAAATTTTTTGGCTCCGGTTTTGCCATTCCGGGTCAATGCCTCAAGATTCTTACGTTCCTCGTCTGTCAGGGTGACTCGATATCTCGGTGCCATGGCAACCTCCTTTGATTGCCATGATGATACAACCTGATTAAAAATTACGAAACTTTAAATGTTACATGGTACTAGAC
>NZ_JAFFQA010000130.1 GCF_016919065.1 Desulfobulbus rhabdoformis | reverse complement strand
ATGAGAGGTGGCCTCACTCGTCTGAACAAGTTTTTTCAATTCTTAAGTGGAATCTCCGCCAGTGTTAAGCCGCCATCTTGACTATCGGCAGCATTGAAACATACGCCTCATCGGGCGTTTTCTTTTTTAATCTGGAGTGCGGTCTGAAGCAGTTGTACCAATCCAAATAGCGCTTGATCGATATGCGTGCTTCGTTAACGGAGTCATAGGCATGCAGATAGACCTCTTCATATTTGACCGATTTCCATAAGCGTTCCACAAATACATTGTCTCGCCAAGCTCCTCGGCCATCCATGCTCAGTTTACAGCCTCTTGCTTTCACTGTCTGAACAAATTCTTCGGCAGTGAACTGGCTCCCCTGGTCAGTATTGACGATCTCAGGTGTGCCATGACGAGTGAATGCTTCCTGTAAAACATCCACAGCATGGCTGGCCTCTAGGGTTATGGCAACCTTGGCAGCCAACACCTTTCGGCTGGCCCAGTCAACAACTGCGGTCAGGTAGACAAAGCCCTTTGCCATTGGGATGTATGTTGTATCCAGCGCCCATACCTGGTTGGCTCGGCTGATGATCATACCCCGTAAAAGATACGGATACACCTTATGCCCTGGGTGTTTCTTGCTCGTCCCCGGCTTCCGGTAAACTGCCTCGATGCCCATACGCTTCATCAGGGTGCCTACATGCCTACGGCCGACAGGAGCGCCACGCCGTACCAGCTGATCACGAAGCATGCGCGCCCCCATAAATGGATGCTCAAGATGTAATTCGTCTAGATGACGCATCAGCTTAAAATCAGACGATGAGACAGGCCGAGGCCGATAATAGAGGCTACTGCGGCTAATTCCGACCAGTTGAGCCTGCTTTTTCAAGGGTAGCGGGTGATTGCGGTCTATTACCGTTTTGCGCTCAGCAATCCCACCTTGTTGAGCGCGGTTTCTAAAAAATCATTTTCCAGCGTCAATTGACCTATCTTGGCGTGCAGCGATTTCAGGTCAACGTCAGGCTGCTGAGGAGATTTATTGAAAACTCCCGCAGCGCCTTCGACCATTTGCCGCTTCCATGTGGTGATTTGATTAGGATGTACCTCGAATTGTTCGGCTAATTCAGCGAGTGTTTTCTCACCGGCTATCGCCGCCAGAGCCACTTGTGCCTTAAATGCCGCAGTATGTTTTCGTCGTTTTCCTTTTGCCATTTTCTGCTCCATGTTGTGCCCATCTATAGGCATCAGTGGTAGCAGAAATTCCACTTAAGGGCTTGTCCAAATTTCCGGGGCCACTTCTA
>NZ_JAFFQA010000012.1 GCF_016919065.1 Desulfobulbus rhabdoformis | reverse complement strand
TCGGCATGACCTTACCTCGTTGCAGTTGATGAAAAATAGTGCGGAACGGTCGCCGAAGTAAGGTCGGAACAATCTCATCCAGAATAGTCCGCATTTGGGTATCACTGGGGATAACTCGTACCCCAAATACACCATGCAGGCTCTCGGGTTGCTCAAGTCGTCGCCCATCGAACGATAACAACGAAGGGTCTTTTAGCGAAAACATGGCAAAGCCGCTCATTAAAGCGTCCTCCAGCGGGATCGAGGCATTGGCAGCCCGGTGGTCAGGCACCTTTTGTAGATCCTCGCGGATATGGGCGAATAAGGCATCGGCATTGAGGTGAGAACGCATCTTGATTTTGTCCAGAGTCTGAGTTGCTTTGCGGTTACGGTCTATGAAATTTTTGAGGGTCGACATAGGCTTATCCTTGTAAATAGTTGATATCACAAGAAAAAAGCGTTTCGCCCCCTCGCCAGATGTCAAGAGATTTTTTCGATTATTCCGATTTTTTTTATGATGTAAAATTAGTTAGTTACATCGACCCCTTTATTTGAATGTCCTCAAAAATTTGCGAAAAGCTTATCTTGGGCCTACGCATTTACTGGGCTTCCGGATAAAGCGGGAACTGCTGAGCAATACCCTACCTCTGGTATACAAGATCATTGAAGAGCCAACGCTTATACATGTTGTACAACATCTTAATACCAATCAGTTCTGTAAGCTCATCAAGCACGTTGGAGTTGAAGATGCGGGAGAACTGCTCTCTCTTGCGACCTCAAAGCAGCTGACAAATATTTTTGATGAAGCCTTTTGGAAAAACATTGCTCCCGGTAAAGTAGAAGAGTTCGATCCTGAGGAATTCGGGTTATGGCTGGAAGTCATCCACGAATATTCACGGAGTGAGGCTATAACATATATAAACAATATGGAAGATGATTTTCTTACTCTTGGGTTGGCATCTCATCTTCTTGTTGTCGATTATGAATCTCTCGCTGTTCGAATAGAAAATACGCATCATTCATTTGAAGATGAACTTCTTGATAAGGTTCTTGACAGTGAACGTATGTTGGAGTGGGGAGATGTATTACTTATATCAAAAGGAAGCTCCTTTTGGGACACGCTGGTTGATCTCATAACAGAACTTGATAATTATGATCATGATCGTATCAATAGAATTTTGGACAGGATCAATCACATATCAACTGAATATATTGAAGACAATGGTGGATTATATAACGTATTGACATCTGGAAAAATGCTGGAGACAGACTTAGCTGCTGACAGGGAAGCAAGGAGAGAGAAGCAGGGATATGTTTCCCCTGAGACGGCTTCAGCCTTTCTCAAACTAGCTCAAGAAACATCGGCTGATGACATTCTTTCTTCAAAAGAAAAGGACTATCTTACAAAAGCATATTTTTCGGCATATCAGCCAAATAATCAAGCGACCGAAACTGAATCGCCAAGCATCAAGCTGAAAAAAACGCTTTCCGAAAAATTTCCTGATATCTATAAAGAGTTCGTTGAAGCAAGTATTATTTCTAAAGATCCCCTGCGCTTTTTGCCAGATGTAACGCCGACAGATTCTTACACATTATTTTCTCTTGCACTCCAAGCCATTGAAGAGAGTCATCCGGAAAGATTTACTCTTTGTATACAGGATCTTGGATATCTTATAAATGTACTGATAGCCGGAACCGGCAGTAAGAAGAATAAAAGGCTACAGCCTGCTGAAGCTGCACAAAAAGTAATACATTTCTGCCATACTGGGCTGGATATTCTTTGCCAGAATCCTGCAAATGAGCCAGAATCTATAAAAGTCATTTTGTTAGAAGAAAGCTTAATAAAACTCTTTCGACTTGGCTGGAATAATATCATGAAACCACGTCAATCGACTGAAAAAGTTAATAAAAAAAACATAACGAACAAGGATAGATTGCGAGAGTGAGGCAAGAACGAACCACAATCTTATCCGGGGTTGGACAAGCCCGGTCTCACAAAAGAAATAAATATTGCTCTGAAATACGCTGGAAGCGCTACCAAGATGGTAGCGCTGAACGCTGAATGTAAGAATGCATTCGCCTGGATCAGGCGTTAAAAAGCGGCTCGCTGCTCATAAATGAGTTTTCCTCCTGTGTGCTTCTGGGAGCATCCGACAGTTATGGGATTTAAAAGCTCGCCACCCAGGCTGCCACCTGCAGGGAGTGCCTCACAAGCCGTTTGCCATAAACATCGGATGCACACACTTTCCTGGAGAGACGGCCAGCCAAATTTACGGGAAATTAAAATGGTAACCAATATGAGAAATGCAGTTATCCTATCCACTGGATCCTATGCTCCAGCTTTGACCCTGCCGAATAGCTACTTTGATAAATTACTCGGAGAAGATGTCAGCACCTGGCTGGAGACCAATCTGACCATACGGGAACGCCGGTGGTGCAATGAAGACGAATCCACCGCTGACTTGTGCGTTGAAGCCGGTAAAAGAGCATTGCACAATGCGGGGTTAGAGGCATCTGCCCTTGACTTGATCATCGTCGGCACGGATACACCGGAACACATATCTCCCTCCACGGCATCTGCGGTCCACTATCGCCTGAAAGCAATCAAAGGCGGCGCCTTTGATTTAAATGCTGCCTGTTCAAGTTTTGTGGCTGGTTTAGAGGTTGCCAGCCGGTATATCCGATCAGGAAGTGACTACTCAACTATCCTTGTCATTGGTGGATATGCTATGAGCAAATACTTAAACAAAAAAGATAAAAAAACAGTTTCTCTTTTCGCTGATGGTGCGGGAGCTGCAGTTCTTACCGCAGTTGAGGGGGGTAACCGCGGATTCATGGGGGCCCAACACCTTACAGAAGGCCAGTATCATGAGTGGATGGGAATCTATTCGGGGGGGACGCATTACCCTATCTCTCCCCAGGCTTTAGCCCATGGCGATCACTATATGCAATTCACTAAAAGATTTCCGGAGAACAAAAATGTAGAAACCTGGACCAAAATGATTCGCTCCTTGTGCCTGCAACTTGCCATTAGACCGAACGATATCGACCATTATTTCATGACCCAGATTAACATAAATAGTATCCATGAAACCATGGACACCCTTAACCTCGATCGCCGCAAAGCCTATACAATCATGGACAGGTTTGGGTATACCGGTGCGGCGTGCATCCCCATGGCCATCGATGCAGCAGTTCAAGACGGGACGCTGAAAAAGAATGATTTAATCCTCCTAATAACCTCAGGCGGAGGACTCTCTTTTACCGCCGCCGTATTTCGCTATTGAAAAAAATGGGGATAAGGTGGGCATGATGAGCATCTCGCAATTTTCATAGCCTGAAGGCCTCTTCAAGGGATGAGCAATTACATCCACAAAATCAATAAGTTAGAAAATTACTGTGCATTACTATAAAAAATACCGCTTGCTTTTTAAGACGACTGGTCATATTATAAAATCATCATGAAACGGCGAGACGAAAATAAACAACATATTATCCGTAAGGGACTCAAAGCATTGTATCAAAAAGGCTACAATGCGACAGGGGTGCAGGAAATAGCTAATGCGGCTGAAATCCCCAAAGGTTCTTTCTATAATTATTTTAAAAACAAAGAAGACTTTGCAGTAGAAGCTATGCGTCTTTTCACAGAACGAGAGCTTGAAATGATGAGCCAAGTTCTTTTAGATGACAATCTGCCTCCTCTGGAAAGGATCAAACAACTTTATCGAAATAAAATTGAATATTTATCCTCAAAAGGGGCTTTCTCTCTCGGCTGTTTTCTGTGCAACATTACCCTGGAAATGGCTGATGTAAGTGAGACTATCTCCATAGAGGCCGCTAGATGCTTCAAGCGAGAATATGCACCACTTCTCACATGTCTTGAACAGGCCCAGGAAGAGGGGAGCTTGACGGCGTCAACTAACCTAGATAGGCTGGTGAGTCTTATCCGAAATTGCTGGCTCGGTGCACTGGTGATCATGAAAGCCAATAAATCTGCACAGCCCCTGGACGAGTTTCAGGTACTTCTTGATGAGATGCTAAAAAACGCATCAATCTCTTGAAAAGATTA
This sequence comes from Desulfobulbus rhabdoformis, assembly GCF_016919065.1. Taxonomy (GTDB): domain Bacteria; phylum Desulfobacterota; class Desulfobulbia; order Desulfobulbales; family Desulfobulbaceae; genus Desulfobulbus; species Desulfobulbus rhabdoformis. The sequence continues at coordinate 116,920 of NZ_JAFFQA010000012.1, read as the reverse complement.
ATCCTTAGGGGATTAGAATAATTGTTTTTGATAGAGTTTTGTACGCACTTTAAAGACGACTGGTCATATCAAGTGCTTTTTCTGAGTCAAGTCGTTTAACGCTTTTTACAGGTTCTGCACACTGCGGTGAACAGGATAGAACTCGAGAACACAAATGTGGACAGCAGTAAACACTAACAAGATGACTGGTCATATTGCACCGGTCAAGGAGCATTCCATGAACAACATCTCATTCAAGGCAATGATCGTCACCGAAACCGATGACAAACAATTTACCCGAGAAATCAAAGAAAAAAGCATTGCAGACCTTCCCGAGGGGGAGGTGTTGATTAAGGTGTATTACTCATCGCTCAACTACAAGGACGCCCTTTCAGCCTCAGGCAATAAAGGAGTTACCAGAAAATACCCCCACACCCCTGGTGTTGATGCGGCAGGCGTGATTGTTGAGAGCAGCGACAGTACCTTCAAACCAGGGGATGAGGTGCTCGTAACCGGGTATGACCTGGGAATGAACACCTCTGGAGGCTATGAGGAATATATTCGGGTGCCAGCTAACTGGGTGGTTCGTCTTCCTGAAAATTTGAGTCTTCGGGAAAGCATGATCTACGGGACAGCCGGGTTCACGGCTGCTCTCTCCTGCTATAAGCTGATCAACAATGGGGTCACTCCGGATATGGGACCAGTTCTGGTCACGGGAGCAACCGGTGGGGTTGGCAGTATCGCTGTCTCCATTCTGGTGAAAAGCGGCTACGAAGTCGTTGCGGTCAACGGCATTAAAGATGAAAAAGATTACTTACTTGAATTAGGCGCTAAAGAAGTTATCTCCATTGAAGAAGCAGATGACAAAAGTGGTCGCCCATTGCTTAAACCTAGATGGGCAGGCGCAATTGACACCGTTGCAGGAAATATTCTTTCAACAGCTATTAAAACGACCAAATATGGTGGTTCAGTAACCTGTTGCGGTAATGTTGGTTCCGCAGAACTTGAATCCTCAATTTATCCCTTTATTTTAAACGGTGTTAGCCTGCTTGGTATTGATTCGGTGAACTGTCCAGTTGATACGAGGATAGCAGTTTGGAATAAAATCGCATCTGACTGGAAGCTTGAGTATTTAGACAAAATTACCACTGAACTTCCCGACCTTGAAGCCCTGGACGAGCGCATTGATCTTATCCTGCAAGGTAAGAACCGAGGGCGCGCTATTGTGAAGGTAAGCAAATAATGCTACGTCAAACCGGTAATCATTGAACTTCAGGGGCGGCTGAAACATATGGCCGCCCTTGACCGTCATGAGAAGTGAAAGATATTAAAAATCAGGAACATACCGACACATGGATTATCAAGGCAACATCTTTCGACCACCAAGTGAGGCGAACTCAATTTTACTGCAGGTCACAACTGGCTGTTCTCACAACAAATGCACCTTTTGCGATATGTATAAGGGCAGCCTGTTTTCCATTAAGAGTGATGAGACCATCATGGCAGACATTGACTTTGCCAAGCAGCACTGTAAAGAGCAGAACCGGCTTTTTATCTGCGATGGTGACGCCTTGATTGTACCGCAAAAGCGTCTTCTTAACATCCTCGGGACAATTAAGAAAAAACTGCCTTGGCTGAACAGGATAGGTATCTATGCCAATGCAAAGAGTATTGCCATGAAGGCGGAACAGGAACTGCTGGAACTGCATCAGGCAGGTTTGGATATCGCCTATATGGGGGTTGAATCAGGGGACGACGTGACCCTTAAGAGGATTTGTAAAGGGGCTGACAGCAAGCGCCTGATTGAAATGGGACAAAAGCTTGCAGCGAGCGGAATGACCCTGTCTCTGACTGTGCTGATCGGCGTTGCCGGTCGAGAACGCTCCCTGATTCATGCCAGGGAAACCGGCAGGGTGCTCACAGCCATTGATCCGAAGTATGTCGGTGGGCTAAGCCTCATGCTCAATCCTGGAACTCCGTTGTGTAGGGAGTATGAGCGGGGCGAATTTCAACTGCCCAATCCCATGGAGATGCTTGCGGAATTGCGGACAATGATTGAGCATACCGAACTGACAGACGGTTCTTTTCATGCCAACCATGCGTCCAACTATTTTCCGGTCAAGGCGCGGCTTCCCAAGGAAAAATCTGAAACGATTCGCCTTATTGACAGAGCGCTTAACGGGGATGTCAGCCTCAAGCCTGACTATCTGAGGGCGTTTTAACCTAGACCGTAACTGCTCGTAGGTAAATAATTTTTATATTTGATTTCTACCAGAGCGAAAGCAAAGGCCATGGCCCCATGAGATTCGCTCTCATTACATAACAGATGCTGCCGAGTTCCCCATGGCCGCACAGTGGAAGGGCCTTCGAACAATAGGTGTTGTTGTATCAGAGGCACGGAAAAGATAAAAGAACTACAGAATGCCGCTACTATATTTCGAGCCAAGAAAACAACGATGAACTATTTGCCAAAGCTGTACACTTTCATTGGGGGATAGAAAATTCTCTTCACTATGTACCTGATGTTACCTTTCGTGAAGATGAGTGCCGAATCCGAAAAGACGACGCTCCCGAAAATTTTGCCGTACTGAGGCATATAGCTCGTAATCTGCTCCAACGAGAGAAAACCAAAATGAGTATCAAGCAAAAACAATTCAGAGCAGCCTGCGACAGTCGATTTCTAGGCAGTGTACTTGCTGGCTAGGAATTTCGTGCGCTTGCCCTGTTCCTCCATGCTGACCACTGAAGACGCCGAGGACTTAAGAAAACTTATTATCAATAACAATTTAAAAGAGACAATTGGATCAAGACATGAACATCGGCCTAAAACAGTGATTTGCAGAAGGTCAAAAAAAGTATAATTGAAAATTTCAGTAAAAATGCCAACAAATTGCTCAAAGCAAGGATGTCAAGATAAAAAACTTTATAAAGGCATAAAATATAGCTATATTGTATCAATATCAATTTAATTTTTTAGGGTGTCTTGAATAATTAGATTTTTCAATCAAGGTCAAGGATTGCTGACAATTTCACCGCAGGCATATAGTTGATATTCCGAGGATAAAATTTTCAGCATGACGAGGTAAGCGTCAGACTCCGCGAGATTGGCAGGAAAAGCAATTATTCAAGATTCCCTTTATTTATTTCAATGGCCATCCTATATTTACTACATTTTTTTCAAATATACTAAGGAGGCATCAAATGACAGAAAAAACGCTGCTCTTACTCCTGGCCCTTCTTTTTTTGGGCACATTCCTGGCAAGAAATATCCAGGTACAAACCAAAACCAAACAGAAAGTAAAGGCCTCAGATTCTCTCCTGACCCTGTCAATACTAGCAACGACCTCCTGCATCGCGGCAACGCTCTTTTCCACCTCTTCAGAGAACTTCTACCATTTTTTTGGCCCCATAGCCTTTTTGCACATCCCTGCCGTTTCCTCATTTGGACTCTTGGTCTTTGCTCTTAGCATTGTTCTGGGGTGGATTTTTTCGGGACAACTAGGTGAATCCTGGCGGGTTGGGGTGCATGAAACCCAGAAAACTGAACTCATCCAAAGTGGAATTTACCAGTATATTCGCAACCCATATTTTCTTTCCCACTTCATCATGTACATGGGCCTTTTTCTGATACGTCCGAGCCTGGTGCTCCTTGTTCTCGTTGCAGCCACAATGGTGCTGTTCCATCGCCTGGTGCTCAGAGAAGAGGCCCATCTCCTGTCCACTCACGGAAAGGAATATGAAGCATACAAGGAGAGTACCGGGAGATACCTGCCTCGTCTTTTAAAAGCTAGACAGGAATAGAGGAGTAATTCGAATTTCCCTCTCTTCTATTTCCAGGCGGAAAGATGGGATTATTCACAAGGAGTTGCCGGTATTCACACACCGCCAACCTACCACAGTCCGGGGAGATGAAGTATTGTGATGGCGAGATACGAACACCATCGTGATACTGCAGGAATTTTTTATTCTCAGACGAGAATTTGATTATTCTTCAGGAAAACAATAACTTCTTCGGCGAGTGACTCTGGAGTTTTTTCACCAGCCAGGAGAAGCACTTCGGGGGAGATGGGAGGTTCATAGGGAGAATCAATACCGGTAAATCCTTTAAGTTCACCAGCTTTTGCCTTTTTATACAGGCCTTTTGGATCCCTTCTTTCGCATACAGCTAGTGGGGTATCAACAAATATTTCTATAAATTCACCAGGCAGGAGCGCATCTCGAACACGATCCCGGTCTATACGGTATGGGCTGATAAATGCTGTAATGGCTATTATTCCGTTCTGCGAAAATAATTTGGCAACAGAGCCGATACGCCGAATGTTTTCTTCGCGATCAATTGCGGAAAATCCTAAGCCGAAACGTCGTGCAAAATCCTCTTTATGTGTCCCCTTTAACATTTCAGTGCTCGCATTGAGCCCATGACGGATATTATCTCCATCCAAAACCACACTTCGAGCCTTGTACTGATGGAAAAGTATGTGATCAAGGACATTTGCAACAGTGCTTTTTCCGGATGCACTCAGGCCGGTGAACCAGATGACGCAACCTTTATGAGTGTTTAAGGATTCCCTCTGCTGACGCGTTACCATCAGATCATGCCAGTAAACATTCATAGCTGTTTCCCTAATTTTTATTCTTAATAAGACTCTGCCAAGAACAGGGAGTTCTCAAGAGATCAAGGACAAAAATTAAATTACCGATCTATGAACTTCACTATATAAGCAAAATTGATTTTTTAATACAAAATTATTTATCAATCGAAAAAAAATTTCGCCCCTCACCGTTTCCGCCGCGATCCATCGCCGCCATAGAACTCAATCCTCCTTGTACCGCTGCAGCTTGCGATAGAGCGTTTTTCGATCCACCCCCATAATCCGGGCTGCCAGAGTACGATTGCCCTGGGTGTTTTCCAGCACATACATGATATAGCGCCGCTCCATCTCTTCCAGAGTGATCAGCTCAGAAGGATCCTTGGAAGAGAGGAGAAAGTGTTCCTGATCTGCCACACGGATTTTTTCCGGCAGGTCGTCCACAACGATTTTATCGTAGAGGGTCAGGGCTACCGCATGTTCCATGGCGTTGCGCAGCTCGCGCACATTGCCCGGCCAAGGGTAGTTGAGCAATTTTTCAGCAGCAGGCTCGGAAATGCCGGTAACCGCCTTATCCTGCCGTTTGGAGAACTGCTTGATGAAGTGGTTGGCCAGTAAAAGGATATCCCCGCCCCGTGCCCTGAGTGGCGGCAGGTGCATATGAATGACGTTGAGGCGATAAAAAAGATCTTCGCGAAAAAAACCATCTTCAACCGCTGACTCCAGATCCCGGTTAGTGGCGGCAATGATGCGCACGTTAAAGGCACGTTCGGCGCTGCCGCCAATGGGACGCACCTTGCGCTCTTCAAGTGCACGCAAGAGCTTGGGCTGTAGTTCCAGGGGGATTTCCCCCACCTCGTCAAGAAAGAGGGTGCCCCCATCCGCCTCAAGAAAAAGTCCCTTGGTCGCCTGGGAGGCGCTGGTAAAGGCACCCTTGGTATGGCCAAAGAGCTCACTTTCCAAAAGCTGCGCAGGCATGGCAGCACAGTTGATGGCAATCAGGGGACGTGCTCCCCTCTGGCTCTGGTGATGAACCGCCCGGGCGACCACCTCTTTGCCCGAACCACTCTCCCCGGTAATGAGCAGCGAGGCATCGGAGTCGACAATACGATTGAGCTGAGAGAACAATTCCTCCATCACCGAGCTCTGACCAATAATATTGTCAAACTTCTGCGGCTGCCCCACCTCCTGGCTCAGCAGCTTGACTGTTCGCTGCAGCCCCCGGTACTTGGCGGCCCGCTCAAGGGCCAGCGCCAGAATATCCATATCCAGCGGCTTGGTGACAAAGTCATAGGCTCCGGCACGGATGGCGGAGATGGCAGTATCCATGCTGCCAAAGGCGGTCATGATGACCACGGGGATATCACGCATATGGGTCACGATTTCGCTACAGATATCAAGCCCGTTCATATCCGGGATATTGATATCGGCCAGCACCACATCGGTGGTGTTAATATCGACAGCGGCCAGACCTTCCCGGCCGCTGGTGTAGCTGGTCACCGTAAAATTCCGACGGCTCAAGCCTGCGGCCAGCAGGTCGCACATCTCCTGTTCGTCTTCGATAACAAGAATATTGCCCTTCATACCGCCGCCTTTTTAACCGGAAGATAAATACTAAAACAGGTCCCCTTCCCTGGCGCACTTTCCACATCTATCCAGCCGCCGTGTTCTTCAACAATACCATGGGCAATGGAAAGCCCCAGGCCGGTACCGGTCCCCAGAGTCTTGGTGGTGAAAAACGGGGTGAAGATATGTTTCAGGTTTTTTTCTGCGATTCCTTCCCCCTCATCCTCGATACGCAGCTCAATAATCGACGAAAGTGTGCCTTTGGGCACCAGCTTGGAATGGGCCGCAAGGTTCCCCACCGAGATATCGACCTTGCCGCCTTCGGGCATGGCTTGGATAGCGTTCATCAACAGGTTGACAAAGACCTGCTGCAACTGTGAGCCATCGGCCTGCAGCATCACCTCCGCCTTCGGGGTGACATGGAGGGCAAACTCGACATTCTGCTTATTGGCCATGGGGGAGAGAAACTGAAACACCTGCTTCATCAAAAAAACGATGTTCTCTTGGGCCGGTTTATATTTGGGCCTGCGGGTAAAATCCAAAAGCTGGCGAATAATGGTGGTCATCCGTTCGGCCTGGTTTTGAATGATGGTGGCGCATTCGTTGATTTCCTCGGGGCTGAGTTCTTCCCGAATTATCATCTTGGCCCGGCCATCCACCACATTGAGCGGGGTCCCGATTTCATGGGCGATACCAGCGGAGAGCAGGCCAAAGGTCGAGAGCCGCTCTGTATGCCGGAGCTGCTCCAGGGTTTTTAAGCGAGCATCACATTCAAATTTAATTTTTTCCTTGGCGATCAAGAGGCGCGAACACATTTCATTGAGCGTCTGCGCCAGGCGGGACAGTTCATCATTCCCCTTGAAGGCCACCGTGGTACAGAGATCACCATGGCCTATGCGCTCGACCTGTTCAATGAGCCTTTTTAAGGGGACGCGGATACTCCTGTTCATGAAGAAATAGAGAATAGCCGCGTTAATGCAAGTAAAAAGAAGGATAATAAGAATGGCCCGCAGCATCATTTTGTGTGAATAGTCGCTGACAGCCACCATGGGCTGTTTGATCTCAAGCGCCCCCCATTTTTCCCGTTCCGTACCCACGGGAATAAAGGTAAAAAAATCAATCTCCCCTTGCTGGTCCTGATGCTGGCCATGGACAACCATTCCCTGCTCCAGCTGATGCAGCTCATCAGCGCTCAAGACAAACTGGCCCTGTGACTTCGCCCCCTGGTCAATCCAGCGCACAGCAAACTGGTGGGGAACCTGAGCATGGGCAAGCAGCTCAAGGGCTGCCGCCTCGCCCTCCCGTTCCCAGGCGTGACGTAGCACACCGGATAGACTGGTGCCGATTTGCTCAGCACTGCGCATCAGGTCCAGCTTAAACTGTTTGGTCTCGATCTTGTAATTGATGTACTCATCCAGGCAGATCAGAGCCATTGTGCCGATGAGCAAAGAACTGAGCAAGCGGTAGAATAGTTTCATAATCCTTTAGATTGGGTTTCAAAATCTGTGGCAGCGATTTTTTTATTCGACAACCTGATCTTTGCCTGCGACCAAGCGATCAGGAAACGGGGGATTGTGGCTGCCGATACTCACTAAACAGATCGGCCGCCTCTTCAAGCACGACTGCAATCTCCTCCCAACTGAGCACGCCCTTAACCGTATTCTGCATGTTTCCATGCTCTCCACGCCCAAGGACCAAGGCTACTGCTGCATGGGGTGTATGCATTCGTTCGACCACGTTAACAAGTTTTTCGCGCTCACCCACATAAATAAAATCACGGCGCATATACGCGGCCACCTGCTGGGATTCTTCGGCCTGGTTAATCACATTTGCCCAGGCACCATCGCGGGGAATAACCCCCACAACCTTCTGCCCGTCTACCACCAAAAACCAACGTTTTTGAGGATGGGACAGGGCAAGATTCCAGAGATCCTGCAGCGATGCCTCATGATCAATACTCGCGGGTTTTTCCTGCATCACATCCTGCGAAGTTCGCATTTGCAGCAAGTTTACCTGCAAGCCAGCGGGCATGAAATGACCTCGCCGAACCAGCTTGAGCGTGTAAATGGAATCTTTTAACAGCAGCGTCCGTAGGGCAAAGCTCAGGATCACGGTTATAGTAATAGGCAGGATAACACTGTAATCCAGAGTCATCTCAAAAATCATGACAATGGCTGTCATGGGAGCACCGGTGGCACCGCCAACCATCCCCGCCATCCCGGCGACGGCAAAGGCAGCCGGGCTAATCTCCATATTCGGAAAGACCATCTGGCAGAGCACGCCAAACGCACAGCCTGCGATCGCCCCCAAAAAAAGCGCCGGCGAAAAAATGCCGCCCGACCCCCCTGAGCCCAGAGTAAGACAGGTCGCCAACAACTTGAGGGCAAAAAGGGCAGCCATCAGCCCCAAGGCCGACATCTGCCCGGAGAGTGCATCATTAATTGCACTGTAACCGACGCCATCAATGTAGTAATGGCCGGTGACGCGCATGATCAAATACATCAGGATGCCGACAAGCAGCATACCGCCGGCATGACAGCGGTAGGGATGCGCTTTGGAATACTCGGCAAAGAGATCCTCAAAACGATAGAGAGAACGTATATAGAGGGTCGCCAACACGCCCATACCAATCCCAAGGACTGCATAGTAAAGCAGTAACCAGGGACTCAGAACTGAGAAATAGGGTTGTTCCAGCGCAGGAATAACAAAGGCGGGGTGTACCCCAAAAAAAAGCTGACCAATGTAGGTGGCGGTGACGGTGGCCAAGGCAACCGGGACCAGGGTCGAAACACTGACCTCATGCATCAAAAGCTCGATGGCAAAAAGCAGCCCACCGATGGGAGTGTTAAACGTTGCGGCAATGCCGCCCCCTGCCCCGGCTGCGATCAGGGTTATGCGCTGCTTGGCAGTCATGGGAAAAATCTGACTCATGGTCGAGCCAAAGGCGGAACCGATCTGGGCTATGGGGCCTTCACGGCCAACCGAGCCTCCGGTGCCGATGCAGAAGGCTGAGGCCAGGGCCTTAAACAGAGCCACCATCGGGCGAATGAGACCTTTCCCATAATATACCGCATCCATCACTTCTGGGACACCGTGCCCCTTGGCCTCTGGTGCGAATTTGGTAACAAGAAAGGTAACAATCAGGGCGCCAAGCACTGGCACAAAAATGACTGCCAGCCCCCAGGGACTCAGGGGAGTGTGCTGGTTGGCATCATAACTCAGGCCATAGGTTCCCAGAAATAATCCATTATGCACAAGGGCGATAAGACCGCGAAACAAAAGGGCGCCAATACCGGCAACAACACCGGTGAGTACTGCCAGCAGCAGTAACGATATACGGGAAAGAGGGGGATGAATGGGTGGTGATTCCTGTTGCCCAAGCTGACTCATGGCAAGCCTCCAATGTGGCGGCAAAGGCGGAAAGCGGTTACCGCAAGGTGTGAAAAAACAGACAACACGCCTCCCCTGTCACGAACACAGAGTGGGTTGATCCTTTTTCACCTGGGGGCTCAGGTTGGAGGGACGAACAGAGTGAAGGGGGCGGAGAGCTGTTACTAACCGCCTGTAAGAGTAACGCGCTCCCAATGGAGGGCAACAAATTTTTTAAACAATCAAGCCTGTTGCCAGCAAAAAATTGCTCTGCTTGAACGAGGTTTCTTGATTGAGTTTCAGGAGAGCAGATCAGCTAACTCTTCTTGGCTCAGCAAGGAGGTAGGGGTGAATTGCCGGCGGTCATATTGCCGACGACGGTCGCGATTTTTTCTACGGTCCACCCCCAGTCGCAGACGGGTAATGGAACGCACCCACTCTATGATGGATCTGTTAGGCTTACGTGAGGTAAGGCGGGGATCGATTCGTCGTTCACGGCCACAGCGGCGATCCCCTTTTCGCCTTCGGTCGGTTGTTGCCACTCGTCGTTCAACAAAACCACTTTGTGGCTCAGCCAAAGCGACGTTTTGATCAGATATTTCTAAATCCATGGTGCAGTGTACATTTGTTTAATAGCAATATTTGCGGCACTATACAGGGAAACAAATACGAGGGAAACACCAGAGACAATAATTTTTGTTATTCCCGTAAACCTAGGAAAATTTTCCAACATACCTCCTGGGAAATCACCAGCCTCTTCCTTGGTCATAGCCTGATGAGCATATTTAGGCTTCTTAACACGATTCAAATCGAGGCTTGCTTGACGTCATCAAAAAATCCTGCATATACTCAAAGTATATGCACAATTACTGCATCAGACGATGCGGTTTCCTTCTCTCTTCAGCCCGCGAACAACTGCAATGAACATTTTCAAAAAAATCCTTCTTACCTCCAGCGCCGGTCTGCTTCTGCTTGGCCTCCTCTCCCTCTACTGGTCTTCACAATCGCTTAACCGGCAGGGGCAAAAAGAACTCGAGACCATCCGAGCTTCCATGATAGAAGATAAAACCTCGATGATCAAAAACCTGGTGGAAGTGGCCTATAAGGTCATTGAACATGCCGCAAGCCAGGATAATCTAACACTGGACCAACGCAAACAGTTGGCGATGGAGACACTTCGCTCCATGCGGTACGGAGACAACAACTACCTTTGGGTCAACACACTGGATTCAACCATGGTCATGCATCCTGCCAGTCCCAACCTGGAAGGAAAGAACATGGTCAACTTCCAGGACGCCAAGGGTGAATACATGTTTCAGCACTTCAGTCAGATTGCCCGCACCAAAGGCGAAGGGATGGTTAGGTATTCCTGGCAGAAACCTGGACACAATCAACCTGAGGATAAAATGGCCTATGTAAAAGCCTTTCCCGCCTGGAACTGGCTGGTGGGCACGGGGATATACCTCAGTGATATCGACCTGGCCATTGCCAAGAAGAAGGCGGAAATCAGCTCTGTTATTTCTACACAGCGTCTGCACCTGGGGCTGATCATTGCCGTCACCTTTGTCCTGACGTTGGTCCTGGTGGCTTTTTTAAGCAAGCGCATCACCGCCCCCATCGTCAATACGGGTGAGATCCTGCGGGAGATCGCTCAGGGGGAAGGTGATTTAACCAAACGACTCGATGTACATGGCAAAGATGAAGTGGGCAGAATGGCGGGTTGGTTTAACGCCTTTATCAGCAAACTGCATGACATTGTCCGTAACATTGCTGAATATTTCGAAACCGTGACTGCCTCTGCCAATCAGCTTTTGATCATCTCCAAACAGATGGATGAAGGCGTAACTTCCATGGGGAAAAAATCATCGGCTGTTGCCCGAGCAGCAAGTGAGATGAGTCAAAATATGCATTCAGTGGCAGCTGCCACTGAAGAGGCTGCGACCAATGTCCGTATCGTGGCCTCAACCGTTGATAATCTCAATCAGATGATGCAGGAAATAGGGAACAGTTCAGAGACTGCCCGCTCCATCTCCAATAAGGCGGTGGATGAAATGCTGCAGGCCTCAACCAAAGTCAATGACCTGGGCAAGGCGGCAGCGGAAATAAACAAGGTAACCGAGGTTATTACTGAAATTTCCGAACAGACCAATCTGCTGGCCCTCAATGCCACCATTGAGGCGGCAAGGGCTGGTGAGTCGGGCAAGGGCTTTGCCGTGGTTGCCAACGAGATTAAGGAGCTGGCCAAGCAAACTGCTGAGGCCACCTTGAATATTAGGCGACAAATTGAGGGGATTCAGAACCACATTCAGGAAACAGTGGGTGATATCGGCAACATTGCCGAGGTAATCAACGAGGTGGACACCACGGTATCTTCGATCAGTTCCTCGGTGGAGACGCAGAGAAACGCATCGGTGGAAATCATCGAGAACCTGCACCAGGCCTCAACCGGCATAGACGAAGTCAGCCGCAATGTGGCCACCAGTAGTACCTTTTCCGGCGAGATTGCATCGGATATCACCGAGGTCAACACCATCGCCCGCACCATCGCCGACAGTAGTCATAAGGTGAGTGTCAATGCCAGCGATCTCACCCGTCTGGCGTCTGATTTAAAGGTCATGATTGGTGAGTTCAAGGTGGATAGGACCCAGGCCAAGGGACCTGCCCAGACGGACGATGCCCCGGATCTCATCACCTGGGACAGTTCCATCAGCTTTGGTATCGACGCCATCGATCAACAGCATCACCACTTGGTGGATCTGGTGAACAAACTGCATCACGCCATGCGTGTTCGCGCGGGGAAATCAGTCCTTGGCGCAACCCTTGCGGAACTGGCCCAGTATACGGTGGAACATTTTAAAGACGAAGAACGAATGATGGAGGAGGCGGGATATCCAAAACTTGACGCTCACAAACGTGAACACGAGAAGCTGGTGGCTCAGGTGGTTGATTTTCAAAAACAATTCGAAAGTGGCAGCGTCACCATCACGCTGGATCTGATGAATTTCCTCAGCGACTGGCTGATCAACCATATCAAAAGGGTAGATCGTGGTTATGTGAGTTGTCTCAAAAAGGCCTGAATCCGTGAGCAACTGTCGGCACCGATTAAGAGTCAGATAAAGCGCTGCATTAATTGATCACAGATTCGATCCACATTTTCCGGAGTCACCATCCACTGCTCCACATACTGCTGGGCACGGGCTCTGAGTGAAGGGTGCTTGAGATCAGCAAGTGCATGAAAGACACCGCAACGGCGTCCTATCTGATAGAGGATCCGCTCGTCTGATGAAAGAGCAAGGAAGGTGTCAATGACCTTCAGCATTCGTGACTGGTCCTCTGGAAGCCGCCCTTCAATCTCCTCAAAGAGATTGAGAATATGATCGCTTTTCACCTGACTGGTTATCCCGGAGAGCGAGCGGAGAAAGAGGTGGAGTTCCTCAGCCGTTTGTTTATCGCCGAGTTTTTTAAAACGACCTGCAACCTGCTCTTTCGTCAGCTCAAGGGAGTCTGGCAGGGCCAAGGTCCGCAGACGGATAAAATCCGGATTGATCTGATTTAAGACCGCCGCACTCTCCTGGGCATGCGCCTGGGAGAGTTCCTCCCCTCCCAGTCCCGGCATGAAATATTCCGAGAGTTCAATACCTGCCTCTTTGACCATGATTCCCGCCTTGACATGGATGTGCGCATCGGCACCCTTTTTCACGCGGACGAGGACTGCATCGGAGCCCGATTCCAACCCAATATGAATGCGATTGAGCCCCGTTGCGGCAATGGAGGCAAGATCAGAGGCATCCATGCGGGCGATAGTCTGCGAACGGGCATAGGAGGTGATCCGCTCTATCTGGGGAAAGGCGCTACGGAGCGCCTCCAGTATGGTTATCAGTTCCTGAGGCTTAATGATCAGGCTGTTGGAATCCTGGAGAAAAACCGACTGACAGCCATCCATCACCCAGGTCCGGGCAGCATAATAGGCCACCTGCTCACTCCAGCTTAAAGCATCCACATCAACGGGATCCTTGCGCTGGAGCTGTCCAACAAAGCCTTGAACGGTCTTTATATCTTCCAATACATGCGCAAGCGGGCGGCGACTGAATTGCTGCCCTTTGTAGAGCCCGCAAAAGGTACACTTATTCCAGGGGCAGTTGCGAGTTACCCGAAGAAGCAGGCTGTTGGCCTCACTGGGGGGCCGAATCGGTCCCTGTTCAAATCCACCGTAGGGCTCTGCTGTCAAAGGTTGCTTGCTTGAGCTCATCCTTTTCGCGCCAGTTTGCGTTTAAAAGTCCAGAAATCAGGATGGAGCATCGCCAAAAAGGGAATAAGCTCCAGCCTGCCTACCACCATATCAACAATAAAAATCCCCTTGGTCCAGGGAGAGAGATTACCAAAGCTGCCCATGGGGCCGATGGTTCCATAGCCGGGGCCGATGTTGCCAATAGTGGCGGCTGTTCCGATGATGCCGACCACAGGATCATGCTCGATCACCGTGACGATCAATGAGGAAAGGGTCGCAAGAGCAATATAAAAGAGAAGAAACCCCAGGATCTGGCGTTGAATATCCCCTGGCACCGTGACCCGGTCGATTTTGATGGGCAACACCGCCTTGGGGTGCACCACCTGGGCGATCTCTCGTTTGAGATATTTAAGCCCAAAAAGCACACGTACCACTTTCACGCCGCCACCGGCGGAACCGGCGCAGCCCCCCACAAGCATCATGGTAAAGAGAATGGTCTGGGCAGGGATGGCCCAGAGGCCGAAGTCCTCAGAGGCAAAGCCTGTGGTGGTGATGATGGAGGCTATCTGGAAAAAGCTCTCCCGCAGCCCTGTCTGCCAGTCATCCCCTTCAACCAACATCAGGGAGGAGCAGAGCAGAAGCGACATGACCACCACGATAATCAGGTAGAACCGAAACTCCTCATTGTTGATCAGCGAACGGAACTTGGCCTGAAAAAAGACCCGGTACTGCAAGGCAAAGTTCCCCCCGGCAAGAAACATGAACAGGGTAATGGTCCAGGTAATACTGCTGCTGTTGTAGCCTTGAATTGACTGACCATTAGGAGAGAAACCACCGGCGGCCATGGTGGAAAAGGAGTTGCAGACCGCATCAAAGACCGGCATGCCCTGCAGTGAGAGTACCACCATCTCCAAGAGGGTCAGGAGGATGTAAATCATCCACAGGGCTTTTGCCGTATGGGTGATACGCGGGGTCACTTTTTCTTCTGTGGGGCCTGGGGCCTCGGCAAAAAACATCTGTCGCCCGGCCACGGCAAACTGGGGCAGGATGGCGACAAACAAAACGATGATCCCCATACCGCCCAGCCACTGACTGAGACTGCGCCAGAAAAAAAAGGTCTTGGGATACGGAGCAAAATCCTTGAGGATGGTGGCACCGGTGGTGGTAAAGCCCGATATTGACTCAAAATAAGCATCCAGTGGCCCCAACTGGTAAAAAAGGAAGGGAATGGCACCGATACAGCCGGTGACCAACCAGGCCAGGGTCACGATCAACATGCCCTCTGTACGCTTGAGGTTGTCAAAGTCCCGGGAAAAGCCTCCGTACCACTGGAACAAAAACCCCAGCGCCACACTGGAGCCACAGGCAACAACAAAGGGCAGGATGGAACCATACTCACCGGTGATCAGCGCCACCGATATGGGAGTGAGCATAATGGTGCCCAGGGCTACCAGTATAATCCCGATAACATTGACAATCGCGGTTATCTTCATTTGGCGAAGGCCGCCTTGATGGCCTCGGCATCCTTGGCCATGGTGAAGATGATAAGCTGATCGCCCTTCATCAGGGCAGTCTCACCATGGGGAAAGATCACGTTGCGGCCACGAATCACCAGGCCGATGATAGCACGAGCCGGAAGCTTGAACTCACGGACCAGGGTTTCGGTAAAGCTCTCCGGCAGGGTCAACCGCAGAACCTCGCCCTGCCCTCCCTCAACAAGGGCCAGGATATTGACATCCTTAGCGTGCAGTCGGTTGAGCAACTCTTTGAGCGCTGACTCGCGCGGCGAGACCACCACATCGATCCCCACCCGCTCAAACAGGGCCGAGTTGCGCACGTTGCCCACACGGGTGATGATACGCTCGCAACCGAGCTGCTTGGCCAGGAGCGAACAGAGCAGGTTTTTTTCATCGTTGTTGGTGACGCAGACGGTGACATCACTCTCGCCGATACTCTCACCTTCCAGCAGTTCCAGATCCGTCCCGTCGCCTTCCAGGATCAGACTTTTTTTCAGGTTATCTGCAAGATAGACACAACGGGCGTTATCGTGCTCGATCAGTTTGACCCGAATACCTGCCTGCTCCAGCTTCTGCGCCAGCATAAAACCGACGGAGCCCCCACCAATGACCGAGGCTGTCTTGATCTTGTTGACGTTTTGGGAAAACTGGGCCGCAAGTATATCCAGAGCCGGCCCGGTCCCCATAAAGATGACTTTGTCATCAGCCTGGATGGTGGTGGCACCGTTGGGGATAAAGAGATTGTGGTCGCGGGTAATCCCGACAATGAGCACATTCTGGGGAAAAGAGCAATCCATGATGCGGAGATTACAAATATTGGAGTGCTCTTTGATCCGGTACTCAAACATTTTCGCCTTGCCACGCACGAAATATTCCACATCAATGGCATCAGGCACGGAGACAATCCGAAAAATATCCTGGGTCAGGAGTTGCTCCGGCCAGATGATGGTGTCGATATCGTATTTGGTTTGATATCGATTTTGCGAGAGTGAATTGAGGTTGCGATACAGTTCCATCCGGCGAACAAAGCAGATGGTTTCGACCTCGATAATTTTCTTTGCTGTCCAGCAGGCAACGATGTTTGCCTCATCAATTAACGAACAGGCGATAAACAGATCGGCCTTGGCCGTATTGGCCCGCTCAAGCACCTGTACATCAGCGCCGTTCCCGGCCACAAAGCTGATATCCAGATTATTAAATTTATCAGGCAGGCGATCTACATCGTCAACAATGGTTATATTGTGTTTGCGGTACAGCTGAGAGGCCACTATATAGCCGGTCTCAGTGGCACCGTAGATAAGAACATTCATAAAAGATACTCGTCACGGCAAAAAATCTGCTTTTAGCCTTTGTACGGGAGAGATGAAAACAGGTTGCTCTTGCCGCCTCACAGTATAGGGTAGGCCCAGCGACTGCTCACGGATTCAGGGAAGTCTTGTAGGCTTCCAGTTGCAAGGTACTAGAAAATATCTATATTGTACAGGGTTAGGCAGCATCCCCAAGGCTTTTGCAACAACAACAATTAGACAAAGAGTGGCGAAAAATACCCGGTACGCCTATTTCCTTTCTTGGGGATCAGGCGGGAATTTGCTATACAAAATGATATGGAATCTTTCATTAAAAAAGAGGCCGCTGTGGCCACCATCATCTCCTGTGCCCCAGAACCCGAGGTACTGGTGCTCAAACGAAAATCCAACCCCCGTGATCCCTGGTCCGGCCATTACTCGTTTCCCGGTGGCCGCCGAGACAATGGTGATCCATCCCTGCTGGCGACCTGCATTCGAGAGACCTATGAGGAATGTGGTATCAAACTCTCCACCGACAATCTGATCAAACAGTACCCCATACGCCAAGCGGGCAATCACCTGAACCAACCGGTCCCAGTGACGACCTACCTTTTTGAGCTTCCCGAAGTTCCGCCCATTCAACTGCAGCAGTCCGAAATCAGCTGCCACGAATGGTTAGAGCTGGACTACGTATCCGATAGCGCAAATATTATCAAGCGCCCAATGAGTCCTCGTTGTCCTGAGGTACTCTTCCCCTGCATTCCAGCCACAGAAGGCTATATCTGGGGGTTCACCTACGAGACATTAATGATGGTGATTGCGGACCGATACTCGCATATTTCCTGAAAAATTTCTCTATTTCTCCTCTCGCTTTCCCCATGAAAGAGCGCTTGACTTTTTAGCCGTTGATTTGTATCAATATCGGTGCGTCTGAATGGGAATTCATTTACTTTGGGCAAAGCATCCGAGAACATTAACTTTTTCCCCGCCTTACGGATTCGTGTCGGCCACGACACCTCTCCCCCAGGCCCTCTCGCAGAAGCTGTTCCCTCATTTTCCTGTTCAAATTCATATTCCTATCTTGCTTCACATGAGTACCGAGTTCGTTTCTTGATCCAAAGTCCCCTTGGGGATTTGCATGACAACTGATGGTAGTAACCAATTTTTGGTCTACTAATTTGCAGTAGGTTCAACAACAAGGAGAAACAAATGAAAGCACCAGTACGTGTAGCAGTAACCGGAGCTGCCGGTCAGATCAGCTATTCCCTCATCTTCCGCATTGCCAGCGGCAGCATGCTCGGTCCTGATCAACCCGTTATCCTGCAGCTTCTCGAGATTCCCCCGGCAATGGGTGCCCTGCAGGGTGTATTGATGGAGCTCAACGACTGCGCCTTCCCGCTGGTAGCAGACGTTATCGCCACCGATGATCCCAACGTTGCTTTCAAAGATGCCGAATTCGCCCTGCTGGTTGGCTCCCGTCCTCGTGGTCCGGGCATGGAGCGTTCTGACCTGCTTGATGCCAACGGCGCTATCTTCACCGTACAGGGTAAAGCACTCAGCGACAACGCCAATCCCAACTGCCGCGTACTGGTTGTTGGCAACCCGGCGAACACCAATGCCCTGATCTGCATGAAAAATGCTCCCAAACTCAATCCGCGCAACGTCACCGCCATGATGCGTCTGGATCACAACCGTGCCATGTCTCAGATTGCAGAGAAAGCTGGCTCTCATTCCACCAAGGTTGAGAAAGTTGTTGTTTGGGGTAACCACTCCGCTACCCAGTATCCGGACATCAGCTACGCCTCTGTTGACGGTAAAGCGGTGAAAGATCTGGTTGACGATGCCTGGAACAAAGACTACTTCATCCCCACCGTTCAGCAGCGCGGTGCCGCCATCATTAAAGCTCGCGGTGCATCCTCTGCTGCTTCTGCTGCCTCTGCAGCCGTTGACCACATGCGCAGCTGGGCTCTGGGCAGCGAAGGCAAATGGGTCAGCATGGGTATCTACAGCGCTGGCAACCCCTACGGTGTAGACGAAGATCTGATGTTTGCTTTCCCGATCATCTGCGAAGGCGGCGATTACAAAATCGTTGAAGGTCTTGAGATCTCCGCTTACAGCCGTGAGATGATCATGAAGACCGAGGCCGAGCTCAAAAGCGAGCGTGATGCTGTTGCAAAACACATCTCATAAGGCCTGATCTCGCCAGAGAGAGGTTGTTGCAAAAAAGGGTGCTCTCTTGAAGAGCACCCTTTTTTTATGGAAACCAACCCCATACTCCAACATTAACAGCCTCAATTTCTTGACAAAGTCAGACGCAACCAGCTACCCTCTTTGTAATGATCGCCGTAAGTTCACGACAGCACAAACAACAGTCACCTGGGGTTTAAGTACTCTTTTACAGGAGCTTCGCCGTGAGCACTTTTTCAAGCAGTGACATACAGGCCCTGATTGATTCAGGTCATATTACCGAGGCAGGAACTCTGCTCACCATGCATGGGGACGAGATGCCTCCCCAAACGCGTGAGGACCTGGAGACTCGACGTCAGCAGCTATGGAATAAGGCCGAAACGCTCATTGCTCAGGGAGAGAGCCATGAACTTCAAGGAAACAACAGGGAGGCGCAGGAATGCTATCAGCAGGCGGCCAAGGTCGCCGTTGATTTTCCAGGGCTACAGGAACGAAGAAAACGCATCACCGAGACGCTGGCGCTGACCGATGCGGTGCGGCTTCGTTCAAAACGGATTCGCACTCAGGGCAAACAGGCCAAAGGCAGTAAGCGATCGGGCAGCTCTGGAGCACCTCTTTTGACAGGAGCTCTGCTGCTTGCACTGGCCGTGGGCGGCTGGTGGTATCTAAGCCAGCAAAAAAGCCAGCCCAATGTGCCAACTCAAAATGAGCAGCCCGCTGTGATCAGCCAGAATGATCAGGTGGTGCCACTAGCTCCCTCCACAACACCACCGCCACAACTCCAGGAACAGAGATCTGCGCCTCAAGCTTCCGCAGAGGCTCCGGTTGCAGAGTTGGGTGCACAGATTCGGGCGGCAACAACGGATACGGTTGAGCAGGCCGAAGCAGATGCCCAAGAGCTGGTTCAAAGCCTGACGGAAACGCAGGTTGTTGAGCAAGTGCAACTCAATGATCAACTCAGTGAACCAGAACCGTTGGCCATGGAGGCGACGCAAACACAAGAGCCCCAAGCTGAACGTCAACCGCTCCCCCAGGGGCCTCTCCCTGCGAATGAACCCAACATCCATGAGGATGCCCAACCTGCAGCTCCGGCTCAAAGTATTCAAAACCCGCCAGTCCTGGCCCCCGCTCCCACACCGCCAGCAGAGCTTGAGCCCTCGCTCCCCCTCCAAACTGAAACACAGTATTACACGGTCAAACCCGGAGATTCGCTGAGTAAGATCACCAAGCGCGTGCTTTGCAACCAGGACGCCTGGACAAAATTATATGCACGTAACAAAGAGCTGATTGATAATCCGGATCTGCTCCTCCCCGGCACCAAGCTGAACCTTCAGGGGGTGGAAAACCTGTGCTCCGGCAAGCAAACACCTTAATCAGGCCTGAACACCTACACATCAAGAAATGGTGCGGAAGATATAAACTCCAACCGCTCACCACTCTCAGGATGGTCAAAGCAGAGCCTGGCCGCATGCAGACAGAGCCTGTCGCCCAGAACCCCGGTGCCGTAAAGACGGTCGCCTGCGATAGCTGAGCCCAGCCCAAGGGGGTGAGCGGCATGCAGGCGTAGCTGGTGGGTTCGACCGGTGAGCGGGATAAACTCGATCAAACTCTGTCCCTGGAGAGTGGAGAGTTTCCGCCATCGGGTCTGCCCTAACTTTCCCTGGACCGGATCATACACCTGATGCGGTCGATTGTCGGGATCAAGACGAAAACGAAGAGCAATCTCCCCGGATTCCTTCGCCACAGAACCATCGAGCAGAGCCAGATACGTTTTTTCAACCGTTCGCTGGGAAAACTGGGCAGAGAGGTGACGATGAGCCTGGGCGGTGATCCCCAGGACCATTAAACCGGAGGTATCCATATCCAAACGATGGGCAGCCGGTTGCTCGATGCAGTCGGGAAAAAGAAGACGCACCCGCTGAGTGACACAGTCCTGCTTATCCGGGCCACGACCGGGAACAGCCAATAAGCCACCAGGTTTGTTGACCACTACAATAGCTGCATCCTGAAAGATTATCTCTAGTTCACACATCCACGCCTCCGCAGAGCTGAAATCCAAGAATGGGCTGACATTTGGCCTCACAGGCCACGTAGAGCTGCCCATGGCGCTTGGTTTGCGAATGGTTGGTGGTTCCCCAGTAAAACTCGACCAACCCTTCAGGACGCAGCCCGTGGCAGGCCGCGTGATGGAGCAACTTGGGTGCGCAGCAGTCGCCGGTCCCGGCAGGAGGCATGCCCTTCCCTTGAAAGACCTGAATGAGCGGGGCAGATTCACCGCGAAAATTTCGCAGGGTATAGAGTGCATGAATTGCCTGCATCAACTCCTGGGAAAGCTGCCGCCGCTTTCGTTTCAACTCCCTGTATTCCACCGAAACAGGCTCACAGCGTTGCAGTCTCTGCCCTAACGCCTTGATCGCCCTATCCGGCTCAGCCACCAGTGTATCGAATCGTTTGACATCAAAGATCGGCCCCACCCAGCCAGCTACCTGCCAGAGTCCGTTGAGCTGACCTGAAAATGCGCGCAGCACGACCCGCTTTCCGGCATCATCTCTGCATGAGAGCAGGCCAAACATCTTGCCGCCACCGGTCTCAAAAAGAGGGCGGGTTGCGCACCGGGGATCATCGCCACACGGTGCCTCAAGGCCGTCGATGCGCTTAACACGAGAAAGATGACTCATCAGCGCATGGCAGTCGGATAATACCGGTCCTGCCGGTAAGAGATGGCTTCGATTGCAGGCAGCGCACCAGCCACCACTGCGCATTTCTTCTATCTCTGCCCCCCTTTTCCCTCTTTCAATCATTTCCCGCTACCGACGAAACAACCAGAGCAAGAGCGAGAGGACCAGGCTCACCAGGATGCAGCTGGTCAAAGGAAATGAAAATCGAAAATTCTCACGGACAATAAGGATATCACCCGGTAGCCGTCCCAAAGGCAGCTGCTTCAACCAAGGCCAGAAAAGCCCTAGGCAAAGAAAAAGAATCCCTAGAAGAATGAAGGTCTTACTCATCGCAACAACCTGTCGTGGTATTGAGAGAAGATGGCCGACGCACACGTCCTCTTTCCTGGCTCAGAAGCACACCGGTAAAGACAAGTAAGCTTGCCAGCCATTGCCAAAGTGTGAGTCGTTCGTCTAAAATAAGAAAACCAAGAAGAATGGAAAACACCGGTATCAGATTGACAAAGGCAGAAGCCTGGCTGGCAGGAATACAGCTCACTCCATAATTATACAGCCCATAGGCGCCTAAGCTCACAACCAGCCCCAGATAAAAAATAATCCCTATCCCCCCCAGGCTGAGCCCCGATGCCTGGACTGAGGGCAAAAAGAGAATGGGCAAAAAAAAGACGGCGCCCGTAAGAGCCTGGATACCGGTAAGAAAAAAAGGATGGAAATCTTTACTTAACCGTTTCATTAGAATAGTATACCCCGTCGCACAAACCATGGCCATGAACTCTAAAAAGTTCCCCAGAGCCGGTTGTGGAGCCTGGGGGGTTTCCTCTCCGCTCAGACTGAGCCAAAGTGCACCAGCGGCGGCGACAACAAATCCGCCGATGGTCCGAACGGTGATACGTTCTCCAAGAAAAAAACCTGCTGAGAGCACCACCATCAAAGGCAGCATGGTGGTAATCATCGCGGCCTGAGATGCACTGGTGCGGGTCAGTGCTGCTGTTTCAAAAAGAAAATAGCAGCAAGGCTCGCATAAACACATGGCAAGTACAGGCACAAAGAGTTTTTTAGGGACAGGCCCTTGAGCCAACGAACCAAGAAAGGGAAGAAAAAAGAGCGAGGCAACGATCATTCTCCCCAAAATAACCACCAGGGGGTGCATTTCCTGAAAACTATATTTCAAGGCAACAAACGAACTTCCCCACAGTGCCATGGCCAACAGTAAGGCCGCCATCGGCACCACCCTCTGCAGACCTTCGGATATCACGGATCCATCTTTAGACACTATGCACACCCCTCTTTCTTTTTGTCGAACAATTCGGCGTACTGTTTTTTTATTCCAGCTCACCTTCACCCTTATCTTGGGGATTGTGGTGGTCTCCGCCCAGGTTGCCTCCTCGCAGCCGGGCGCTGTCAGTGTACAGCAGACCGTGGGGCTATACCAAAAAATCCCCGGACTGACCAGTCAGCAAAAAGCATTGGGTGCCACAGCCATTGCACGGTTGAACTATAACGGCCAGCGTATCCTCCGCAAAATCTGCACCGTTCCTGGCGTTGACTTTGATCATGCCAGCCTGATGATCGAGCGATTGCAGCATGAACGCTTCACCTTTGAACAGGTACTGACCTTTGAGGCGCTGACAGAACTTGCAGGGATGAATATCGAGCAAGCCACGGCCTCACTCACCACTGTCAAACAACTGAGCTTTGACACTGGACGTGCCTTTAGAGCCCTTCTGGGAGTTCAGGGCATTACCCTGCACCAGGCCATGGCGCTTATCCCCACCCTCAACAGCATGCCAAGCGACCATGTCCGTGCGGCGCGGGCTCTGTTTCAAATCGGTGACCTGCGTATCAACCAGGCTTTGAATGCACTCCCCCTGATTGTACGATTGCAGGGCCACCAGGCAAAGGCAGCCGAAGCCTTTGCCGGCAGCAGCAACATGACCACTGAGATTATGGTTGATGGGCTCAATCTACTCGCCCGGCTCTATCAAAACGATGCCAGAAACGCACGCTTTCTGTTTTCCAGAAAAGGGATTACCGCTCAGGAGAGCTGGGACTGGCTGGTGGCTTATTTTGCCCTGCCCGCCCACATTCAGGAAGCCCAGTATGAAAGCTTTTCCCCCCAAAAAAAATCTGCGCTGCTGCAGGCATTGTATGAGGGCGGCAAAGAGATCCTGTGGAAAATCAACAACCTTCACGCTATCACCAATCAAAATGGCTATGAGATCTCCGAGGCAAGCTTAGGACGATGGTCCATGCAGCAACTGGAAAATAAATACCAAGAGCTCCAACCTGCTGTACGCGCACGTTTTGACAACTTGAGTCAAACCAACCGGGCGACTGCCATTGGCCAGCTCAAAAGGGCAACCGCCGCCGCCCGGGTACAAACCGCACGGGACCTTACAGTGGCCAACAGTTATGCAATTATGGCCCAAGGGAGCGAGCTCTATGACTCATCCTTTCGGGATATCATGGTGCCTGTTTTGCTTACTCGCATTCAGGGCCGCTATCAGGGCGACCTCCTCAATTTTTTACAGATTATCGACCCTGAGAATCTTCTGGTGGCCGATTTTATCGCGAGTTGCGCCCAAAAAGGGAAGCTCACCGAATTTTTCCCGGAGGAACTCTACAAACAAAAAGAAATTCTCTCTCTCATCACCGACTCTGCACTGAAAAGTGAAGACTCCATTCTCCTTTTTTCCGCCACCTTCACCCACCTGCTCAAGGTCCTTTCTCCGGAAGCACGGACCTACCTCATCACCCTCATGAGCCAGCAGAGCGAGTCGGAAACCGCAACCAACGCCAAGTTGATCAACGTGATTTTACAGTATTACCTGCAAACTTCACCGGAGTTGCTGGGCAGAGAGGACCGCATCCTCATCAGCCGTATGATAGTACGTCATGGTGCGGTTGACATGGAGCGCTACCAGACCACCCCCTTTGCCCAATGGAAGGAAGATGGGCGCCTGGGTTCCGTCTCCATGTACCACCCCGATGACGATGGCCGCCAATCCTTTGCCTCCAATGCACGCATGTTGCTGGCAAGCGGCTACAAGCTCAACATCTCGGAACAATACTCCATCCCCGCAATGACAGGTAGATTTCGCGCCGAAACCAGGGGATACCTGAAGGCAGGCCTGCCTTCGCTGTTTCAGGCGATGCAAAACAAACACTTTGCCATCGCCTTTACCAAAGACATCAATGGAATTCGCATCAATCACACCCAGTTCGTCTACTCCACCCAGGACAACCAAATGGAGATGCTCAGGCGTTTTATTCTCTCCGGAGACGAGATGCTGGCCCAGCGTGGCCACAGCTACTGGCGCTCGGAGCAGATCACCGAGCCCTTGGGAAAACTGATTGAATCGGGCAGAATCAAGACAGACGAATTGCAAAACAAACAGCGTTTTCTCAGCCTGGGTTCTTGTGGTGGCGTCAAGGTGTATACCAATCTTACCCGGCTCTTTGCCTCGTCGGTGGACCTGCTGGCCACCATTGGCACCGGGCTGGCGATGATCAACGATCCTTACAATAAGATGCTCTTTGAGATTGTAGCCAAAAATGAGACCACCATCTCCTGGAAGGATGTGGCTCGCCAGTCCGCCTCCATCTTTCAAGGAGACAGAGGCCAGGACTACCTGCTTCCGGGCTCGCTAACCGCCATGCTCCACAAGATGCTTGATGAACAACAAAATAATGCTGCAAAAACCAAAAAGAAAAACTTCTTTCAACGAATTAGTGGGTAAGCCTCTCCATGCCGCTCTATAGCCGTGAAAAAACAGAGGAAATGATGGCTGTAGCCGCGAGCGGCCCAACCCAGGTCTATCTGATCTTTGGCGAACGCTATCTCTGCCGCAACGCCTCTGACCAGCTTGAGAAGGTGCTCTTGCAAGCAGGAGGGACCCTGCACTCTATTGATGGGGATCGCGAAGACTGTCAGACCACCCTGGCAAAACTCCGTGGGTTCAGCCTGTTGCCTGGCCGCCAGGTTTATCGAGTCATCGACACCCGGCTCTTTCACTCCAAACAGGTGGCAAAGAGCATCTGGGATCGAGCCCAGAAGGCGCAGGCTGCCGGTAAGCAGGAACAGGCCGCCCGTGCCCTGCGCGCCTTCGTTGAAAGCGGCGGCCTGACTCCAGCCGAATACGAAGAACTCCCAACCATGCCTGCTAGTGAGTGGCAACACTTGTTTGGCTTTGCCAAACCCGGTGGCGATTTGAACTGGACCGCCTCGCTGCTGAGATCCGACCAGGCTCAGACACAGGCAAAAGCGGCCGCAGATCCGGCTGAGTCGCTTATGGCAACACTTGAATCCGGCCTGCCACAGTCCAATATCCTCATCCTCATCACCGAGGATGTGGATAAGCGCAAAAAACTCTTTAAACAACTCAAGGAGTCCCAGTCCATCCTGGATATGAGCGTGGAGACCGGCGCCAGTTCCAAAGCGCAAAAAGCGCAAAAAGCAGTTTTACAGGATCTGGTGCAACAGACGCTGGCCAAACAAGGCAAGACCCTTGCTTCCGGGCTCACGGATCTGCTTTTTGAGCGGGTTGGGTTCCATCCGGTGGCGGTGGTCATGGAATTGGAGAAAGTCATAGCGTATGTGGGGGAGCGACGACAGATAACCCGCGAGGATCTGGATCTGCTTGTTGGTCGCACCAGGCAAGAGGCCCTCTTTGAACTCACCGGTGCCATATCGGCGGGGAACCTGGCCCAGGCACTGAAAATTGGCCAGCGTCTCCAGGAAAACGGTATTCATCCCCTGGCGGTGGTGGCCACCCTGCGCAACTATGTCCGCACCCTGATGCTGTTTCGCTCTTTGTTGGAACAGCCTGAAATAGGGTTTCAGGGATCCATGTCGGCCCAGGCTTTTCAAAATACCTGCCTGCCCCGGCTCAAAGAACGAGAGCAGTGGAAAAAAGAATTGAGCGGGCATCCGTTTGCACTGTACATGCAGTTCAAGACCGCCTCCACCATGAACCTGCTACTTCTGGGACGCTGGCTGAAACTGTTGTTGAAAGCAGAGCTGCGCTTGAAAGGCTCCCCCGTGCAGCCCGAGATTCTCTTACAGCATCTCCTGCTTTCGATGATGCGCCGTGCAACTTCAAAAGAATAACTGAGGGGTTTTGACTAACCTTGCAAAATCAAGGACGGGTATTACAATACTGATATAGAAAAATGATTTGAGTCGAATAAAAGCACCCAACCCGTTCGATTTATACAATAATTCATGGCGCTTCTAACGGGAGTCATGTACGTGTTGATACGAGAACAAGACAGTTGTTCTTAAGAGCACCCGCAGTTCACAGGACGTACAGAACGAAGGCCACAGCATACAACTCGTTGTTCTCAGGTCTTTTAATGAGAATAACCAACTTTGATTCCTCGAACAAAGTGTAATCCCATCGAGTAGAGGTATGGCAAAAGAAGATTCAATTGTTCAGGAAAAACTCGAAACCAGCGACCGGGAGGCCGTACAGGAACCGCCGCAGTACAAGGTTCTGCTGCATAACGACGATTATACCACCATGGATTTTGTCGTCATGGTTCTGCAGACGGTCTTTCACAAAAACACCGAAGAGGCCACGCAAATCATGCTCAATGTGCATCACCAGGGCATTGGCATTGCAGGGGTCTACACCCGGGAAATTGCAGAAACCAAGGTAGAGACGGTTCACCAGATGGCTAAACAGCATCAATTTCCCCTTCGCTGTTCCTTGGAAAAGGAGAGTTAACATAAAGCAGTACAGCCAGACGGGTACCCCGGTATTCGTGGATCCAAGGGGAGGATGACTCCCCGACGAGGAAATACATATGTTGAGTAAAGAACTGGAACTTGCCCTGATTAAAGCGATCAAAGAAGCAAAAAACCATCGCCACGAATATGTGACGGTCGAGCATATGCTCTACGGTTTGCTGCACGACGATCTTGCCCGGCATATCATCGACAAGTGCGGTGGCAACAACCAGAATATTAAAGAGCGGCTGGAGCGCTTTTTCGAATCCGGCATGCCGATCATGAAAGAGCTTGACGGTGAACCCGCCCAGACGGTTGCCTTTAATCGCGTCCTCCAGCGTGCGGTCAGCCATGTGCAGAGCTGTGGCAAGAAACAGGTTGACACCGGCGACGTGCTGGTCTCCATCTTCACCGAGCCAGACTCGCATGCCGTGTATTTTCTGGGAAGTGAAGGTGTTGGCCGCATGGAGGTGGTGGAGTATATCTCCCATGGCCTGCCCGAATACCTGCAGAAAGAACCCTATCAGCAGCCGCCTCCCGGACCTGGCGGTGGACAGGCACAACCTTCTAAAAAACGACAGGACCGCTCCTCTGATGCCTTGGACGAGTTTACGGTCAACTTCGCACGCCGCGCCGAGGAAGGCACCATTGACCCGCTCATCGGACGCGACTTTGAATTGAAACGTATGATGCAGGTACTCTGTCGCCGGAAGAAAAACAATCCACTTTTGGTCGGTGAACCGGGCGTGGGCAAAACCGCCATGGCAGAAGGCCTGGCCCTGCGTATTCACGAAGATGGACTTGCCCGTAAGGAAGAAAAACCTGATCCTAAAAAGCTGGTTCCCGATCTGCTCGAGGGAACGGAAATCTACATGCTTGACCTGGGCACTCTGGTTGCCGGCACTAAGTATCGTGGTGATTTTGAAAAGCGGCTCAAGGAAGTTGTTGCAGCCATCGAAGGCAAAGAGAAAGCTATTTTGTTTATCGATGAAATGCACACCATCATCGGCGCCGGCGCCACCAGCGGCGGCTCCATGGATGCCTCGAACCTGCTTAAACCGGCACTGCAGTCTGGCACGATCCGCTGCATTGGCTCCACCACCTACGAGGAGTATAAAAACCATATCGAGAAGGATCGGGCTCTTTCGCGCCGTTTCCAGAAAATCGATATAGAGGAACCCTCGGTCAAGGATACCTGCCGTATCCTCAAAGGTCTGCAACCACGCTATGAGGAACACCATCATATCCGCTACAGCAAGACCGCTATTGACGCAACGGCAGAGTTGGCCCATCGCTATATTAACGACCGTTTTCTGCCGGACAAGGCTATCGATGTCATGGATGAGGTGGGCGCCTTCTTCCGTCTTAACGGCAAAACCGGTCGCACCATTGGTGTACGCGACATTGAGCAGGTTGTCTCCAAAATCGCCCGTGTTCCGGTCAACAGTAAATCTGGCAGCGATCTCAATGATTTGCTCAAACTCGAAGATAGCCTGAAATCGGTTATCTTTGGCCAGGACCAGGCTATTGAGGCCCTGGTGAAGGCGGTGAAACGTTCCCGGGCCGGACTGGGAAACCCGCAGTCGCCCACAGGCTCGTTTCTCTTTGCAGGTCCAACCGGCGTGGGCAAGACAGAGGTTGCCCGGCAGCTGGCAGCCTCGCTCTCGGTGAACTTTGAGCGGTTCGACATGTCTGAGTACATGGAAAAACATGCGGTTGCCCGGCTCATCGGTGCACCTCCAGGCTATGTGGGCTTTGATCAAGGTGGCCTACTGACCGATGCGATCCGTAAGCATCCCTACACGGTGCTGCTCTTGGATGAAATCGAAAAGGCGCACCCGGATGTCTTCTCCATCCTGCTGCAGGTTATGGACCACTCGACCCTGACCGATAATGCAGGGCGTCGTGCAGATTTCCGCAATGTCATCCTGATTATGACCACCAATGCCGGTGCCCGTGAAATGAGCGAGCGTACCATTGGTTTTCTGGGCGACAGCTCCGGTAAAGAGCAAAAGGCAATTAAGAATATGTTTTCGCCCGAGTTTCGTAATCGCCTGGATGCGACCATTACCTTTGGCCCGCTGGGCCCCGAGACGGTGGAGAAGGTCGTCGAAAAGATGGTTGGCGAGCTGCAGCTGCAATTGGCCAGCAAAAAGGTGGAGATTTCACTCAGCCCTGCTGCCCGTGCATGGCTTGCCAAAGAAGGCTACGAGCCCGCTTTTGGCGCCCGGCCACTGCGTCGCCTGATTATGCGTGAGATCGGCGATGTACTCACCGAAGAGATCCTTTTTGGGCAGCTGATTAAGGGAGGGCTGGCGAAGGTTGGCCGGAAGAACGGAAAGACCACGTTCAGTTACAAATAGCTCATCAAACTTATCCTGCTGTTTTTTTCTAACCCGTCAAATCCTTTTGGATTTGGCGGGTTTTTTTTATTCGCACACAAAAAGTTCAATTTTTTTTACTCCCCCCTACTCCTTCATTGACATTCAAAAAAAGACAAGATACTGTGAAGTTATATTCAGGATTGTGATTTATTTCCATTTAGGATGTATAATTTTTTCCACCATCAACCAGCGTTTCATAAGATAGGAGGAGAGGGATGATTAAACGATTTTCCATGCTGGCAATAGCAGGAATGATGGTCCTGCCCACCATGGCTCTTGCCGGTGGCGGGGCTGGGAATGCAGACCTGGAGCAAAAAATTGAAGAACTCTCCAGACAGCTTGAAGAGTTGAGGGCACAGATGGCCGAACAGAAAGAGGTTGTGGCCGACTACGGTGACAAGGTCGACGACATGGATGAGAGATCCGACGCCTGGGATCTTGCCGCCCGTTTTCAGTTTAACGGAGATTTCCGTGCCCGTGGGGATTACTACGATGCAGATTATGTGTTGAGTGATCGCTATAACGATACAATTATGACAAATCGTTTACGTCTCAATATGCGGGTCAAAGCGACAGAAGATTTGACTTTTAAAGGGCGATTGGCCATGTATAAGGTCTGGGGCATGCAAGATGTTCCCACGGGATTAGCAGGTGGTTATCCCATTTATGATGGCAATACGACTAGAACACCTAATGATAGTGCACTCTACGTTGATCGCGCTTACCTCAACTGGACGAATATTGGTGGCATGCCGGTCTGGTTCTCCATTGGCCGCCGTCCCACCTCCGATGGTCCCCCCGCCCAACTGCGCATGGGTACCGATGAACGCATGGCTACGCCAGTTGCCTATATGGATTATCCTTTTGATGGTATTTCTTTGGGCTATGCCTATGACTGGGGGATCGATGCTCTTGGATCCGGGCGCATTCGTTTCTGCTACGGCCGAGGCTTTGAAAATGGTCTCCAGGAGGATACAGGAGCC
The DNA here is from genome assembly GCF_016919065.1 of Desulfobulbus rhabdoformis. Classification (GTDB taxonomy): domain Bacteria; phylum Desulfobacterota; class Desulfobulbia; order Desulfobulbales; family Desulfobulbaceae; genus Desulfobulbus; species Desulfobulbus rhabdoformis. The sequence continues at coordinate 86,423 of NZ_JAFFQA010000012.1, read as the reverse complement.
CCACTAGATGATACCGATTTCGCTGGAATCAGCTGGGATGTATTCCAGCAGGGGCCTCGCTTCATGAATATCCAGGCATTCGGAGCCTTTAACCTCTTTGACTATCCAGGAACCCCAAGCAAAAATGTTGGCAACATGTTTCACACCAGCGCGGTGTACATGGACAAAATCGACGACCTGAGTTTCTTCATTGCGGGTGGTTGGAGCCGAAGTGATCCAGATAGCAGTGGTATGTTTAATGCTGGAGCCCCAAATACTGATAGCGAAGACGGATATTCAGTCTACGCAGGTATCCGTTACGACATGGATAATATAGGACTGAAGCTCGGAGCGGAGTACAACTACGGTTCACAGTACTGGGTCTCTTTCTCGCCGGGGCATGATGATCTTTATCAGTCCAAACTGGCAACCCGAGGTAATGTCTATGAACTCTATATGATCTATGATTTGCCCACGGGCGAGGCAATTTCAAAATATGCCAAGACTTTTGTTCGTCTTGGTTGGCAGTATTATGATTACCAGTATACCGGAAGTGGGGACTACACTATGTATCCCTTTGACATTGACGATCCGAACCTTCCAGCAGCTCTTACAGGAATGGGGGCAGGGATGGATGCAGTTGAAAGCGCTCATCAGGTCTACCTGACTTTTGAGGCTTACTTCTAATCAGGCAAGCAGCACAACGAACTTTGTGGGGAAAGCCATTATGGCTTTCCCCATTTTTTTAGACGGACGCTTATGCATATCCCCGAACCGATATCTTTCTATCAAAATTCTCGCCTCCTCCTGCCTCATGGCTGTTTTAACCGTCTCGGCGGGATCAGCCCATCCCCCTTTGATACACTGAATCTCAACCTCGGAGCGGGGGATGTCCCCAACAACGTGAAGGAAAATCGCGTTCGGGCCCTGGCAGCCATCGGCCTGACCCAACTCATCTCGGTGCATCAGGTGCACAGCGATGCAATCCTCTTGGCAAACAAAGAACATATTGGCCAAGAGCCTCAAGGCTATGATGCTATCATCTCAGACCTTCCAGGCGTGGCTCTGCTGATTCAACAGGCTGACTGCCAGGCTGTTCTTCTGTATGCACAACAACACCAGGTTATCGCTGCAGTCCACTGTGGCTGGCGGGGGAGTGTTCAGGGAATTATCGGCAAGACCGTTCAGGCCATGCAGGAACACCATGGGGTCAAACCGGAGACACTCACTGCCGTGATCAGCCCATCCCTTGGTCCCTGCTGCGCTGAATTCACCAACTTTATGAGTGAACTCCCTGAATGGATGCACGCTTATCAGGTGCGACCTTTCTATTTTGATTTTTGGGCGATCAGCAGAAAACAACTGGAGGAAGCGGGGGTAAAAACAGAAAATATTGACTGTGCAGCCATCTGCACCCGCTGCACTGCTGAGTACTTTTCTTACCGCCGGGCCGTGCAAACCGCTGATGGGGTTACAGGAAGGAACGGATCGTTTATTGGACTGCCCCAGTTAGGCTAAAGGATAAAAGCAGACACATTCCAAACAAGAACGTAGCGCATCCCGCCCTTGAGTTCTTTGAAAAAACACAGGATCCTTTCGGGGACGAGAAAAGCCATCGGCGCTGAGCCGGGCGGTGGGGTTTGAAGCCGGAACAAGAGGCAAACTGTTTGAGCGCAGCGAGTTTTTGCCTCGCCGGATTTAAACTCCATCGGCCGGGGTAGTCTCAGCGGCGCGGCTGCCCTTTCTTTTCGCCCTTTTCTTTGGGCAAGCAAAGAAAAGGGTGCCCCTCCGGCGAGGAGGCCAGACTAGACAATTGATCGGAATGCGCAGTGACACCCAAGCTTTCCCAGCCCCAAACAAAAATCCTGAACCTGTAGAAATGAAAGAGTTTTCAGTGAGAACAAACAACGTGCCCGCTCTACTCGACTGCTACCTTTTAGGAAAAAATGGCTAGCGGGCAAGGCCCGTCTCCTACAGTCCCTCAGTTATCCTCGACCTTAGAGCGAGCCTAACCCGCGACAAATATTGCAGCTCCGTTTCAGTAGTAATCACAAAACAACAAAAAAAATCGATTCAGCAAAAATCAAAATCACAGATCAACGGTGCGTGGTCGGAAAAAGTAATAGGTGGAATCTGAAAGTTGGTAACCCGCAACTCCGGGCTGTGGAGAATGAAATCAAGCTCCCGCTTGGGGGCGCGACTGGGAAAGGAGGGCTTGCGTTCGGGATTAGCGCTGATAAGCTTTGTCGCCCCAAGAAACAGCTCCAGCTCACGCATGCCCCAAAGGGCATTGAAATCGCCAGCAAGGATCACCGGCCGGTCCACCTCACGAATGAGCTTATAGAGGCGCTCCAGCTGGTACTGGCGGTTACGGTAGGTCAGGGAAAGATGAACCAGAAAGATAGTCAACTTCTCGGTACAAACCTGGATCACCAGCCGCTTGACCCCCTCATCGAAATAATGAAAACGGTGACTCACTATAGGCATGCGCGTCAGTACCGCATTGCCTTGGGTTTTTAACAGTGGCAACCGTTTGACCATGGAGCCTGAGCCGTACTTGGTCTCTATCACATGGTAAAAGCCAAACTCTCTGGCAATAACCTCTGCCTGGCAAAGCTTCTTCGTTCGAAATGAGCCTCCATCCACCTCCACCAACCCCATAATATCCGGCTGGACCGTATTGATAAAGGCAAGGATTTGCTCCAGAACACTATGGGAGTGGCGTAGATATCCGGCCCAGGGAAAAGGGAAATGAAAACTGTGTCCATGCCCGGTAGCATAGCGGATATTGTAGAGAAGAAAACGCAAGCTCAGACACCCTCACCACTGGTTCATCATCTGCGGGACACTATTGCTCTACTTTACGCAGCCCAAACACCCCCTGTTCCTGGGAACTGAAGGCCGGATTCACTCCTCGACGGCCCCGAGCCCCAGAATCACTGGTACTGGCAGGAACAGAGATAACCTCGGTCGCTTCTGCCGGCGCAGGTTCCACAACAAAGGATTTGGCTTCCACCGGTTTGCCCCCCTGGGTTTCCAGGTAAAAGTCGAAGAAACGTGAGCAGTTATCAAAATAGCTCTTTTTCTTAAGCCACTTGGGATAGCTCCCCATTTTACGGGCATGATGCATGGTTGAAAGGTTGATCAAGAGGGTGGTCATCCCCTCTTTGGCCATACGCTGAATATTGAAAGGTTCCCCAAAATGACGATCCACATCTTCACGAATCTTTCGGGAAAGACGATGATAGCCCTGCCCACGCACATTGGCCTCCGGCAGGTTGTAACGGCGACAGGCCCAGGGGAGCAGCAGGGTCGCCAGAAGGAAAAATTCAGGAACTTTGATGTTGTGCTCTTTGCGGCTCTTGTCATGGAGACGATCAAGTGCCCGAAACACCTGTAACAGCTCCTGCCAAATTCGCTCACCGTCTTGGGATTGCAGCGGCTGTTCATAGAGCGGGAACAACATATCCCAAAGTCTAGAGGATTTGCACAGCTCTGCCCAGGCCAGGCTGGCCCCGGATTGGAGATCCTTGAGCACTTCATCACGGATTCGTGAGGGAGGACAGAGCTTAAGTTTCTCCCGATGTTGCTCAACCGCAGCCAGGGTTTGTGCTTCGATGGTGAAACCGGTCCGAGCCGCATGGCGAATTGCCCGCATCATCCGCACCGGATCACGGGTAAATCGTCGGTCTGGATCCCCCACCACCCGAATAATCTTCTGGTCCAGATCAGTGACCCCGCCAGTATAATCGATGATGGTCCGATTTTCGATCTCGTAGAACAGAGAGTTAATGGTCAGATCTCGACGGAAGGCATCCTCTTCCAGGGTCCCGAAGGTGTTATTGGAAGGCAGGACCGCGTCATCGCCCTTAAGATCAAACTCACTGCTTGAGCGCAGGGTGGAAACCTCAATGATCTTGTTGCCGCGAAAAAAAACCTGGACCAGGCGAAACCGCCGACCAATCGTGCGGGAGTTTCGAAACAGTTTACGCAGCTGACCGGGACGAGCGTCGGTGGAGATATCAAAATCTTTGGGAGCCCGTCCCAGATAGAGATCGCGCACCCCACCACCGACCAGGTAGCCTTTAAACCCCGCATCACGCAGGCGATACAGGACTTTCAAGGCCTCCCGGTCAAGCAGGGGCTCCCGAATGGGGTGTTCCGATTCGGGAATAACCCTGGCTTTCACCGGATCTGTAGACGGTGCCTCTGTTGCAGTGTTTTTAGCTGTTTGGCTCATGGCGCCCATCAGGTTTGCGGGACCGGCTCCTTGTACACAGACTCTGCTGCCTGTACAAAACGGTTAAAAATTTCCTGCACCGAGAGGATCTCATTCATCTTGAAGGTGTTGGCACCTGAGAAGACCAGGCCATTTTCCACATCCCCCACCAGAGCATTGTGCAGCCGCTCACTGATGCAGTACTTGTAGCTGCATTTTTTCAAGCATTTGTACTGGCACTTGTCTGCGGAGATATCATCGCCACGCAGCATTTTCTCCACAAAGGGTGTCTTGACCGCTCTGCCTGGCAAGCCCACCGGCGAGGAAACCAAAACAATATCCTCTTTTTTGGCATCCAAGAAAGCCTGCTTGAACTCATCGGAGACTGAGCACTCTTTGCTGAGCACGAAACGGGAGGCGATCTGTATACCGTCTGCACCGTATTTATCCATCATTTCTGCCATATCATAGCCATCGGTGATCCCGCCGGCGGCAATCAGAGGAATTTTTTTCACTACCTTGCGGATGGAGGGAAAAAGATCTCGCAGCGGAGTCTCAGTTCCCAGATGCCCACCGGCCTCTGTTGCCTCAACGATTACGGCCGCTGCACCGAGCTTTTCTGCAAGCTTGGCCAAGCCGGGAGAGGAGACGATGGAGACAATCGGAATATTAAATTTCTTGCCGATTTTAAATACATCGCGAGAAAAACCCGCGCCGGTAATAATCATATCAGCGCCCGCTTCAATTGACCCCATAACCAGGTCATAAAAATCTCGCATGGCATACATGATATTCACTGCGATGATTCCCTTGGTGGCTTCTTTAGCTTTGCGGATATCTTCCTGCAATTCAGGAACAGGGATTCCCGAGCCACCTATGGTACCGATACCACCGCACTCAGCCACAGGTATGGCCAGTGCCGATGTCGATACACGTACAGACATCCCTCCCTGGATAATGGGAATTTTAGCGATGAGGGATCCAATTTTCAATTCTGGCAGTTTCATTCAAGCCTCTTCATCTGTTGATATATAAAAAATACTGCTTCTTTGTCTGTCCCCCAAGCGAAAGAGCGTGGAGAAATGCGTAACTTCGGCTCTTTTGAGCACCAGCATTTTGGCTATGCACAAAAAAGAAATCAAAAAAGCAGATACGTGTTGGCATTCTACCACAATACAACCACATCGGCTTGACTTTTCACCCGTTTTACGAGTACATTTCTAAATTTTTCGTGATATTTGACTGGAGTCCGAGCGACGCCTCCCCGGCAGCTCGCCGAAAAACAGGAGTTTTCCTTGAAGATTCAAGCGATTAACGGTTTTAAAGATATTCTTCCGGAAACAGCAATCCGTTGGCGGTACATTGAAGAATGTGCCCGAAACACCTTTGAACGCTTCGGAATGCGTGAAATCCGGCTGCCAATTCTGGAAAAAACAGAACTTTTTGTCCGCTCTATTGGCGAAGCGACCGATGTAGTGGAAAAAGAGATGTACACCTTTGTCGATAAAGGGTTGACCATGCGCCCCGAGGCCACGGCCTCTATAATGCGCGCCTTTATCGAGCATGGATTGCACGTGCAGCGTCCGGTGCAGCGACTTTTCACCATTGGACCCATGTTTCGTCACGAGCGTCCGCAAAAAGGACGCTTACGCCAGTTTCATCAGCTTGATGCCGAAATCATCGGTGCTGTCGAGCCCCAGATTGATGCTGAGCTCATCGCCATGGGCCAGATGCTCTTAGATACTTTGGGCATCCAAACCAGCCTTGAGATCAACTCCCTTGGCTGCCCCGTTTGTCGGCCACCGTTTAAAGAGCAGCTGGTGAACTACCTGGAAAAGGTCAGCGACTCACTCTGCGATGACTGTCGGCGCAGGACCCATACCAACCCATTGCGGGTGCTTGATTGTAAACAAAAAGGTTGCAAAGCGGTGGTTGCCGATGCCCCATCGCTGCTTGATTGCCTCTGCCCCGACTGCGAGCAGCATTTCCTTGACGTACGCCAGGCACTTGATGGACTGGAGATCAGCTACAGCATCAACCGCTTCATGGTACGCGGGCTCGATTATTACACCCGCACCACCTTTGAGTTTTTGACCACCGATCTGGGCGCCCAGGCAGCAGTGGGAGCGGGTGGCCGCTACGATGGGTTGATCGAACAGCTGGGCGGCCCAAAGCTTCCGGGCATTGGCTTTGCCATGGGTCTTGAGCGCATAGCCCTGCTCATGGAACAGCTGCAGGAGAAAGAGTTGCCTGTTGAGCAGATGGATATTTTTATCGCTGCCTTGGGCCAGGAACCTTTGACGACCTGCGCCAAACTCACACACGCATTGCGGCTGCAGGGGATCAAGGCAGCTATTGATTACAGCGGTCGCAGCTTAAAAGCCCAACTCAAACAGGCCAGCCGCGTCAACGCCCGTTACACCCTCATTGTGGGGGATGACGAGCTCGCCAAACAACAGGCCATTTTACGCAACATGGCTTCCCAGGAGCAGAATCCTTTTGATTTAAGTGGATCCAGCGCCCAACAAAGCGAACGGTTGCGCAGCCTGCTCAAGGAAACGACTGATCCTGCCTGAAAGACCTAAATCACCACTATGGTGAGGTTCACATACCTGAACAAAGAGCTTTTCCCGGATCCACACCTTCGATCCGATTTATTTTTGGAGATAGATTATGGAATCAATGGGCGCGCTACGGCGCACACACACTTGCAATGACCTGAATGCAGATTGTCTGGAGCAGGAAACCATTCTCATGGGGTGGGTCCTTCGTCGCCGCGACCATGGCGGCGTGATCTTTATCGATCTGCGTGATCGCTGGGGTATCACCCAGGTGGTTTTCAACCCTGAGATTAACCCCGAGGTGCACGCCAAGGCTCACAAGCTGCGGAGCGAGTGGGTCATTGCCGTTCGCGGTCGTGTCTGCAAGCGCCCTGATGACATGGAAAACCCGAAACTGCCCACCGGTTCCATTGAGGTCTATGTTGATGAGCTCCGCATTCTCAACACCAGCGAGACCCCGCCTTTCCCGCTTGACGAGGAGGTTGAAATCTCCGATACCCTGCGCCTGCAGTATCGCTACATGGATCTGCGCCGTCCGGAGGTCGCCAACAACCTGATCCTGCGCCACAAGGCAATCCAGACCGTTCGCAACTACCTCAACGACAACGAGTTCCTTGAGGTTGAAACCCCGATGCTGACCCGGTCCACCCCGGAAGGTGCCCGTGATTACCTGGTCCCCAGCCGTGTGCATGCCGGTAAGTTTTTTGCCCTGCCGCAGTCCCCCCAGCTCTTCAAGCAGATCCTGATGATCTCCGGCATGGATCGCTACTACCAGATCGTCAAATGTTTCCGCGACGAGGACCTTCGCGCCGACCGTCAGCCCGAATTTACCCAGATCGATATGGAGCTGAGCTTTGTCAGCGAAGAGGAAATCATCTCCATCATTGAAGGTATGATCTTCAACCTGTTTAAGGAGATTCGCGGGCATGAGCCGCAACTGCCGATCCAGCGCATGCCCTACGATGAGGCCATTCGCCGCTTTGGCACCGATCGTCCCGATACCCGTTTTGCCCTCGAGCTGGTCGACCTGACCGAGCCCCTGCGCGGATGCGGATTCAAGGTATTTGAAACCGTAATAGCCAAAGGCGGCGTAGTCAAAGCGATCAACGCCAAAGGATGCGCTAACTTCTCCCGTAAAGATCTGGATGACCTCACCGACTATGCCGGACGCTTCGGTGCCCGGGGCATGGCCTGGATCAAGATCAAAGAAGATGAGTGGCAGTCGCCGATCACCAAATTTTTCAATGAGCAGGAAATCAACGCCATGGCTCAGGCCCTGGATGCCCAGCCTGGCGACCTGATCCTCTTTGGCGCCGATAAGCCCGGTGTGGTCCATCAGGTACTGGCTGAGTTGCGCTTGGAACTGGCACGCCGGCTGGAGCTGGTTGACGAAAACTCGTTTAATTTCCTCTGGGTTACCGACTTTCCGCTGCTTGAGTACGACGAGGACCAGAAGCGCTATACTGCGGTCCATCACCCGTTCACCGCCCCCTTTGAGGAGCATATGGAACTGCTTGAATCCGATCCCGGCGCGGTCAAGAGCCGTGCCTACGACCTGGTGCTCAATGGAAACGAAATCGGCGGTGGATCGATTCGTATCCACAGTCCCCTGATGCAGAAAACCGTTTTCAAGGCCCTGGGGATCGGTGATGAGGAAGCTCAGGAAAAATTCGGTTTCCTCCTGCGCGCCCTTGAGCTGGGAGCCCCGCCCCATGGAGGCATTGCCTTTGGTGTGGATCGGTTGATGATGCTTTTGACCGGCTCCTCGTCCATCCGTGACGTTATCGCCTTTCCCAAAACCCAGAAGGCAACCTGTCCGCTCACCGAGGCACCTTCTTCCGTTGCCCGCAAGCAGCTCACCGAGTTGCATTTACGACCGGACTGGAAGGAAAAGAACTAAATCCCCCCCATCCGACAAGACAAAAAACGCTGGAATCGATGTATCGATTCCAGCGTTTTTTTATCTTCGAGCCCCCTCTTCAGCTTCGCTCCTGCCACCGTCCATCTATGAGCACCTCATGTGGCCTGAAATGGCTCTTATAGCTCATTCCCTGATGACCATCAATCCAGTAGCCAAGGTAGAGATATTTCATCTCATGCTGCAAGCAGATACGGTTTAAAGCCAAAATATTAAGGGTTCCCGGGCTTCGCCAGCTTTCATCAGGATCAAAGAAAAAATAGACCGCATTAAGCCAATCCCCCGAGCCATCCACGATAGAAACACCGATCAGCCTCTCTTCAAGCTTGTAATGAATCTCAAAGCAGCGACTGATACTGGTAATAAAAAAACCAGCATAGTAGCTCTCCGCACTGGATTGCCCCTTGGGAAAGCGGGTAGAAAGAAACCGTTGCAACAGGCTCAAATTTGTTTTGGACATGGTCAGCGGGGCGATTTCCACACTGACATCACGGTTCTTATTCCACACCCTTCGTTGATTGCGGTTGGGACGGAACCGTTCAGGGCGAAGACGAATGGGCACACAGAGTGAACAGTTGGGACAGCGCATGTTGTACATGCAGTTGCCATTGCGCCGGTATCCCAGAGCCAGAAGGTGTCCCATGCTCCTGTCATCAACCTGAGCAAGCACCGCCTGGTGATAGATGGCTCGATCCTGCTGCTCATAAGGGCATTCGGCCACTGCATTGACAAAGTAGCGTTCCAGACCGCCCAACACCGGGAAACGATTTCCTTGTTGTCCCTGTTCCTTACCGATCATACAACGCCCTGATCCAGCATGGCATTGCCCACCTTGACAAAACCAGCAATATTGGCCCCGGCCAGATAATCACCGGGGTGCCCGTAATAGGCGGCAGCATCGACACAGGTCTGATGAATTTTTTCCATAATGGAACGCAGCCGGGTGTCAACCTCATCCCGGGTCCAGCTCAAACGCATAGCATCCTGCGCCATCTCCAGCCCAGAGACCGCCACCCCACCGGCATTGGCCGCCTTGGCCGGACCAAAAAGCACGTCATTTTCCGCAAAAAGGCTGATTGCCTCCGGCACACAGGGCATATTGGCCCCCTCGCAGACCAACTTCACGCCCACCTCCACCAGATGCTGTGCATCCTTGGCATTAATCTCGTTCTGGGTTGCTGCGGGAAAGGCACAGTCCGCCTCGTGCTGCCAGAGTGGATTATAATCAAGATCAGGATCAACCGGGACATACTCTGCATGCGGATAGCGCTGACAATACTTTTCAATACGTCCCCGCTCGACATTCTTCAACTCTTTCAGGTGTTCAAGCTTGGCAATATCAATTCCTTCTTCATCAAAGATATACCCCGATGAGTCGGACATGGTCAGCACCCGCCCCCCAAGCTGCAATACTTTTTCTGCAGTATACTGGGCCACATTGCCTGAACCGGAGATCAGACAGTGCTTGCACTCCATGGTCTGCCCAATCAGGGTGAGCATCTCCGAGGCAAAGTAGACAACGCCATAGCCGGTCGCCTCCGGCCGGATCAGGCTTCCGCCCCAGCTCACCCCTTTTCCGGTGAGCACGCCGGTAAATTTATTTTGCAGCTTTTTGTACATACCAAAGAGAAACCCGATTTCCCGGCCGCTTACCCCGATGTCACCGGCAGGAACATCCGTATCCTCGCCAATGTGACGAAAAAGCTCGGACATGAACGACTGGCAAAAACGCATCACCTCAGTATCAGAGCGATCTCTGGGATCAAAATCAGCCCCACCTTTGCCGCCTCCAAGGCTTAAGGTGGTCAACGCGTTTTTAAACACCTGCTCAAAGGCAAGAAATTTGATCACTGAGAGATTCACCGAAGGGTGAAAGCGCAAGCCTCCTTTATAGGGACCGATGGCTGAGTTCATCTCGACCCGATAGCCGCGATTCACATGCACCCTCCCCCGATCATCCATCCAGGGTACCCGAAACATGATCATCCGCTCCGGCTCAACCAGACGCTCAAGAACGGCAAAATTACGATACTCCGGATGTCGATCGAGCACCGGCTTCACAGTTTCCAAAAACTCTGTAACGGCCTGATGAAATTCCTGTTGTTCTGGGTCACGTTGGAGAACTGTGGCTAGAACTTGTTCCATGCGTCATCCTTAACGATGAGAGGTTGGGGGGACACCTGAATCCGAAACAGGGTGCTCCCGTTCACAGTAATCAGCCTTTGGCGAAAAGGCGAAACTGAAGCGATATATCCTCACGGATTCAGGGAAGATATCCTTGTGGGTGTCTTGAATAATTAGATTTTTCAATCAAGGCCAAGGATTGCGTAAAATTTTACGTATGACGTCGGGATTGGCAGAAAAAGCAATTATTCAAGATGCCCTTGTGACTGGGCCAAATCTATGGGTGTATTGATATTGTGCCAGGAATCGTGAAGATTTGAAGGGGGAGTTGGTGTTTTTACACCAGAAATTGTCTGTAATCGATTCATGCGCCGATGCCCCTGCGCAGCCATAGCCTCAAGAATCAATGCTATATTACGATCATAGTAGGCAAGCAGGGGCTCAACCCGGCCTGTACCGGCAATATCTGGGAGCACGGCCAACACTCCGGTCGCCCTGCAGGAAAGCAACCAATCAATAGCCTCAAAGGAGATATCAGGCTGATCACAGGCAACCACCAGCCACGAAACCTGGGGATAGGCACGAAAAGCAGCCAAAATGCCAGCAAGGGGGCCACCAATACCGGCGGCATCCTCTATACGCGGAGAGGACGCAAGCGAAGAGGGAACCTCGCCCGCTCCGGCAATAACGACCTGATCGAATCTGCGGCGCAACATGTTGACCGTGCGCTCAACCCAGGTCTGCCCATCCTGTACAATCAGGTGTTTTGGAGTCCCCATACGACTTGATTTTCCGCCAATGAGCACACAACCCCAAACAGGAGTCAACGTCTGTTGTGTTGTATCCATTAAAAAAGCGTGGAATGACGGGGAAACAGACCAATCTCAGCACCTCGAGCGAGCAGCTCCCGTACCGCGGCACCCCCTTCATTACCAAGATCCTTTGAAAATTCGTTAACGTACAGTCCGATATGACTATTGACCACCTCAGGTGCCATCTCTTGGCTGTGCTCTTGGATATAAGGGAGGCAGGCCTGGGGATTGGCATCGGCCCAAAGAATACTCTCACGTATCACCCTCCCAAGTTCAGCACGACGGTCCTCATCGATGCTCCGCCTGGCAACGATGCACCCCAGAGGAATAGGCAGGCCCGTGGTGGACTCCCACCACTGCCCCAGATCCTGCACACAATTCAACCCCAGGGTCTGATACGTAAAACGGCTCTCATGAATAATAACACCGCCGTCAACCTGTCCCTGAAGAAGAGCTTCCATGATCTGATCAAAACGCAACACAACCAAATTTTCGCAGGCGGGATGATACAGACGCAACAGCAGGGCCGCCGTGGTCAGACGACCGGGGATGGCAATTTTCCACTGGCTCAAAGGTTTGGTCGGTGCAGTGGGGCCGGTGATCAGCAAAGGCCCGCAGCCCCTTCCCAGAGCGGCGCCCGAGGGCAACAGGGCATACTCATCAAGTACATGTCCAAGGGCGTGAAAGGAAAGCTTGGTGACATCGAGCCGCTGCTCCAGAGCCCAACTGTTGAGCGTTTCCACATCCTCAAGCATTGGTGGCTGCAGCTGAATCTGCTTTGCACACACCTTTCCATGAACAAGGGCATTAAAAATATAGGTGTCGTTGGGACAGGGAGAAAAGCCCAGAGAGAGGGCCGCGGTATCAGACATGAGTCAATCCTTGATGATAGGTAAAAATCGAGCCCCCTTCAGGCTGCAGGGCAGGCCAACGCCTGGACAACCGCTGCAACCACCTGGCCGCAGCGCTGGCAGGCTTCGACCAGACACCAGTTGTCGGGATTACGGTCTTCCACCAGGTTGGATATACAGCGCAGCTCTATAAGAGGAAGTTGAAAATGGCGACAGACCCGCGCCACTGCGGCCCCCTCCATATTTTCGCAGAGACCATCATGTTGCCTGGCTAGCGCATCGCCTCGTCTGCGGGTACCACTGGTCCCGTTGACCGTGATAAAATTCCCCTGATACCAGGAAAGATCCATTGTGCCCAGCAGACTGGCCGTACGTTGCAGCTCAGGGCTGTCGAGAGAAAACGAATCCATAATTTCCAGGGCCGGAAGACGAAGCGGAATCACTTGCTCCCCAGTACAGATACCCAGGTCACCTAAAACCTCGCGCTCAGCGAGGCAGATATCCAGAAGACCGGCCCCAGCGGAATTGCCAATGTAGGCTCCCGCAACCCCAAAATTGATAACGACCTCAAATGGCTGTTGACTGCGGGCGAGAAAATCCGTCACTTGCAGGGCGCTCTCCACCGGACCAATACCAGTAAGCAACGAACACCACCCGGTGTTCGTTTGCACGGAGGCAAGAAAGACATCAAGTTCAAACCTGGTTGCAGCAGTTACAAGAATCATGGAAAACAAAAACCGTGGAAACAGTCGCACATTCGCGGAGAATCTCTCCGCCACCATCTTTCTTTATATGAGTGTCTTTTGGCCAAGACTTTTTGGGCAATGTAAAGTAGGTTAGCCCCCTTTGCAAGAAAATCACTCTGTGTAACCACCCCTGCAGTTTCTTCCCTGTTCCGTTCCCGCAAAAATAAACGTTCTCCAATCATTGCATGCAGGCAGACAGTTTATGAACAACAGGGTTCCTTTTTTTTACAGGGGCCTGAAGCGTTACCTTTGCTCCCGATCGCCGAAAGACTATAAGGGTATGCAAAGGGTAAAAAAAGCGCTCTTCTCAAGCCCCATGCTTTTTACGAGGCAAGCATGACTGATTACATCTACCAACTTGATGCCTACGATTACGAGCTCCCAGCCGATCGCATTGCCCAATTTCCCGAGACAGAGCGGGACCAATCCAAACTGCTGATTCTGGAGTCGAATACAAACGAATCCAAGCATGGGCACTTTGCCGATATTACCCAGTACCTGCGCAAAGGCGACCTGCTCGTTGTCAACGCCACCAAGGTGTTTCCTGCCCGGCTGCTTGGACGCAAAGAAAGCGGTGGCAAGGTCGAGCTCTTTCTTCTGCATTTCCCCCACCAGCTTCCCGCAGAAAACACCAGGCAAACCTGGCAGGACGCAACGGCTCTCGCTCTGGTCAAAAGTTCCAAGCGGCCCCAAATAGGCAGTATCCTGTTCTTTAGCGACAATCTGCAGGCTCGTGTCGATACTTTTACGGAAGAAGGGAAGGTGGAGGTTACCCTGCAGTACCGACTTGGCGAACATGCATCACTTGAAGAACTTTTACAATCCCAGGGACAGGTGCCCCTGCCCCCGTATATCAGCAGGCCCGAGGGAAGCCTGGCTGAAGATATCGATCGCTACCAGACACGCTATGCCCGTGAGACCGGCTCCGTTGCAGCTCCCACTGCAGGTCTCCACTTCAGTGATGACCTGCTTGCCGAGATACGCGCACTTGGGGTGGAAGTGGCCCAGGTTGTTCTTCATGTCGGCTACGGCACCTTTGCCCCGGTCCGAACTGAAGATATTCGCAAGCACCGCATTCACCGGGAATGGATTGAGATCAGCGAGGAGACAGCTACGCTCATCAACAGAAAAAAAGCCGCAGCAAGCCGTATCTGGGCAGTGGGGACCACCACAGTGCGGACCCTTGAGTTTGCCGCCCAAAAAACCGGTGTGGTGCAGGCAATGGCAGGGGAATGCGATCTCTTTATTTACCCAGGATTTTCTTTTCAGGTAATCGATAACCTCATCACAAACTTCCACCTGCCAAAATCATCGCTGCTTTTCCTCGTCTCAGCTCTCGCGGGACGAGAACGCATTCTTGCGGCCTACCAGGAGGCCATCGAGCAGAATTATCGTTTTTTTTCCTATGGCGATGCCATGGCAATTATTACAGAGGGCTAAAGAGCACCAACACGTCCCAGACGTTTGCTCGCCCCCATAAAAAAAACCCGGCCTAAGACCGGGTCAAAACATGGGGCTTTTACACTCGTTAATGCCCATCCAGAAACAATTATTTTTTACTCAGATCCAGCAACGGGGACGGGGTTCAGACACTCGAGCGGTTGCCCCTGCTCCTGAACAAAAAATTGCTCATTTCTGGATAAACACTAGTTAGTAGCCGCTGGACACTGGCAACAGCTTCCACCTGCAGCGCAAGAACCACCGCTGCCGGAGTTACTCGATCCGCCAGATTCATTACCAACGCTTCCAGAACAGCTGCTGTAGCCGTCGGAATACCAGCCACCACCTTTTAACTGAAACGAGCTCCGGGAAATCAACTTACGGACCGCAGCACCACATTCGGGACATTTTTCCAAGGGCGCATCAGCAATACGTTGCTGAATTTCAAACACTTTTTTACACCCACTACACTCGTACTCATAGACAGGCATCAAACCACCTCACGACACTCTATATTTTCAGGTTAAAACAACGACCGTATTTGCAAACAGGATGAAAGTAATGCCTTCGCCTATACCTGTCAACTCTTGCCCCCAAATTTGATAGCCGAGTAAAACGGACACGACTCGAAAATCCCCCATCGTAAACTCAGGAGCTTACAAAGCGCGAGTGGCGCACTCTCAGCTCTTTGGAAAAAGACAAAATGGGGATGAACCTGCCTGGTACTTAACAAGAACGGTTCACCCCACCACCCTTTAGGTAGACTTTTACAATCAGCAGGCAAAAATCTGTCAAAACACCCTGCAACGAGTAAAGGAGAAATGCACTCTCCTACCCTTCCCCCTTTTATTGCAAATAAATAAAAAAATAATATTGCAATTATTGACGATCTATAATTATACTGGCCTATAGAGGGGAGAAATAAGTAATTTTTTCAAATTAATACTCAGGAGAATCCTATGAGTAAATCACTCGTTGAAATGACCGCCGAGATTATTCAATCTCAAATTGGCAGCAAACAGATGACAACCGATGAAATAAAGGCGGCACTTAACGATACATTCCAAACCCTTAAATCACTCCAGGATTCCGAATCCACAGGCATTGAAGCAGAGCAGGAAGATTCGGGGCCTGCTATTGACCCCAAAAAATCTATCCAGAAAAATAAAATCATTTGCCTGGAGTGTGGCCAGGAGTTCAAGATGCTTTCTCCCAAGCACCTAAAATCACATGGCCTGGACTCTAAAGAGTATCGTAAAAAATATGGTTTTTCTGCGCGCCAACCCCTTTGTGCCAGGGCTTTATCAGAAAAACGTTCTCAATCTGGTAAAGAACGCGGCTTGCCCGACAACCTGCGCAAAGCCATTGAGGCACGCACCAAGGACGCGAACAAAAAAAAGTAATTCCCTCCTAACGAATATCCTGTAGAGTAGCGCCAACCGATACGCCAATATTGCGTTTCGGTTGGCGCGTCCTGTTGCTTTGCGCCTCAGGCACGAAGCGTCTTTCAATGCATGAACATCTCATGCACAGGCACACTTGCCCTGTTCTTCCCAGCACATTAATTGCTTTATTTGCACCACTTTTGCTCCAAGTAGGCATACTGTAATGATAGGTATTTTTGACTCCGGTGTAGGCGGCATGACCGTTGCCCGCGCCATAGAGACCCTGTGCCCAGGGTATCCACTGGTCTACCTGGGAGATATCGCCCGCTCTCCCTACGGCTCTAAAAGCCCGGCAATGATTGCCGAGTACTCCAGAAGAAATACAGAATTTCTACTCACCCAGGGGGCAAAGCTGATCGTTATTGCCTGCAACTCAGCGGCTAGCACCGCCTCTAGCATGCTGCGCCAGGAGTACTCACCCCCCATTGTTGATGTTATTGCCCCGGCCGTCCAAAAAGCGGCAAAGGTTAGTCGTTCCGGAAAAATAGGAATAATAGGGACTCGGGCGACCATCAACTCAGGGCTCTACGAACAACGAATTCACGAGGCATTCCCCAAGGCCCAGGTACACAGCCAGGCCTGTCCCCTGCTGGTGCCACTTGTGGAAGAAGGATGGCTGGCCAGGCGAGAAACAAAAATGATCACCAAGGAATATATACGGCCACTGCGCAACAAGCAGATCGATACCCTGATCCTGGGCTGCACCCATTACCCGCTCCTCAAAAAAATCATTGCTCCGCGTATTGGTCGCAAGGTAGAAATTATAGATTCCTCAGTTGAAGTTGCCTTGCACTTACGAGGCCTGCTTGCAGTCAACAAGGACCTGCACCAGGAACTTTTTGCCCCCGAGGTTACCAATCGATTCTTTGTTTCCGATCTGCCTGCCCCGGTTCATAGTCTGGCCAACACTATTTTCGGCCGTACTGTTCATCTGGAGAAAACTGATGTTTAGCTTCTTGCGCTCTTTGCTGTTTTTTTACTGCTGTCTTTTCTTTTTCCCTCCGGGCAGTTGCTTTGCCGCTCCCAACAACCAACAGTTGCGAGATTCTCTTGCGCAACTGCAAACCAGATATGAAAAACTTCACAGCCTCCAATTCGATTTTGCCCAGATAACCGATTCTGGAGGTCGCAGCAAAGAGGGCAATGGTTTTGCAGCCTTCTATCGAACAGCAAGCAACAAGGGAACATCATCAGGCATCATGCGTTGGGATTACACTACACCGACGCCACAGGTGATACTCAATAACGGGGTTGAACTCTCCATATACACCCCGATGGACAAGCAACTCATCATTACGCCCATTCAGGACCAGGATGCCGATATCACCTTTGCCCTGTTCACCGGATCCAAACAACTCAGCGATGAGTTTGATCTGATCCCAGCAGATACGAACTTCCTGATCCAGGAACCGCCCGACCAGACCCGTGCAATCCAGCTGGTCCCCAAAACACCGCATCCGCAGCTCAAACGGCTCCAGCTCTGGTATGATAGTACCTATCAACTCCGACGCCTCATTCTCGAAGATCACTTTGGCGCTCTCACCGAATTGAGTTTCAGCAACATGCGATTTGATACCCTGCCAGCCAAAAGCGCTCAGCAGGCTGAGACTCTACTCAAGCTCGACCTAGCCCCGGGAACAGAAATCATTCGCCAGTAATTAAGAAATTTTTTCGCAGTTGCAGCCTATTGCTGCAAAAGCCATTGCCCCAAACACAGAAGAAGGGTAAAGAGGAGCAGTACATACAGAAGCGTACCTGTTCCTCCTTTTTACCCTGAGCCAGCACACCGACGCCCCAAGCACATCGTCCATGCGTATTGCCGTTTTATCCGATAGTCACGACCAGATCCCCAACCTGCACGCAGCCGTCAAAAGAGCCAACAAGGCTCAAGCGGATGTTCTCATCCATTGCGGCGACCTTATCTCACCGTTCATGCTGCGTTACCTCAATGCGTTTGAGGGACCGGTCCATCTTATCTACGGCAACAATGTCGGCGATCAACATCTGATCTCATCACGCTGCGGCACGCTCTTTCCCAATATTGAGCATCATGGTACCCATGGCCAGATTACGCTTGGAAAGTGGCGGATAGCCTTTGTCCATTACCCGCGACTGGCCCGAGAGGTCGCGCAATCCGGTGTGTACCATCTGGTCTGTTATGGACATGACCATATTTTTCACAGTGAACACCTTGGCACCTGCCTTCTGGTGAACCCTGGCGATTTACTGGGGAAAGAAGAAAGACCGTCGTTTGCTCTGGTCGACCTGGAGCTGGGAAAAACCCAGCGCGAATTCGTCGGCAGCAAACTCATCTTTGAAACTGAACCTCAAAAATAATTTTACCAGAGGCTGGCGGAATTGACCGGAGTGTGCAAGTATGATCAGTCAAGCACATCCCCATACAAGACAATTCGCTGGTAACTTTTTCTCCTAACTAGACAACATCATGAGCGACGAAACTTTTGCAGACCTGATCCAGGCACAAACGGTCTCACAGACCGCCCTCAAACCAGGCACCAAGATCGAAGCCCGCATTGTAGGCATCAGCGGCGAATCCATTTTTCTGGATGTCGGCGGGAAAAGTGAGGGGGTCCTGCAGGCTTCTGAACTGCGCAATGAGGAAGACGAGTTAACCGTCTCCATCGGGGAGGCTGTTCAGGTCTTTTTTCTAGCGGCCCGTGGGGGCGAGATGCTCTTCACCACCCGACTGGGCTCCAATCAGAGCGGAGTCCGAGAACTCGAAGACGCCTTCCAGGCAGGTATTCCAGTAGAAGGAAAGGTGACCGGTGAGGTCAAAGGTGGATTTTCCGTCACGGTTGCCAACCAACGCTGTTTCTGCCCCTATTCCCAGATGGATGTACGCAAGGTCGAATCAGCCGACGAGTACCTTGAGAAGACAATGACCTTCAAAATCATTGAATTCTCCAATCAGGGGCGTAACATCATTCTTTCCGCCCGTGCCATTCAGGAAGAACAGCGGCGCGAGCAACGCGAAGCCTTGAAAGAGCAACTCAGTGAAGGCGACCAGGTCAGCGGCGTGGTCACCTCGATTCGAGATTTTGGCGCCTTTGTCGATATAGGCGGTGTGGACGGATTAATTCCGATTTCCGAGCTGGCCTGGGGACAAACCGATCGGGTCGATGACGTGCTTGAGCGGGGGCAGCAGGTTGAGGTGATGGTCAAACGTCTTGATTGGGATCGGGACCGCATCTCGTTAAGCCTTCGCGAGACGCTCCCCAACCCCTGGGATACGGTTATTACCAAGTATCCGGTCGGCTCCATTCAGCAGGGCACCGTCTGTCGCCTGGCAAATTTTGGAGCTTTTATCACCCTGGAGCCGGGTATCGATGGCCTGATGCATATCTCGAAGCTGGGAGCAGGTCGCCGCATCAATCACCCACGAGAGGTGGTTGAGGTGGGCCAGGAAATGACAGTCAAGATAGAGTCCATTGACGAGGCACAGAAGCGTATCGCCCTGGTTCCTGAAGATTTTGTCGCCAAAGAGGGCAGCAGCCCAAACAAACGCGAGGACTACATGCCGCCACCGGCAAGCAAGGAGTCACAGTCCATGGGCACACTGGGGGATTTACTCAAATCACAGCTTAAGAAAAAGAAGTAATCTCAAGCTATTGAGCTTTTCTCGCGCATAAGGCGGAAAAAAATGCCGAAGTGGTTCTCCCCACTTCGGCGTTTTTTTATTCAACCTGTTTTTCGGCCTTACAAGGAGCGGCGAGCGACCTCAAACATGATGACAGCGGCTGCAACCGAGGCATTGAGCGAATTAAAACTGCCTGGCATGGGAATGGTTACAAGATGGTCGCACTGCTTACGTACAAGCGGACGAATTCCCTTGCCCTCACTGCCGATAACCAGGGCAACAGGCCCGGAGAAATCCGTGCTATAAATCGAGGCTGCATCTTCCTCGGCCACAGCCCCAAAAATCCAGAACCCTCGCTCCTTCAACACATTGAGGGTATCAGCCAGGTTCACCACTCTGCAGATCTGCATATGAGCAACAGCTCCAGCCGATGTCCGGGCAACGGTACCCGTGACGGGGACGCTTCGTTCCCTGGTCATAATGATTCGAGAAAATCCGGCGGCCAGGGCCGAACGGAGGATGGAGCCCAGATTACGTGGGTCTTGAATGGAATCAAGCACAAGTACCTTCGGGGCCTGTTCCTGGCGAGGCTCGCCAAGCCCAGAGAGCAGGGTGTCCAAATCGAGCAACTTCGCTTCACTGAGACGGGCCACAACCCCCTGATGACGGCAGGTACGCGGAACCCGCATACGTGCAGGATCGACAAAGCGCACAGCGATAGAGCGCTCGCGGGCTGTATCTATAATCTGTTGCAGACGCGGGCCTGCCTTGCCCGACTGCACCAGGATTTCACTCACTCCTCCGCCAGCCGACTGGGCCAGGGCCTCGGAAACCGCATTAATTCCCCAGATCAGGTCTTCGCTGGCGGCCTCTTGAGGTTCCGTGACCGGAGATGATGGTTGTTTTTTTCTTGAACGAGCCTTCACTGGCCTCTCTTTTTAATACAGCTACAATCTCACGAACCTTGAGTTCTCAATGCCAGGCAATTTGCTGTTATTGCATGGCGCTTCAAGAGAGCACAAGAAAAGGACTTAGTGCTCCGCCCACTGCAGGGCCACACCACGACGATCGCGTCGTTGGCGGCTTCGTTCGGCAATGATGATGCTGCACAGGGCCTCCACAGCCTCTTCAAGCACATCATTGACGATCACGTACTCATACGCATCGACCTGGGCAAGTTCTGCTCGGGCATTTTTTAACCGTTTGCTTACGGTCTCCTCGGTCTCTGTTCCCCGGCCACGTAAGCGTTGCTCCAGAATCTCCAGAGAGGGGGGAGCGATAAAAACGGTCACCGGCAGGGCCCCTTGGCGCACCTGCTCAGCTCCCTGCACATCTATATCCAGAATCACATCCTGCCCCTGCTGACATCGGGCATTGACCTCGGCGACACTGGTTCCATAGAAATTTCCATGCACCTCGGCCCATTCTAAAAAGCCACAGGGTTCTTGATCTCGGAGAGCCATAAAGGCATCAACAGAGACAAAATGATAGTGCTCTTTATCTTTCTCACCCGAACGTGGGTTTCGGGTTGTATGAGAAACAGAAAAAACCAGTGCAGGTATACGCTGCATGACCTCTTTGAGGATGGTGGTCTTTCCACAGCCAGAAGGTGCGGAGATGACAAAAAGCAGTCCTTTATGCATCACTCGCCTCCTGCTTGATTTTGGCAAGCATATGTTTAGGATTCCGTTGCTCCTGATCCATCGTCACCAGTCGTTGATTTATGGTTTCCGGCTGCACCGACGAAAGCACCATATGGCCGGAATCAAGGAGAATAATAGCACGGGTTCTTCGCCCTTCAGTCACATCGATCAACTGTTTTTTCAGGCGGGCCTCTTCTTTGAGCTTACGAATCGGCGAAGACCCCGGATTAACCACAGCGAGAATACGCCCCACCTTCACCGCGTTACCGAACCCGACATTGACCAGACGACTATCCATAGGCCCTTATCTCCATTCGCAGCTGACCAGGGAGCACAATGGAGGACTCGCCTTCAGAGCCCCCATGCCCTTACTCAACATTCTGCACCTGCTCGCGCAACTTCTCGATTTCGTTTTTCATTTCCACTCCCAGTTGCGCAATTCCAGCATTGGCGATCTTGGAAGAGAGGGTATTGACCTCACGTAAAAACTCCTGTAACAGGAAGTCGAGACGGCGGCCAACAGGTTCATCACTCAACAAAAATGCACGGAACTGGGCGATGTGGCTATGCAGCCGGGTAATTTCCTCGGTGACATCACTTTTATCCGCCATGATAGCGGTTTCCTGGGCCAGGCGGATGGGATCTATATCAAGCCCATCCAACAATTTCCCGATACGAGCACGCAGGTCATGTTGTCGTTGCTGGTGCAATTCGGGAATATTTCCCTCGATTTCGACAACAATACCTTCAAATTTTTCCAATCTGCCGAGCAGATCTTCCTGTAGGGCTTTCCCCTCCTGTTCCCGCATGGCGTTGCAGTTACTTAATGCTTCCTCCAGCGCTTGGCTGATCACCTTCCATTCACTGTCCATATCCGGACGAGGCTCTTCCAAGCTGATAATATCACGTTGGGTCAACATATCTCTGAGCTCAACATTATCAGTGAGCTGATAATCATCGACGAGCTGCCGCAGACATCGATGGTACTGCCGCGCAACGCTCTCGTTAACCACCAACTGCGGTTCTACAGCAGAAACACCATGGAGGCTAAAAGTAATATCAACACGACCACGGTCCAACACCTTGGCAACCAATTTTTTAACAGGATCCTCAAGGGCGGAAAAAAGTCGGGGTAAAATCACCCGCTGATCCAAAAAACGGTGATTCACCGTTCGAATTTCGGCAACCCAAGCCCTCCCGCCTTCGCTGGCTTCCCCCCTTCCAAATCCTGTCATACTCCGCAGTCGCATGTTCTTTAAAACTCCTTCGAGGCCTGGAGCCTCTTCACCCGGAACAGAGCGTTCAATCAACACATAGCATCCAGGTTCATTTATTCTTTTTAAAAACGAAGCATCTTCGTTTATCCCCGCGCAAACGGCGTGTAAGTCCTCATAAATGAAAGCGAATTCTGGAGAAAGAAAATAGACCGTCTGCCTGGTGACAACAGAAAAAACCAGGTGCACTCCTCCACCCGGCAACGATCATACATTCCCTTCATGCATCAGAATCCCTTCTCTGAAATGTATACACCGCCCCCCTTCTCCGTGTAAAACCAGCACCGATCAGCACACACAAGAGCAAGGTAACATATTGGTATCATACTAGAAGGATGAAGCCCTCTCCCCGAACACTCTGCCCAAAAACACGCAGGCGATAGAATTGGAAGCATCGGCTTCATTCCAGATCAATGTATCTAATCGTCATTGCATGATGACGCATTAGAAAAGGAAGTGTCTTTATAAGAAAAAAATGACTTCTCTCCAGGTTTTCATACCATGAAGCAGCAAGAGAAAACAGAATTTTCCACGTGAATATCGCCAGGAAAATGGCAAAAAGAAGATATCTGCAAGCAGAAAGAGTTGCGCTGCGGTCGGCTAGAGAGCGCCGACCGCATAATGCTCCAGATGAAACCGCCGTAGATACGCCTGAATGACGCCTAATCCGAATTGCTTCGGGCCTAAGGGTGTCTTGAATAATTAGATTTTTCAATCAAGGTCAAGGATTGTGAAAAATTTTACCGCAGGCATATAGTTGATATTCCGAGGATAAAATTTTGAGTATGACGAGGTAAGCGCCAGACTCCGGGAGATTGGCAGAAAAAGCAATTATTCAAGATTTCCCTAAGAAGCACCCGCCCAAAGGCAGGGTGAAAGAAAACGGGAAGTATACTGCAAAAGAAAACCTGAATCCGTGACGGCGCGTGACCACTGAACAAGGTATCCCGTGAACGAGACTGAGGTTTTTTAACTCATTTATTTGTTGTTCAGTTGCCCGCGCCGTCCCTTGGGGCATCCATCAGCACGCCACCTTCATCGTTCGCAACACGCCGATGAATGCTCACGGACTCAGGGAAAAGCTTACCGCATCGCCTTATTCAGCTTTGAAACGATAGTATCGGTGATATCTATAGATTTGGCAGAATACAGCACAACGTTTCTCGGCAAAACAAGGGTATAGCCTTTATCAGAGGCCACGTCATCGACGATATCCTCAAGTTTTTTGAGGATGGGGTTGATGTTTTCCTCCCGCAGAGCCTGCATTTCGCGGTTAGCCTTTTCCCGTGTCTCAAGCATGTCCCGCCGTTTTTGCTGAAATGCTATCGCCTTTTCTTTTTTTACCTTATCACTCCAGGCAGCACCTTTCTTTTTCATTTCATCCTGCATCTTAGCAAGTTCTTTCTCGTCTTTTTGGAAAGACTCCTGCAAAGATTTCATTTTTTTCTCGATAACGCCCTGGGCTTTTTTCCCGGCTTTGGATGTGGCAAGCACCTGTTTCATGTCAATGATCGCAATCTTGACGTTAGCGGCCAGTGAAACCTGGCTCTGCAGACAAAAGACGGCGACGACAACCACACACCCCAGCACACGTTTCATGTTTTTCACAGTTGATGCTCCAGATAATTTGAGATGAATATTTTTGCCACATGCATTCCTGCGGCGGATAATGAGAAAGAAAAAGAGACCTGAATGCTCACGGATTCAGGAGAGAGGAAAAAAGCAAAACCGGATGCAGAGCATGTGCCCTCACCCGGCTGTTGGCATTGAAGTAACAGCTTACTTTATAAGAACAAAATCATCCCTTCGGTTTTGTGCCCAGGATATTTCATCATGGCCCAAAAGCAGCAGTTTCTCCTCGCCAAAGCTGACTGTTGTCAGTTGGTCAGGCTGAACTCCCAGTGCAATCAGGCCTTTTTTTGCGCTGAGCGCGCGGCGCTCACCCAAGGCCAGGTTGTACTCCTGGGTACCCCGCGGATCGCAGTTTCCTTCGATCCGGACGTTAAAATTTGGATTACTCTTCAAAAAATTAGCATTTATCCCTATACGTTGCATCTGTTCGCCCTCAATTTTAGAGCTGTCAAAGGCAAAGTAAACGGGAACCATCGGCCCGGAGGTTCGACCTTCCATGATGCCGTTTTCCTCTGTCTCCAGAGGCTCGGGCACGCCTGCCCCTTCCGATGCATTCATCTGCGGCGCAGTCATGGCGGTCTTTTTGCTGCAGCCTGTCAGGCTCATGCCCAATACAAGCACCACGAAGGTGGCTAAATGCAACATCTTTTTACTGCTCATTTTTCCCTCCATATGGATGAAATTAAGTTAAAAACAGTTGCTCCAAATGTAGCGCACCATTGAAGAAATACAACAAATATTTCTTGCCCGCCCCAAAGTCCTTGGGCTGCAAGCCCTCCACCCTCAGGCGTTTTTTTCTTCCCATCTACCAGGAGTTGCGTACTGGAAGCGCTCTCTTTAGACAGACTCGAATACAAACCTTAATCCGTGAGCATTCATCGGTGCGTCAGTTTTATTGCCTGCAACATAGCGATTAAAGTACACTTTATCGGTGTTTTGCAGGCAATGAGGGTGACGTACTAATGAATGCCCCAAAGGGCGCCGGGTGAAACTGAACAGTACATGAATTTGTAAAAAAAAAGTTGTCTCATCACAAGAATACGTTGTTCAGTGCCCCCCCACCGTCATGGATTCAGGGAAAAAGCTTGCAAAAGCATCGAGGCTGATTAAACTCGCCTAAAGTTTTGTCCTTTCGTGTCTCTTTTGCTTATTGAGAATTTTTATTAATTTTTTTAATAGTGTATATACGATGTCCTCTTCTTCATTGGCTTCGCTTGTCAGCAGTAACCGTTTTGGCACCTATTTTGGTGTCTCCCAAGAGCTTTTTGATACCGTCTGGTCAAATCTTGCCAACCCGGAGATTAACAGCATTGCATATATCTCCATGGAAATTGGCGCAGAT
Source organism: Desulfobulbus rhabdoformis (assembly GCF_016919065.1). GTDB lineage: Bacteria > Desulfobacterota > Desulfobulbia > Desulfobulbales > Desulfobulbaceae > Desulfobulbus > Desulfobulbus rhabdoformis. The sequence continues at coordinate 60,839 of NZ_JAFFQA010000012.1, read as the reverse complement.
CCCGATGTATTTCATCCCATTAAAGATTTTCTCGAGACAGAGAACATCCTCCAGGACCCCAACCCGCAGCTGAACGCCTATGTACAGAAGTATCGCTTCAACGAGCGTAAAATCCCCAACTACAGTGGTGGGCTCGGTGTCCTCGCCGGCGACACCTTAAAATCCTTTGCCGACCTGCACCTGCCGGTCCTGGCGATCAGCCTACTGTACCGCGAAGGGTATTTTTCCCAGATTGTCGACTCCAAGGTGGGGCAGATCGATCATGCCACGTACTGGAAGCCGGGAGCAACGCCGACACTTTTCCCTTTACACACACCAGGAGCACCTGGCAAACCGCTGACCATTGACATCCCATTTTACAATGGCCTGCAACATCCAATTGTCGTCCAGGCCCAGGTCTGGATGAAAATTGAACTCAGCGATGCCCGCGATTATTTTGTGCCTGAATTTCTGCTTGATTACAGCCTCCCGGAGGCGCCTAACTGGGTCAAGGAATCTGCCCAGCAACTTTATAACGCCAAGTCCACCATCATCAAAGCCAACCAACGAAGAATGCTTGGTTCAGCGATTCTCCCTCTTGTGGATGCACTGGGACTCACACCACATACGCTCCATCTCAACGAGCAGCACGGAGTCACCGTGACCCTGCACATGATTGTTCGAGAACTGCAAAAGCAGTATGGTGAGAATTTTGGCGAGCTGATGACAGATGCTGATATTCTTGCAGCTGCCCAGAAAGTTGCCCAGCAGATTGTCTACACCATTCATACCCCGGTGAAGGCAGGGCACGATCGTTTTTCAAGGGACCTCTACTCCTCCATCAGCCATAAGGCCTTTGAACGGATTCTCAATCTAGTGGCTCATGACGACGACATAGCCCATGAATACAACTTCACAGCCATGGCCATGCGCCTGAATCGGGCCATTAACAGTGTCAGCCGCCTGCATCGCGATGTGACCAGAAAGCAGTTCCCAGCCTTTGCGCCAAAAATCAAAGCCATAACCAATGGCGTGCATCATCTCACCTGGATCAGCGCCCAGCGCAAGGCCTGTTTTGACCGTTCGCCCAGTTTAACCAACTGGCGTCAGGACCCAAGCTGTTTCACCAGCCTGATCCCTGCCCAGGAGCAGAAACTCAGCCAGGAATTACACCAGGCCTGGCAGGCGGATAATCAAGCGCTCGTCGATTATATCAACATCATGCTGCGTCGTCACCGGGAACAGATGGTCGAGACCTGGATCGATCCCCCCAATTTTCTCTCCAGCCTGCCAGAACAGCAGTGGCTTGAACCTGGTGTCTTTACCCTGGGCTTTGCCCGTCGTTTCTCCACCTACAAACGCGCGGATCTTATTTTTGATGACATGGGCCGCCTGGCGGATATTCTACTGAAAAATAATTGGCCGGTGAACTTTGTCTTTGCGGGAAAAGCCCATCCGGCAGATGAGCCAGGAAAATCTGTCTTAAAACTGATTTTAGATAATCAAGAAGAACTCTACCGCCGCAGTCAGGGATTGGGAAAACTGATCTTCATTCCAGGCTATGATATGCATATTGCAAAACTCATGGTTGCGGGTGTGCACGCATGGCTCAATAGTCCCAAGCGACCTTTGGAAGCCAGCGGAACCAGTGGTATGAAGGCGGCCATGAACGGCGTGCCCAATATCAGCATCATGGATGGTTGGTGGGTCGAGGGCTACCACAACGGACTTACTGGCTGGAAGTTTGGCTATGAAGGCCCCGTTGATGAGGCCGATTTAAGCGAGGATCCGGAGTCCCTCCTCTATGCGGAAGATTCCTCTGCCTTTTACGAACTGTTGCCCCAGATTCTCGATATTTTCTACAACAAACAGCAGGACTTCATGACCCGAGCCCTGGAAAACCTGCGGCTCAATATCCCTATCTTTAATACCCACCGCATGGCTGCCGAGTACGTCAATCAGTACGCAGTCTCTCTCTCGCCGGAGTTGCAGAGTTCCATCGAACGTTTCCGCAAACTCTATCAGAGTGAAGAAAGTAGGTTATAATTCATACTTTTACACGCATTCAGAAGGCCCAGTATTTTTAGAGCTGGGCCTTTTCCTTTACAAAAGCAGTGCTTATCACTGATAGGTGCAGTATAAGAGGGGCATCTTTTTTAAGCAGGCCCCAGATTAAAGTGGTCCTGCGACCGCCCACGCCCCATCATCCCGGAAATACATCACCAGATCATGTATAATCTTCAACGGGGGGAGGTTGTGTGGCTTGAGACGGCCAGGAACCGCGGCTGTGGCACCATTTTTCTCTCCTGTGGAATCGTGAAGACACCGGTTCCCCGTGCCACCCGCTTTACTCAACAACACATCGTTTTAACGAGTAGACTATACAAGGAGCAATGCCATGGCCCGCCATATGAATCCAAGTAGCTCAACCAACAAAACCATTGATGCCATTGACCGCAAGCGGGAACGCGAGCGGAACATGATGCTGAAAAAGTCGCGGGAAATGGCGCCGGAATTGGCAGTTGCCCTGGTGCAGCGGTTACTGGATAATCAAATCATTGAGACCAACTCTGTCCATGCCATTCAGGAAAGTGTGGCAAAACAGCTGCAAGGGTTGGGCGAGATGGAAGAGTTTGACATGCAGTTTAAAATCGCACCGATTCGCAATCTGGTACCCGATCCCAATGTCATCAGCCTCTACCTGACCCAGTACATTATCGAAGATCTCATTGATCACCCCCACATTCAGGATGTTTTTGGCGATGATCTGGATATTTACCGAGCTGTCGATTCCATCCTCAAACGCATCCGTCCCCGGTGATCCACCAGGTCTTTCAACGTGCATCTAACAAGTCAACCCTCCCTGCTTTTTGCAAACGCCCAAGGTGAAATCCTTGATTACGATGGGCTATATATGGCGGGGAGTGGTGCCGGACATATCTATCTGCCCTCACCGGAGCACCTCATAGAGTTGCCGGAAGGGAGCGAACTTTTCACCCTGCCCCAGCGACTTCCCATCGGTATAGAGCCGGATACCGGCGAGCCGGCACTTCTAGCCACCAATCCCTATCAGGATGATGAACCGGTTCAGGCCGTGGCAGCTTTTATGGCTCCTGCCCATACAGCTATTTACACGGCCGCCTATCAAAGCGAGGAAAACTGCTCTCAGCGTCTTCCGCTTTTTGCCTATACAGCTGTTGGCTGGGCCGATGGAAAATTCTGGGTCGCAGCCTTTCGTAGCGATGCGGACTGCCGTCAGGATGCCAACCAGTTCGATTTTGACCTGCTGGAGCGTCGCACCCTGACGCACTTAAAAAAACACCGTGACAACCGTTTGATTCAACATCTTGGCAAGTGCTGCCTTACCTACGGTTGCCCGGCTGCCCGTAACTACTTTCTTGGCAGATGGGAGGCCCCACTACCAAGTTCCCCGGTGTGTAACGCGGCCTGTGTGGGCTGCATTTCCCTGCAACCCTCTGGCTGTTGCCCTTCAACCCAGGATCGCATAGCCTTTGTGCCCACTGAAAAAGAGTTGGCCGAGATAGCCATTGATCATCTGCAAACGGCACCACTGCCCATTGTCAGCTTTGGACAGGGCTGTGAAGGAGAACCGCTTCTGCAGGCAAAGGTAATGGAGAAAGCTATCCGACTGATGCGTAAGCACACAGACAAGGGTACGATCAACCTCAACACCAACGGCAGCCTCCCGGATGCGGTGGAGCGGCTGGCAACAGCTGGCCTTGATTCTATTCGTATCTCCCTGAACTCCGCCCAACGGGAAAAGCACCGTCTCTATTACCAGCCTAACGGCTTTTCCTTAGACGATGTCTGCAATTCTATTGCGGTGATGAAAAAACATGCTCGCCATGTTTCCCTGAACTATTTTATTCTGCCAGGCTTCACCGACGATCCCGATGAATTTGAAGCGCTGGCAGCCTTAGTCGAAAAATATCGCCCGGATTTTATTCAACTGCGTAACCTCAATATGGACCCAGAGTATTACCTTGAGTCCATTCAACATCAGCCATCCCGTCCTCCGCTGGGTATTGCCAGCTGGTTTGCACAACTCAAGGCTGCCTTTCCCTTTCTCGGCTTTGGCTATTACAATCCTCCTCTTCGCTCGTAAGCCCCGAAAGAGGGTAGGGAAGTACAAAGTCCGGATCACTCTTTGCAAAAAATTCGCTGGCTCGCTGCCAGGCCTCTGCAAAGGACTGACTCGACTGGACCCGTGTGGCAAGATGATGCCCAAAAAAATAGTTTTTGGCAAAATAGTGGGTGAATTCCTTAAGTCGTCCTAATCGACGCTCCGGTCGAAACCGCTCACACAAAGCTCGGGCAAAGGTTGCATACATCAGTGGCAGCTCGGGCTCTGGAGTAGCAATCTCCAATCCATAGATTTCTCGGGCGATCTCTGCAAAGATCCAGGGTTTTATCGCCGCCGCCCGCCCGATCATCAGGCCATCGGCACCACTTTGCTCAAGACAGAGCCGGGCTGATGCCACCGAATCAATACCGCCATTGACGACAACCGGTATATCGAGCCACTCTTTTACCTGCCCCCCCCACTCCCAGTGCGGTTTTCTCGAAAAAGACTCTCCCCGCAGGCGGGCGTGCACCGTCAGCATGTCTATCCCCTCGCCAGCAAGCATCAGGCAAAAATTTTTCAGTCTCTTTGCATCAAAGCTTTCGCCTAAGCGAATTTTTGCGCTCAACGGCCGAGAGGTCTGCTGCCGACTGATGGCCATGATTCGTTGCAGACGTTTACTATTTTCGGCAAGACTACTCCCGGCCCCCATACGCCTGGCCTGTGGCGCCGGGCAGCCCAGATTAAAGTCGATACAGTCTGCCTGGAGCCGATCCAGACGGCCAATAGCCGGGGATACATGCTTTTCCTGACCAACGAGTAATTGATAAGAAAGTGGCTGTTCTTCAGGTGTTTTAACCAAGTACGGTGAAATCTGTTCGTTTTCCACCGGCAAACGGGAGGCCGAGAGCATCTCGGTGGAGAGCAAACCAACTCCACCGTAGTTAAGAATGGTGGTTCGCAGAGCAGAATGGGTGAGCCCGGCCATGGGCGCAAGCAATAACGGGGGCCAGATATCAAGGGTAGAGATGCGCATCTTCTTTAAACGACAAGGTCTTCAGCCAAAACAAGCCACTTCTTGCTTGACAGTGAATTACTGTTCATGTTAATTGATGATGATTATCATTTAGTAATATATTTTCATTTTTGCTTGCAGATAAAAGCAAAGAGGCAATATTTCTCGTCCACGCCCATATCATCTTGACCGCGCAGGAGTTTTGCCTCTTCTTTAAGAACAGAACAACTACGTATGAGATGACCATGAACGCACCCGCATCAATGATTCGGCTGACCACCCAACGCCAGATCATTCTCGAAGAACTCTCCAAAGTGACCTCCCACCCTACTGCCAGCGAACTCTACGACATGGTTCGTAAACGGCTGCCACGTATCGGCCTGGGGACGGTATACCGTAATCTTGAGCTCATGGCCGAAAGCGGGATGATCCTCAAAATCGAAGTGGGGGGAACACAAAAACGTTTTGACGCGACCACGGATGAACATTACCATATCCGCTGCTCTGTCTGCGGCCGAGTCGACGACATCGATGTACCGGTGGTCAAGGAACTGGTCGCCCAGGCCAAGGAATCATCGGCCTACATGATTCAGGGACACCACGTGGAATTCACCGGAATTTGCAGCGACTGCCAAAAGAAACAGCACTGATTCGTTCTTTTACAGAAGAATCCTAGAGAAACAGCCAGGCAGCACTAGCCGACAGTTCAGCTGCATACAAAGGGACTCCAAAAAAAGAGCGGCTTCCCCTAGCCCCAAGGGAAGCCGCTCTTTTTTTATCTACGCACCGTCTCTTACTGCTCGGCTATCACTCTAGGGTGTCTTGAACAATGAGCTTTTTCAATCAAGTTTCGAAAGAGCAGCCTGCTTTAAAACGACCAAGCCCGATCTCGCAAAGTTGAGCAGAAGCTGCGATCTTACACACTTACTCAAAGACGACGCGACAAAACCTTCGTTTTCCCACCTTAAGCAGGACACTTCCGGAGGCGGGCACCGTGGCATCGACATCATCCACCTTTTCGCCTTCCAGGCTGACAGCCTTTTGCTTAATCATACGGCGTCCCTCGGAACTTGATTTCACCATGCCAGCGTCGTGCAGCAACTTGGGCAACCAGATGGGCTCATCTGCGGCAGCCATTTTCACCTCCTCGATCTCATCGGGGAGCTCATGGCGGGCAAAGACCTGCTCAAAATTCCGCTCTGCATCATCGGCCGCCTCGAAGGAATGAAAGCGGGCAACCATCTCTTTGGCCAGCTGTACCTTGACCTTTTTGGGATGCACCTCCCCCTGAGCCATACTTGCTTTCAGGGCTGCGACCTCGTCCATGGGGAGATCACTGAGCAGCTCGTAGTAACGAAACATGAGCTCATCACTGACCGACATGATCTTGCCAAAGATACTGTCCGGAGTCTCGGAGATGCCGACGTAGTTCCCCAGGGACTTGCTCATCTTGTTGACCCCGTCAAGCCCTTCCAAAAGCGGCATGGTCAGGACAACCTGAGGCTCTTGGCCACGACTTCGCTGGAGGTCACGCCCCATGAGCAGATTAAAGAGCTGGTCAGTTCCCCCAAGCTCAACATCTGATTCCATGGCCACCGAATCGTAGCCCTGCATCAGGGGGTAGAAAAACTCATGGATGGAAATCGGTTGGTTCGATTCAAATCGTTTTTTAAAGTCATCGCGCTCAAGCATACGCGCCACGGTCAGCTCGGAAGCCAGACGAATCATGTCATAAGAACTGAGCTCCCCCAACCAGGCCGAGTTGAACACGACTTTGGTCTTCTCGGGATCAAGAATCTTAAAAACCTGCTCCTTATAGGTCTCGGCATTCTGCTGAACCTCTTCCGGGGTTAAGGGAGGCCGGGTCGCAGATTTCCCTGTGGGATCACCGATCAGGCCGGTAAAATCACCGATCAAGAAATTAACCTCATGCCCCAACAACTGAAAATGACGCAATTTCTGAATCAGAACCGTATGACCCAGATGCAGATCTGGAGCGGTCGGATCAAACCCGGCTTTAATCGTCAAAGGTTTGCCCGTTTCCAGAGATCTCGTCAGTTTCTTGACAAGATCCTCCCGTGAATGGAAATCAACCGCGCCCCGTTCGATCAGGGCTATCTGCTCTTCAACCGACTTCATTCTCTCCCCCTACTTCGCGTATTCTACTGCTCTGGTTTCTCGAATGACCGTCACCCGAATCTGCCCGGGGTAGGTCAACTGTTCTTCAATCGCTTTGGCAATATCTCGACTCAGGAGCGTTGCCTCATCGTCGGTGACTTTTAAACTGTCGACAATGATACGCAGGTCACGGCCTGCCTGGATGGCGTAGGACTTATCAACACCTTTAAAGTTATTGGCTATATTTTCAAGATCTTCAAGACGCTTCACATAACTCTGCAGCATCTCTTTACGGGCTCCTGGCCGAGCACCGGAAAGAGCATCTGCCGACTGGACCAGTACATCCAGCACCGATTTGGGGGGCTGGTCTTCGTGATGCGCCCCAATGGCATAGACGATATCGTCGGGTTCACCGTATTTCTTCGCCAGATCCCGACCGATAATAGCATGCGACCCTTCGACTTCGTGATCAACCGCCTTGCCAATATCATGCAACAGGCCCGCACGTTTGGCCTTTTTCACATCCAAGCCAAGTTCGGCAGCCATAACCCCGCAAAGGAAAGCCACTTCAAGTGAGTGCTGTAAAATGTTCTGCCCATAGCTGGTACGGTATTTCAGGCGGCCTATCAGATTAATCAACTCGACATGCATGCCGTGAGCCCCGACATCAAAGGTTGCCTGTTCACCTGATTCGCGAATACCGACTTCCAGGTCCTCGGAGACTTTCTGGACCACCTCTTCGATACGGGCCGGATGAATGCGGCCATCTGAAATCAGATGCTCAAGGGCCAATCGCGCGACCTCACGCCGAATGGGGTTAAAACCGGAAAGGATGACCGCCTCCGGGGTATCATCAATGATGATATCAATACCGGTAGCCGCCTCAATGGCGCGAATATTGCGACCTTCGCGGCCAATAATGCGTCCCTTCATCTCCTCGTTGGGCAAGGGCACCATGGAAACAGTCTTATCGGCAACATAATCACCGGCATAGCGGGCAATGGCCAGAGCCAGAATATTTTTGCCCTTGCGATCAGCCTCAATCTTCATTTCATTTTCAATCCGGGAAAGCCGTTTGGCACACTCCATACGAGCCTCGCTCTCAATGGATTGCATCAATTGAACTTTGGCTTCTTCCCGGTCAATACCGGCAATTTTTTCTAATTTATACCGCTGTTCATCAACAAGAGAATTGAGTTGTTTATGCTGCGCCTCGACATCCGCTTCATTGACCTCAAGACGCTCTTCGCGATACTTCAGGCTGACCTGTTTTTCTTCAAGGATTTGAAATTCGCGCTGAATCTCGTCAAATTTACGGTTCAGCCGACGCTGATCATCTTTGAGCTCCTGCCGACTGACCTTCAGTTCACGGTCGGCTTCTTGTTTGATTTGAAAAGCTTCTTCTTTGGCCTGAAGCAGAGCCTCTTTTTTTATCTGCTCAGCTTCACTAATGGCATTTTCAATAATTTGTCGCCCCTGCAAGGCGATATTTTTTTGGTTGCCTTCGACCAACCGTTTACGAAGCAGGATACCAACAGCAAGCCCGGCAACAAGGTTGACCAAAGCCAAAAGTAATGTTGTAACGTTGAGTTCCATAGAACACACCTATCCTTTCCTATATAAAAGTAAGAGCCGTGACCGGAAAAAAACGCAGGTCAAAGCTACCTTGAACAAGAGTAGAGGTGGTTAAGAAAGGTGTGCGACAGCACAACAGGACGCCGCTTGGACAAGCGACAGGAGAGTTCTGCGCCATGAACAACGCGCAAAGCACCCCGGTGGTCTTCAGCTTGAAGAAGAGCAAGAGATGTATTGGGATCAACGACCTGGCATCCTGAAGGGCCTTCTTTTCTGCCAATTTCAGGAAAGTACGTCCCCCTGATCTTGACTGAAAAATCTCGCGCCCTGCGACACCTCACGAAGGTATGCCCGATATTTTCCCTGGTACCATCCTAGACTAAAAGATGACTCGTCTATCGTAAACCTGATCGCATCAGTGTAGTTATTCTCACTGGACCAACAACGTCCGTTTTTCAACCAGCCACCCTCTTTTATGCACGAAAATGGCACTCTATGCAAACAGCGGTGTTCCCGCTGGAAAGAGCCCCCCGCGCTGCCGTGTCAGAGAAATGATTAAACCTAATTAAATTAGGTGGGCAATGCCTTTGCCGTCTTCAGGGAATCAAAAAAGGCCCCCATCGTCCAACAAGTAGGCTACCCTTTTTTCAAGAGTTGGCTCAATCTTTCACTGATCACCAACAGAGCAGGGGGTATCTGAGTTTTTAAATAGTATAGCAGATGTTGGGCCTCTGCCACACCAGATTTTTACACTTACGGCTCGACTGTACGTAATATTTTTTCGATCAGGCCAGCCGTGAGCTGCTCCTGCGCCTGACAATAGCGTTCATGCTCGCGTTGCAGATGCATATATTTTGCTGCCATCCGAAGACAGCCAAGCACGAGAACCTTTGTTGATGGGACAGCGCTTGGCATGAACTCTTCGCCCCTCTCAAGTTCTTCGCGCAACAGTTCAAGAACAGCCACGACCTCTTCCTCTGGGGCATCAGAGTAAAAGGTATACTCTTGCCCAAAAAGAAAAAAACTGACCAGTCGTTCTTCCATGATCTTATCGGAGGGCCCCCCCGTCAGGGGGTACGGCCGAGACATCCTCTGGGCCGAAGTCGGTGTTCGCTTCCCCTTCCGTTTCTTGCGGTAGCTGGTCCTTCTCCCACTGCTCTATACGATCTAAAAGCCCGGTAACTTTTTGCCCAACCTCACGACGTTCGGCACTGAGCTCAAGAACCTGATTTTTGAGCTCAGCGCATTCATTTTCACGCTTGTGGGCGAGCTCCTGGAGAGCATGATAGTCTGCTTTTAATTGATTGTATTTCTCCAGCAATGTATCGACAAACTGCTCTAATCGAGCCATCTCCGCACTGTATTCCATATGTGATACTCCCAGGCAAAGGCGAACTGACAAAAAATGTCAGGGTATCTGCATCACTTTGGACAAACAAGCAGCTCCGGTCCCTCCCGTTGTCACCAATTCAACTATAACAAAAAACATGAAAAATGGCCGCAAACGATTTTCTTAAACCTGAATCCGTGAGCATTCATCGGGGCGTCAGTTTCGTTGTTTGTGACGTACCGATTAAAGTACACTTTATCGGTATGTTGCAGGCAATGAAAGTGACGTGCTGATGGATGCCCCAAGGGGCGGCGGGTGAAGCTGAAGGGAATCTTGAATAATTGCTTTTTCTGCCAATCTCTGCGTTATGCGAAAAATTTTATCCTCGGAATATCATGTATATGCCTGCGGTAAATTTTTTTGCATGCCTTGACCTTGATTGAAAAATCTAATTATTCAAGACACCCTGAACAACAAATGAATTAATTTAAAAATCTTTGCCCCATTAATTGGATATGCTGTTCAGTGACCACCCACCGTCACGGATTCAGGTTAAAGACGATGGTAGCTCCAGCCAGTGGGCTTGCCGTTGTCATAGGGCATATATCCATGGAAGATGCGGGGATCATCGTCAAAAACCAGGGGTAAGAAATGTCGATCCCCTTCCCACATGGGCAAATCCATTATCTCGGTAAGCGGAAACCAACTCAGTGAGCCCTCTTCATTCTCCGTGAAAGGAATCCCGGAAAAATCGGTAATGAGAAAAATGAACCCCAGCCAGTTTTCCCCATTTGGGCCAAATCCTGTCCAATTAATGGTCCCCCGCAACCGCATCCGGGTACATTCGATACCTGCCTCTTCGTAAATCTCCCGCCGCATGCAGGCGAGCACATCTTCGCCTGGTTCCATTTTTCCGCCCAGACCGTTATATTTTCCAAGATGCTGATCATCCAATCGTGCATTTCGATGGACCAGCAGTGTTTTTTGACCATCTGGAGAAAGAATATACCCCAATGTTCCGATTATAGGCTGATATAGCTGTCCCTCTTCACCGCTCACAACAATTCTCCTCCCGGGCCACAATCTGGTACCACTTTCCTCTTGTACCCTTTATAGTAGATTCCATAAAAATACCTTTGTACCTTTTCCGTGCTTGGGACCAACTCATCACCACATGCCTCTTCTCCCGCTTGAGCCCCCTACATAATTCGGAGAGGACCAGACGCATAGTCAAAAAGCATCGTCTCAAATTATCTCTTCTCCAGCTCTTTCTTGCGCCCTAACGCTCAAATGCTCAACACAAGATTTCTCTTCTCTATCAATCGTTTTATCCTGCCCACAAGTGTCGGCCGCGTGCTCTTTTTCTGCTGGCTCGGGTTCTTTCTGGCAGCTGAAGCCCAGGCGCAAACAAAAGACCTGTTTCCCCTCTACCCCTGCATTCAAGATAACGTCCAGTTTTGGGAATCCATCTACGGGAACTATTCAACCCGTCAGGCTGTTTTTCACGATGCCGAAAACCTTGGGCGCGTCTACAGCATTCTTGCACTGACCGATTGGAAATATCCCTGGGCTTCATGGCTTAATCGTGAGCGGATTCAAGCGGAAAGAGAGAGAATATCCACCCTGCTGGGCACTCTTGCTTCAGGGACTCCTCCACAAACCAAGGAGGCTCTGCGCATCGCAGCTCTTTTTCCCCCAAAAAAACCAAGTCTTCTGCGACAGGCACAGAAAACAATTCGAATGCAACTTGGCCAAAAAGACCGTTTTATGCAAGGTGTTCAGCGTTCAACCCGCTACATAAAAAATTTTCGTGAAATTTTTCGTCGCTATGGCCTTCCTCAGGAGTTAGCCTATCTGCCGCATGTGGAGTCCTCATTTACCCCAACCGCATATAGCAAGGCCGGTGCTGCCGGTTTATGGCAATTTACCCAGGCCACCGGCCAACGCTACCTCATGATCAACGCCCAAGTCGACGAACGGCTCGATCCCTTACGGGCTACAGATGCTGCCGCCCGTTTTTTACAGGAAAACTATGCAGTCCTTGACTCCTGGCCCCTTGCCCTTACGGCGTATAATTACGGCAGGGCAGGCATGGTCCGCGCAGTACAAAAACATGGAAGTTACCCCCAAATTTTCACTCACTATTCTCAGGGATATTTCAAATTTGCAGCTCGCAATTTTTACTCTGAATTCCTGGCGGCAGTACGAGTAGCCAATAGACTTGAAAATACATTGGATCTTGCGCCTGCAACACCATTCCCCCAACCAGGGTACCGTCTCTCTGAACCAACAGAGTTGCCCCTGCTGCTCTTTCATACAGGGTTGGACAAAAAGGCCTTTCTTCATCTCAACCCTGCCCTTCGCTCACCTGTCATCTCAGGGAAGATGCCAGCTCCAGCTGGCTATAGGGTTCGAATGTCGGCATCAGGGATCAATAAACGTGCCCACATTGCACCTTCTCCCAATCGTCCCATGCCACAGATCAAGCTCCAGGAGTAACCAGAGGCCAGAATACACTTTCCAAAGAGTTCTGTTGCACACTCAACAAGAGCTATTGTATGCATTAACCTAGGGTCATAAAAAACACACAATGTGGTCTTGGCTTGCGAAGACGCACATTAGGGATCATTTTTATACAATCTCTATTTTTTTCTTCCCTGACTAAATCCCACCCAACCTTAAACCGAAGAGGAACAAATGGATATCTCCAAAACTATCGCTGAAATGAAAAAAAGGCCGGATTTTACAGAAAATGTCGGCATGATACTTATTCATAACGGTACGGTTCGCGCGTGGTCTCGCGGTGATCATTCCGGTGTTACCGGCCTTGAAACGACGGTCAATGATGCAAAAGTTGAACAATTACGCCAGGAATACCTTGAACGTCCTGGAATCTATGACATAATAATTGAAACACACTCCGGCTCATTTAAACCCGGTGACGATCTCCTCTTTATCATTGTCGCCGGTGACATTCGTGAAAACATCAAACCGGTCCTTGCAGAGTTGCTCGACCGCGTCAAGGCCGAGGCTATAACCAAAAAAGAAATCAAGGGATAAGTGGGCAACACTTTTCTCTGCATCCTGTCTCAAGGAGCCTCTTCATGTCGCCAGCCGAAAAACTGATTGAGAAATTCAAAAAAATCAGAACCCTTCCTCATATAGTCACTCGGCTGGTTCAACTGGTGAATGATGAAGAATCGACCTTGCAAGATTTTGAAGAAGTTATTCGCATGGACCCGGCCCTGGTCGCCCGGTTGTTGACCCTGGTGAACAGTTCCTATTTTGGCCTCACCCGCAAAGTCGATTCCATATCTCGAGCAGTTGCACTTTTAGGTATGAAAAATCTGCATAACATCGCAGTCACCGATGCCATCCAGGGCATGTTGGGCTCCCATTCAAGTGCCCTGGAGTTTTCCCCAGAACGATTATGGCTCCACAGCGCCGCCTCTGGAATCTGCTGCAAGATGATCGCTGAACGCATCTTCTCCATCAATGGAGATGACGCATATCTATGTGGCATCCTTCACGATATTGGACTTATTGTTGAGATGCAGGCGGAACAGGAAAAGTTTCTTCAACTTATCGAGCAACTGGTTCCGGGAGGACCGTCAATAACTGAACTCGAAGAAGAAATTTTTGAAACGGACCACAGCAAAATCGGCTACACCTTAGCCAAAGAATGGCGTATTCCAGATGCAATAGCCGAGGCTATTCGTGACCATCATGCCATCAATGGGGAGTCTACACCTCAATCCCCCACTGGTATTCTCCAGATGAGCGAATACATTATACAGCAACTCAATTACCCTGCGGTCAAAGAAGACCTGCCTCTCAACCTGACTCCCAGCCTGGCGGCTCACATTCACGAAAATGTGGAGGAGTACAAGGTTTTGGCCGAGGACCTACCAGAAGAGCTTGAAAATACACAAAAAATGTATGGCGGTTAAGGAGCAACCATGGTCATGTCATCGCTGTTTGCAGACCTTGTTGATCCAACGGGGGAACTGACAACCCTCCTGACTCACCTTGAACAGGAGACTCAGGATATTCTCTATTTCTGCCTGAACCAGACAGGCAAACATACCTCCTCTACAGACTTTCCCCTTTCTTCGGACGCCGCGATTACTGCAATAGGCGCCCATGAGGCCCAATCTTCCGAGGTCAGCTTTTCCCTTGAAGAACGCCCCTACTTTTTCCTTGCTGTCCCTGATCTTCAGGGGTTTGTCCTGGCAACCACCAATCGCCAGTGCTTGGAAATCACACCTGAAATTTTAAGTACTCTTGTTCAACTCTCGGTTCGTCTTTTTCTCTCCCATCGCGAGACGACTGAAACCGTGAACCGCCTCCGAATTCAAAAAAAACAGTTTGATCGGAAATCCGCAGTCTTGGAAAAAAAATTCCAGAACATAATGGCGGAAAACGAGCAAAATTATTTAAAGATACAGGAGCAGCAACGAAGCTATTCCGAGAGGCTGCAGGCAGAAATACAGCAGCAGACTGCAGAGTTGTGGACAGCCAAAAAAGCCGCCGAGGCGGCAAACGTCGCCAAAAGTGAGTTCCTGGCTGCTATGAGCCATGAGATCCGCACTCCCATGAATGGCATCATCGGCTTCACAGATATGCTGCTTGATACCGGCCTGGACCTGGAGCAGGAAGAATTTGCCCAGACCATCAAACGCAGTGCCGATGCCCTCCTTTCTCTTATCAACGATATCCTTGATTTTTCAAAAGTAGAGGCAGGAAAGCTTGACCTTGAATGCATAAATTTCGATCCGGAAATCACAGCCCAGGATGTCTGTGACCTTGTCCGGCCGAAGGTAGCCTCACGTCCTATTGAGGTCCTATGCCGCATTGATGATGCGCTTCCTGCAAACGTGATGGGTGATCCTGGACGGTATCGACAGGTTCTGGTGAACCTCATGGGAAACTCGGCCAAGTTTACCAAAAAAGGTGAGCTGGAACTCTCCATTGATGTCGACACAGAAACTGACGCAACAATTACCCTTCATGCCCGCATTCGTGATACCGGCATTGGTATTCCAGAAGAGAAACTCGAGTCTATTTTTGAGGCATTTAGCCAAGCGGATGGTTCTACCACACGCGAATATGGCGGAACTGGCCTGGGACTTTCCATCTGCCGGAAAATTGCCGGACTGATGGATGGAAATGTCTGGGCTGAGAGTGAAATCGGCAAGGGAAGCACCTTTCACTTCACAGCCAACCTGCAAAAATCCCCGGAAGAAAAGAAGAAAAATTTCAAAAAAGTTTCTCTGGTGAACAAGCGCATTCTGGTCGTCGATGATAACCCAACAAACCTCAGTATCGTCAGTCACATTTTAAAAGCTGCCGGATTGAAAGTTGAGGCTATTGAAGACAGTTCCCAGGTCGAGGCGATGTTGCAAAAGGCCATCGCCAAGGGAACCCTGCCGGATCTCATTATTCTCGACATCCAAATGCCTGCTCCTGATGGGTATGCCCTGGCCGAACTCATCCGGCACCGAACAAAGCCCACAGCTCATATTCCGCTTTTAGCCTATACCTCAACAACTGAGCGGAATGCACAGAAATGTAAAGACGCTGGTTTCGATGCATTTCTCACCAAACCGACCAGGCGAGAAATTCTTTTTAAGACCATCGAAAAACTCATAGCCAATGAGACGCCCCCCTCCACCAATGCTGAAAACGAAAAATTCATTACTCAGTACAGTGTCCGTGAGGAAATCAAACAGTCGATCCGCATTCTCTTGGCCGAAGATAATCCGGTTAATCAAAAGCTCGCAGTCCTCATTCTCAATAAAGCCGGCTACCAGGTCGAAGTAGCCAACAATGGACGTAAGGCTGTGGATACCTTTACTGCTCAGCCAGAATCCTTTGACCTTATCTTGATGGATATTCAGATGCCAGAGCTTGATGGCCTGGAAGCCACCAAAGAGCTTCGCTCGCGCGGATATGATAAAATCCCCATTATCGCCATGACAGCCAACGCAATGAAGGGTGATCGTGAAATCTGTCTGGAAGCGGGCATGAATGATTACATTACCAAACCAGTCAAAAGAGAAATCATTTTTGAGATAATTGAAAAATGGTTACACCGGGAACTCGGGCGATAGGTTTGTGAAACATGCTGATTTCTGTCCTGTTTTTTGGAGTTTTTCTCAGTCTCTTAACGGGCAATGTCTGAGCCAATGAAACCAACCTCTCGGGAGGCCGGTTCTTCCATAGGCTCATCCCTCCTTTGCCTGCTGCGTATTTTGTACAGGGAATTTTTTCTTCACCACATCCCCATGCGCGCAGCTGCGCTCACCTTTTCCATTATTCTCTCGATGGTCCCAATCCTTGCCCTGAGTACCTCCATCGTCAAGGGGCTTGGCAACGACCAACAACTCAAAACAGGCATCAGCCACCTGATTGACCAATGGGAGCCCATTGACGCCCCCTCCCTCCCTGCAGACTCAAAAGACAGCGGAAACCTTATTCCTCCCGAGGCCGTTTTACATCGTGCGACAGCCTTCATTTTTAACTATGTCGATCAGACCAATTTTGCAGCTCTTGGCCTTTTCGGCGTTTTTGCCCTGCTCCTCGCGACGTTTTTTGTTTTCTCAGCCATTGAAGATGCCCTGAATACAATCTGGCACACGCTCAACCGACGTGAATGGCACCGAAAAATTGTCGACTACCTGGCACTCCTGCTCTTTCTTCCCCTGTCTTTCAATCTGGCCTTTGCTCTTGAAGCGCTCTTCACCAGCGAAGATATCATGCACCGCCTGAACCAGATTTTTCCAAACACCATGGTGCAACTCCTGCTGTTTCAGGTTGCCCCTTTTCTCTTTATCGTCACGACACTCACCCTGCTCTATCTCTTTGTGCCCCAAAAAAAAGTCTCGATCTGGGCCGCACTTGCCGGTGGAGCAGTGTCATCACTACTCTGGATCATTATCCAAAAAATATATTTTGTTCTCCAATTGGGCGTAGCCAACTATAATATCATTTACGGTTCTTTCGCCTCCATCCCCCTCTTTCTTATCTGGCTGTACCATGGTTGGCTCTGCATCCTTCTCGGAGCACTGCTCTCCTATGCCCTGCAGCACAGGCACGACTACCAGTTCATCGCAAATGAGGGGGCGCTTCAACATCGGCTTTCCCTGGCAACAGACATTTTGCTGTTCATTTATCAAAATTACGGACAACGTATATCGACGACGGCTCAGTCTCTGCAAAATTGCCTGCCAGCAGCCTCATTGCAGGAAATTGAATCCGTACTTCAACTCCTCATTCAAGGCAGGTATATTACAGGTGATGGTGATGGTGAAGCCACCCGTTTTTTGCCCAGCGTTTCTGCCGAGCAACTCATGGCCTCGGAAATAATCTTTTTTCTTTTAGGAGATGAAAAAGCTCCATGGACGACAGAGGGAGAAAAACTGACTGCGGGCTGGCTCAATACTCTTCAGGAGTCGTCGCATATCCCTTTCTCCCAATTACTCAGGAGTGCCACCCATGACACAAGCGCTGCCCCAAACCATTCATCGGGTACTTGGCAGTAACAACCTTTTACTGCTTGTCCCGGGCGGATATAATCCCCCCCAATCAGATCAGGCCGCAAATTATATAGCGGATCTCGCTCTTTCCCTGACCAAGCAGTTAGAGTGCTACGGTGTCATCAACACAAAATACAAAGAGCAGATCATGGATCTGACAGATCTGCAGGTCGTAGAAAATAGACCACGGGTTAAAGAAGATTTTCTCTTACCCATTATTCGCTTCCAAAAAGAAATCAGCGGTAATGGGCTCCCTCCCCTCCTGCTTATGCTGCACCCCTTACCTGCAGAAGAGCGCCCGGAGAGCATGCTGCTGCTCGGTTACGGTCAAGGGGAGAGAAGCTCCCCTCACAGACCCCATCGCCCGACAATACCAGCCTCATTACTCTCAAAAATTCGCATATCTCTCGAGGATAACCATCTGAGCACCGCTCTTGTCGATGCAGAATCTCCACGATGCGGACACCAAGACAACCACCTGAATCAACTGTTTCGCAGCCAAAGCCGACCGGATCTTTTTAATCCGGAAGTCAACTCATTGATTTGCTACCTTCGACACGACCTTATCAGCGAGCAGCAGACAGCTCTCTCCATTGCGACCATTCTCGGAGAAAGCATCAAACCGTTTCTCACGACCATGTCCCTTGTGCGCACCGTTGACATTAACAGTATCGATACGGGGAGCAGTGAGGATCTACAGTTTATTTTCCGCCTCCAGGGGGATAGCCGCTATGTCGAGCTGATGCGGGAATCCTACATTGAGGAACTCGCCCAGTCAATTGATCGCAATGGCCTGCTGCACCCTCTGGTCCTGTTGAAAAAAAATAATGGCCGCTACAAAATCCTCTGTGGCTATCGTCGGTACCAGGCACTGAAACGACTGGGAAAACATGAAGTTGAAGCCAAAGTGTACCAGGAATCGGATTTTGCCGTTGAGGATTTTTTCAATATCTCACTGGCGGAAAACACCAAACGGAGAAACCTTAACCCCATAGAAATAGGAAATTTCCTTGAATCAGCGGCCTCTTCACTCGGGCTCAACAACGCTGAACTTGCTGAACAGTTTGGCGCAACCCTGGGCATTGGCAAGCCCGGACAAAAGGTTTCCCACTCAACCATACATAAATATCGCAAGGTCAACCAGATTCGTCTTCGAGGTGAATCCCCTGAAATCATCTCCGACGTTGTGAATGAAAAGCTTCAATTCTCCATAGCCTCTGAAGTCCTTGCACCGCTCAAGAACAGCAAAGATCGTGATGCACTCTATCTCGAGGTAATCAGGCCTTTTGGCCCCACTCGCCCCCAACTGACAAAGATCATCTCGCTCCTTCGCGATGTTGATCCAGAGCTCCACCTCGCCCTTGCCCAGAAAAAGGTGCAACAGAGCCTCGCCAAAAGCCTTGAAAATGCCCAGCCTGTTATAGCTCTGCTCAAATCTCTGGCGAGTCGTTCACTCCCCTCTAAAAATGTGGCAAGAAGTGCACTTGAAGACCGGGTTTCAAATCTCCGCAGCACTATTTTCGGTGAAAAAGCGACTAAACGGGATTTCAATGCAACAGCAAGCTCTAAGACCAAAAAGGATGAGCTGATTATTCAATTCCGCCTGAAAAAAGGCCAGGAGCAGGACACTCTGCTCCGTCTTCAAAAAGCTCTCCAGCAAAATGATTTGTTTGACGAGTCTGTCTCAAAATAAACAACAAAATGACTATTTTTCGCCTGCGAAAAGATCAACAAAACAGAATCTTTTCTGCGAGAAATAATTATACAACTCTCTGTTATTTCTTTTTTTTGCGCTAAGTAAAATAATTCTCATTTTCCACTTGCCTTTTCCTCGATGACCCCTATTATTGAAGAATAGCAATTGATAACGATTATTATTTATAAAAAAAGGAGCCCCCATGAGCGAGAACGAAAAACAGCACACCTGCCCCACCTGTAATGGAAACAAAGTCATCGAGGGTATTTGTGAGACCAGTAGTGAATGGCAAGGGAAATCCCAGGACGGCCAGCTCTGTACCCCTGACCAAACCTGCCCCACCTGCAACGGATCGGGTGTTGTAAAATAAGTCTTTATTCGGCATGTACTTGAATAAAAAAGGGGGCAATCAAATGATTGCTCCCTTTTTTTGTTTTTTTTGAAGTTCTCAAAAGCTTTAGAGTGTCTTCAATACTTAGATTTTTCAATCAAGGCCAGGTAAGCGTAGACTCCGAGGATTGTGAGAAAAAGCAATTATTCAAGATTCCCTAAAGTAGATGGCGTCGCCTGGGCTGACCAGTGAGTTAGACCAGTTTATTTGCCTCCATATGCAGGACCAAATCCAGCATGCGGTTGGAATAGCCCCACTCATTGTCATACCAGCTCATCACTTTCACAGTGGTCCCCAAAACTTTGGTGCACTGGCCATCAACAATGGAAGAATGCGGATCTCCCTGAAAATCAATAGAGACCAATGGCTCATCGGTATAGCCCAAATATCGACCGGCAGCGGCCTGAAGAGCTGCGTTCACCTCTGATACGGTCGTTTCCCGCTCCACCTCTATCACGACATCCACCAGAGAGACATCGGGCGTAGGAACTCGGACAGCAAGCCCGTCAAATTTATTTTTCAACTCCGGAATCACCAAAGCCACAGCAGCTGCAGCCCCTGTCTTTGTCGGTACCATGGAAAGGGCAGCGGCTCGTGCTCTACGTAGGTCGGAATGGGGGAAATCCAGAAGGCGTTGGTCACCGGTGTAGGCATGCACGGTGGTCATGAGCCCTCTTTTAATACCGAAATTATCGAGAATAACCTGGGCAACCGGAGCTAGGCAATTGGTCGTGCAGGAAGCATTTGAAACGACATGATGCGTGGTAGGGTCATACTCGTCTTCATTAACCCCCATGACAATGGTTTTCACCTCACCCTTTGCAGGTGCGGAAATAATCACCTTTGATGCCCCCACATCAATATGAGCTTTTGCTGATTCGAAATCTCGAAAATGGCCACTGCATTCAAGAATGTACTCGGCCCCCAGTGTTCCCCAGGGAATATCCCCGGGATTGCGGTGGCTTGACAAAGGGATTGATCTACCATCCACAATGATTGCATCATCCGTATTGGAAATTTCCTGCTCAGCCCTGCCCATGACCGAATCATATTTCATCAGATGAGCGATTGTTTTCGCATCTGTCAGGTCGTTGATACCCACAATTTCAATATCAGCAAACAGTGGGTCCGTACCCAACGCACGAAAAATATTCCTGCCAATACGACCAAACCCGTTAATTCCTACTTTTATGGCCATGATGTATCACTCCTCTCGTTAAGTTGTTGTTCTTCCCAGATAGACTACTTTCAAGCAGTTGGGCCAACATCGAGTACAAAAACATACAGTACTCGCTCTTGGGATTATCCATTGAATGTGTTTGCAAAAAGTGTTCGTCCAGAAACGAGGATTTTTGTTCAAGTTCAAGGCATGTGAAAAATTTTACCGCAGGCATATAGATGATATTCCGAGGATAAAATTTTAAGCATAACGCCGAAATTGAGCAAAAAAATCGTTTCTGGATGGGCACTAGATAACAATGGAGTTTTGGATTGGGAATATACCTGTGAACTTCTCATGCCAACTTGTTTATTCAATGAGCGTGAGCGCTTGTTGGTACAACGCTCTATACGCATCCATAACCTGTTGCCAGGTATGTTTTTGGTCAATACGACGTACAGCAGCCTGCTGAATCCCACGAAAACGTTCTGGCTCTTCTCTATACATGGTCAGGGCACGCATTAAGGTGAGCGTCAAAGCCGCAGCCTTGTCCTCGTCATAGCAAAACCCTGTTTCTTCATCAATAACCTTCACCAGCCCACCAACGCGGTGCACAACGGGAACGTTTCCCAGAAGCTGTGCCATATAGTCCGTTAATCCGCAGGGTTCATACTGTGATGGTATCAAAAACAAATCGCCAGCTGCATAGATGGCATTTGCCAGCAAAGGATCAAACCCCTTGAGAAAACACACCCTGTCATAGCCCTGCCGGGCAAGTTTCTTCAGTTGCTCCTCATAGATCGCTTCGCCGGAACCAAAAACCAGAAAACGGCAGGTCGCATCGGTTGCGAGTATATTTGAGATCGATTCTATTAAGGTATCCACCCCTTTCTGAGCAGTCAACCGACCAATAAATGTGCACAGGGGTTCTCCTGGAAAAAAAGAGAGGCTTCCAAACTGCTCGACTCCCTTCCAGCCCAGCCGATTGTTCAGCCGCTCGAGCAAATCTTGTTTACACTGTACTTTTCCTTCAAAATGCCCCTTGCGGACATCAAAACCCGCCTTGAGGTGTAACTGTTCCGGCCTGGTAGGATCGAAGGTTTCCGGATCTATTCCATTGGTAACGCCAGCAAGAGTCACCCCTTTTGCAAGCAAGGCATGCCCAAGCCAACCGGTCCGTACATCTTCATCACTTTGCTGGAGTTCTCGAGCATAATTTTCACTGACGGTATTGAGAATAGCGTACGAGGCCGCCGCAATAAATGGATCAAATTTTCCCGCCAGCAGCGAATTTTCCACTACTTTTCGAGGTAAGGAGGTAATGGCCTGGGCGAAAGGTAAATCAGCGACTTCCTGATGATACCCCACGCCAGCATTGTGCATCGTCACGACGGCCGCACTTGTATGAAAATATTGGCGATACCCACTGTTTTCCCGCATCATGGCAGGTAAGGTCGCAGTATGACCATCTTGGCAGTGAATAATGTCCGGGTGCTCCCCCAACAAAATCATGGTATCCAGGGACGCCTTTTGCAGAAGAATATTCATGGCAAAATAATCGTAATGACCTTGCCCCTGCTGCCTCCAGACCTGTGCCTTTGCCTCCTCTGCGGTGTAGGTGTAGACGCCCATTTTTTCAGCAAATCGTTCCGACTCGACCAGATAGACCTGAACCCCGTTCATGTTCGCCTGCCACAAAGCCACAGACTCCCTTCGTTCCCTTTCGACATAATTCATGTCCACAAGGAACCCTCGGGGGAGGGTGGTTTCCTTGATGACAACAGACTGGGTTCCTACTCCTGCCTCAATGAACCCAAGAGCTTTGGGGTCCATAAACCCATAGCGCGGCATAATAACGCAAACGTTCGTTTCTCCTGAACCAGCCAGGGCTTCTGCAAGTTGCCGCGAAACGTCTTTGACGCCACCGGCCCCGGCAAGGCCTGCGTACTCCCGGGTTACTATCCAGACGGACTGAATCGATCGACTCATGTATTGTTCTCGCTTGATAAAATTGCCTGATTTTGTCTTATCATTCTACGCCTGTGCCTCCTGCTCTCGTGTTTCAAGCCAGGCAAGAGCTAATGTCGTCAGCTGTTCCGGAGAATTTTTGCCAGCATCCAGACGTACATCTGCCCCCAAGCGGTAGAGCGGTCGGCGACGTTCAAGTATTTTTCGGGTAGACTCTTTTGATGAACCGTCTCCAGCTGATAGGCAGGGTCGCTGCTCAGAGGAGAGCGGATCAGCCTGAACGCGCTTATCGATTATTGTTGCATCTGCATCGAGCCAGAAGACGTAACTGTTTTTTCGCAACCGCTGCCACTGCTCCTGATGTTCGATAGCCCCGCCGCCAGTGGCAATGACATAGCCTTTGAAATGAGAGAGTTCATCAAGCAAGTGGGCTTCTGCCTTGCGAAAAAATGCCCATCCATGGGCACCCACCACCTCGCTCACGCTCCCGCCAAGTCGCTTGCTCAGCTCAATGTCCATATCCATATAGTCGAGCCCAAGTCGCTGAGCAAGAAGCCGACCAACCGTGCTTTTTCCTGTGGCTCTAAATCCGGTCAAAAGGATGTTGCTTTGATTGTTTTTCATACACACCTATAAAAAAGCATAAAAGATTGGGCCAACGCTATTCAAGAGGAAAGCGGGGCCAACACTTTTTTTCTTTTCTTTTTAATGAGCTATTCTTATTTTTTACACAGATTGACTATGGCAGAATATAGGGAATGGCGCTTGCTCACTATTGAAAATTCGCACCAGACATGAAGTATTTTTATTTTCACAGCAGCTCTTGTATATTTTCCTGCAGCACCCGCTGGGTATTGCGTTCCCAATGGTACAATACCTTCAAACAACTTGCCTCCGCGTGCCACCCATAGATATTAACCGGTAAAACAAACAGTTACATTCAAAACGGCCCCACTCAGAGCCTCTTTCAGGCAATTGATGTCCTCACATGTACGTTCATCGAATTGGGGGAGTAGTATGGAATATAAAGATTATTACAAAATTTTGGGAGTCGAACGTGATGCCTCCCAGGACCAGATCAAGCAAAGTTATCGCAAACTTGCCCGCAAGTACCACCCTGATATCAACAAAGAGGCAAGCGCCGAGAACACCTTCAAAGACATCGGGGAAGCCTACGAGGTGTTGAAAGACCCGGAGAAACGTGCTGCCTATGACCAGTTTGGCGCCAACTGGCAAGAAGGTCAAAACTTTGATCCGCCGCCTAACTGGGATGCGGGATTTGAGTTCCGGGGAGCTGGCTACACAGGTGCAGATGCCTCTGAATTCAGTGATTTTTTTGAATCCCTCTTTGGCAGAACCCAACAAAGTGGCCCCAGGCAGTATACATTTCGGATGCAGGGAGAGGATCAACATGCCAAAATCCTTATCTCTTTACAGGATGCCTACGCTGGTGGTCAGCGGACCATAACCCTCAATCGCCAGGTCATCAACCAGCAAGGCCAGATACAGATGCAACCGCATACATTAAACCTCACGATCCCCAAAGGTATTCTCGAGGGGCAACGTATTCGGCTTGAAGGTCAGGGAATGCCAGGCCATGGAGGGGCCCCTGCTGGTGATTTGTACCTTGAGATTGCCTTCGAAGAAGACCGCATCTTTCATGCAGAAAAACGAGACGTGCATCTGAGTCTGCCCGTCACCCCCTGGGAGGCCGCGCTCGGGGCCTCGGTCACCGTACCAACGCTTGGGGGCAAGGTGCAGTTAAAAATTCCGGCAGGCTCGCAAGGCGGGAATAAACTACGTCTCAAGGGGCGAGGTTTGTCCACTCCCACCCAGTCGGGCGATCAGATCGTCACCCTGCGTATCGTTGTCCCCGAGGCAAAAACCGAGGAGCAACGAGCACTCTATGAAGAGATGGCTAAAAAACTGCCCACTCATCCACGAACTGAATTAGGTGTCTGATATGTCAAAACAACTCACCTGTGTCACCGGTATTGTCCTGAGCGAGGAGAGTCGTTGTTCCCTGGCGGATCTCTGCCGACTGTGCAATGTCAGCGCTGAACTCATTGAAAACCTGATAGACGAAGGTATCCTCAGCCCGGAGGGATGCTCACCCAGAGAGTGGCAATTTCCCTTTGTTGCCGTTAAACGCGTCCAGACCGTCATCCGCCTGCAACAGGATTTACGGGTGAATCTTCCAGGATGTGCCCTGGCCCTTGATCTGCTGGACGAGATTGAATCCTTGCGCCTGCGTTCCCGAAGGCGTTAAAGCGTGGAATCAGTACTCTTTACCCTGCCCCCGCTCCCGCCCCCTTTTGATCAGATCGATCCGATCTCCTTTGGACTGGGAGTCGGGTGCAGTCTACTTCTTGCCATTGTCCTGCTTTTGCTCGTGCAGATGCGGGTCCAGCGGCGCCAGCTGACCCTAGCCCTGAAACTCGAACGCTACGAGGATGAGACGGATATTCTCCGACGCGAACTCGATGAAGTACGCCATGAATATGATTTACTCATTCGCGAGTGCAGACAGCTGGAGACGGAAAACGCCTCACTACAGACTTCCTACCGGGGACTCCAGCAACAGTTGCAGGAGCGAGAAATTCTGCTTGAAGAAACACGAACCCAGATCAAACGGGATTTTCAGATCCTGGCCGGTCAGGCACTGCAGGAGAAAGGCGAATCGCTTAATCAGCAGCATACCTCGACCCTGACCCACCTGCTCCGCCCTTTCCAGGACCAGATTCTTGCTTTTAAGAGCAAGGTTGAAGACATCTATGACCGCGATTCACGCGACCGTGTTTCCATGCTCAAAGAGATCGAGCATCTCAAAGAGCTGAACCAACAGATCAGCAGTGATGCCGCCAACCTGACCCAGGCCCTGCGGGGCAGTAACAAGCTCCAGGGGCAGTGGGGAGAGATGATTCTGGCAAAACTCCTGGAAAGCTCAGGACTGAGAGGCGGCAAAGAGTTCCAGACTCAGGTGCATCACCTCAGCCAGGATGGTTCGGCCCTACGCCCGGATGTTATCGTTCATCTTCCCGACGAACGGACAGTGATCATCGATGCCAAAGTCTCGCTCAAAGCCTTTCAGGATGCCCATAACACCGAAGACGAAAAGGAAAAGGCAATTTTTGTCAAGCAACACCTGGATTCGGTGAAAAAGCAGGTCAGTCTGCTTGCCGGTAAACAGTACCAGCAACTCAGCGAGGTGGGATCGCTGGACTTTGTCTTGTTGTTTATTCCCATTGAGGGCGCCTTCCAGCTTGCGGTGGAACAGGACCCTGAGCTTTTGGTGGCCTCCATGCAGAAAAAAGTCATCCTGGCAAGCCCCTCAACCCTGCTGGCCATTCTGCGCACCATCCACCATCTCTGGCGCCTTGACGAACAAAACCGCAACAGTTTAGTCATTGCCAAACAAGCGGGGAATCTTTATGATAAATTTGTTGGTTTCGCTGAAGCATTTGAGGAGATAGGCTTTCGTCTCACCCAAGCACAACAGTCCTGGCATACGGCCAGGAATCGCCTTTCCACGGGCCAGGGCAACCTGGTTTCCCGAGCGGAAGCTCTCAAACAATTGGGAGTACAGGCCTCAAAAGAACTGCCCGATTCCCTTTCATCCACCTCTTCTCTCTCAGGAGAAACATCATGAAGTATCTGAGCATCGTCCTTGCCTGTGTTTTTCTCTTTTCGCTCTCGTCCTGCGCCACCAAAGGACAGACTGGCGCGCTCGGTGGAGCTGCGGCCGGGGCACTGATTGGTCAGGCCATTGGCCACAACACAGGAGCAACGCTCATCGGGGCCGCCGTTGGCACCATGCTGGGTAATATCGTCGGTAACGAGATGGATAAGTACGATCGCGAACAGCTCAATCACACCTATGAGCGTGGTGTCTCCTACCAGCGTTCTGCCTGGGTGAATCCGGATACAGGCAACCAGTACATGGTTTCTCCCCAGCCAGCCTACCAGAACCCCAACACCAGCCGCATTTGCCGCCGTGCAGAGATTGAAGCCATAGTCGACGGCAAACCGCAAAAAACCTACAGCACCGCCTGCCGCGATGAGTATGGATCCTGGCAGTTGCAGTAAAGGAGAGAGCTGATGGCAAACGGTTCTTTTTCTCTCTCAAGCCATACCCGGTTGGAGATGATTGATGTAACCGCCGAGTTACAGAAGATTGTGCGGGAACAAGCCATAGACAGCGGTGTGCTCTATGTGTATAACCCGCACACAACCGCTGGCCTGCTCATCAACGAAGGGGCTGATCCAGATGTGCAGCGCGATCTTTTAGGGGCGCTCCAAAAAATTGTACCTGCCAATTACCTCTACCGACATGCAGAGGGCAATTCTCCGGCCCATCTGATGACGGCCATGACCGGAACCTCTGTTCAAATTTTTATCGAACAGGGACAACTTCAGCTTGGTACCTGGCAGCGGGTCTTTTTCAGTGAATTTGACGGGCCTCGAAGCCGCAAACTCTGGTGGAAAATTCTTGCCGGATAACCTTTCTCTTGATTAAGGAAACATTATGTTTTTTGGACTCGACCGCGAGACAGATGAACGCTCGCTTGCTGAATTTCTGCAACATTTCAGTGATGAACGCCTGACCAAGGTCCTCATCCCCCGCATGAGTGAAGAGGAGATCAATCAGGTTGTCGATCTGCTGGGCATTATCATGAAAAACAACCTCAGCGAGAACGAGTACCACAGCCTTTTTCTCCATGAAGAGCATCACCATCACTGATCAGTCCAGCGCACGAAATCCAGGGGATCTTAAGTAACCCAATCATTTCAGCCCCTCCAGCTCTACAGGACACCTACTCCCATGCCACCGCTTGTTAATTTGCGTAGTTTTCTCAATCTCCTTAAGGCAAACAATCAGCTTTTAACCATTGATACGCCGGTTGATCCCCATTTGGAGATTGCAGAAATTCATCGCCGGGTCATTGCCCAGGGGGGGCCAGCCCTCCTCTTCACCAATGTACAAAACTCCCAATTCCCGGTGGTGACCAACCTTTTTGGGACTGCCGATCGACTGGAGATGGCTTTTGGTAAACGCCCGGTCAATTTTGTTCAAGGGCTCGTGGACATGGTCGAACATTCCATGCCTCCAACAGTTAAGAGCCTGTGGGAGGCGCGCGGCCTGTTCACCCAAGGGCTGAAAGTAGGCCTGAAATCCAGCAAAACGGCTCCCATTTTAGAATGCTGCCAGCGCCCTGCCCGTTTGACAGAGCTTCCCATGCTGACCTCCTGGCACTCCGATGGTGGTCCCTTTGTGACCCTGCCGCTGGTCTACACTGAGCACCCTGTAGATCATGGCCACAACCTGGGGATGTACCGTATTCAGCGCTACGATGATACCACCACCGGCATTCACTGGCAGATCCATAAGGGAGGTGGGTTCCATTATCACGCGGCTGAAAAGCTGAACCAGTCATTACCCATGACCCTCTATATCGGTGGCCCGCCTGCACTCATGCTCTCGGCCATTGCCCCCCTGCCGGAAAATATTCCGGAATTAATTCTGGCCTCGCTCCTCCAGGGGGAGAAGCTGCGCATGGCCGATGATCCCTATGGAGGACACCGGCTGGTTGCAGAGGCCGAATTTGCCATTAAAGGAGTGGTACAACCGCATATTCGTCGCCCTGAAGGGCCGTTCGGCGATCATTACGGCTACAACTCACTGCAGCACGATTACCCTGTTTTCCAGACAACGCACCTCTACCACCGGAAAGATGCCATTTACCCTGCGACTGTTGTGGGACGCCCCAGACAGGAAGATTTTTTCATTGGGGATTTTCTCCAGGAACTGCTTTCGCCGCTCTTTCCCCTGGTAATGAAGGGCGTACTCCAACTCAAGACCTTTGGTGAGACTGGCTTCCACTGTCTGGCCGCCGCCCGCGTAGCCGATCGCTATCCACGCGAGGCCTTTGCTGCGGGCCTGCGGGTTCTCGGCGAAGGACAGCTTTCGCTCACCAAATTTCTTCTGGTGACCGACGGTGAACTCAATGTCGAAGATTTCCCCCGGCTCTGGCAGCACATTCTTGAGCGCATTCACTGGGATCGAGACCTCTTTGTTTTTGCCAATGTTTCCCAGGATACGCTTGACTATACCGGCCCCTCGGTGAACAAAGGTTCCAAGGCGATGATGCTCGGTCTCGGCGAGAAGGTCCGTGAGCTCCCCAGAGAATTCACGGGCTCGCTTCCTGAGGGCTGCATCCGCCCCAATCCCTACCTCCCTGGCACCTTGGTTGTCGAAGGAAACACCTACGAGCAGGATCCGAAACTGGCTGAGAAACTGGCCCAATTTGAAGGGATCCGCCAGTGGCCGGTCATTCTCCTGGTCGATTCAACCAGTGAGGCAACCTGTTCTCTCCAGGAGTTTCTCTGGACCTTTTTCACCCGTTTTGAGCCGGCAAACGACATCCACGGCAATACACAGACACTGCACCGCTTTCATGTGGGCCTTGAGCCGCCCATCGTTTTTGACTGCCGCATGAAACCCTGGTACACGGACGTGCTTGAGGTCGATCCTGCTACTAAGGCACTGGTGGACGAAAAGATCACCACTATGCTGCCGCGGCAGTACTGGGGATAAGACAGCCTCAAAGGCTTAGAGATGGAGTAATGGAAGAACGTTTGCAAAAAATACTGGCCAAGGCCGGTATCGCCTCCCGCCGTGGTTCGGAGCAACTTATTCGAGATGGTCGTATCACGGTGAACGGGCGCCCCATAACAGAGCTTGGTTTCAAGGCTGACCCGGCAAAAGATACCATCACCTTTGACGGAAAACCGCTTACATTTGAGCACAAGGTCTATGTGCTGTTGAACAAACCAGCTGGCTACGTGACGACCCTCGCAGACCCGCAGGGACGTCCCATTGTTTCAGATCTGTTGCAGGATTTCCCAGAACGTCTCTTTCCGGTGGGGCGGCTTGATCTGGATACCGAGGGTGCCCTTTTGATGACCAACGACGGAGAACTGGGCAACACCATTCTCCATCCGCGTTATGAGGTTAAAAAGACCTATGAGGCCTGGGTAGCGGGATTTCCTTCAGCAAAGGAACTTGGTCGGCTTGAACGCGGCATTGAGATTGATGGTGTTCGTACCCGACCGGCCCAGATACGGGTGTTGAAACGAGACAAAAACCAGAGCCTTGTTGAGGTGATTATCCACGAGGGAAAAAAACGGCAAGTGCGTAAAATGTTTCAGGCTATCGATCACCGGGTCATTCATCTCAAACGAACGGCCTACGGGAAGCTCCGTTTAGGCAGCCTGGCTAGGGGAAAATACCGAATTTTGACCATAAACGATCTAAAAAAAATATTTTCACAGAAAATACCCTTTACAATCAAAAACATACTTGCTTAAATTTCAACAGCCTCCTGAAAGCAGTTCTTTTTACCGATGGCACATATGCACCATCTTTCAGGTGAGGAACCGAACCTTTTTCAGGGTATCTTGAATAATTAGATTTTTCAATCAAGGTCAAGGATTGTAAAAAATTTTACACAGGCATATAATTGATATTCCGAGGATAAAATTTTAAACATGACGCAGAAATTGGTAGAAAAAGCAATTATCCAAGATTCCCTTCAGTCAATTCTTAGTGGAGCTTGCGGGGAGAGACAGGTATGAACAAATCCGAGTTAATTGAAGCCCTGGCCGAAGCGATGAATATTCCAATTCGTGAGGCCTCCTCGATAACCAACACCATTATCGAGACGATGAGCGATGCTCTTGCCCGAGGGGAATCTATAGAAATTCGTGGATTTGGCAGCTTTGTCGTCAAAGAATACTCCTCGTACACAGGGCGTAATCCCAAGACCGGGGAGAAAATTCAGGTTAAGCCGAAAAAACTTCCCTTCTTCAAGGTCGGAAAGGACCTTCGCGAACAGGTGAATCGTCAAGGCGGATGAGTTCATCCGCCATTTTCCTCATCTTCCAGCAGATCGACTTCTTCAGCAACGAGATCATAGGTATGCGCCTCGGTGATACGAAGCTCCACAATGTCACCGGGGTTAAACTGCCCTGAGGTAATATAGACACACCCGTCTATATCCGGGGCCTGATAACGGGTTCTTCCTTCAAGCAGAAGCTCGCTCTCCTCACTGATCCCTTCCACCAGAACAGGCTCTATCCTGACGACATAGCGCTGCAATCGTTCTCTGCTGATATCAGCCTGAATCGACATAACCTGCTCATATCGAACGGCTTTTTCCTGGTCTTCAATCTTTCCAGGCAGGAGTGCGGCCGCACTCCCCTCTTCGTCCTGATATTGAAAAACACCGACATGGTCCAGCTGCCAGCGCTTAAGCGCCTCCAGCATGATCTCGACATCCTCCTTGGTTTCTCCGGGAAAACCGACCATGAGAGTCGTTCTCAGCACGCAGTCAGGAAGATAGCTGCGGATACGGGTGATTAAACCATCAAGCAATGCGGTGCCATAGGGACGATTCATATTTTGCAGGACCGAATCGCTTACATGCTGAAAGGGCACATCCAGGTAGGGAAGAATGCGTGCATTTTCGGCCATGAGCTGCAGCAGCTCATCGCTCACTCCTGAAGGGTAGGCATAGAGCAGACGCAACCAGGGTATCGAGGTCTCGCTGAGTAAGGCTTCAAGCAGTCGAACCAGGGTTTCCCCATTCTGTAAGTCTGTTCCGTAGGCGGTCAGATCCTGTGCGATCAGACACAGCTCCCGGACTCCTGTCTGTTCTAGCGCCTGAGCCTCCCTTACCAGGTCAGCAATCTCCCTACTCCTCAGTGGCCCACGAATGGAGGGAATCATGCAATAGGTGCAGCGATTATCGCAGCCTTCGGTAATTTTAAGAAAGGATCGAAAAAAAGGAGTGCTTATGCTCCGCGCATAGCTGCTGTCCATCAAAAAGTTTGCCGCACCTGGCGCGGTAATAAGGCGGGGGCCGTTCGTTTCTTCAGCAAGCAGCCTGTCGATGCCAGGGAAGTCGTCCAGCCCGATGAAGAGGTCGACCTCAGGTAGCTCCTCCAGAAGAGCTGTACCGTAACGCTGGACCATGCAGCCGGTGACAACGAGCCGGGTTCCTGGCTTTGCCTCTTTGTACTCTGCCATTTCCAGTATGGTATCAACGGCTTCTTCGACTGCAGGCTGAATGAAGCCACAGGTATTGACCACAATCACCTCGGCCTCCTCTGGCGTATCGGTCAGGATGTAGCCGGCATGCTCAAGTGAGGCAAGCATCACCTCGGTATCAACCAGATTCTTGGGGCAGCCAAGACTGACTATAAAGACATTATTCATCAGAGTGTACCTTTATGGACGGAGGAAACAAGCAGTGACAGGACCTGCCGGGAAAAACTGCGGAAGGATTTTCGCCGGTAGCCTGCCTCCCAGGTATCGCCAAAGAGTTCATCGGAGACGAGAAAGACACTCCCCAGCAGCACCTGACGATACCTGGCGACTGCTTCCAGGGCTGTGTATTCCATATCAACGGCGAACACCCCCTGTTCTGGGTACTCATGCACCTTACGGCGTGTTTCACGATACAGGGCATCAGTTGTCCAGACCCCTCCCGTTTTCGGGCTGTATTGCGCCTTTTCAAGTAGAGCCTGCAGCCGATGTCGCAGGAGCGGATCAGTGGTATGCTTTGTGGGGTAATGGGAAGACGTTCCCTCTTCACTGAGCCCGAATTCGGGGAGGAAGAGCTCTCCAATGCGAAGCTTTGGGGAGAGCGCCCCGCACCATCCATAGACTACAATCCTACGTGCTCCAAGGGCAATGAGTTTTTCCAGGCAGATGGCAGCCATGGGAGCACCGACAGCAGGTCCTGCCAGAAAAAACTGATCGTTATAAAAGAGTTGGGAGTTAAAGAAAAATTGACGTTTCAAGCCATATTCTTTGACAAGGCCGGGGATTGTTGCCTGCTCGGAAGGGTTGGGAAGGAGAAGACCGGTCGGCGGCAACATGGGCTCATTTTTTTCGCGGCGTGGTGAAATGAGGACATCATCCATAGAGCAGCACCAATAAAAAAAGGGCTGCGGCATAGAACCGCAGCCCTTTACAGGGATAAATCCCTAACGACTTTTTATTACAGTCCGAGCGCAGCCTTGAAGGGGTTTGCGTAGAGCAGAATAAAAGCGATAACCAGACCATAAATGGCGATGGACTCACAAAGGGCCATACCAAGGATCATGGTGGTGGTGATAGCACCTTTTGCTTCCGGGTTGCGAGCAACACCGTCACAAGCGCCACGCAGACCGTTACCCATACCGATACCTGCACCGAAACCGGCCAGACCGATGGAAAGAGCTGCGCCGATACAAATCAGACCGAAAGTAATTGTATTCATTTTTGTGTCCTCCGTACTACTTTAGTTTATATGTTGGCCTTCTTCTCCGTTGGAACGGAACTTTATAAGCAAATTAATGGGCGTGTTCCATGGAACCTGCGCAGTAAAGCAGGGCCAGCAGAACAAAAACCACCGCCTGAATCAGGGAAACCAGCACACCCAGGCAGAGGATTGGCAACGGCGCAAAGAATGCACCGGCCAGCATGAACAGAACACCAAGCAGAACCTCTTTGGCAAGGATGTTACCAAAAAGACGCATGGAGAGTGAAATCAGACGGGCAAAGTTACTGATAACCTCAAGCAGGAACATGAACGGTGCCAGTACCGGGCTCGGCCCCATGAAATGTTTGTAGTACTTGAATCCGTGATATTTGAACCCCAGGAAGTGGTGGGTCAACCAGACGATAATGGTCATCGCCAGGGTAATATTCAAGCTGGAGGTCGGAGACATGAAACCGGGAATCAAACCGATCATGTTGGCGATAACGATGTAGAAAAAGAAAGTTGCCATCATGGGAAACAGCATTTTCGCACCTTTCTCACCAAGGTTCTCGGTGCAGAAGTCCATTACGCCGCCCACGGTTACTTCCCAGAAGTTCTGCCCGCTCCCCGGGACCATTTCCAACTTGCCCATGGTCAACTTGGGAACGATGATCAGAAACGCCATGACCATCCATGTATAGGTCATATAGGGTTCACAGATCTTTTCCAGGAGGGTAGCTCCAACCGGTGTATGGGGTACCGGCAGCCCTAACGCCTCAAGAATTAATGAAATAAATAATATCGGATGTTCCATGACCTACACTCTCCTCACGCTTTGCTTGGCAACCAGCACTTGTATGTGCTCAAGCCGATAATGACAACACTAACCATAACCGTGGTAAGCCCCAGAGTCAGCCCGATCACGTTGATCGGTACTCTGCCAGCCACCGCGAATAACAACAACCCAAGAACAATCAGCCTGGCAAACGAACGCAGAAAAAAACGTGTTTTTTCCGTATGCACAACCATGCCAGCCTCTGCCTGACTTATTTTCTGCATCAGCCGCTGCGTATCCCTTTTCAGGAGCCAGAAGCTCCCGTTGACAAGGATGCCGCCTAGTAGCATTGATTGCGCAAATTGCCAGTTATAGAGCCACCAGCCGACAGCAGCCATGGCTCCCAGCAGCAGCCAGCTCAGCGCCATCACCTGGCGCAGCATTCCATCTTCTGGCTCTGCCTGGGAAGAACTGGTTGTTGGTACGTGCTCATTCATCTTCTATTTTCCGGGTCAGTTCCCAGAGATTTTTGAATCCGGCTGTAATGCCAAGGCCCAAAAATATAAACGTTAAGTAGGGAGAGGTTTTTCCCCCAAACACCTTGTTATCAAGAGCCCAACCAATGCCAAAGCCAATAATGATGGAAAAAGCAAAGGTCATTCCGACTTGGGAGTAGACGGCCAGTTGCCTGAACATCTCCCTACGCTCGTCTGACATGGTACGCCTCACGAACATTCACCGGGACTTGACAATCGCAGCTACAGGTAGCATGCGCAACCGGCAAACGCAATAATTTTTTAACTAATCCATCAATTTTTTGAATGATGATTCAGTCAGATTCAATGCTTTTTCCAGATGGCTCCGTTCGTGGGCCGCAGAAACAAAGGATGCCTCGAACTGTGATGGAGCCAGCCAGACCCCACCAGCCAGCATTTCCCTGTAATATTTTCCATAGAGCTGGGTGTCTGCTGTCATGGCAGAGGTAAAATCGCAAACCGGCTGATCGGTAAAGAAGCAGGTCATCAGCGAGCCAATGCGGTTCAGGGTGAGAGGAACGGGCGCCTGAGCGACCAGCCGCTCCATCTCCGCACCAAACCAGGCGCTGGTCTCTTCCAGTTTTTCGTAAAATCCTGGGGTACGAATGATTTTGAGCATGGCCACCCCCGCAGCCATGGCCAGCGGGTTGCCCGAGAGGGTACCAGCCTGATAGACAGGCCCATCAGGCGCTACCATCTCCATGATCTCTCGTTTGCCACCGTACGCCCCCACAGGCAGCCCACCGCCGATAATTTTTCCCAGGCAGGTCAGATCCGGCAAAATGCCAAAACGCTCCTGGGCACCGCCCAGGGCCATACGGAAGCCTGTGATGACCTCATCAAAGATAAGAACAATGCCAAGCTCTGCGGTAAGCTCGCGCAGTCGCGTAAGAAAGGCCATCTCAGGGACGACAACACCCATGTTTCCGGCAACCGGCTCGACAATGACGCAGGCGATATCAAGCTCTCCGTCTCGCAGGGTTTTCTCAAGCACCTCGATGTCATTGTAAGGGATGGAAAGCGTGTTTTTAACGATATCCTCCGGCACCCCAGGGCTACCCGGTATACCAAGAGTAATGACCCCGGAACCGGCCTTCACGAGGAAAGAGTCGGCATGCCCATGGTAACAGCCATCAAATTTGATGACCATTTTTCGCCCGGTATATCCGCGCGCAAGGCGGATAGCACTCATGGTCGCCTCGGTACCGGAGTTGACAAAACGTACTTTTTCAAGGGACGGCACACTTGCACAAACCAGTTCCGCCAGTTCTATTTCCTGGGCACAGGGCGCGCCAAAGCTGGTTCCAAGCGGGGCCGCCTCAGTGATTGCGGCAACGACCTCAGGCCTGGCATGCCCGGCGATCATCGGCCCCCAGGAGCCAACAAAATCAATAAATTCATTCCCATCCACATCGGTGACCGTACACCCTGTTGCTTTTTGCACAAAGAGAGGATCACATCCCACAGATCGGCAGGCACGCACCGGCGAGTTGACGCCTCCGGGAATAAGCGTTTTGGCTTGAATAAAGAGTTTGGCCGAACGATCTGTTTTCATGGGGTGCCTCCAGCGGGTCATGGGCATATGGACGAGTTATTCTCTAAGCGGTCTTATATAGCACGGTCTTTTTTTGAATGTCAAAAGCAAAAAGTTTCATGGCTTTTGAGCCTTGACAGGAGACTATTGATGTCCATTTTTTTCCTTGTCACTAGGATAGAGGCAAGGTAGAATGGTTGCCGATGCAACTAACCATTACATAACCATTGAAAATTTCATCGATTTTCCCCTCTTTCAATGGACGCCCAAAAGGAGAATAAAAGATGGCAAGTGAAAAGGTAGTGCACATTTCCGACAGTGAGTTTGACAGTGATATCGTAGGCAATTCGCTTCCCTGTCTGGTTGATTTCTGGGCGCCCTGGTGCGGACCCTGTAAAGCTATCGGTCCGGTTATAGAAGAGTTGGCTGAAGAATTTGATGGTAAGGTCGTCATTGCCAAGATGAATGTTGATGACAACCCTTCCACCCCAGGGAAATTTGGCATTCGTGCCATCCCGACCCTTATCCTGTTCAAGGGCGGGGAAGTCGTTGATCAAATCACTGGAGCAGTCGGGAAATCCCAGCTGCAGGACCTGATCAATAAAGCCCTCTAATTTTTTTTCCTACTCGGCACGTCCCTTTCTTGCAATGCATCGGGGGACGTGTCTTCTTTTTTCGGTCTACACATGCAACAGGCACAGTATCAGCTGATTATTGTAGGCGGTGGTCCGGCTGGCCTGACGGCCGGGTTGTATGCGGCCCGTGGTCGGCTCAGCGTTCTTCTCGTGGAAAAAGGCGCCACCGGTGGTCAGGTTCTGGTTACCGACTGGGTCGATAATTACCCGGGCTTTGCCGACGGGGTTTCTGGCTTTGACTTGATGGATAAAATGACGGCTCATGCCGATCGTTTTGGTCTTGAAAAACGTTTTGCCACGATTGCCTCACTGGATCTTGCCGGTGATATTAAAACCATCACCCTGGAAAACGGGGAGCAACTGACGGCAAAAAGTGTCATTATCTGTACCGGTGCAAAACCCCGCAAACTTGGCATTCCAGGTGAGTACGAATATGCAGGCCGGGGAGTTTCCTACTGCGCCACCTGTGATGGCCCCTTTTACCGCAATCAGGAGATCGCCGTTGTCGGTGGGGGCAACACTGCCATACAGGAAGCACTGCACCTCACCAAGTTCGCCTCCAAGGTGACAGTTATTCATCGACGCGGTGAACTGCGGGCCACAAAAATTCTGCAGGAAAAAGCGTTTTGCAACGAAAAAATCGAGTTCCTCTGGAATACCCAGGTTCTTGAAATTCACGGATCGAAAAACACAGGTGTGGAAGATCTGGTGCTCCAACACTTCAATAATGACCAGTCTATCCTGAAGGTTACCGGTATCTTTGTCCTCATTGGCATCGCCCCGAACACCGAGATCCTGCCCATGCGACAACTCAAAAGTGACGAATCGGGCTTTCTGATCACCGACGAAGAGATGGCAACCTCCATTCCCGGGGTTTTTGCGGCCGGTGATATTCGCAGCAAACGCTCCCGCCAAATCGTCAATGCCGCCGGTGAAGGTGCAGTTGCCGAGCTCTCTGTCGAGCATTACCTTGGCAACCAGGCCCCGGATCAACCTTTAAATTGCAGCGAATAGAGGACTTATATGCCCGTGTCGCCACCATCATCCAGAAACCACGCATCCCTCTCACAGCTTGTGCTAAGCGCGTTGCTTGTTACCACACTTCTGCTCTCTGGCTGTTCAACTTTCAGCGGCATGTTCAGCAAGGTGACCTTTGGCGAAGAGGAAGAGCCCAAGTCCCTGCCTCCCGAAACACTCATCACCCAGGGGATGAATGCCTATAACACGGGAGAGTACCAGGAAGCACTGGAGCGTTTTAAAAAGATTCTGGACGAGCACCCTTTCAGCTCTCAGGCCATGCTCGCCGAGTTGAAGGCGGCGGATGCGCATTACTACAATAAACAATATGCGGAGGCCAAAGTACTCTACAAGGCCTTCGGGGAGCACCATCCCACCAACGAGGCCATCCCCTATGTTATGTTTCAGATCGGCATGTGTGATTACAATCGCTCCGATCGCATTGACCGCGATATTTCCGGTCCCCAGGATGCGATCAAATCATTTACTCGCTTGATCAATGCCTACCCTCAGTCTCCTTATGCCAAGGAGGCAAAGACTAAAATTCATGATGCCAAAGAATTTCTCGTCAACCATGAGTATATGGTCGCGGTCTTCTACACTCGGACAGAGCGTTACGATCAAGCCATGCATCGTCTCAAATATTTGCTGGCCATGTATCCTGATTCCGCACTGGCCCCCAAGGCTAAATCATTGCTGAAAAAACTGGAGGCAGGCGAGCCCCCTTCCTGGGGAATGAGCCGCTGGCTGCCTGAGTTCATGACCAAGTCTCCCGACGAGCGTCTCCAGGAAGCGCAGGAACGTGAGGAGGCCGAGGCTCAGGAAAACATCAGCCAGCAGCAGGAAGAAAAACAGCGAGGGCCTGATATAGCCCAGTAAAGCAGGTATTTTTTCCAAGAACTTTAGGGAATTTTGAATAATTGCTTTTTCTTCCAATCTCCCGGAGTCTGACGCTTACCTCGTTGTGCTCAAAATTTTATCCTCGGAATATCAGGTATATACCTGTGGTAAAATTTTGAACATGCCTTGACCTTGATTGAAAAATCTAATTATTCAAGACACCCTTTATATGGCTCAACCCGCAATCGCGAGTTGGGCCATAACTTTTTCAAGCAACTCAGGCAGCTCTCCTTCGTTCAGGAACAAACAGCAGTCAGCCCGCTCATCCTCCTGCGGACGTTCAAAACTTGTCTGCTGATGGACATAAATTTCCCAACGGCCATCAGAGACGGCCCCTCTGTCCGCAGCACGAATGGCAAGACGTCTCTTGGTCTCTTCCTCGGAACAATAACAGTAGAAAAAAAGAGCCTCAGCCCCTATCTGCTCGGCGGCCTGACGAACAGCGTCCCTATCAGCCCGCTTTGCATAGGAGCCG
Source organism: Desulfobulbus rhabdoformis (assembly GCF_016919065.1). Lineage (GTDB taxonomy): Bacteria > Desulfobacterota > Desulfobulbia > Desulfobulbales > Desulfobulbaceae > Desulfobulbus > Desulfobulbus rhabdoformis. Next base: position 21,807 of record NZ_JAFFQA010000012.1, on the reverse strand, counting down.
TCAAGAACCACCATACCCGCTCCACCAGCAATGTCTTTTTGAGCGCGCTCAAGCATGGCCGCATAGGTTTTTGCTGAGAGTTCCGGAGAGTAGATCCCCTGATCAATACCATCGGGACGTTTATCCGTTACCTCCAACCCGGCAAGTTCTTTCCGTACCCGGTCAGTGTTATAATACGGGAGTCCCTGTTGCTCTGCCCATCGCATGGCTAGCGTCGATTTGCCCGAGGCGGTCATTCCCAAAAAAATGACCAGCCTCGGCTTCCGGATTGTTTGTGTCTCACTCATGGGTATAGCGTTCCGCCAGACGGAAATACTGAGCGGCCTGCTCGGTACAGCTTTTTTGTACCTCAGCGGGTACGGCAGGGTCAGCAGCGGTGAACAACCCTATTTTGCCGCGCACATAGGCCCGGTAACATTTGTAAAAATTAAGCATCCCGGGCAACCCTTCATCCCCGGTGCGTGCACAGAACTCCTGGATGAAGAAGGCGGAGAGTTCTTCAAGCCCATTAAGATCCAGGTCCATGGCGAGGAAGGCGACATCGCTGGTCACATCACTGTAGCGAAAACGCTGGTTAAACTCGATGCAGTCAAAAACATAGATATTGTCAGCCAGGCAGATATTTGCCGAATAGAGATCACCGTGACAATCACGGATATAACCACCATCAATTCTCTTTTGGAACAACTCAGGCTGGTCAAGGATCCCACGCGCATAGGTTGAGATGGCGTCAAACTGTTCTTGAGTCAGAGCCCCCTGGCCGATAAAGCCTTCAGTCTGTTCAAAATTTTCAAGTACGTTCACGCCCACGGCATCGGCCGTCCCGAATTGGGCAATCTCTGAACCGCCTTCGGCTTTTTGATAAAAATCAGCGAGGATATCGACCAGGGCACGGAGGTGTTCACGGCTGAGTTCTCCACGTTTCATCACCTTTTGCATCATCTGTTCTTCGGGCATGCGGGCCATCTTGACCCCATATTCAACAACCTCTCCGCTCCCGTTCAGTGCGAAGTTTCCCCCACCCTCATCGGTCACCGTGACCAGATCCAGATAAATATCCGGGCAAAGCCTGCGATTAAGCAACAGCTCCTGTTCACAGCAATGGTGACGTTTGCTCAAATCGGAAAAATCCAAAAATCCAAAGTTGACCGGTTTCTTGAATTTATAGACAAAATCACCTGCAAGCAGAACAGAGGAAATATGCGTCTGAACCAGTTCGACCTTTTCTACTGGATGCTCATAACATTCGGGCTTTAAGAGTGTTTGAATAAATTGCGGTAGGCTTTCGTTACTCATTGCGAATTCTCCAGCCACCAACGACGGCAGCATATTGTATAGATGAACTTTCAGCGGGGCGACAAATTGGTTTCAGACGCGAGCGCGAGCGTTTTTTCGGCTGTTGCGCCAACCCGCCAGTTTCAAGGGACGTTCCCATACACTCCAAGGCTTCGCCTCGTTGGGGAGACCTTGGTTGTAGCGACGTGTGGGATCAAGAAAAGAAGCTTGATCAAATCCTAATGGATTTGTAACACAGCACACGATGAGGGGAGGGAATGACACAATATTTCATTCAACATCCTCCTCTGCGGTGAAAGGGGCTTCTATAAAAACAATAAGTTAGAATCGATGCAAGTCCGTTTTTTCGTTTTTCCGGCATGCCCCACCCTGTTTCATTTTGCCACTATCTTGATGATTCGCTGACTTAACCGTAGGCTTTTTTTGCATAAAAATAGCCTCTCACCGTTGCAACACGCGCCTCGGCGACGTATATTCTCTACCATTTTGCACAAACTCTCAACTTATCCATTCTTTTTTCTCAGCCACAGGTACAGCAGTCATGAACTCCAGCTTGAAGCTAAAAATCGGGCTAGTCATCTCCCTCCTCTTCTTTTCGGCCTTGGCATTGCTGCCATCGGTCACCAATGATCTGCCCAGTTGGTGGAAAAAATACATGGCCCCGGCCGGACTGAAACTTGGTCTGGATCTGCAGGGTGGCATGCACATCGTGTTACAGGTCGATCTGGAAAAGGCTGCGGAGAACTCGCTCGACCTTGCCGCCTCCGACTTTAAGGCCGCCCTTGCCGATAAAAATATCAATGCGGTACGCATGGATTCGGCAGATGCCAAGTCTGTACTCTTCACCCTGCCCAATACAGGTGCGGTCACTGCGGTCGAGGACATCCTGGCAGACAAATTTCCTAATCTCGATGCCCAGGTTCAGGCCGAGGAAGGCAGTTTTCCCCGTGTCACCCTGAAACTCAAGCAGGACGAAATTGATTTCATTCGCAAGAATGCGGTCAACCAGTCGCTGGAGATCATCCGCAACCGTATAGATCAGTTTGGTGTTTCAGAGCCAGTCGTCGTCCGTCAGGGGGATAACCAGATCGTTGTCCAGCTCCCAGGGGTGAAAGATCCCAAGCGTGCCATGAGCCTCATTGGTCAGACAGCGCAGCTTGAGTTTAAACTGGTTGCCGATACCTCGAGCATTAACCTGGGACAACTTATTGCCGAAGCTAAAGATGCAGGCCAGTGGCAGGACGGAGAGAGCCGCAAACAACTCAACCTTGCCCTGCAAAATCGCCTGCCTCAGGGGACGGAAATCTACTTTGAGCGGGTCATCAACGAGCAGACCAAACGTGAGACCAAGGTGCCGATCCTGCTGGAGAGCCCGATTCTCATGACCGGCGAGATGGTGAAAAATGCGCAGGTTCGTATCGGCGGCACCTTCAATGAGCCCTATGTCAGCTTGGACCTTACCTCTCGTGGAGGCCAGGCCTTTGCCACGATCACCGAAAAAAACGTCCATCGTCGCCTGGCCATCGTGCTTGACAACATCGTGCGTTCCGCTCCGGTCATCCGCGAAAAAATTCTAGGCGGCAGTGCCCAGATCTCGGGTAATTTTACCCATAACGAGGCAACTGATCTTGCCATTGTCCTGCGTGTCGGCGCCCTGCCCGCACCGGTTGATATCATCCAAAACCTGACCGTTGGGGCCAGCCTCGGCCAGGATTCGATCAATAAGGGCATGTTCTCAGGCCTCCTTGGAGCCTGCCTGGTTATCGTCTTTATGATGTTTTACTACCGACTCTCCGGAGTGATAGCCAATGTGGGCCTGACGCTCAACATTCTGCTTCTCTTTGTCGGCCTGGCCATGCTCGGCTCTACGCTGACCCTGCCCGGTATTGCCGGTATCATCCTTTCCATTGGTATGGCGGTGGATGCCAACGTCCTTATTTATGAACGTATGCGTGATGAACTGACATTGGGTAAATCTGCGCGTGCAGGAGTTGACGGTGGCTTCACCAAAGCATTCTGGTCGGTCGTTGATGCCCAGGTAACGACCCTGATCACCGCTCTGGTCCTCTTTCTCTTTGGTACCGGACCAATCAAGGGCTTCGCCATTACCCTGACTCTGGGTATTATCTTCAACCTCTTCGCGGTCTTCTTTGTCTGCCGCCTGATCTACGATTCACTCTTCAGCCTCAAGAAGATCAAGAAACTCCATTTCCTCCAGCTCCTGCCAAAAACCAATATCGACTTCATGGGGCTGCGAAAAATCGCCTTTACCGTCTCAGGCGTTCTGGTGCTTCTTGGGCTTGTCGCCTTTGTCCAGATCTTCCGCGGTCATGCCAACATGGGCATCGACTTTTCCGGCGGCACCATGCTGCAATATAAAACCGAGCAGAATTTTGCCCTGCACGATGTGCGTACCGCTCTGAGCGAGGCGGGCTATGAAGGGATTGACCTGCAGCAGGTGACCAGCGAAAATCGTCTGATTGTCAAAATTAAAAAATCTGTTGCGAAAATCGGTGACCTCAGTGACCGAATCACCGATACCCTGCAGACCAAGGTTTCCAATGTCGGCTTTTCACTTGAGAGTAAATCAGAGATCGGCGCCTCGGTATCAGCAAACCTGCGGAGCAAGGCCATCATCTCCATTGGCCTCTCCATGCTCGGTGTTATTTTGTATCTCTGGCTCCGTTTTGATTTTCAGTTTGGTCTTGCAGCTACGGCAGCCACCTTTCATGATGTCTTGATCGTTCTGGGTATCTGTTGGCTGATGGATTTGGAGCTGACCCTGCTTATTGTCACCGCCCTTTTGACCCTGGCGGGCTATTCACTCAACGACACGGTTGTTATCTTTGATCGTATTCGTGAGAATATGGGAAAATTTGAAGACATGGAGCTGCATGAGCTTATCAACCTTTCCACCAACCAGGTGCTGGCACGCTCCATTATTACGGTGCTCACGGTCCTGATCACGGTTACCTGTCTCTACCTCTTTGGTGGGGCCAGTATCCATGACTTCTCGTTTGCCCTCTTGATTGGCCTTCTTGTTGGTACCTACTCTTCTATCTTTGTAGCCAGCCCCCTCTTATCCGTTGGGAGATCCCATACATGAGTTCTACACCGCAGTTACCTGAAAATTTTCAGCCCATCTCCGGCGAGCAAAAGATGAGCTTTGCCTGTCATCCCGGGGTGAGCTGTTTTACCGAGTGTTGTCGCGAGCTGGATTTAGCCCTGACCCCCTACGATGCCCTGCGCTTAAAAAACCATCTGGGAATCAAGTCAGCACAGTTTCTTGACCAGTACGTCATCATCGAATGGGAAGAAGGTCAGCTTTTTCCCACCTATTACCTGACCATGGTCGATGATGGCCGTGCCTCCTGTGTGTTTGTAAAGAACAACGGCTGCACCGTCTATGAGCACCGTCCTGGCAGCTGCCGCGCCTATCCGGTTGGAAGGGGTGCTGGTCGCCAGTCAAACGGGGAGACCATCGAATCGCTGGTCCTGATACAGGAGCCGCACTGCAAAGGCTTTGCTGAAGACCAGGTGCAAAGTGTCAGCGACTACCTCAAAGGCCAGGGACTTGAAACCTACAACCGCTTCAACGACGCGCTGCTGCCACTCATACAGCATCCAACAATTCAGAATGGCTCCTTTCGGCCATCACGCAAACAACTCGACCAGTACACCCTGGCGCTCTATGATCTGGATCAATTCCGCACCGATATGGCCGAAGGGATTATCAGCCTCAATAAGCCCCTCAATCCCCAACAGCTCGCTGCCCTCACTGGTGACGATGAAGAGTTGCTTCTCCTGGGGATTCGTTGGCTGATGCAGGAATTCTACGGCGAATAAGCGGGTCTTACGGGGAGTTCTCTGCTTGTCCTTGTTAAACGCAACACGTATAGAGCGAATTCGAAGGTTGAGCCATGCCCTGGCCATTACCGAAGGAGGCTCTCATGGTCCTGATCATTCAGAACGTGTTCTGGCAACAGCCTTGACAATCGGAAAACAGATGCAGGCACGGCTGGATATTCTTCTTCCAGCCGCGCTGCTTCATGATATCGGTCGCAAGGAAGAGAGCGCAAGTAAGGGAAAGATCTGCCATGCCCAGCGCGGAGCCGAATTAGCACAACCGATCCTACGAGAATTAGGTTTTGGCGAAGATGACATCAAGGCGGTCTGTCACTGCATAGCAAGCCACCGCTATCGACGGGGGCTGGCCCCTCAAAGCCTTGAGGCGAAGATTCTCTTTGATGCGGACAAACTCGACTCCATCGGAGCGGTAGGGATAGGCCGCGCCTTTCTCTTTGCCGGTCAGATCGGGGCACGGCTGCATAACCCTGAGGTAGACTGCAGTGCTACCCTGCCCTACTCCCTTGAAGATACAGCTTACCGTGAGTTTCAGGTAAAAATGAGCAAGGTCCGGGAGCAGATGCTGACCCCGGTTGGCCGTCTGCTGGCTGAAGAACGCCACGCCTTCATGCTCACCTTCTTTGACCAGCTCACCCGTGAAAGCACTCTCTCAATCCCCAAACAACTCTCCTGAGACTTTCTCCCATGCTTAAACTCGTTGTTTTTGACTGCGATGGCGTCATGTTCAGTTCGAAAGAGTCCAATCGGGCTTTTTACAATCATATTCTTGCCCACTTTGGTTATCCGCCCATGGATGCCGATGAGCTCGAGTACGCTCATATCCACAACGTCAAAGACTCCATCAGCCATCTTTTTCGTCACCACGACACGCCCATTGATGAAGTCAACCGCTTTCGGGAGAGCCTTGATTACACTCCGTACCTGCAATACATGGAAATGGAGCCGGACCTGATTGATTTTTTGAAAACGATCAAACCCAAGGTGCATATCGCCATTTCCACCAACCGGATGGACACCATGGATACCATCCTTGATACCTTTGGCATCCGTCCCTGGTTTGACATGGTGGTCACCGCATCCAATGCGCCGCGCCCCAAGCCGGCACCGGATGGTTTGCAGATGATTCTGGACCGTTTTTCGGTCCTGGCAGAAGAGACTCTCTATATTGGGGATTCGGTAATTGATCAGGAACACTGTGCAAGTGTGGGGGTCGATCTGATCGCCTTTCGTAACCCGGCACTTCAGGCCCGCTTTTGGGTGGACTCATTTATGGAGATACTTGAGCTGGAACCTTTTCAGCAATATCGCTTGTAATAATACGGTTGGCTTTACGCCTCTTCATCAAGCCGACGCAACCCTTCCATAAGAATCATCATAAAATCGCCAATCTCACGGGCCTGCATCAGGGCTTCAGGCAGCCCAGGGAGAAAATAAAACGATCCACTTTTTTCAGGAAGCATGGCATAAATAGCCTCCTGGTTGTCAAGATCATCATAGCGCGCGGCAAGTAAGCCCCCTTCTCGAAAGGTTACCCGCGCACTCCTGCTCTCTTCAAACTCCATAATCAGCCGACCTGTCTTCTGATGCATGTGAAAAACCTGCAACAGCTCCGCCGGGACAATGGCTTCGATCCGCCCGGAAACAACCGCATCTTTATTTTCTTTTGCAGAAGCAAGAATCTCTTTATTTTCGGGCAGTGGTTTGCTGGTGAGTTTAAATTTAATCAACCCTGTGCATCCTCCACAGGTAAAGACCGTTTCGCGCTGCTCGGCAAAATCACTCTCGGCATGAGGCATGAGTGAAAAAAGTAAACTGGTGAGTTCACGGACAAGAATCAGGCAAGAAGGTCGGGCAAGGGGGAGTTCCACCGCCCTTTCAGTGAGGGCAAAGCACTCATCCTGGTTATACAGCGGGCAATTGCGCGCATTGATAATTTCAAAAACAGCTTTAAAGGATTTCATGACCTCTGATCAAGCAGAAGGGGAAATGTTGGCTTTGTTTCCAGTGTACATGCGAATTGAATAGGCCTCAATTGATTCTTTCCAGCATCGTAAAAAGTTAAAAATCTATAAGTTACGAATCATTAAATCGATCAGCCAGAAAGCTGGCAACGTATTCTTCTGGCAATCTTCGCACGAGACGCTCTTTTCCGTGATTGAGGAAAACAACTTTTTACAGCCCTTTCCAAAGCCGTCTTGTTTCCTTGCAGCAAATATTATACAGTAAGCAAAATCATGATGACTTCGCAAAAAGTCAGGAATTCAACAGTCCACACAAAGTAAAATCAATAGGTTACAATACTTTACCCATCGATCTCGAGGCTTTTTACGAAGTAGACACTCATGTTAAGCGGCTTTTTCCCCCTTTGATCCATTTATAGGCGCAGCCCTAACAGCACACAGTAGGTTATTTATATGGCCATGGGTTCCCAGCAACTTGCTGATGATTACGCTCAACTTAAAGACTTTTTAGAGCTATATCCAAATATCGTCATCCTCAAAGCCGAAGGGCAGCCCCCTGACAATTACGATATCGAATATAAGCTTCGTGGTTACTGCCGGGATGAAGACAATAATGTAACCATCTGCTCGAATCACCAAGTGCGTATCAGCCTCCCCTTTGGCTATCCCCACTTTGCCCCTATTGCCAAGCCTCTCAGCCCTATTTTTCATCCAGACTTTGACCCTGCGGCCATTCGTATTGCTGAGCAATGGCAGGCAAACCCCTCTTTGCCGGAACTCGTCCTCCATATCGGTGAGATGATCAGCGGCAATATTTTTAATCTGGAGGATCCTTTTCATCAGGAGGCTGCAGATTGGTACAAAGATCACAGAGAACAGCTGCCCCTGGATACCCTCAGCCTTGCCGACATACAGGAAACTGATGAGCATCTTGATGATCTGATCGACGATACATTTGCTTCCCTTGGACTGGAAGAAGACGACTTCCTTTCGCCGGAAAAAACTGTTGATCCTTCTGAAATAGACTATATACGTGACTTAGTCGCTGAAAATAAAATTTTTGCGGCCAACAAATTGCTCTCGGACCTCCCGGAAAGCGCCGACTTCCCTGACCGGGAGGAAATCCAGCAAACCATCGGTAAAATACTCCGCAAGACTGACCAACTCTTCAAACTGGCCGAACAGCTTGAGGATATGGGGAAATTCGATGAGGCCATTGAGGTAACCGAAAATCTTCTGGCCATAGCTGTAGATGCCCCAGGCATAGACACCCTGCGTGAACGCATTGAGCAATCGTACCAAAGTTTTTTGAAAGCAGGACCGCAAAAAGAGGAAGAGGAAGTGATTGTACAATCTTCCCAGAGCCCCCCTCCGCCACCTCCCAGTGGCGCAACCTCTCGAAAATCATCCCCCAGCCGCCCTCGCTTAGGCAGTTCCATTCCGCTTAAGCCCATTCTCTTTGCTATGCTCTTTCTCGGACTCTGTGTAGGAACTATCTCTTTATACTTCAAAGATCAGAATACGCTGAGTCAATCCCAGGCCAACTTACTCAAAGGGCAGCTACTGCTCGATAAAAATCAATTTGATGCAGCCCTTGATGCCCTTGAGTCCGCCAAACAATCGCTCTCAAATCTCACTATTCTTCGTTTCCGTAAAGGCACCTATGAAGAGGGCATCGTCAAACTCATAGCATCTCCTGAACTCCAGGAAGGGCTCAAGGGCCGGATTCTTTACCAAGGCGAATACATGCCGGCTGATACCGCCTCAGCCTTGAAGCAACTCAACGTCCTCACCAGCCAGGGAGAGGCTCTGAGTAATCAAAATAAGGTAGCCGATGCATTAACCCTGTACCGTCAGGCCCTGCAGTTTGCTCAGGAACATAACCTAGGTATGCAGCAGGAGCCCATACTGGAAATCATTCAGTCACTGGAGCTGCAACAAACGCTCAGCCTTGCCGAACGCGCCGAACAAAACAACAACTGGGAAGAGGCTGCAGAGGCCTATAGAAAAGCACTCACGCTCTCCTCCAATATTCATTCACTGGGTACCATCGGCGATATAACCCACCGGTTAACCGCAGCCACCTTTCGCCACGACCTGGATCAGTCTAAAAAAGCCTTTACCCAGTCACAGTGGGAAGAAACCATCAACTACCTGGAGAAGGCGCAGGCAACCATTGATGCCAACCCCAGCGTTGTCTCAAAGAAAGAACGACAGGATCTGCATAAACTTCTAGTCAACGCACGCCTGTACCTCATGCTGACCAAGGCCCGAGAGGCCTATGAAGGGAAGAATTGGGATAAGGCTATAAACCAGTACCAAAATGCCTTAGAACTCCTGAATAACGAACCGGATACCACCGACGAGCTGGTTGGCGATTCGGTCAAAAAAATTGCACGTACTCTTCTCATGGTCCGCATAGCGCGAATGCAGGATAAAGTGCTGATGAAGGAAGGAAATGAGGACAGCTCAGGTGTCATTGCTGAAAGCCGCAAAATTCTGCGCCTCATCGACAACAGTACCTTTTCCAAGGACACCTCTGTTCTTGAGGTAAGGGACAAAGTTGGCAAAAAAATCGCCGAGCATCAGGGTATTTTAGATCGGATTGAAAAAATAAGCTGGCTGGAAACAAATTTTGAATCTATTTTTCGCAATAATTACCCGACATTTCGTGGATCAAAACTGTCTCAGCCCAAGGCAGTCTTCACCAAAAAAATCGGCAGCAAGAGCCTCTTCACGCTGACCTGTATCGAGAAGTCCCAAGGAGCAGCCTCCAAACTCGAGCTGGCCTACCTCTATAACCCGGCGACCGGCAAATGGTCGGTCCCGCGGGAGTAGTCGCCAGGTGCCAAAACGCTTCGTTATCCCCTGTTCGCTCAACAGGGGATAACTGTAGGGCACACGGGGTTGTGCATCAGATTAAAAAGCGAAACTCTCCCTTACCCAACAGATCATGCAGGTGGAGGATCCCCAAGAGGCTGCCCTTATCGCTGACCACAGCCAGGACCGTAATCTCGTGTTGCTGCATGATGGACAGGGCATCTGCTGCCATCAGATCGCTAGAGATGGCCAGGGGACTTCTGGTCATTGCCTCGGCAAGCGAAATCTCCGCATGGCTCTTCCCCGAAGAAAGCATACGCCGGAGGTCACCATCGGTGACAATCCCCATGAGGGTGTCTTTCTCATCAGTGACAAAAACAGCGCCCAGATTCTGAGCATTCAGCTCCTCAATCGCTTCAGCCACCGTTGCGGTGGTGGCGACTCGGGGCACCTTATCTCCCGTGAGCATGACCTCGCCAATGGCCACTTTCAGGCGTGCGCCCAAACTGCCACCGGGATGATTTTTCCGAAAATCCTCGGCCTTAAACTGTTTCCGGTTCAAAAGGGCCACCGCCAAGGCATCCCCCATGGCCAGGGTCGCCGTGGTCGAGGTGGTAGGTGCGAGCCCCAGAGGACAGGCCTCTCTGGGGATGGCGACATTTAAGGTTTCACGTGCATGATGAGCCAAGGTTGAGTCATTTCGACCACAGATAGCGATAATAGGGATATTTCGCTCCTTAATGGACGAGAGTAGACCATTGAGTTCGGTGGTCTCCCCGGAGTAGGAAATGGCCAACACCACATCGGTGGATGCAACCATGCCCAGATCCCCATGCATGGCTTCAACAGGATGAAGAAAAAGTGAGGGAGTCCCTGTAGAGTTTAAAGTTGCAGAAATCTTCTGACCAACAAGACCGGATTTACCAATCCCCGTGACCACCAGGCGACTGGGACAGTCCATGATCAGGTCAACGGCACGCTCAAACTCGGGTCCGATATTATCACGGATGGCCTGAATGCCTTCCGCCTCAATTGTTAGCACTTCCTTGGCTAATGTACAGCTCACAATCAATCTCCTAATTGAACAACACAACGGCCTTTACTTTTTCCGGCCAACATTTGGGTAATTTCCCCGTCCAGATCACGCAGTCGTATACGGCGACATAGTGCGTCAAGACGCTCAAGCTTCCATTCTTTGCTCAGTTTTGACCAAACCAGTAATCGTTTTTCCATGGGACAGTTGGCAGCATAGATGCCAACCAAATGGACCCCGCGTAAAATGAAGGGATACACATTCAAAGGCAAATCACCAGAGGCCGCATTGCCACAGCTGGTGACAACACCATCAAAACCTGTCCCCTTGATGGCTGTTGCAAGTATATCCCCGCCAACTGTGTCGACAACACCGGCCCAGGTGGCAGGTAGCAACCCCTTCTCTTTATTCGCCAAAAAACTTACCCGATCGATAACCTCATCAGCCCCAAAGCTCTGCAGGAAATCACGAGCTTCGCTTTTTCCTGAAACCGCAACCACCTTGTAACCAAGGCCAGCCAGTATCTGCAGGGCGATAGTTCCCACTCCGCCCGTGGCGCCGGTGATAAGAATGGGCCCGTTTTCCGGTTTGACACCGTTTGATTCCAGCGCAAGCACACAGAGGGCAGCGGTAAATCCGGCGGTACCCAACTGCATGGACTCCAGCAGACTCATATTGACCGGTTTAGGGACGACCCAGGAATGGGGTACCCGAATGTAACGGGCAAACCCGCCATCGGTATTCATGCCCAGATCATACCCCGAGCAGATAACCTCGTCGCCTGGCTGCCAGGCAGGTACAGATGATTCAACCACGACTCCTGCCGCGTCAATCCCCGGAGTATGCGGGTAATGCTTTGTGACTCCACGGTTTCCGTTGGCTGACAGGGCATCCTTATAGTTCAGTGAGGAGTACTGTACCTCTATGAGGACATCACCAGGTGGCAGGTCATTGAATGTTTTTTGCTGGATTTCTCGCTGAATTTTCTGTGAACCCTTCTCTTCGGAAACAACAAAAGCAGGAAACGTGGGTGATGTCATTTTCTCCCCCCTAGTCTGCACAGCGTTATTAAGATATCCCTTGGTTGTACGCTCCGCTCATTGGTCGACAGGCCGAAGCTGCCCCCCTATGATGGCATGGGGTGCTCCACTCGCATCAACGATCCGATAGCGACCATCAGGGGCAAGCCCCCGGCCGGTACCCAGGATTATTTGTTCGCCGTTAATGTAGCGAAGTGATCTGTTGAGTAAGTAATCATAGTTTTGCCAACGGTCGAGAAGAGAGTCCCGATTTATCGCCAACTCATCAACAAAAGTACCGATTTTTTTGATCAGCTGCTCAAGGAGCGCTTCCAACTCAACCTTTCTCCCCGTCGCATCAAGGACCGTGGTCACGATGGAGTGCAGCTCCCGAGGAAAGTCTGTGACCTGAGAGTTGATGTTAAGCCCGACCCCGATAATGACGGTTGCCGTACACTCACCCTGCCGGGCATCTATTGAATTTTCGCAAAGAATGCCGCCCACCTTTTTGCCGTCGACATAGAGATCATTAGGCCACTTGATCTGGGCGTGGACGGAACATACTTCAGAGAGCACATCACGGCAGGCAAGACCGGTTGCCAGTGTAATCAGGGGCAAGGCCTCAAAAGGCAACTGTGGCCGTAAAATAAGGCTAAAATAGAGCCCTCCCAACGGCGAGGCAAAGACGCGACCATACTGCCCCTGGCCTGACTGCTGTTGCAACGCCCAGATGACGGTCTGCTCCTCTGCGCCTTCTGCAGCCCGCTCTTTGGCAACACGATTGGTTGAATCGGTCTGTTCTAACTGTATCTTCATAGTCCTTAAAATAAAAAAGCAGAGGCCCTTTCAGGAACCTCTGCCTCAGCAACGTACGATGTAAGAAAAACTCAATCGTCGTTCTGAATACGATCAGGACGTGCGTACATGGTGGTAGATCCAGAGGACCAGAACATCAACTCACCTTTGGTTACCAATGCATTGGCAACTTTTTTGATCTCACGCGGCTTTGCATCCGGGTCGCATGCATAGAAATCTTTGATGTACAGCTGTGGTTTCGGAGACTTTTTAGCCTTCTCGATGATGGCTGCTTCTAATTCTTCAATGCTTAGTGCCATAATGCGCTCCTTGGAATATGTGTGAAACACATAACTCGATCGGCCCTGAGAGTGTCAGGGCCGATCGAAGATGGGTAAAAATTACTTGGTGTAGGCGGCAGTATGACTGGTGTATTTGAACTGGGTGGTGGTCCGCCAAGTATCGTACGCCAGACGATAGTCGTCGATGGATTTCTCGGTAAAAGGAATACCGGTTTTCTCGAAGAATTTCTCCCAACCAATACGCTCAGCCCACTCGCCAAGACGCTCGTATTTGTTCGCATCCTTGGCATACGCCTCAAGGATCTGACGAACACAGGCGACGGTCTCAGGCCAACGCGGGGTGGTGTTCGGCAGGAAGGGAACAATCAGTTTAGAGAATTTCGGTGCAGATTTCCGGTTGGAAACCTTACCACCAACGAGGATGGCAATACCGTCACCTTCAGGATCAGCCAGCGGCATAGCCGGGCACATGGTGTAGCAGTTACCGCAGAACATACAACGATCAGCGTTAACTTTTACAGATTTAACCTCTTCGCCAGCGGAGTTGGTAGCCTTGTTCGGCTTAACAGCACCCAGCGGACAGGAAGCGATTGCCAGCGGAATCTCGCAAACGCCACTGATACGATCGTTGTCGATCATCGGCGGCTTACGATGGATACCGAGGATGGCGATATCGGAGGCATGTACAGCACCACACATGTTCAGGCAGCAAGCCAGAGCGATACGTACCTGTGCAGGCAGGGTCATGGAACCAAAGTACTCGAACAGGTCATCCATAACGGCCTTAACCGGACCGGAAGCGTCAGTAGCCGGAGTATGGCAATGAACCCAACCCTGGGTATGAACGATGTTGGTTACACAAGCACCGGTACCACCGATGGGCAGCTCTGCTTTGTGGTTGGCGAGCTCGGCTTTCAGTGCAGCAAGACCTTCCTCACTGTCGCACATGAACTCTACGTTGTTACGGGTGGTGAAACGCAGGAAACCACCGCAGCATTTGTCAGCGATATCGCAATATAAACGTACACGATTAACGGTGATCAGACGAGCGGAACCGCAACGAACGGTATACACTTTTGCACCACTCTCAGCCACGTGTACCAGGACACCCGGCTCAAGGATCTCATGATACACCCATTTACCTTTGTTTTCCTTGATGTAAGGTGGCAGGAAGTCTCCGTAGTAGCGCGGTCCTAAGTCGGTAATCCGACCTTCCATTGGATTATTCGGATCGTAACCCATTGTAAAATCTCCTTATATAGTAATTCCGTTAGAGTAAATATCGAAGAGAGTTATCAGGCTGCGTGTTTCTTTCTAAACTCGACGACATCACGCTCCCAGCCACCAGGTACTTCCTCTTCCTTCCAGAAGACGTAGGGGTTAGAACGCGGCTCTTTAACGTGCTGCGGAATGGGCTCAACTTCCATAACGCTGAGGAAGGTCGGCAGACCGATACGCTGCATGGTCTCACCCACGCGCTCGCGGTTTTTACCAACTTCCATCCACCAGTCCCAAACCTTCTCGATCACGTCGATGACTTCGCCGAATTCGTCTTCTGCGGAAACCTCGATAAACGGAATAACCAATGTAGCGAACTGAGCACCATCAAGGATCGGAGCTTTAGCACCGATACAGATGGAAGCACCTTTCTCAACACCGGGGCGCAGAGCGCGCGGCATTACGTTGATGCAGTGCATACAACGGGTACACTCAGAGTTGTCGATTTTCAACTCATCGCCTTCCATCCACATACAGTTGGTCGGGCACAGGTCGACAACCTCTTTCTGGATGTCAAATGCACCCCAGTTACCACCTTTGTGCGAACCACCGTTTGCAGGATAGCCTTCAGCGCCTGCCATATACTGTTTTACAGCGGCCTGATCGATGCGGATATCATCTTTCCAGGTACCGATAACAGCAAAGTCGGAACGAGCGATAGCAGCAACACAGTCGTTCGGACAAGCGGAGAATTTGAATTTAAACTTGTAGGGGAAAGCAGGACGATGGATCTCATCCTGATAGTGCTGGGTCAGGGCGTTACAGATTTCCTGAGCATCGTAACAAGCCCACTCACAGCGGGACTCACCAAGACAGCATGCAGGGGTACGCAGGTTGGAGCCGGAACCACCAAGATCCTGATTCAGGTCATGGGTCAGATCCCAGAACAGGGGCTCCAGGTTCTCGGTACGGGTGCCGAGGAAAATCATGTCACCGGTAGAACCGTGCATGTTGGTAACACCGGAACCGTATTTCTCCCACAGATCCATGAGAGCGCGGAGGTTCTCGGTGGAGTAGTAGAGACCGGAAGGCTGAGCAATACGAACAGTATGGAAGTGCTCTACGCCGGGGAACTTGTCAGGCACGTCGGAATAACGACCAACAATACCACCACCATAACCGAAAACACCTACGATACCACCGTGTTTCCAATGGGTGATCCGATCTACGTATGAAAGCTCAAGCTGACCAAGGATGTCCCAGCACTCAGGCTTGGTCTCAGCCTGCTGCTTGAGGTCGGTGACGAAACTCGGCCATGGACCTTTTTCCAATTCGTCCAAGAGAGGCGTTTCATGCTTTGCCATCAGTGTTCCTCCTAGAGATTATCTGGTTTAAATTACCTGTCAATTAGAGTTGCCCGAACGAGAATTGCACGTTAATACAGGCAAGAACGCACAATACTTATCTGAATGCTCATTCAGGAAGCGAGAATAAACGCACGGAATGCCTTTGTCAACAAAAAACCATAAGCCATTGTTGCACCAACAAAACCGCCCCAATGCCCCTGGCCAAATCACCCCACTTGTGCCTGTTTTAAAAGGGCCTGCTCCGTACTTTCTTCCTCCTGAGCCCCCCCCGCAGAAGCTGACGATCCCTGCATCAGGCTCAGCAGCCTGGTGGCCAGCACCTTGCCGAGCTGCACGCCCTCCTGATCGAACGAGTTGATGTTCCAACAAAATCCCTGAAAGGCGATCTTGTTTTCATAGAGGGCCAGCAAGGCGCCCATGGCTTTGGGAGTCAACTGATCAGCAAGCAGGACCGAGTTGGGACGGTTACCTTGAAAAACCCGGGCCGGGTTGTCACTGGTCTGCCCCTGGGCCAGCGCCATGGATTGTGCCAGCATATTGGCAATCAACTTTTGCTGGGATGTGGTCCCTTTGACTTCTAGATCAATCTGATACTGCGATTTTCGAAAGCCGATAAACTCGACGGGGACGATCTCGGTTCCCTGGTGAATAAGCTGATAAAAGGCATGCTGTCCATTGGTCCCCGGCTCTCCCCAGACAATAGGCCCTGTTTGCCAGCACACCCGGCTGCCATTCCGGGTAACCGACTTGCCGTTACTCTCCATATCACATTGCTGGAGATGTGCTGGAAAACGAGAGAGAGGCTGGGAATACGGCAAAACTGCCACCGAGGGATAGCCAAGAAAATTATGGTTCCAAATTCCCAGAAGAGCCAGAAGCAAGGGGAGGTTTTTTGTCACCTCCGGCTCTTCGGCTGCCAGGTCCATGGCATGAGCTCCGGCAAGGAACTCCATGACCGGTTGGATGCCCAAGGCAAATCCCAGAGTGACCAGACCGACCATGGAGGTTGCGGAATAGCGTCCGCCGATATAATCAAACATATAAAAGGAGGCCAGATACTTATCGGGATCATCCATAGGACTCCCCTCGCCGGTCACCGCTATCATATGCCTGCTCGGATCAAGCCCGGCCTGCAGCAGCGCCCTCTTGACCAGCTGCTCGTTTGTCAGCGTCTCCAGGGTTGTGCCACTTTTGGAGACGATATTGAACAAGGTTCGCGAGAGATCAATGCCGGAGAGAACTTCAGCGGCATCATCAGGATCGACATTGGCGATAAATCTGGCCGACCGCACCGAAGGACAGGCTCCCTGCAAGGCAAGATACATGGCCCGTGGGCCCAGATCGGAGCCGCCGATCCCGACCTGAACCATGGTGGTGAAGGGTTTCCCCTGGGCATTGGTGAGCGTACCGGATTCCAGCTTTTCTAAAAAAAGACGCAGCTTCTCCAGCTCTTCTTTTGCCCGCCCCGATGCCTCTGGCTCCAGCGGAGCATCTGAAAAGACGTCGCGACAGGCGGTATGCAGGACCTGGCGGTTTTCACTTGCATACCCATCGATACGGTTGACGACAGCCCCCTGTTTCATTTCCTGAAAGGCAGCGATCAATCCCGCCTCGTCGGCCAGATCCTGCAGAGCGGCCAGCACCGCATCGTCCACTCGCTGGGTCGCATACAACAGGTCGAAACCACAACTTGAGCAGGTGTAACGGCCGATGCGCGTAGCGCTCAGCCCTTTGCCCCCCGTGAGGTCGTAGGGTTGCTGAGCCAGTGAACTGAGCCGGGCGACAGCCTTGTAGGTCGTAAAATCCTGTAGATGCATTACAGCCCTCCGAAAGTTGTTGGATTTATGGGTGTCTTGAATAATTAGATTTTTCAATCAAGGCCAGATAAGCGCAGACTTCGAGGATTGCGTAAAATTTTACCGCAGGCATATAGTTGATATCGGAGTCTTCGCTTACCTCCGAGGATAAAATTTTACGTATGACGCAGGGATTGGCAGAAAAAGCAATTATTCAAGATGCCCTTATGCGCCTGCCAGTCGTTTCATTTCCGTAATCACTGCCTGGTAATCCGGCGCTCCGTAGACGGCAGACCCGGCAACAAAAATATTGGCACCGGCCTTTGCAACCCGCTCAATGGTTTTTGGACTGATGCCTCCATCGACCTCGATTCCGGCCTCAGGATTCACCGCATCGAGCATCTGCCGCAACTTGGTTATTTTTTCCAGGGACGATTCAATAAAAGACTGGCCGCCAAAGCCGGGATTTACGCTCATCAGCATAACCAGGTCCAGCTCATCCAACACGTATTCAAGGGTGGAGAGTGAGGTCGCTGGATTCAATACCGCACCGGCCTTCTTCCCCTGCCCGCGAATATAGGAGAGCGTACGGTGCAGGTGCGTACAAGCCTCGACATGCACGGTCACCCAATCAGCTCCGGCATCAATAAAATCCTGAATGTAACGGTCGGGCGAGGTGATCATGAGGTGCACATCAAGAGGCAAATCGGTCACCTGCCTGGCCGCCTTCACCACCAGGGGGCCGATGGTGATATTGGGGACAAAATGGCCATCCATCACATCAATGTGAATGACCTCGGCGCCTGCGGCTTCAACAGCCTGTATCTCTGCACCGAGGCGAGAAAAATCCGCGGAAAGAATGGAAGGGGCAATCATGACTGATCTCATTGTGTTCTCCTCTTCAAGGCCTCGGCCTGTGTGCGCACTTGAGGCCCTCAACAAATAGAAACAGGGCTCACCGACATATGGAGTGATCCCTGCGAAAAACAAAACTGCGGATTCGTATCTGCCTCACCATAGCAAATTATCCAGCAAGCCGCAAAATCCATAAGAAGAAGGCAGACGGATTTTTTCATCCTCTGGTATTGCCCGTTTAGGCCGTATCTACCCGCTCATAGATCTGTCCTGGTAACTGCCGCACCCTGCCCGCAAGCTCAAGCTGTAAGAGTATCGCCTGAAGCTCGACAACCGAGCGTTCTGTACGGCGCGCCAGGGTATCGATATCCTGCCCGTAGGTTTCCAACACCTCAAGCACCCTCCGTTCGACCTCACTCAGGGGTTGCTCCACGGCATTTGTTTCGGCAGCAACCTCCACAGACGCAACAGGGGCTGTCTTCCAGGCAAGTGCTTCAAAAATATCACCGGCATTGCGGACCAGCTGCGCCCCTTGGCGAATCAGCAGGTGGGAGCCATCGCTTTTAGGGGAATCTATACGCCCGGGGACAGCCATGATCTCTTTGCCCTGATCCAATCCTAGAGCTGCGGTGATCAGTGAGCCTGATTTTTCTGTGGCCTCCACCACCACGACACCATCGGCAAGTCCGCTAATGAGACGATTTCGAGCGGGAAAACGAAAGGGTTCCGGCCTGGTTCCAAGGGGATATTCTGAGACGAGCACACCCTGTTCAGCTATCTGAGCAAGTAACGGTGCGTGCGTTTTGGGGTAGGCGACATCAATTCCACACCCAAGTACGGCAATTGTTTTTCCTCCGCTTTCCAGAGCTCCGGCATGGGCAGCAGCATCAACACCATAGGCCGCGCCGGAGACCACCACAAGCCCATGCTGGCTTACATCTCGGCCCAATTGCTTAGCCACCCGGCGACCATATTCGGTTGCCGCACGTGAGCCGATCAGAGCGACCGCAGATTGCCTCAGAAGCGAAAGATCGCCCTGACAAAAGAGAACCGCTGGAGGATCAGGGATAGAAAGAAGAGAAGGCGGGAATTCCGGACTCTGGGGACACAGCAGAACAGCCTTGAGCCGCTCCAGCCGCTCCAGCTCCTCTTCTGCTTCCTGCCGCACCTTGGCAAGCGCAGAAGTATCAGAGAGGAGCCTTAGAACTTTAGGGCCCAGGCCACGGTGAAATGCGCTGTCACGCCCCGGATGTTGGAGTACAGCAGATCCACTCCCCCAATGCTCAACCAATCGGTGGACAAGGGTACACCCCAGCCCTGGCAAAAGGGAGAGGGTGAGCCAATGGACCGCTTCCGGATGAACGGGCAAGAGCTTGTATTATTCCTGGATAAAGGCCTGCAAATCCTGACTGCGTGCGGGGTGGCGCAACTTCTTCAGCGCCTGCGCCTCAATCTGACGGATACGCTCACGGGTTACGGAGAAGCACTGTCCCACCTCTTCGAGCGTATGATCACAGCCAATCTCGATCCCGTAACGCATACGCAGCACTTTTTCTTCGCGGGGCGTCAAGGAGCCCATCACTTTGCACAGACAGCGCTTCAGACTCTCGGTGATTGAATTTTCCTGGGGATCGGGGTGGGCATGATCTTCAATGAAGTCGCTTAAGAGGGTATCCTCTTCGTCGTTCACCGGTGCATCCAGAGAGATTGCATCCTTTGCGGTTTTCAGCGCGATCTGCACTTTTTCCACGTCGGTCCCCAGCTGTTTGGCCATCTCTTCTGGGGTAGGCTCGCGACTTTCGATCCGCTGAAAATCCTTAGAGAAGCGCAGCATCCGATTTATGGTTTCAATCATATGCACCGGCAGACGAATAGTCCTGCCCTGGTCTGCAATGCCGCGGGTTACCGCCTGGCGAATCCACCAGGTGGCATAGGTGGAGAACTTATAGCCGCGCTTATAATCGTACTTTTCCACGGCCTTCATCAGGCCGATATTGCCCTCCTGAATCAGGTCGGGCAACTGCATACCGCGGTTCATGAATTTCTTCGAAACAGAGATAACCAGGCGCAGATTCGCCCTTACCAGCGTTTCCTTCGCCTGCTTGGCCATCTCCCGACCAATCTCGATTTCCTCTTGTACTTCGGCAAATGCAGGCCAGGAAAGGCCTATGGATTCGGCCAGCTCCAGCGTGACCCTTCGCTCAACATCAGCAGGATTGACTTCCGGATCGGAGCCATCCTCCCGATGACGCCGGGCCGCCTCCAACAACTCCTGTTGCCGGGCAACGACACGCACCTTATTGAATTTATGGGCCAGCTCTTTGACCGCATCGGCAACAGAGAGAATACCTTTGGAGCACATGCGATATTCAAGAAATAATCTGGAGATGGCGTCGCCAACATCCAAAATTTCCGCTACCAGCGCCGTCTGCCGTTTGGGGTTGTCTGCATTCTTTTTGAGCTCGGCAAAGAGTTCCCTGCGTTTGCCGTCAAGCTCATTGGCGATTTCAACCTGATCGAGGAAGGCGTCACGGACTGCTTTTAACTCACCGTCATCGTTATCCGAAAGACCACGTATTACCGAGTTAATCCGCAAATTACCGCGCAACAGACTCTCGGCCAGATCATTTAAGGCGGTTATCCCCAGAGTCAGCCGTAAGACAGCAGATTGAATCCGGGTCTCCCCATCCTCGATCATGCGGGCGAGTTCGATCTCTTCTTCATGGCTGAGCAGGCGCTGATTGCCCATCTCCCGAAGATAGATGTTCATCGGATCAATGCTGCTGCCCATTCCTCGACGATCACCTGTCCGCCGATCTTCACCGGCACGACGATCTAAAGAGGAACGACGCTCAATCCCGTTACGAACTGCCCAATCATCTTCGCTCAAAGCCGGGTCACGATGCCAACTGGACCGAGCAGGATTTTTGCTCTTGTTTTGTACCATGTTGCCATTTTTTGCCTTTTGCTCCGAAGCCATCTTCCCTCCCTCAACATGCTGTCAAATTTTTTTTACCGGCTCCATTGTATTAAACCCAGAAAACATTTGCCCTGTCCAGGAAAATTTTTAGAGCTATTTTCTGTGGATAAAGCCTCCCTCATTGGACTATCCTCATGGAACGGCGCTCTGACGCAATGCTTCGCCTTATAAAAAATACAATTTTTTGAATCTATCCGATTACCATCTTTTTTCAATAAGTTAATATGGCTCTGAACAATTCTCAGTAAATGCTTATATTAGTTGCAAGATCAAAAGGTTAATCAAAAACTGGAGGTCTTGTCATGAAAATGCTGCAAATGTCTCTTTTGGAATGGCAGAACAAATTTGGATCCGAAGATGCCTGTATCGACGCCCTGATCAAAACAAGGTGGCCCGATGGCTTCGTTTGCCCTGAATGTTCGAGTAGAGAATACAGTTTCATAACATCAAGAAATTCCTACCAGTGTAGCCACTGTCATCATCAAACCAGCGTCACAT
>NZ_JAFFQA010000129.1 GCF_016919065.1 Desulfobulbus rhabdoformis | reverse complement strand
AGAGACGGTCCCAAGAATCCGGACCACCCCTTTGGCTAACCTATCCATCGTTCCTTCATCATGTTAAAGAAGAGGGATTATGAAAAAGCAAAAGAGAAAGCACACACCGGAATTCAAAGCCAGAATTGCCTTTGAGGCAATCCAGGGGATCAAAACCCAAAATGAGATTGCGCAAGAATACGAAATCCATCCGATAACGGTCAGCAAATGGAAGAATGAGCTGTTGAGCCGGATGCCGGAACTCTTCGCGACAGAAAGCCCGAGAAAAAATGCCGGCAAGGACCGTGAAAAAGACAATCTCCAGCGCAAGATAGGTCAGCTGACCATGGAGGTGGATTTTCTTGAAAAAAAGTGCGAACAGTTGGGAATACCCGTAAAAGGGCGGCTCTCATAACACCCGATTCCCAACTGAGCATCAGGCGCCAGTGCAAGCTTCTGGATGTGCCACGATCCGTTGTGTACTACAAGCCCAAGAAGGAGTCTGCAGCAAACCAGCTGTTGATGGAACTGATCGATAAGTTCCACCTTCAAGATCCTGCTGCAGGCACTCGTCGGATTAGCAAAGTGCTCCGGCGATACACCCAAAAGTGCATAGGCCGGAAAAGAGTTAGACGTTTGATGGGAAGAATGGGTATTGAAGCTATTTACCCAAGAAAACGAACGACTATTCCCGGAGGCCCATCCGGTATATTTCCATATCGTCTGAAAGGGTTGAAAATAGATAGGCCTAATCAGGTGTGGTGTGCCGATATCAGCTATATTCCGATGTATCGAGGCCATATGTACCTATTTGCCGTAATGGACTGGTATTCCCGCAAGATCATTGATTGGGAGCTTTCAACAACCCTGGATACGGCTTTTTGTTTGAAATGCCTCAATCGTGCTCTATTGACCTTTGGTAGTCCAGAGATCATGAATACGGATCAAGGTTGCCAATTTACGTCCGAGGCTTGGATAAATGCCCTTATAGAGGGCGATGTAACGATCAGTATGGACGGCAAAGGCCGATGGGTTGATAATGTCATGATCGAGAGATTCTGGCGAAGTATCAAATATGAGGATATCTATCTAAAATCGTACGAGACACCGAGGGAGTTAGGCAAAGGGATCAGGTCATACGTATTACGTTATAATATCCAGCGGCCTCATTCTTCTCTTTCAGATATGACTCCGGAAGAGATGTACTGCAAAAATACAAAAGAAGCGGCCTGAAAAAAATCAGCCCCTCCCCCCGCGGGGGGAGGGGCTGAGCGGCACCACCGGAGCTATGGAGTTAGCCTAAAGACATAAAGTGGTGGTCCAAAAAGAGGGACCACTTCTC
>NZ_JAFFQA010000128.1 GCF_016919065.1 Desulfobulbus rhabdoformis | reverse complement strand
GCAACTCAAACCGATTTCCCGGTTACTGCGGTGCAGGTCTGTTTGAGGCGTAACACCTCTCGTATTTTGCGCATAGATACCCTCTTGCCCGGCATGAACCCCTCCTTGATTATTTCTTTGAAGAAAGGGTTCTATACCATCTGGTTCTATGCGTCGTTACGCTCCGAAATTGGTGACCGGAATGGTCTGGAATCAGTGACCGGGATCGAATGGAATCGATGGCCGGAATGAAATGGAATGGCTGGCCGGGATCGTCTGGAATTCGCACTTTAACAGAAGACGAACTGAACAGAGCCGTCATTTGAGAGCTATTCTTAAACACCAGACTTGACCATAACTCCTCCGTGATACGGCAAACAGTACAACTGCTGCCTCTGGCTGGTTGCATCTTGCTGTTGAGCAAAATGAAATTACCCGCCTATGAAGAAAATAGTGCTGATACAACTACCGGTACGCTGAGATGGAACTTTATGCGGAAAAAAAAGGGGGAGGAGTTTCTGAAATGGAGCGGGAAACGAGATTCGAACTCGCGACTTCAACCTTGGCAAGGTTGCACTCTACCACTGAGTTATTCCCGCTCAGTCATTCACTTGGAGGGTCTGCTTTTAACAAAATTTATGAGGATGTGTCAATAAACAATTTCTCTTTTTTCTGCGCAGACGGCTTAAATGGTTCACTTTTTTTGTTCAGGCACCACACAAGTGCCTCAAGCATCTAGTCAATTTTCCATTTTTTTGCAGGGCACTTTCATATAGCTTACAATTTGTGCAACTGAATACTTTGGGGGGAATCAACAGCAGCATGTGCACATGATCGGGTTGCAAATCCCCCTCAACGATCCGGCCTTCTTTCTGCCGTGCAAGATCGTGGAATACATATTGGCCCATTCTCACTCCAGAAATACCCTCGAGCTTACCTCAGTGGTCCGATGGACTCAGTTGAGAAAAAGAGCCCCTTGATTTTGTTTTTTTGGGGGCAATTTTGGACGCTGAACCGGGGGCATTTTTCAAAGCTGATTAACAAATTTTCACTGCTGTCCCGTAAAAGATCAACTCAAGCTTTGGACTTGAGTTGATCATAATAGATGAGGAGTTATGGTCAAGTCTGGTGTTTAAGAATAGCTCTCAAATGACGGCCCTGTTCAGTTCGTCTTCTGTTAAGGGGGTGACAGACTCCCCATCCTTGAACTTGACGCCCCGGATAATCTCTGCAAGGAGCTTGAATCCTCGTAGCCTTTGCCACTTTTTTTCTGCACTCATTCCCAGTTTATAGACCATGGCCAAGATTGTTCGGCGGGCAACACAGCCCCGGGTCTTATCTGTTCTTAGCCGTACTG
>NZ_JAFFQA010000127.1 GCF_016919065.1 Desulfobulbus rhabdoformis | reverse complement strand
TCTTTTTAAAGAACTGAAGCTATCGATTGACCGGCCACGGCCCGTCTCTCTTTGGGAACCGCCTGGTGCGGACCCGCATGCCAGGTGGTGTGGAGGCCGGGGGAGAAAAACCCCCGGCTATCCGATTGGAATAATAGGGGCCGTACCACGATTTTAAGAAAATCCAACAAGATAATACACCGGATCAACCGGTGATTATCGCGTTAACAGTATCCCGCATGTATCCCGGTGCCCCCTGTGGGCCTTGAGCTAGAAGGATGGCAGCGGGTTCAACTCCCGGAGACCCTTCGGAAAGTGTGAAGGAAAAGTGACTTCCGAAAAATATGCAAAAAAATAGCGGCCAAAAAAAATAATTCTTTGGTCGCTATTTTTAACCTTTTACTGCGAATTACGCACGGTTACTGGCTATTTTATAGACTTGGTTTTTATCGCGTTTCCCAATCGCAATGACCACAACAACTAATTAATTGTCCCTGACTTGGTAAACCAGCCGATACCCAGGGCCTTTCAATTTTATTTTATAACAATCGCTCAAGGTCCTGAGCTTTGCACTTGGAATCTTGGGATGAACTAATCGTTCCTTGAGCTTTTTTTTGAATAATTCTCGAATGGAACCATCCAGGTTTTTCCATTCTTGCAAAGCCTCTTCTTTGAATTTTAATTCATAGCTCATCGAGATTAACCTTTATTTCAGGCTGGGATCTCCGTTTCTCAATGATAGACTGTAGCTCAACATCTTCAAGAATATCACAGATATGTTCAAATGTTTTTGCGGGGATTGCGTAAAAGGCAGGCTCGTTTCGGTTTAAAATCGCTACAGGCGCACCTTCCCCTTGCCTTACAACTGCCATGGGGTTTTTTTTCAGTTCGGAAACCCCGGCACTAATTTCCGCAAGAATATGATGTGTTGTAACCATTATCTTTCTTACCTCTTGTTGCCAGCTATGAGTTATTTAGCGCTTTGGGTTCAATTGCCAAAAAGGCTATGTAATTGACCTAATATTAGTCCTTTTGATTGGTCTTGTCAATGGAGTGGGGGGAAGTATTAAACTAGATTGTAGGCAGGAAATTGATGTATTTCTGATGTACTTTTTAGCGGATTATTACGGTTTGATACAGTTTCTTTTGGTGGGTAACTGATTGAAATAAAAGAATAAGGCTTGAGGTGGTGCGCTATTTTGAGGCCTCTCACGCCGGGAACAGGGGGGGCGAGTCCCATCGGATAGGACGGAAGCCTTGCGGCTCCCGCCCCTCCTCAGAACCGTACGAGCGAGTTTCCCCGCATACGGCTCAAGCACTCTGTAAGACTCTTTTGAGGAGTCCGGAGATTATTGGCTATTT
>NZ_JAFFQA010000126.1 GCF_016919065.1 Desulfobulbus rhabdoformis | reverse complement strand
GTGTCGCTTTTCCAACTGCTCCAACATTTCAGATTCCGTAATGTCTCGTCGGGGCAAAGTAGCCTTGAGAATTACCGCAATATCAGCGCAGCTCAAGAGCGGTATTTCCGTTTTGTTGGTGATCCGTTGTTCAAGCATAAAGAGCATTGCCATCATCACCATGGTCATATGATGATACCAGGCAAGCCAGCCTCTGGCCTGGTAATCCCCAAGCCCACATTCATTTTTCCCATCCTGAAAAGGACGCTCCACCCAATATCGTTGAGCTTGCATATAGGCTAACTTCTCGGGCGAAATGTCTGAAGGAGCGTTACTCAGACTGTATTTCTTTTTCGTTGGCGAGTTGGCCTCGCGGCGAACAATCAAATGCCAGCGCCTTGCCTTTTCTTCCTCCCCGTCCCAAAGCCAAACTTGGTGATGGAGGATATCGACAAACAATTTACCCTTGGTACTGTCACGGATTGCTACACGTTCCCACTGTTTGTCCGGCAGCTGCTCGACCCATTTGTCAACCCGGATCGCCTTAGTTTGCGCTTTGAGTCTGCACGGTTTCCGGCCTCTTTTGGATTTGGCTTCAGGAATGCGGGGGTGCGGGTTTTCAAGATAGATTCGTTGATCACTGTGCACATCGGCCACAAAGATCTCGGCAGACTCGTCCAATACGCGAAGAAACGCCGGGTTGCTTCCGTAAAAGCCATCACAACCGACCCATTTGAAGCGAACTCCGTTGCTGCGGGCGCGGAAAATCATTTCCAAGGCTTGGACATGCTTGCTTTTGAAGATGATTTCCGACCCGGGTATCTTCGCTTTCAAACAACGCGCGGGATCATCTGTCCACTCGCGGGGTAGGTACAGCCGGCAATCGATAGGCGTAGAGAACCTTCCATGACCAAGGGTTGCAAAAACAGCGACCTGACAATTATCGGTTTTTCCAAGTTGCCCGCACCACTGACGAGAGACGCCTACCGACATTTTTCCTTTTTTGGGAATGCCGGTTTCGTCTATGTACAGAGCACTGTCATCGAAACCGCCGAGCAACTTGTCTGCATCTTGAGCGACTTTATCTGTAACAGGCTTCCAGTCCCAATCCGCATCGGAAAGAAAATACTGAAGAGGATCGTATTGGGCTCCGGGAATTTTTTCTTCCATTCGTTCCATATTCTTCTTTTCGGCTTGAAACAAACCTTTGAGGTACTGGAAAGCCTTGTCGGAGATATTGACTGTATGTCGCTGAAAAAATTGACGATAACTCCCACTGAAAGACAAAAGTTGACGGGCAAGGCCCGTCAACACTTGGAGTCTGACATGAGGATTTACCTTTGCTGAATTTCTTTTTTTGGGA
>NZ_JAFFQA010000125.1 GCF_016919065.1 Desulfobulbus rhabdoformis | reverse complement strand
TTTAACGGAATATTATATCATGCAAAAAGCAGCATTTAAACAAAAAAATAACGTAAAGCATTAAAATAATTAATCAAACAGGCCAACTTCGATCTACAGGGCAATTCCATAACTATCGGATGCTCCCAAACAGCTATGTTGCGTCTTTACCGAGCAGGTAATCGAATCTTTAGCTCGTGAGAGCAAGTTCGTTCAGCGCTCAGGCCAGTTAGGCGGTTTCACCTTCCTTTGTCTGCTGGCTTTTAACAGTGATGCATTGGCATTTGAGAGTCTCAATGATCTCACCGTCAAACTGGAGTTGGATCACGACATATGTAACAAAAAGTAATCGCTGGACGAGCGCTTTAACCAGCGGGCGGTTTCTTTTCTCACGGCAGCCCTCGGTGAACTCTTCAGCAAACAGCTGGCCGGGGGGGGGATGGCGACCTTGATAAGCTGTGACCAATTTGAAAGAATTTTGATTAAAGATTCTGTTTGTTTTCAAATAGATCAATCTTTATCCAAGTTTTACCCCGGTAGTGGCGGCAGTGGATCCGCAGCCAGTGTCAGGATCCAATTTGAATATGATTTAGTCTCCGGCAGTATCGTTGATCTCAGTCTGAATGCGTTTAACGATCAGGATGCAACCAATTCAACACTGACCGTTGATGTTGTCAGAGAAGGCGACCTTGTTATTCGTGATCTCGCGTACATGCATGTATCAGCATTGCGAGGTGTCCTGCAGAACCTCGGTGATTTTTTATGCCGTCTGCAAGCCAACAAAAACGTGTATCAGCTTCGTGGCAAGAAAAAGGTTAAGCTGAATTTTTCCCGGATCGTTCGAGCCATGACCGATGCCGGAATCGAAAAATTCGAAGGCTGGGTATTTCTTGACCAAAATCTGACATTACAGGTTCGCCTCTTCGTTTATCTGCACCCTGAAAGTGTTTATTAGGAACGAATGCGTAAGGCTCATTTGAATGCCCAAAAGAAAGAGCGACAATTAGGTAAAGAATTCAAAACCCGAGCGAGGCTCAACCTATTCATCACCTCTGCATCCCATGGCGAGAAACTAACTCCAGCGGTTATATGAACGAAATTTCTGCACAGAATGATGTTGCTTAGCAATAGCATCAAATTCGTATCTCGGGATATTTGTAATGAGTTGTTTTAGTATGGTGTCTTGATAAGCCATGGCTCGGATCTTCTTGTATTGAATGATCCTTTCGTGAAAATCATCATGCCAAAACAGGGGGGGGCAATACAGGGCAAGCGCACGAAATTTTTAGCTAGCAAGCACACTACCAAGAAACCGATTGTCGCAGGCTGCTCTGAATTGTTTTTGTTTGATACTCATTTTGGTTTTCTCTCGTTGTAGCAGATTACGAGCT
>NZ_JAFFQA010000124.1 GCF_016919065.1 Desulfobulbus rhabdoformis | reverse complement strand
AAGGGCCTGATGTCCTGGCTTTCTGAACTTTGCGGTTAAAATATTATGTAAAGTTTTTGGAACTCTCAACACTGCGACTGAACGAAATATCCTGGCAACTTTACATAACTAAAAACTTGGCATAATTACCAACGCCAGTAGGGCCGGTAATGATCAGGTTGTTGCGCTCTCTTATCCAGTCACAACCGGCCAGCCTGAGTACCAGTGACTTATCCAACCCGCGTGGATGGCGAAAGTCGATATCCTCGATGCAGCCATCTTGGCGTAGTTTGGCCGCTCTGAGTCGGGTTTGCAGCCTCCGCGTTTCTCTGGCTGTTATTTCCCGGTCAAGCAGCAGGCCGAGTCTCTCTTCAAAGCTCATGTCAGCAAGGGAGTTCATCTGCATTTGCTCGTCAAGAGCCGCAGCCATGCCGGTGAAGCGTAAGGTATTGAGTTTCTCAAGTGTTGGATGCAACAGCATGCGGTCCTCCTTTAATGGACTGTTGAGTTGTAGTAATCGGCGCCACGGATGTTGCGATGTTCTACCGGTTTGTTGTTCTTCTCGTTATTGAGTAGCGTTTTCTGATCCAGGCCGTTTTTAAGAATAGACTCGATAGAGCGGTAGGAGAGCGCGTTGATCTTGAGTGCTCGTGCACATGCCGCTTCCAGCCGTTCATCGCCATAGGCTTTACCAAGCCTGAGAATGCCCAGCAGGCTTCGGTAGGCCTGCTGGGGATGTTGGCGCTGAACCAACAACGTTTCAGTGAGCAGGAGCGCCTGCGGCCCGGTCTTAGCTGCCCAGCGCTTGAACCGTTCAGGATTCCACTCCGAGTATTTTTGGTGATTGAGAGGCATGTGTGCCTTGATGGTGGTATGGCGACCGCGAATGGTGCTGCGGAGATGGCTGGCTATGCGTCGATTTCGGTAAAAACATTCGACCGTGCGTGCGGTATAGCGAATATCCAGTTTCTTTTTTACCAGGGTGTAGGGGACGGAGTAATAGTGGCCATCCACTTCCACGTGATAATCAAGGTGGACGGTCGCCTTCTTCCAATAGGCCAACTCGTAAGGAGCAAGAGGAAGTGGCTTGAGGGCGGGCTGATCAATCTCGCAAAAACGACTGGAGCGAGTACCAGGAAGTCTTTTGAATGGTTTGGCATTCAAGGCAGCGAGTAGTCGTTGTATTTCCCGGTTTAAATCCGCGAGGTTGAAAAAGGTGTGTTTGCGCAACCTTGCCAAGATCCACCGTTCAACCAGGAGTACACCGGCTTCCGCTTTGGCTTTATCACGCGGTTTTCTAGGGCGGGCAGGCAGGACCACCGTTTGGTAATGTCGTGCCAGGTCGTGATAGGTTGGGTTGATGTCGGGCTCATACCGGCAGGATTTACTGACACCGCTTTTGAGATTATCGGGAACAACAGCCTCCG
>NZ_JAFFQA010000123.1 GCF_016919065.1 Desulfobulbus rhabdoformis | reverse complement strand
TTACAACTGGTTGCACCGACGAACGGAAGAGCCGTGAACAAAACACTCCACGTGGACGCATTAATTCAAGCTATCAAAGCTGATTTTGGCAAACTTACCGATCATCGGGCCCAAAATGCCAAGATTGCCCTTGATGACGCGATCATGTCTGCCTTTGCCGTGTTTCACCTGAAAGACCAGTCGCTGCTGGCCTTCGATGAGCGACGGCGCAGAGAACCAGAAAACCTGCATACGGTATATGGAGTGACCGGCATACCCTGCGACTCTCAGATGCGCGCCATCTTGGATGAAGTTGATCCAGACTATTTACGACCAGCGTTTCGCACCGTTTTTCGGCGGTTGCAACGCGGCAAAAAGCTGGAATCCATGACGCTGCTTGGTGGCCATTATCTGCTCAGTGGTGACGGCACGGGGTTTTATTCCTCAACGAAGGTGGCCTCACCCTACTGCCTCAAAAAAACTCGTCGCAATGGAACAGAACTGTATTACCAACAGATGTATGCCGCTGCCCTGGTGCATCCGGATTGTCGCGAGGTAATTCCTTTCTTTCCTGAAATGATTACCCGCCAGGACGGTTCGGCTAAAAACGATTGTGAGCGCAATGCGGCCCGTCGTTTCTTCGAGGCACTGCGGCGTGAGCATCCACACCTCAAGCTCATCGTCACCGAGGATGCACTCAGCAGCAACGCGCCCCATATCGAGGATCTGCAACGGCTAAATCTTCGTTTTATCCTTGGTGTCAAGCCTGGAGACCATCAGTTTCTGTTTTCGTTGGTTGACGATGCCATCGCACAGGGGAAGGTCACCGAGCTACAGCAAGTGGACTCCAACGATCCGGGCAAAATACATTTTTTTCGTTTTATTAATCAAGTACCGCTCAATCAGTCCCGCCAGGACCTGCTGGTCAATTTCCTGGAATACTGGCAGGTGGATAAAAATAACAAGGTTACCCGGTTCAGTTGGGTCACAGATCTGACTATCACTCCTGAAAACGTCGAAGAGGTCATGCGGGCTGGCCGCGCACGGTGGAAGATCGAAAACGAAACCTTCAACACCTTGAAAAACCAGGGATACAACCTGGAACATAATTACGGACTGGGCAAGAAGCATCTCAGCGCGGTGTTTGCCATTCTCATGATGCTGGCCTTTCTTGTCGACCAGGTGCAGCAAATGAGTTGCCATCTCTTCCAGGCAGCGTTGAAGGAACTCGGCTCCAAAAGAGCGTTGTGGGAGATGATGCGCAATTATTTCCGCATATTCAGGGTTGATTCAATGGAGACGATCTTCCGTGTGCTGGTCTACGGCCCAGGCGGATATATTGTGATGGAGAGAGACTGGCTCGGCGGTTAGCGTTCAAGTCATTCAGCAGAACTGTCAAAGAGCAGCCCCTTCGGTTTTATCTGAAAAGGGAAGAGGATAAGTGCGTCTAA
>NZ_JAFFQA010000122.1 GCF_016919065.1 Desulfobulbus rhabdoformis | reverse complement strand
GGATCAGGACGTGGATATGCGGGTGAAATTCCAATCTCCTTGAATGGGTGTGCAGGACCATGGTCATGCCGATCTCGGCGCCCAAAGATTTTGCATTGCGGGCGAATGAACGCAGGACTTCGGCAGCACACCGGAACATGAGCGAATAGACCTCTCCCTGGTGACGATAAGCCAACGAACGCAGCTGATAGGGCAAGGTAAAGGTCACCATGAAATAGGGCACAGGCAGGAGCTTTTCCCGTTGTTTGTCGATCCAGAGACTGGTCAGGTGATTTTGGCAGCGCGGGCAATGGCGGTTACCACAGGAGAGAGGCCGCCATTGGCCATGATGACAGTCAGGGCACTGCACGTAGAGTTCTCCGGAAGCAGGCGTTCGGCAACGGAGAATCGCATCAAGGGCCTTGCGTTGGTCCGGCAGGATAGTTTTGCCGAACCGCGCCATGAAGACATCGTAATATTGGTGAACAAGAGTGGCCAGGTCCATAGTTATCTCCCTGCCGGGTTGAGCTGCAGTGAGTTGACCAAGGCATTGATCGTTGCCCTGCTATCCTGTTCGGCAACATCGGTGAGATGAGTGTAACGGGCTGTGGTTGTGGGACTGGCATGACCAAGCAGAGCCTGGATATGCCGCAGGCTTAAGCCGGATTCGAGTAGGTGGGTTGCGAAACTGTGGCGGAGGCTGTGGATCGAGACTTTTTTTTAATCCCACAGGATGTAACAACGGCTTTCATTGCCTGCTGGGCTCCACCATTATTCATGTGGTTTGTCGCCTGCCGGATCGTTTCTATTGATCCACGGTAATTGGGAAACAACAACTTCGGGTGCTGGTGTTCACGCCAGAGCAGACGTAACGCTTCCAGGGTACGGCTCGGCAGCGGGACAAGACGATCTTTATGGCCCTTGCCGCGACGGATATGGACCTTCATATGGCCGGTATCGATATCACCGATCTGAAGAGACAAAGCCTCTTCCAGGCGAAGCCCCATGGAATAGGTGGTGAAGAGAAAGACGCGATAGCGGAGCTCCCGGCAGCCATGAATGATCCTGCCGATTTCTTCGCGGGTCAGGATATCCGGAATAGTTTTGACGACAGGTGCTTTGACGATGTTGAGCCATTGCCAATCCGTCTCCAGAACGTGTTTCCAGAAAAACATGAGACCGAGCCTGTCCAGCTTGACCGTGCTCCAAGAGTACCCCTTGACCAATTTAGCAAAATACTCTTCCAGCTCTTGTACGCTCAGTTTGTCGGGGCAACAATCGAAATACGAGACCAGTCGACGCACAGCCCTGCCGTAAGCGTCTATTGTTTTGGCGCTTTTCCCTTGTAGCGCAAGCTTTTGCAGGTGGCGCTCATAGAGGGACTCGAATCGTTTAATTTCGGCCTTGTTCATAGTATACTCCTTGCTGTAAGTGTTTGAAAATTAAACTCTTACAC
>NZ_JAFFQA010000121.1 GCF_016919065.1 Desulfobulbus rhabdoformis | reverse complement strand
GGCTCTTCCGCCGAATCCGTGGGTAGAAATCTGGAATTTTGAAAATTTCGAGCAAAGGGTAGTCCGAAATATCTCTCCTTATCGCCTCCCCCTTTTTAGTGAGGGGAGGTGATAAGGAGAGATATTTCTCAGAGGAAATAAATGCATTCGGTCCGACCGGGGACTATTCTCCGGTCTCCCGCCAAAGATCCTGTAAAGGAGGACCGAATGCACATAAAGACATTGCTCAATCATGTCACAAAATTCAAGGGCTTTGTATTTGAAAGCGCACAACTCGACCGAACAAGAAATGCGCTCCTGGTCAACGTGAAACCACGGAAGAATACAAAACCTGTGTGCTCCAAGTGTCAATCAACTGGGCCTATTTACGACCATATCTCCGATCGTGAATTTTGGTTGCCACCTATATGGAGTTTACTTGTCGTTCTCCGCTATAAGATGCGGAGAGTTTCCTGCCCACAATGCAACAAAGTCACTGTAGAGCAGGTGCCCTGGGCAACTGGCAAATCTCCGATAACAAAGCAATTTGCCGTCTTCCTTGCTCATTGGGCCAGGAAGCTGTCATGGAAGGACACAGCCCTCTCGTTTCATGTGTCCTGGGACGTAGTGGCTGATGCCGTAAGCTGGGCCGTCAAGTGGGGACTCGAGCGACGCAATCTTGACAACATCACCGCCATTGGCGTGGACGAAATACAGTACAAAAAAGGCCAGCGTTATTTAACCCTAGTGTACCAGGTCGACAAACACTGTCGGCGTCTTCTTTGGATTGGTAAAAATCGTGAGAAAAAGACTCTTTATGCATTTTGTGATTTCCTGGGTGAAGAACGCTGCAAGTCGATAGAGTTTATTTGTTCAGACATGTGGCAGCCCTATATCGCTGTCATAGCAGATAAAATGAGCAGTGCCCTCCATGTCCTTGATCGCTTTCACATTGTCGCCAATCTCAACAAGGCTGTTGACGAAGTTCGCCGCGCCGAGGTTAAAAAGCTCAAAGATGAGGGAAAACCCGCATATCTGAAGAAAAGCCGTTGGCTTTTTCTCAAAAAGAAAAAACGGGTACGCGGTAAAGCCCGGAGTCGCTTGCGGGATCTGCTGACAATGAACCTCCGAACGGTGAAGGCGTATTTATTCAAAGAGGATTTCGATCATTTATGGACCTATAAATGCCCGGTCTGGGCCGGGATGTTTATCGACCAGTGGACACGGGATGTAATGCGGCATCGAAGTCTTCCTGAATTGAAAAAGTTTGCTCGTACCATCCGTGACCACAAGGACCTCATCCTCAACTATTTTCGGGCAAAAAAAGAGTATTCATCGGGCACGGTTGAGGGTTTTAACAACAAAGCAAAACTGACAGTCAGAAAATCCTACGGATTTCGAAGCGACACAATCCGAGAAATCGCGCTATATCATACTCTTGGCAACTTGCCCTTGCCGGAGTTCACCCACAGATTTCTCTGAAGAGGC
>NZ_JAFFQA010000120.1 GCF_016919065.1 Desulfobulbus rhabdoformis | reverse complement strand
AAGAAAAACAACAACTTACAAGGAGGCGCCATGTCGAATCAAATTTCATCCACCGTAAAAACTCGCAAGAGAGATATCGCACGCATGGAAAAAATTACCGTACGTAAGCATTTGAACAGTGATGCTCTCATCGCGACCATGAAAAAAGGATTTGACGCAATTCAAGACCACCGCCCAGGCAATGTCCAGCATTCCCTGGGGGATACATGCATGGCAGGTTTTGCCATGTTCTCTCTCAAAGACCCCTCTTTGCTTGCCTTTGATGAACGCAGAAAGAAAGGACCGCATAATCTCATGACCATATACGGTATGGGCACCATACCATGCGATACGTCCATGCGCGAAATACTGGATGACGTTGACCCAAATGACCTTAGGCCATTGTTCAAAGATGCATTCAGGCAATTGCAACGGGGCAAGATCCTCGAGCAGATGGTTTTTATGCAAGACAGCTATCTTCTCAATCTTGACGGCACCGGGTACTTTTCTTCAAGTAAGCTCTATAGCGATGCATGCATGGAAAAAATCCACAAGAACGGCAAACGTACCTATTACCTGCAAGTTGTTGGAGCTGCCTTTGTTCATCCCAATTTCAAAGAGGTCATCCCCCTGAGCCCTGAAGCAATTCGAAAACAGGACGGCCAGACAAAGATGGACTGTGAACGTAACGCTATCAAAAGATTCCTAAAAAAATTTCGTCAAGATCATCCGCATCTTAAGGTTATTATCAACGAAGACGCTCTGAGTTCCAATGCGCCACATATCGACGACCTTGAGCAGTATGCCTGTCATTACATCCTCGGCGTCAAAGAGGGCGACCATAAATTTCTCTTTCAGCACGTCGACCGTGCGGCCGAAGCCGGAGAGGCGATCGAACTGGTTATTGCTGATAAGGTCAAAGAGGAGCTCCTTCATTATTTTCGCATCGTCTATGACGCCCCGCTCAATAAATCTAACCAAGAACGGCGAGTCACCTTTGTCGAGTACTGGGAGGAGAATACCAAAACAGGAAAAATCCAGCGTTTCAGCTGGGTTACCGACCTAGATGTCACAGAAGATAATGTGTATCTGTTCATGCGGGGGGCCCGAGCCCGCTGGAAAATAGAAAACGAGACCTTTAATACACTGAAGAATCAAGGGTATAATTTTGGGCACAATTACGGTTTGGGCAAAAAGTACTTGTCGGAGGTGTTTATCATGTTGACAATGTTGGCTTTTTTAATTGACCAGATCCTGCAGTTGTGTTGTCCATTGTTCAACGCCGCATGGAAGGAATGGAAAAGTAAACGATCCTTGTGGGAGAAGGTACGAAGCAAATTCCATGAATTTAGCATCCAAACAATGGAGGAGCTTTATCGATCCCTGCTGGAGCATAAGCAAGTTCCGTTATCAAGGTAACGGGGCAATTATATTTTCAAAGATCAGGTTTCTTGTCTGAAAAATGCGGGCAAGAACGGATGGATAAATGCGCCTAAAAAATACGATTTTTCGTTAATA
>NZ_JAFFQA010000011.1 GCF_016919065.1 Desulfobulbus rhabdoformis | reverse complement strand
ATGTGACGCTGGTTTGATGATGACAGTGGCTACACTGGTAGGAATTTCTTGATGTTATGAAACTGTATTCTCTACTCGAACATTCAGGGCAAACGAAGCCATCGGGCCACCTTGTTTTGATCAGGGCATCGATACATGCATCTTCGGATCCAAATTTGGTCTGCCATTCCAAAAGAGACATTTGCGGCATTTTCATGACAAGACCTCCAGTTTTTGATTAACCTTTTGATCTTGCAACTAATATAAGCATTTACTGAGAATTGTTCAGAGCCATATATACTTTTTCACCAGTTCAGGGGCTACCTGTGCCTTGACCCTGAACATTAGTTTTTGACGTTCAATAGCTGTCTCGACAGTTTTTGGCGTGAATTGGGCCACATCTGAAACATAGGAAATATGAGCCGGAATCACATACTGTGGCGCAGGATCAAGCACGAGCCGCACCTCAGTTCCGATGGCGATCTGCCCCGCGGCACGAGTGGGGAGAAAAAAAGTCATATAGATATCGGCAAGATCGATCATATTCAAGACATGCCCCCCGGCAGCAATGACTTCTCCTGCCTGAGCCACACGATATTGAACACGCCCAGTACGCGCCGCTTTCAAGACGGCATCATCTATATTTGCTTTAATGCGCAGCAGGGTTGCATGCACAGCTTCAACATTGGACTCGGCGCCAATAACCTGGGAGCGGGCTGTTGCAATGGCAGCTTCAACCGCCTTAACTTCTGCCTTGGACGCATGCAGCAGAGCCTGTGCTTCCAGATAATCCGAACGGTCATCTTCAACCCGCTGCACTGAAATAGCTCTCTTGTCTGCAAGGGATTCTGAGCGAGCCAGACGTTTTTTCGCCAGTTCCATCTTTGCCTGACGTTGGGCAACCGTTGCCATGGCAGCATCTTTTTCAGACAATCGCTGGGCCACCTGATAGCGGGCTGTTTCAATGGCATTTTCCGCCTGGCGCAGTAAGGCCTCCGCTTCTTTTCTCTGTGCATCGAGGATCGAGGTATCCATGCGTGCCAAAACCTGGCCAGAGGTAACGAAGTCGCCTTCATCCACCAGAATTTCTTCTATTCTCCCGGCTGATTTAGCGGCGATGTCGATCTCTACAGCTTCAATACGTCCATTCCCGCTAGCTAGGAATTCCTCCCCGTCATCACGACCAGCGTATATCCAAATACTCGCCGCGGCCCCAACAAAGATTACTGTCAATACAACCCAAAACAAGACGCTACCATGCTTCTTCATATCTCACCAATATATGTATTGAGAGAATAAACAACGGAGTGTAGATCCTTTTACTGACAAATAACTGATTAATGTCAATATCTCATCACCTGCTCTTTGCAGTATTGGCAAAAAAGAGGTAAAGAGAATCGTATTTGTTAGCTGGAAAAAGATATTTATCTTTTGTATAAAATGTATTTCATCAAACTAAAAGGAAAAAAGCCCTTTCCTTTTCAGATAGGGTTTATGCATCACTCTGTGCACAGATATCTTATGCAAGAAGAAGAACTGAAAGCCTATTGGAAAACCGTGGTTGATACTATTCAGGAGGGGGTCATGATCGTTGACCTGAACGGTTCAATCGTGGCGGTGAATCAGGCGCTCACTGAACTCACCGGTTTCCAGGCCAGCGAACTCATTGGCCAGTCCTGCGCCACTCTGAACTGCGCCACCTGTCGGGCCAAACGCGACCTGGAGGGCCACCACTGGTGCTCCCTCTTTGACCAAGGGCGCATGAACAAGCAGCGCTGTGCGGTCCTGCGCAAGAACGGGCGTTACGTCCAGGTGCTGAAAAATGCCTCTGTACTGCGCAACCAGGCGGGCGAGGTGATCGGTGGTGTGGAGACCCTCACGGATATCAGTGGTCTGCTGGAGCGGGATACCGCCATTGAGGCCTTTCGTCGGGAACTGAGCGGACGAGACACCTTCAATGGCATGGTTGGCCGCTCCGCAGCCATGCAGCGGGTCTACGACCTGCTGGACAATGCCGCGGATTCCGATGCACCCCTGGCCATCTACGGGGAGTCAGGGACCGGCAAAGAGCTGGCAGCCCGGGCGGTCCACGAACGGGGAAAACGGCGTGACCAGCCTTATATCAAGGTCAACTGCGCAGCCCTTAATGAAGCCCTGCTGGAAAGTGAACTTTTCGGCCATGTGCGCGGCGCCTTTACCGGGGCACACCAGGGACGCACCGGGCGTTTTGAAGCGGCCAACGGTGGCAGCCTCTTTTTGGATGAAATTGGCGATCTGCCTATGGTGACCCAGGTGAAACTGTTACGGGTCCTGGAAGAAAAAGTGATTGAGCGGGTAGGCGATAACCAGCCCGTTAATGTGGATGTGCGCATCATCACCGCCACCAACCGGAACCTGGAAGCCATGGTCGCCGAGGGGACTTTTCGCCAGGATCTCTTCTACCGCATCAACGTCATCCCGGTCACGATTCCTCCTCTGCGGGAACGCATTGAAGATGTGCCTCTGCTGGCCGAGTCTTTTTTTCGTACCCTCCAACTGAAAAGCGGTAAAAATATCGGCAGCATCTCCCGCAAGGCCATGGATGTGCTGATGGCCTACTCCTGGCCGGGGAACGTGCGTGAACTTCGCTCCACCTTTGAATATGCCTTTGTCACCTGTCAGAAAGACTCGATTGGCCCCGAAGATCTGCCGTCCAGCCTTTCCCTGACTACACGGCCCCTAAGCAGAAGGCAATCACCGCAGCTCACTTCCCGCACTCCGAAGAACAAGGACCAGCGCAAAAAAGAGGCCCTGATCATGGCCCTGCATGAAGCTGACGGAAATCAGAGCCGGGCGGCCGAGATCCTTGGGGTTTCGCGGGTCACGGTCTGGAATCAAATGAAACGCTATGGGCTCAAGACGGTGCGGGAGGTGAAAGAGTAGAGCGCCCATTTCCCCATGAATCCGTGACGGAGGCAGGTCAATGAACAGCAGATTCACTCGAATAAACTAAGATTTATTCATAATCACACTTCTTGTTCAGCTTCATCCGCCGTTCTTTGGCGATTCTCTTTTTCCTCGGGAATATGAGGAACACGGATTTCAAACATTACCCCGCCTTCAACGCGATTCGCACAGGTAATGCTCCCCTTGTGCACTTTAACCACCAGGTTATGAGCAAAGGCGAGCCCCTGCCCCGTCCCTTTGCCGACCTTCTTGGTCGTAAAAAAGGGTTTGAAGATTTCGTTTACCTTATTCTCGTCAACACCGGTGCCGTTATCCATAACCCAGAGAACAATCTCTTTTTCACTCTCCTGGGTACGAATTTCAATCAATCCCGGGCCAGGCGTGCTTGCCTGCCGCTCTTCAATGGCATGGGCACAGTTGACAATAAGATTGATAACCATCTGAATCCAGGAATCGGGATTACAGCGGAACGGGGCTAAGTCAGGATCAAGATCGACGTTCAGTTCGGCAACATACTTCCATTCATTTTTGGCGATTGTTACCGCATTTTCAATAGCCCGGTTCAGGTTTGCAACCGTACTCGTCCCCTCGCCGGGATGGCTCAGCTCTTTCATCGATTGAACGATCTTGATAATCTGATGAACTCCCTGCAGGGTCTCTGCAAGACTGCTGGGCAACTCCTCCTGATAATAACTCAAGTCATATTTTTCCTGTAATACGAGCAGTTTGTTTTTTGCCTGCTGCCAATCGATCTCCTCATCCCGTCCACACAGTTCCTCCTCGTCCCTGAGATAAGCAAAGACGTCCTCTATGGCCTCGCCAAAAAAGGTGACATTGGTCTCAATATACTGAACCGGGGTTCGCAGCTCATGGGCTACACCGGCAGCCAACTGACCGATTGCCTCAAATTTTTGGGTTTCGATCATGCGCTGCTCGTGGAGCAACTGCTCCGAGATATCTCGAAACACAACCACAGCTCCAAAAATCTCATCATTTTTCTCAAGGGGAGCCGCATGAATCTGCACAGGGAAACAGCTCCCGTCTTTACTGCAGTACCTGCCCTCCTCCTCATAGGGACCTCCCTTTTTCAGCATTAAACAGAGGGGGCAATCATCTTCCGGCAAGACCTCCCCGTCGGCTGTTTTGTGAATGAGTTGATGAATAGATTTGCCCAGCAACTCGTCTGCTGAATACCCGAGCATCTTTTCAACGGCAACGTTGACAAAAGTGGTGTGCCCGTTTTGATCGACACCGAAAATACCTTCGCTTACTGATTGCAAAATCAACTCGTTACGGTCGGCCAGCTCCCTGGCAAGGCTTTCCGAGGTTTTCTTTTCCTCCAAAAGTATTTTTGTGGATTCATGAGCTTGCCGCACCTCTGCGGTACGTTCAGCAACCTTTTCCTCCAAATGAGTATTGAGCTCACTCAACGCATTGCGGGAGGATTCAAGCTCATTTTGAATTTGTTTTAGGCGACGATTATTGACAACCAGAAACAGGGTAAGCCCTCCCAGAGGGAGCAGAACAAGCATGGCCCCCCCAATTATTTGCAAAACCATGCGGGAATGGATGTGCTCATCCCGCTGGAGCCGGACCCACTTATTATAGATCTGATTGTGCTCTTTTTGACTTACTCCGGCTAACACCTTGTTGATAATGGCCACCACCTGAGGAAGGCGCGGATCGATCCCGATACGGTGCTCAAAATTAAACTCCGTTTTCCCCGCAATTTTAACATCGCAGTTATGTTTATTCATATTGTAGCTGACAACGGCCAGATGGCCGATAAAGGCATCAATATCACCCTTGCTCAGCAATTTCAGGCCAGAGGAGACATTCGCCGTTTCGACCAGATGAATATCGGGGTAGTTTGTTTGAAGAAAATGGGCGCTGGTATAGCCCTTACCCGCGCCCACTCTTTTTCCTGAGAGCTGACTGGTTTCACTTATAAAATCACCATTGGAACGAGTAACTATGACCAGAGGAAAGACGGCAAAAGGGTCGGTATAAAGAAAGGGACGGCCTATTCTGTCTTCTTTGGCCAGCGCAGGAATGAGTTCAATTTTTTGCTGCAGATAGCTATCAAGAACATCCTGCCAGGAAGGACCAGTGGGGACAAATTTCAGTTGCAGACCGCTCTGCTCTTGAATCAGCTGCAGATAGTCGGCAATCAGACCTTGATAGGGCGGATAGGAGTCGATATCGGAAAGGGGTTTCCAGTTGACTTCGCTGTAGCGGATTACCTGGCCGCTCTCGATAAACGCTTTTTCTTCTTGGGTGAAAAGAGGATCAACGGCGAAACTCTGCGTGACACAGGCGTTATGTAAGATAAGAAGGACGACAAGACAATAAAAGAGGGCGGTACATTTCCTGAAAGAGGATACCGAATGACGCCAATATCGTGAAAACGCAGAAACCATACAGCCTCCTGGTCAAAGCTCACGGGTTCAGGTAACAGGCTAGCTGTTCACAGACAGAGGACAGGGAGATTCTTGGATGGGCACGCGAAAACGTTTTTAGGAGAAGAAAAACGTGATTCTCTAAGCAGCACAATAATCTGAGGGAATCAGCCTCTTAAGGGAATTTTGAATAATTGCTTTTTCTGCCAATCCCGGCGTCATGCTTAAAATTTTATCCTCGGAATATCACACATATGCCTGCGGTAAAATTTTGCGCAATCCTTGGCCTTGATTGAAAAATCTAATTATTCAAGACACCCTTAAGTCGCTCTACGCAGTAAATGCACACCGAAGAATCCTCTATTAGATCTTCTAAAGCGTATCACAGGAATAGTCCCGGGGCCAGTTGCGGGAGTTTTTTTTGGAGAGAAAATGAGGTAAAAATTGCTGCGGATAAAGAGGCACAATACAGCAAAACGAGTGCAGTCTGTTTGCCATGCAACGGTGTAAGCGTAGACTCCAGGTAAGCGCAGACTCCGAAAAGACCGTTTCTGGATGGCCCCTACCTAGCTGCCAGCGGGTTTATCCCAGCAAACCGCGAGAAAGGCGCCAGTCTCCAGATTCTGCTCCATGCCCTGCTGCTCGAGCACCTCTACCCTGTCGATGGCTTCCTGCCGGGTAAAATGGATGGCTGTCTTGGTCTCGCAGGTATAGGGAATCAACGCCTGCATTTCTTTAGGGGAGCGAAAGGTGACCTGTTCAAAGAGGGAGTGTCCATGGCTCGCAACCTTCTGCAAGCGCTGCTTTGCCCAAGGGCTGAGACTGTTGAGCGAGGTGACGACCACCCTTCCCCCCGGCTTCACCACGCGGTTGAGTTCTCTAATTGCCGTTGCTCCATCCGCAACGAACTCGATCGCGGTCATGGAAAACACACGATCAAAACTGTTGTCACCGAAGGGGAGCGCGCACATATCCGCACAGAGCCCGGAAAATTGTTTACCACCACGGTCAACGGCACGATGCAACATGGAAGCGGAGAGATCAACACCTGTTACCTGAGCCCCAGATTTCAGCACATCGTCTGTAAAGATACCGGTACCACAGCCCACATCAAGAATATGTTCTCCGGGGAGGGGCTCAAGAAATTTCAGTAAAAGCTCGGCTTCGTACCAACGCACCAGCTGACCCATGGGCGTGGCAAACCAGGTATCGTATTTATCCGTCCAGGAATCAAAAAGAGCAGTGGCCATGATCTATGCCTCTGGATAAATTTTATCTGACTCACGTGACAGACAAGGTAAAGCTGTTCAGCCCACCCGCTGTCATAAATACAAGTTTCATGGGTGCAAAGCCAAAACCTGAATCAGTGACGATGCATGATTACTGAACAGCGTAGAATACTCACGGATTCAGGCGAAACTCTGCACGAATAAGGCTCCCCTAACGCGACAAGGTTCTACTCTATTTCAGGTAAAAATCCGAGCAGATTTCTTTGCAGCTCTCTTTCTTTTCCCCGTAGGTCCCCTCCAAAAAAAAAGGCGAAACAGCTCAGGGGCTGATTCGCCAGTTTTTCAGTACACGACAGATGACAGAGTTCTTCAGCGGGTACGCCGCCCTTCTCCCTTCATCTCGATAACCGCTGACAACGGTTTTTACTGAAAAAGGAAGCCTAGGTTTTTATTGTTTCCTGGGTGGTTAACGAACTTTAACCGGTTTGCAGAGATGCTCTGCGTCTGGAGCCATGCCGCCACATGCCTCACAGCTATACTGCATATCCGGTCTCCGCTCTTCACAAACTTGATCCGTTGCCGTGGCACAAAAATTCGCATCAAGCTCTTCGCTGGTTGGGTTGCACAACT
This sequence comes from Desulfobulbus rhabdoformis, assembly GCF_016919065.1. GTDB lineage: Bacteria > Desulfobacterota > Desulfobulbia > Desulfobulbales > Desulfobulbaceae > Desulfobulbus > Desulfobulbus rhabdoformis. The sequence goes on along the minus strand of NZ_JAFFQA010000011.1, from coordinate 126,191 downwards.
GACTTGCATCGTATGATCTTGAGCCGCAATTTACACATGTATATTTCATGGAAACACTCCTGATCTTCATCCATTCAAGAAGATCCGCTCTTCATGCGCACCTTCTGTTGTTATGAGGGTTACTATAGTCTCATGCCTCCTTATGTCAATAATGATAATTCATATTATTTTATCAACACCCACTGACAGATCAAAAAACAATCGTTATATTAAAGAGTAAGGATACAACAACGAATGCAGCCGTTGTGATCTCCCCATTTAAGAGCCTGCAAAAAAACAGGAGGTCTATTATGACCAACCTGAATCTGAACGGAAAAAATATCCGAGTCGATGACAAAGGGTATCTTGTTGATACAGGGATGTGGAACGAAGATGTGGCTCAGGCGCTGGCTCAAAGAGAAGGCATTGACTCTCTCAGCAAGGGCCAGTTGGAGATTGTTCGCCAATTGCGAGAGTATTATGCCACCTACAAGGTCTTTCCCATCTTAGACAACATTTGCCGGATTGCGCATCACCCTGACAAATGCGTTCACAATCAATTCATCAACCCTGAAAAAGCCTGGAAAATTGCAGGATTGCCCGAACAGAACGGTGTCCATTTTGTCACTATGGATGGCTCGCATTACTTTATGGAGCCCTACTGTTGAGTTCAACGACTCGACAGGTATCTGTGAACACCAACGAAAGGGAGGTTCTCTATGTCCTATTACGATAAACAGGAACTTTGCACCCAAATCACCACGCTCTATCCCGATATTGGCGAGTGTGGCAGCGATATCACTGTTGCCTATGATGAGCAAGAGAAGGCTTGGGTCGTGCACCTCAAAGACGGTCCCCACTCCCTGGACCATTTTCTGGAACAAATCGATGCAGACTCGTGCATGGACGGAAAACAGTGCATTGGACTGGGGCTGGATATCGCTCAGCTGAAGAAGAACCTGCACGGCAAGCAGTTCTAAAATGGCCCGACCTGCTCTGCAAAATAATGGAGTGTCCGCCCATGATTCCCGCCTAAGGCTCCCCCCTGTTGCGAGGGCGACAGGGGGGACGAATTCTATATTTAAATTTGGTTTAATTTTTTGCCGCGCTGTTGACTAATCAATGGAAAGAGTTACCATTTCCATTCAGAGTCATAAGAACACACTGAAAAACAATCATTTCAAGGAGGAGACTATGAGTACGCCACAAAACGACCAGACAGTCTGTCCGACCTGCATGGGAAAGAAAGTAATCAGTGGTGTCTGCGAAACAAGTTCGGAATGGGATGGGATCAAAACCCCGGACCAGGAAGAATGCACGTCTGATAGTGATTGCTCCGGTCAGGTCTGTACCCCTGACACGCAATGCCCGACCTGCAAAGGAACAGGCTACGTTTGATCCGGACGTTCACAGCCCGTCTTTCGTCGCTCTCGGGGTCTTGAACGAAGACTCCACCTTTGTCCTTCTACAAAAAACAAGCTTAGATTCAGCGTAACTTGCTCAGGAGCTTGCTGGAGCAGAGAAATCGTCAGCATCGTGGTCCGCACAAATGCATGATTGATTTCTCTGCGTCTCATCCCACTGTTCTTCTTTGGGAATGAAGCAGACCTGCACGGTTCTTGTCTTCTTCATAAGGTGTATATCCCAAAATTCAAGACACTGTGCCGGTTGTGCTTTCCAGATGGCCCTAGGCTCCAACCATCGCTATGTTGTCTCTTGCCAAGCGATCCTTCCCGTTTGCCTCTTTCTTTCGCTTGCCAGTAGAGAGAACGAATCTTTACCTCTTCCAGGCTGGGTGCATTTCTTGGCGCCCCACCCTGTATCCTGAAAGCTGTGCACTTCTAACAAGGAAATTTCCATGACCAATCGACCATCGCTCCAAGTGAACCTGATGTTTGGAGGAGAAGCCGGTCAAGGGCTCCAAACCCTGGGGCTTGTCCTGGCTCGTGCGTTACGTGGCGGCGGACTGCATGTATTTGCCGTGAACGAATTTATGTCCCGCATTCGAGGAGGCAGCAATTCCCTCGTACTCCGGGCCGCAGACAGCCCTGTCCGCTCGCCTTCCGACCGGATCGACTGCTGCGTCCTGCTTGACAGTGACGCTCTCCCCAGACTTGCAGACCGTCTAGGCGAGGAGAGCCTGCTTGTTGGTGACCCCGCCCTTTTCTCTTCCGAACAGGGGGTAACGCCACTTCCATTAAAGGAACTCTCAAAACAGGCTGGCGGCGCGGTCTTTGGGAACAGTATCGTCTGTGGTTTTATCCTGCGGATGCTCGGTTGGGAGCTTGCGCCCCTGAACACTGCACTTGCACACACGTTTTCTGATGCGCAAATCCAGGAAAAAAATAGGCGCGCGGCCCAACTCGGCTGGGAGTATGCCGAAAATCTCGCAGGCCGCTTTCCCCTCCCCCTTGATCAACAGGCCCATAACCGCCTTCTTCTGGACGGTTCGCAGGTAGTGGCTCTGGGCGCGGTGGCAGGCGGCTGTAATTTTATCTCCTCCTATCCCATGTCACCGGCAACCGGAGTTCTCATCCACCTTGCCCGGCTGGCAGCCGACCACGGAATAGTGGTGGAGCAGGCAGAAGACGAGATCAGTGCGGTCAATATGGGGATCGGCGCCTGGTATGCCGGAGCCAGGGCGCTGGTCAGCACCTCGGGAGGAGGTTTTGACCTGATGGGCGAGGGCTTGAGCCTCGCCGGGATCATGGAACTCCCGCTGGTCATCCACATCGCCCAACGGCCTGGCCCGGGAACAGGACTCCCCACACGGACCGAGCAGGGAGACCTTGAGATCGCCCGCTATTCGGGCCATGGGGAATATCCACGGGCCATTCTGGCCCCCGGCTCCCCAGAGGAAGCCTACGACTGTGCCCGCCACGCCTTTACCATGGCCGATGCCAGCCAGTCGCCGGTCCTGTTGCTCACAGACCAGTATCTGCTCGATTCTCTCTATGACATCGAAACTCTGCCGCTCCCACACGAACCGCCGAAATCGGAAATCGTTGCGACCGAGGCCAATTACGAACGCTACGCTGCCAGTGCAACCGGCCTTTCCCCCCGTGGTGTCCCTGGACTCGGCCAGGGATTTGTCTGTGTCGACAGCGACGAGCACGATGCCCAGGGCAGAATCACCGAGGATTTTGACACCAGAGTCGCCATGGTTGACAAGCGCATGGCCAAAGGCAGACTTCTGGAAACCAGCCTTGCGCTGCCCCCCCGTTTGTACGGCCCGCAACTCTATCACACCCTGCTCATCTCCTGGGGATCGACCGGCCCGACAATAGAGGAAGCGCTGAAACAGCTTGCCCTGCCCGAGGTCGCCTTGCTGCACTGTACGCAGGTCTATCCGCTGCCGCAGGAGATGGCTGCCTATCTGGAACGCGCCAAGCGCATCATTGTGGTCGAGAATAACGCCACAGGTCAGTTTGCTCGGCTGCTTCGAGCGGAGACCGGCTGCACCATCGACGATCAGTGGCTCAAGTACAACGGTTTGGCGTTTAGTGTTGAGGAAATTATTGCGTCTCTGCGCAAGGAGGGAGGGAATGAGTGAGCATGTCTGGGTAAAAAACGACTGTGATATTGCCTGGTGTCCTGGATGCGGGAACCATGGGATTCTCAATATCCTGGGCAAGACGCTCGCCGCATTGCAGCTACCCCCGCAGACCACAGTGCTGGTCTCTGGGATTGGCCAGGCGGCGAAAATCCCCCAGTACTGCAACACCCATTTCTTTAATGGTCTCCATGGTCGGGCTTTACCGCCGGCCACCGCCATCAAGGCCAGTAATCCCGGCTTGACCGTGATCGCAGAAAGTGGGGACGGTGATATGTACGGCGAGGGTGGCAATCATTTTCTTCATTGCATCCGCCGAAACCCCAATATCACCAACATCGTCCACAACAACATGGTCTACGGTCTCACCAAAGGACAGGCATCTCCCACCAGCCAACAGGGATTCACCACCCCACTGCAGATCGATGGCGTGGTGGCCGAGCCTTTTAATCCCTTGACCGTGGCTATAGCGCTGAAAGCATCCTTTGTGGCCCGGGCCTATGTGGGCAATCCCGAGCAGACCCAGGCTATTCTTCAAGCGGCCATCAAACACAAAGGGTACGCGCTGGTGGATATTCTCCAGCCCTGCGTCACCTTTAACAAACACAACACCTACCAGTGGTTTAAGGAGCACACCCAGTCTCTGCCCGAAGACCATGACCCCACAGATCAGCTCCAGGCCTTTGCCCGGGCCGGAGAAGCAGAACAACTTTATCTGGGGATTTTTTACCGGCAGGAAAAGCCCGTCTTTGAAGAACAGCTCGTCGCCTACCAAGCGGACAAACGCCCGCTCTTTCAACGGCAGCTCGACCCCGACAAGTTGGCTGCAAGTATGCAGGCTATGGGGTAAGAAATAGAGGGATATCGGTGAGCTACAGGCTCACTGCTTCAGTGCTCGGGCAATGGGAATATCCGCAGGCGACAACCGGTATTGCAGCAGTTCCTCCACAGGAACCCAGCAGAGCTGATCATGGACTGTAGGGCATAACCTCCCCGAAACAATGGCTGCCTTCATTGCCACCAGATGAATTGCACCGTGCTCGTAGCGGTGGTCACTGGTGGCAAGGATAGCGCCAACGCTGATTTCCACGTTTAGCTCTTCGGCAATTTCCCGACACAGGCAGGCTGCAAGTGTTTCCCCCGGCTCCAGCTTCCCTCCGGGAAATTCCCAGTACCCTGCCTGCTTTTCTCCGGAAGCTCGTCGGGCAAGCAGGACTTTCCCGCCCCTGTAGATAATGGCCGCAGTGACGGTTTTCATACCCCGCAAGCCACCGTTTACTCGGTGAATCCCTTCTCGGCCATACGCTCTTTTTGGGTAAAAAGAGCCATGCCGGTTTTCATACGCCGAAACCCTAGAGATGTGTAAAAAGCCTCTTTGCCCGGCGCCGCGTACAAGATCACATTACACTGCGGCAACTTCTCCAGCAGGCTGTGAACGATCAGAGAACCAATCCCCTGTCCTTGATATTCGGGCAACACGGCCACATCGTATAGCGCGGCCTGGTACACTCCATCAGAGAGCGCTCGACCAAAACCAATCATCTCGCCCTTGTGCAAAACAAAGACCGTGGCAAAACTTGCAGCAAAGGCCCTTTGATGCTCCATTGGCGTGAAGTACGCCATGCCAACCCGTCTCAGGATATCGGCAACCAGGGAGTAATCGATTGGTTGCCCGTCATAACTCATCTCAATATCAAGCATAATTCTCCTTTTCTCCATTGGCGTCAGGCTCGACGACGACTATCCTGAGCGACTCCAGTCACCGTTAAAGGCGTCCGGCCCATCACCGCAACCAAGAATACGTAGCTTGGTGTCTGACTCGGCAAGGCTGAACATCGCCCTGTATTCAGCTTCCGAACGCCCCCAGGGGATGACGCTTTCCAATGCAAAGCTCATGATCAGATTCCCTGAACTTCGACAGCCACATCATAGAGCGTACTTCCCCGCCCACGATCAGTCAGCCGCTGCTCCATGAGGGTGTTGATCCCCGAAGTCCCGGGGAGGAACTGCCGCCACCACACCCCTTCGCTGACCACGGTACCGGCCTTGGTGTGCTCACTTATTTTCAGCTTGAGCTGGACCCGTCCCAATCGGTTGCGCACCTCGACCCGCTGGCCATCGAACAAATTCCGGTCCCTGGCGTCAACAGGGTGCATCAGCAGATGCATACACTGCTGCTTTTCCCGCAGGTCTTTTTGCTCATAAAAGCTTGAGTTCAGCGCATACCGACTGGGGGCGGACTGCAAGCGCAACGGTAAGCCATCCTCTTCGGCATGGGTGGGCAGCACTCGGGGCAACGGTTCAGCTTCTCGTGTATTGAGGATTTCAATCTTCCCCGAGGGCGTCTGCCAGCGCTGTTTTCCATTGTCTGGCGGAGTAAGGAGAATGGGCGCCCCCGTACGCAGCGCTGAGGCTTGCTCATGATCATGCCAGCTGTTTTCCTCTGCCAGAAGCTGCCCCAACAAATCTTGTGCAGATTGAGAAAAAAATGGATCAGTGAGCCCCATTCCTTGGGCCAGGAGCGCAAAAACCTCCCAGTTTGATTTGGCCTCACCCACCGGCGGGATAGCCGCATACCCGGCCTGCGCAGTATAACTGCCATAGGATCGGTAGAGATCATCGTGTTCAAGGGAGGTGGTCGCCGGTAAAACGATATCTGCATAACAGGCGGTATCAGTGAGAAACCGCTCATGGACAACGGTAAAAAGATCCCCCCGCATCAAGCCCTGCAGCACCGCGCTCTGATCCGGAGCAATGGATGCGGGATTGGAATGATAGACATAAAGCGATCTGATTGGAGGATCCACAAGCGTATTCAGGGCATCTCCGAGCTGATTCATATTGATCAGTCGACTCGACGGGGGAGAAAGATCCTCACGGGTAACAAGGTGGGTTGGAAAGGCGGCACCGGTCGAGGTCCCGAGAAAGATACCGCCCCCCTCCTCTTGCCAGGCCCCTGTCAGGGCTGGCAGGCAGGTGATGGTACGCACGGTCATGCCGCCATTCCCATAGCGGCTGAGCCCGCTGCCCAGACGAATAAAGGGGGCACGCGCGTTCCCGTACTGCTGGGCCAACGCTTCGATCTGCCCCACCTCCAGGCCACAGCGGGCCGCCATTTTATCCGGGGAGCATTCGGGCAGGATCTTCTGGGCCAACTCTTCAAAGCCAAGGACATTCTCCGCTATAAAATCGCGGTTTATGTGTTCGTCACGAACCAGAATGTGCATGATGGCCAGGGCCAGCGCACCATCGGAACCCGGCTTCACCAACAAAACCTCATCGGCTATTTCTGCCGTGGGCGTATGATAGGTGTCAATGACAACAATTTTTGCCCCATTTTTTCGGGCGGCGAGAGCATTCTGCAAGCCGTGAATCGAGGTGGCCGCCGCATTAATGCCCCACAAAATAACCAGATCACTCTTTTCTATCTCACCTGGCTGCATGGCAGGCGTTGCCCCCATCACCATGTTCCAGCCAGCACTTTTCGCTGCCGAACAGATTGTGCGATCAAGGCGGGAAGCACCGATGGTATAAAAAAAGGCATGGCCGGCATTGCGCTGCACAAGCCCCATGGTCCCGGCGTAGGAGTAGGGCAAGATGGATTCAGGACCACAGGTCGCGATCAACTGCTGCCATTGGCTGCAAATATATTTGATCGCCTCCGGCCAACTGATGGGAGCAAACTCGCCCTTCCCTTTTTCGCCTATGCGCACCAGTGGCTTGGTCAGCCGCTGGGGTGAATGCACCGTTTTCTCATAATGACGCATCTTGGGACAGAGAAACCCCTGGGTTACCGGGTGCTCAGGATCTCCAGTTACCTCGACAACTCGATCATTTGCAGTGGTTACCAGGAGTCCGCATGTATCGGGACAGTCATACGGACAGGCAGATCGAAAGGTGACCATGGTCGGACGGCTCCTTGGAAAAAACAAAGGTTGTGGTCAATGCGGAAGATACACAATACGCCTGAAAGCGTACCCTTATCGGTTTGATAGCTCTCGCCTCTTTACATAAGCAGTGTTAAAACAAAGTCCTGAACAAAGGGAAAGGAAAATTCGATGACCGGAGAAAGGACGGAAGCAGATTTCCTTTCAGGGCATGGACGAATTCATTTTACAGAGGAAACTATGCGCTATACCACAGCAGAGCCCGGACGCATCTTTGTCCTGCGTCTGGAAGACGGTGATATTGTTCACGAAGTGATTGAACAATTTGCCGATGAGCACAATATTGAGGCAGCTTCACTCATTGCAGTCGGCGGAGCGGATGATGGAAGTCGGCTGGTGGTGGGACCAGGCGAGGATCGTGGCCTTCCCCTTGAGATCATGAAAGAAACGCTTCATCATGTGCATGAAATTGCTGGCACCGGCACCCTGTTTCGTGACGCCGAGGGCACGCCGCTTGTCCACATGCACATGGCCTGCGGACGCAACACCCAGACGATAACCGGCTGTATTCGCGAAGGAGTACGGGTCTGGCACGTGATGGAGGTCGTGGTTCAGGAGTTGAAAAACTGCAGTGCACGCCGCGTTGTAGAAGAGCCTCTGGGCCTCAAACTGCTGCAGCCTTAGCCCCTTTTAGGCATGGGCAAAGGTATAGGTGTTTTTGCCACTGTCTTTTGAGCGGTACATGGCCCGATCCGCTAAATTGACCAGCGTTTCTACATTATCGCAGTCTTCGGGAAACAGGGCAATCCCTACACTCACGCCAACACGTACGCTGCCAACGCTCAGATCAATGCTTTGACTGAGTTCATTGATCACGCGGCGGGCAAAGGTATCGAGTTCTCCGACATTACGCAGATTCGCATACAAAATGGCAAACTCATCGCCCCCGAGTCTGTCCACCGTGTCGGAACGTCTGCAGATGCTTTGTAAACGCTGAGCCACCGTGGCAAGAAGCTGATCGCCCACATCATGCCCATGAGAGTCATTAACCAGTTTAAAGCCATCCAGGTCAAGATAGAGCAGGGCAAATTGTGATCTGTAGCGCCTGCTGTGCTCAGCCATCATGGTCAAACGATCAAAGAAGAGAACCCGGTTGGGTAGCTTGGTGAGTTGATCAAAGAGTGCCAGTTCTTTGAGCTGTTTCTGGTAGACCCGGCGCTTGGCAGCAGCAAAGGCGACCGCCCAGGATCCGGACAGAACCAGCAGCAGGCCACTGGCTCCTATAATGAAATATTTGGTCGCCAGGATCTTATCCGCCTTTTCCAGGTCGCTGTGGGAAAGAAAGGACACCATATGCCAGTGATACTCTTTGCCTGCAAACTGTTTTCGGCTCTGCGCAAAGGGATGGGCCGCTCCACCACTTGAGCGATAGTACTCCGACTGTGCCGGATAGACGGTCTCAAATGTGTAGATCCCCTGAGCGGTCCGAATCTGTCCCTTGGTCTGGCTGCGGATTGCTTCCCAAGCCTCTGCATCAAAAGCCCCGATCCGGTGTGCGGGCTGGTTCAATATAAATCCCCACTCTTTCTGCGCATCAGGGGCGAGCAGCCAGTAGCCATCACTATTGAGCAGCATCGCCTTACCCCTCGCAATAAAAGCTGAGTTACGGATCTGTTCCAGAAGCTTCTCACCTAAATAATTCACCAGGACAATCCCCGCCCTGTTCCCCTGCGCGTCAAAAATTGGAGTTCCAATCCGTATGATGGGCTTATACGGTTTTTCGATCTCGCCATGCTCGATGTTCAGATCAAAGGGAGAAAGAAAGATCTCTCCTTGCTTTAACTGGTTACAAGCCAAAAAATAATATCGTTTTGCCTTATTTTGCAGTTGACCCGCTGCAACAATCCGAGGCCCATCCACAGTGTTATTGACGCGAATAAGCTCCTTGCCGGCTGCATTCAAATAACGGATCTGGTCATAGTCAGTATGGTTGCGTGCAAACGCCAGGTACTCAGCCCCAGCCTGGTCAAGCAAATTGCTCTCTTGACTTTGCAAGTAACCCGTGAGTTCATTTTGCTGACTCAGGAAAAGAACATCCCCCAAAATAACCGCAAAGGAGTCATGAATGACGTGGTGCTGCAGACTGACCGAATAACGTTCGACTTCCTCTAATCTCTCAAGCTTGTATCCCTTTTCAGTGGAATACAGCACAAAGAGGATCCCGTTTAAGACCGCAGAGGCTGCAAAAAAAAGAAAGAGGAAGAGACGAAGCACCTTACCCAATATCGGTATTTTTTTCCATACTCTCGAGAAACCATGCAGCTATTCCTATGCAATCAAACGAGGAGAACACAGCCTCACGGGGACAGCCCCTGCATTCACCCGAATTTTTGTTTTTTTTATCTCTGTATTGTGAGAAAGAACAGCACCGAAAGTCAAAATATTTATCAATGATGCAGAAATGGAGCCTTAGGCAGACGTCCTCCATTTTCCTTGTCGAGTTCTCATTTTCAGGCATGTGCAGGTCACGATCCAAAAACACAATTTACCAACGCTCAACACTTTTAGCATTACCTAACTATCGAAAATCAGGACAATCCCTTCACATGCGAGGACCACAACGAAGCGTTCATTGAACTTGACATGGTCCCAAATTTTTGCTTTCGTGGGTGTATGCAGGAATCATTCTCCCATATCATTCACTGCTGTCTTTATCCTACAGATGCCTTTTCCAATACCACCGTACCCGGCATCTCGGGCTGCTCCGGCCCACAAGTTTGTCCCATTGCGCTTCATCTTGTTTTCTCCCCCACGTCAACAGACGGCGGGCCTACTCAAAAACACCAGAACCTGTCTCTTTCATTTACTTTTTTGTTTTCTTAGATTGGCAACACAGTTCATTCAGAGTTGAAACCATACGGCAGATACTTCTTTAGCTTCAGGGAAACCCAACATGATACGAGCATTCACTCTCCTTCTGTGCGGTACTCTTGCAGGTCTTGGTATAGCGCTGGTTGGAGCCGAAATGATTGAACGTACCTCAGGAGTGGAATTCTGCTCCTCCTGTCACTCCATGCAGGGGGTGGCCCAGGCATATCAGCAGGACGTTCACGGCGGCAACAACAAACTCGGTATCAAAGTCCACTGTGCCGACTGCCACCTGCCCCATGAAGACGTCGGTTTCTATGTCCAGGCTAAGGCGTACAACGGGATCAAGGATGTGCTGGGAGAGATTTTCTGGGTCGAGGATGTCGACTGGATAGGCAACCTGGAGCATCGGGAATCATTCACCTATGATTCGGGTTGTCGCAAATGCCACCATCTTGATGCGTTCCGTCACGAAATCCCCAAAGCCTATCTTGCCCACAAGGACTACAAAATGGGCATTGTCAAATCCTGTGTCCATTGCCACAAGCACGTAGGTCATACCAACATCAAGAAATACCTCAACAAACAGCAGCTATAGGAGGAGGAAAATGCGTATACTACTCGCGGTGATCTTCGCTGTCGGGTCGGTTGCCCCAGCACTCGCCCTGGACAGCCCCGTCAAGACCCTCAAGGTCGAGCGCGGCCTGAGCGCGGAAGGGCAGAAATGTGTGGAATGCCATGCCGAGAAACATCCCGGTATCGTTGCCGATTGGGCTGACAGTCGCCATGGCCATGTCGGCGTTTCCTGCATCGACTGCCACAGTGTTGACCCGGGCTCCCCTATGGCGGCACAGAACTGTCCCGGCGTCAAAGGAACAGAAATCTACGTAACCTCTATGGTAACCCCCGACACCTGTGGTCGCTGCCACGCCAAAGAGGTGAAAGAGTTCAGCATGAGCGGCCACTATCGTGGCAGCCTGCAGTACAACGTTCCCGAAGGTCGCAACTACAAAAGCATGACAGCCCTGATCGAGAAACACGAAGGCCAGGGCATGGAAAAATTCAAACGCGCCGCGGAAATGACGGGCTGTATGCAGTGTCATGGCTCCAAAATTTCCATGGGTCCGGATAAACGCCCGACCAAAGAGAGCTGGCCAGCAGCCGGAGTCGGTACCATCTGGCCCGACGGCACGGTGGGCAACTGCGTGGTCTGCCATACCCGTCATCGTTTCAGCATTGCCGAGGCGCGTCAGCCTGCTGCCTGTGCCTCCTGCCATCTTGGTCCGGACCATCCCGACATCGAGATCTTCAACAACAGCAAGCATGGGCACATTTACGCCTCCGAAGGCGATGAATGGAACTATGAGACAGCTCCGGATGCCTGGGAGCCAAGTGATTACCGCGCTCCGACCTGTGCGGTCTGTCATATGAGCGGTATTGGCGAGCTGACCACCACTCATAATATTTCCGAGCGGTTGAAATGGAACCTCTGGGCCAAAACCTCCAAGGTCCGCAACTCACCCGATCCGCTGAGCATGCTGACCGGTGACGGCATCGAGGGGCGCAAGAAGATGACTCAAGTCTGCAACAACTGCCACAGCACGCTGCATACCGAGAACTTCTTTGGGCAGGCCGACTCCCATATCGAGCTCTATAACGAGGGCTACTTTGCTCCGGCAGAGGCCATGCGCAAAGAGCTCGCTGAGAAAAAACTGCTCAAAGCCAACCCCTGGGATGACGAATTCCAGATTGTCTACTACCATCTCTGGCACCATCAGGGACGCCGCATGCGTCAGGGTGCAGCCATGGCCGGGCCGGACTATGCCCACTGGCATGGTGTCTTCGAGTTGCAGCAGGATCTCTACAAACTCAAGCGCATCTACAAAAAACGTCTTGAATCAGGACAAATCGAAGACTGATCCATCAAAATGAACAAGGGAGCAGCCTCGCTGCTCCCTTTCTTTTTCTGCTGCACAGACCCCTTTTTACTCCTCGTTCTTTCGTTGTACGCCAACCGGCCAGACCCAAAAGGTGGAATCCGGTTTGTAGCCCACCCCCAAAGCTCCTTTGTCCGTATAGAGAACCCAGGCCCAATCCGGCTCAAAAGCACTTGTGGTTGCGGCCCAGTACCCTTCCTGTAAATCCCAAAAGGGATGGTTGCTCGGCAGTGCCGGAGAGTGTTGCCCACAATCAACCAGCGATGCCAATTCATTGATGGTGGGGAGATACCAGTCAATGCTCAAATGTGCATGCCGCTCATTCCACTCCTGGACCGCAACATAAGCCTGTTCCCAGGGGATCGGTCCGGCAGTCGCGTTTGCCTGCGCTGCCCAGACAAGCCCTGTGAGATGATCGATCACCAAGTCATCCTGAGGGGTAAAGCGTGGTTCAGGCCAGGGGCGTCCCAGATGAATGTCTCCATCCTGGCCCGTTTGAGCGCAGGCAATAGGCAGCCCTTGGCTATCATAACAGCGCTGCTGCCCGGTTGCGGCAAGCACGCCCTTGCCTTTTCCGCGAACCGGCCAGAAGAGATAGGCCTGATCTTTACGTCCATAAAACATACGCGCCCCTTCTAACTGCACAGCCCAGGCATAGGCAGGATTGATCGCGGCAGTAGTTGAACTCCAGTACCAGCCAAGAAAAATATCGACAAAGGGGTGTCCAGGGGGCAATGCGGGGTTCTTGCTGCCGTAACAGAGGAGACTGTGCAACTCATTTCGGTTGGGCAGCCGCCAATCTTCATAGCCGCCGTACCTTTCCCGGTTTAGCTCGGCAACCTGCAAGAAGGCTTCATTCCAGGTACAGGGAAATCCCCCGATATTGACACTTCTCGTCCAGAAGAGTCCGCTCAGATGGTCCTGGACCACCTTATCCTGAGTTGTAAAGCGGGGGTCAGGCCAAATAAGCCCCCGACCAAAGGCTGCGTCCTGTCCTGTCCCCATGCAGGGCAGTTCTACTCCATTTTGGTTATAACAGTGTTTCTGTCCGGTTTGTAGAATGTGTCGCATAGTCGCCCCATATTTGTGTTCTGGGCATCTTGAATAATTGCTTTTTCTGCCAATCCCTGCGTCATACGCAAAATTTTATCCTCGGAGGTAAGCGAAGACTCCGATATCAACTATATGCCTGCGGTAAAATTTTACGCAATCCTCGGAGTCTGGCGCTTACCTGGCCTTGATTGAAAAATCTAATTATTCAAGACACCCTTCTGTAATGTAAAACACTAGGGAGACTCGACCGGGAGAGCAAGGTTTCAGGCGTGCATAAGGGGAGCGGGCAGGGGAAAGGACAAAGCGACAATCTCTACGATCTATTGTCCTTACGTTCTACTGCAGGGACAATAGATCGTTGATGTATTAAGGGGAAGGCGGAATCGTCCACGAGAGGGTTCAAACAGAAATGGATTACTTCTCCTGCCAAACAGGGCTCCGTTTCTCTCGAAAGGCGTTGACGCCTTCTTTGGCATCTTCCGTGGAGCAGAGGCGGGCGAACGCCTCGTTCATGAAATCAAAGGCTTTGTGGTAGTCGAAGTCTTCAGCCGTATAGTAGGCTTTTTTGGCGATCTGCATGGCAATCGGACTTTTGACGGCCAAGGTCTGCGCCCATTTTCTGGTTTCCTGGTCGAGTTCCTCATCAGGAACCACCCGATTGATCAGCCCCAGGCGGGCGGCCTCTTCAGCCTGAACAAACTCACCGAAAAAAAGCATCTCCAATGCTTTTTTTCGACCGACCGAGCGGGCAACCGCTACAACAGGACCTATACAGTTCAGCCCGACATTGATGGCTGTCAACCCCATTCGGGCCTTGGTTCCGGCAATGGCAAGGTCGGCTGCTGCAACCAACCCAGCCCCATTAGCCGCTGCAACCCCGCTGACCTGGGCAATAACCGGTTTACTCATTCGACTGATCGAGACCAGAGGTGCCTCCATGGACTCAACCCAGCTGCGGAGTTCCTGGGTCGAATGGCCTTCGATATAGCTCACATCAATGCCGGCACAAAAGGCCTTGCCCTCCCCTTTCAGCACAATCACCCGAACTTTGGAATCGACTTCCATCTCCCAGAGAGCCCGATCCAACTCCCAGGCAAGTCCAAGTGTGAACGTATTCAACTGGTTGGGACGATTCAGGATGATTTCTCCCACATAATCATCTCCAACGTTGACAATGATGTTATCGTATCCCATGACCAACTCCTCCGTTTTGGTGTTGTCTGAATGGTTTGATATTTCAGACTCTGTAAGACATTCACAGGGAACGCCGCCAATACTGGTTTGCTGGTACTGCCGATACTGCTCTCATTACGAGCAGGGGGGCTACTACGCTGTGGCTAACAAAGAGCTTCTATAAAGAAGAAGAAATAACAAGCAATTAACTCAACAAAAAAGTACAACAGAAACCGTCTTCCCACAAGGGGAAAACTCAGTCGGCAAGCCTGTACCCCCTCGATTCCATACAGGCGTGGAGCTCAATCGTGTAGCGATCAATGTGCTCCAAATCATGACTCTGCCCCCAGTTGGGCGCCTGCTCTCTTGATGTCTGCCGCCGACAGGAAGCCATATCCGCTGCAAATCCGGCCTCGGTGATCCCTGGCTTGGTCCAGCGCTGGGGCCCACCACATCCCCAAACAAGACAGCCTGCGATGGCGCCCAAGATAACTCCTTTCCAAAAATTCCTTCTCCTCATTAACATCGACACCTCCGTTTGTTCTTTGTCTCTTGAGAAAAGCGCAACTTCTTCGCCACCCAGACTTCTTTTTTTTATTCTCTTACGAAGAACAATGATTATTTTTCCAAGATGTTGAGATTTCCGCCCTACAAACACACATCATTATAGGGAATCTTGAATAATTGCTTTTTCTGCCAATCTCCCGGAGCCTGGCGCTTACCTCGTCATACTCAAAATTTTATCCTCGGAATATCAACTATATGCCTGCGGTAAAATTTTTTACAATCCTTGACCTTGATTGAAAAATCTAATTCTTCAAGACACCCTATAGAGAGAGCGGGACAGCTCAACGAGCAATGCGTTCGTGCAGCCAAGGAACCGACCATGCATTTCCCCCTGCCCCCGAATCCCCATGCGATTGCGGTCTTACTGCTCACCATTCTCGCTCTTGTCCTGTTGAGCCGGGAAAAAATCGCTCTGGAAACCTCCAGTCTTTTTCTGCTGGTGAGCCTTAGCGTTGGCTTTGAACTTTTCCCTTTTGCCGATCAGGAGGGAACCCAGGTGCATGCCGTTGATTTTTTCTCCGGTTTTGGTCATGAGGCCTTGGTCGCCGTCTGCGCACTGATGGTTGCCGGTCAAGGCGTAATGCGCACCAACGCCCTGGAGCCCGCAGGCCGCATTCTTGCCCGGCTATGGAAGCGAAGCCCTTCACTCTCCCTGCTGCTGACGCTTTGTTTCGGCGCAGCCATCAGTGCCTTTATCAATAATGTACCGGTGGTGGTCCTGTTAATGCCGGTCTTGATCAGTGTGTCGTGCAAAACCGGTACTTCGGCGGCCTCTGTCCTCATGCCCATGGGTTTTTCCACCCTCCTGGGGGGGACCGCAACCACCATCGGCACCTCCACTAACCTGCTTATCGTTTCCGTGGCCTCGGATATGGGCCTTAAACGGATGAACATGTTCGACTTCATCCTGCCCGCGGCCCTGGCCGCCAGTGTCGGCCTGCTCTATCTCTGGTTGGTGGCGCCCCGCCTACTGCCACGGCGGGGTATTGCCATCGATAATGGCTCCCCTCGGGTTTTCGATGCTCATCTGGCTGTCCTGGAAAAGAGTAAGATCGTTCACCTGCCCCTTGCCAAAGCCATCGAACTGACTGGTGGCAGTATGCGTGTGCTGGCTCTGGAACGGGGACATGGCAACCTGATTATGCCGCTGCCGGATGTGGAGCTACGTGCCGGAGACCATCTTGTGCTCAAGGAGACACCGGAAAAGCTCAAGGAATTTGAACAGATTTTAGAGGGGACCCTCTATCCGGTGGACTCGGCAGAGCGCCCCATTGATAACGAAAATCCCCTGCAGGCACCAGATCAGCAGATTGCCGAGTTGGTGATCCTGCAAAGCTCCCCCCTGCATGGGCAGAGCCTGAGTGAGTCCCACTTCGCCGAACAGTATGGCCTGGTGACTCTGGCTATTCATCGAACCGGTCGATCGCCCAAACGCATCTACGATCGTCTTGAAAAACTCCCCCTGATGGTGGGTGATATTCTTCTGGTGCAAGGGCCTCGCAGACAGATTGCCAAGCTCAAGGAAAGAGCAGAGATGCTGGTTTTGGACTCCACCATGGACCTGCCCTTCTCCCAAAAAGCCCCTGTGGCCATGTTTATCATGAAGGGGATTATTCTGACAGCAGCCTTTGGCCTGCTCCCTATAGCCGTCAGCGCCACGCTGGGGGCTCTACTGATGATTCTCACTGGTTGCCTGAACTGGCGGGATGCCAGCCGGGCACTCAGTGTGCAGGTCATCCTTATTGTCGTGGCGAGCCTGGCGCTTGGAACGGCCATGCTCAGGACCGGTGCTGCCGAATATCTGGCCACACTATTTCTAACCCTTGCCGGCAATGCCTCTCCTGCGCTGGTCCTCAGTGGCCTGATGCTCCTGATGGCACTGTTTACCAATATCATCTCCAACAACGCCACGGCTGTCATTGGTACGCCCATAGCTGTTTCCATTGCCGAGCAACTGCAGCTCCCCGCAGAAGCCTTTGTGCTGGCGGTCCTCTTTGGGGCCAACATGAGCTATGCCACCCCCATGGCCTACAAGACCAACCTGCTCATCATGAATGCCGGAGAATACAATTTTCATGATTTTCTCCGTGTAGGTGTACCGCTTCTGCTCTTGATGTGGGCACTGCTCAGTCTTGTATTGCCGATTTTGTACCTCTAGGAAGTCCGACGACAAAAGCCCTTACGGACACAGATCATGAGCGAGGCCAACCGTCCCGCCAACAGAAACCTGAGATCAAGTTAGCTGACTTCGCTCATTCGCCAGTAATAGAAAAGAGCTGTGAGGGAGGCGACAACACATGCAAAATCAGACCGGAGGGCGCCATACTCCAGAAAACCACCGGCTGGCTATACTCATCAGCCTGTCTACCGAGGGTAGCCCCCAAGCCCCTGCATCCATGGTATAATTCGCCACATCCTCTGTATTGCCTCCCGGGCTTGTTCATAAAATTTGTCCCGGTTTTGAACTTGGCGCGAAGAGTATGCTAAAATTAGAGTAAGATTTGGCGTCACCTTCTCCAGAGCAACGGACAAGACTCTACCGATTTTCACAGCAAACTGTACAAGCAACGTAAAAGAAAAGCCATGCAAGCAAATCTCAGACAGGTAATTTACGCTCTTTCCGATGCCCTTGATTTGGTCGGCGTCGATGATATAGCCCACGGCAAACGAGTCGGCATTATGGCGACTGCATGTGGCCAATCTTTGCAAATGCCACCAGAAGAACTCACTTTTCTCTTTGAGCTCGGCCTTCTTCACGATATTGGCGTGAGTTCGACCCGGATGCACAAACATCTTGTGGAAGAGTTTGATTGGGAGGGGTCCCAGGAACATGCGGAAACGGGATGGCTCCTGCTACGCGATTTCCCGCCCCTTGAGTCCATGGCCCTCCCCATTTTCTATCACCATACGCGCTGGCAACAACTGCTCTCAGATGAGGTTGAACCACGCGTTGCCCAACGGGCCAATCTTATCCTCTTGGTTGACCGGGTGGATGCTCTGTCAGCCCCCTACTACGGAACAAACGCCATACTGGCACATAAGGAAACGATTCGAGAGGAGATCCGCAAGCGTACGGGAACCTATTTTGCGCCGGATCTGGTCACCGCTTTTTTAAACGCTTCCCGCGCGGAGGCATTCTGGTTAAGCCTCGAACCACGATCGGTGCAGCGTTTCCTGCAACAACAGTTGATAAAAGCGCCCCCTGTTGCGGCCCCCCTGGAGCAATTGCTCTATCTGGCTCGTATCTTTGCCCGCATCGTGGACGCCAAGAGTCCCTTTACAGCGGCCCATTCTCTGGGCGTTTCACAGCTCTCCCGTTTTCTTGCGCACACCTTGGGACTCGACAGCACGACCTGTTGCAAAATTGAAATTGCCGGTCTTCTCCATGATCTGGGGAAGCTACGTGTTCCGGATGAAATATTGGAGAAACCAGGGCATCTCAACTCAGAGGAACTGCTTTCCATTCATACACATAGTTTTGAAACCTTCCAGATCTTGTACTCCATCGAAGGGTTTGAAGAAATCGCCAGTTGGGCCGCCTATCATCACGAGGCACCCGATGGCTCCGGCTACCCTTTCCATCTCAGCGGTGCGGAACTCTCCCGGGAGGCAATGATTATTCGTGTTGCCGATATCTTTCAGGCCTTGGCTCAGGATCGCCCCTACCGGGAGGGGTTACAAGCTGAAGCGGTTCTGACTGTTTTGGAACAGTTACGCCAAAAGGGACAACTTGACGATGAGATCCTACAGGTGGTCAGGAAGCATCTCGACCAGGCGATGGCTATCGCCTGTCCAGTAAAGGACCATGCAGGGAAGGGGGAAAGCACGAGGAAGAAAGAATAAAATGAAGCTTCCGTGGTAAGCGTCAATTGCCCGTAATAGTCGTGCCGTTTCCTCTTGGGTTGTTGGCGCGGCCATGTGCTTGACGATTCTTGAGCTAAATGATTATGGAGCCCTTCGGCGGGGAGACAACGATTTTACCTGACGGAATGGTGTGAAGGAAGACTTGTTTGCATGACGAATAGGCTTTTCGTGCCGTAGCGCTGGATCTGGCATCAATACGTTTCAACACCATCAGAAGTTCGGCAGCTGAAATTTCGTCGATTGGTCTGTCGCTGATGTACGGGAAGACATCTTTTTCCAAAATGGTCAAAGTCTTTTCCCGGTGCAATGGCGACCACCCCGGCGATTTCAGTGCTACCCATTCGAGGGCAATCTTTTGGAAACTGTATTCTCCCACGACATTCTATTTGAACGCCTTTTTGACCTCACTGGGATCGATTCCATTTGCAAGGTGCTTTCTTGCTTACTGGTGCCTTGTTCTGGCATCCTTAAGTGAAATCTCAGGGTAAAGCCTGAATCCGTGAGGATTCATCGGGGCGTCAGTTTCGCTATTTGTGACGTACCGATTAAAGTACACTTTATCAGTATGTTGCAGGCAATAAGAATGGCGTGCTGATGGATGCCCCAAGGGGCGGCGGGTGAAGTTGAACAACAAATGAATTAATTTAAAAATCCTTGTCCCATTAATTGGATATGCTGTTCAGTGACCACCCGCCGTCACGGATTCAGGTAAAGGTCCAAGGGAGATGAGCTTTTCTTTTATACCGAAACGATATTTGTACCGCCAACGTTTGGAACCTTTGGGAGTAACCACTTTGGCTATATGTCGAGTTCCCCTGAAGTTACCCCCAGCTTACCGTCGATGTCAATGAATTTGCTTAGACACTACTAGACAACAAAAAAGCCCGCATTCTCAATGAAAATGCGGGCTTATTGATTTCTTTGGACTGCTTTAGATAAATGAATGGGGTGAGCGATGGGACTTGAACCCACGACCTCCGAGGCCACAACCCGGTGCTACCACCAGCTGAGCTACGCTCACCACGCAATCGGACGCTTTTATACACGCCTTTTAGCTTCTTGGCAAGTACAAAGTCACGCTTAAAGCTCTTTTGAGCAGTGTTTACAAATTTTTGCCTGCAACTTGACCAACTCGGAGCAGTAGGGGCACTCTTTAACGAAGTTGGCCTCCAAAACCTTTTTCAGGGCCAGGTTCACTTCCATGGCCAGGTGCTCATCGCGAAAGCTGTGATTGCGCAAGGGATCAAGACAACTCAGGTCGTTGATTTGAGGCAGCATTTCTATGGCTCGCTTGCGATCTTCCACCTTAGCTGACTCGTCAAGAATAATGGTCAACACCGGTTCAAGATTTTTCTCCTCCACTGCAGTATCCAGCGCGGCCAGGGCCTTCTTCTGCGTCATGTAGCGCTCGTTTTGTTTCTTGAGCGCTTCAATATCGACAATGCTGCCGGTAAAGGCGTCTTTTCCCGCCACCATCATGGTGTAGGTCTCTTTGGAGCCGGGAATCTCCATATACCGGTACGACCCTACATGACCGTACTGGTTGGCAATATAATCCCAGCCTTTGACAAAAAGCGGGCAGGTATCGTTAAGACAAATAAAGAGATACTCCGATCCCCAGCCCAAACCATCGCCAACATGAACCTGAGGTGCATGACAGAGGGTCAGGTCACCGCTGCAGTGGGGACAGTAGTGTTTTTCTTCAGAATATTTTATCACGGTGGACAACATGTTCAGAGGCTCCTTAGGGTTGAACTATTATCTCTGTCCCCGGCAAAGGACAGGGGGCACCGCCGACCGGCGGTCTTTGCAAGCTGGGTCAACTCCCACCGGAAGGTCCGGACGGGCGCAACAGCAACAGCATGCACCATAGGGCAAAAAGCACCAGAAAAAAGATTTTTTTGTTTTTGCGACGATTTTCAGGCATGCTCCTAGGGTAACCATTGACCTGATCCTGGTCAACCAACCCCCCCGAGAGCATTGTTGCTGGCAAAATCATTCTCCCGAATCTGTGGAGAGGAAATTCAGAATTCTGCTCGGCTCTGGCTAGAGCATCCTCCCCAAAACTTCATCAACAGCCTTCGCCTGCTTCATACGTGCCTTGAGAAAATGCGCTGTTAAGTGGTCGCTGTTGCCGTCAATCAAATCGCAGAGTCCCTTAATCGAGGCTTCATCAGCCATCCCCATAACCTTACTGAGATTTTTTGCAAAATCGATCACGATTTTGCGGCTATCGCCCGAGGTCGACATTATCTCGGCATAGGTGCGTGGATTTTGTGAATGCACCCGGGACATGGCCAAAATAGGGTAAAGCGAGGTCAGGGTGCAGTGGCTTGCGATATCATCGGCGGTAATTTTGTTCTCGCCCAGCGTCATGGCCAGGGCCACGGAAATCATGGTGGGCAGCTTCTGGCCAATCCCCATGAGCAGGTCATGTTTACTGGGGGAATCATGAAAAATGTCCGCCCCATGTTTATACAAAAAGGCCTCAAACTCACTGCAGAACATACCGCTTCGCGAAGTACGCACTACAATGGCGTTTTTATCCTTCATGGTCGCAGCCTGTGGGCCCCAGAGATTATGAACCAGCATAACCTCGACATCTTCCTTGGTGGTTTCAAGCGCGGTTTGTATCGTGTCTTCTGACTCCCCGGCAAGCAGGACCAAGGCCTGGCCTGCAGCCAGCAGGGGGGCATAACGACGAATCGTGGCAGAGGTCACTGAGATTGGTACACAGATCACCACCACATCGACCTCTCCTATCATTTTTTCCGGACGAAGCGTTGAAGTGCGTCCCGTCATCTTGATCTCGTAGCCTTCGTTCTCCAACCGGTCGGCAAACCACTTGCTCATGGCACCTGTCCCAATGAAACCAAATGATTTTATATATTTGGTTCGCATATCCACGCGCGGGAATGACCCAAGAACCCGAATCATCCCTTCCTGACCAATAACCTTTGATTCGATATGGGCAATGGCCGCGTTCATACTCTCGCTGGAGCTATGCCCCTCTGCCTCCAGGTAGATACGCAGCTTTTGGGTCTTGATATCATTTTCCGTGCGCATATCGGCAATATTGATGCCACGGCGGGAAAATTCATTCAGTATGTCGACCAAAAGGCCTACCCGATCATCCAGGGGCTCGGTGATGAGCGTGGTAGCATCGTAGCCGGTAACAGGGGCCAATGCATGCCCCAGGACTGCATAACGAGTCCGGTTATGAGGGGCAACCTCACGCTCGATAATACGCAGGCCATGAGCGGTCAGGGTTTCGGCGTTATCGATCACCGCCACCCCTTTGGTCTGGCCGGAGCGTTGCCTCTCGTTGATGACCTGGCTCACATCAGGTACACTCATTTCCGCGACAGCAGGGAGCAGATTCTCAATAAACTCCTCGCATTGGTGGAACACCTCCCGCTTGCTTACCAGCAGAGTGATATCCTCTACCGTATCTTCCGGGTCAAAGACGCCTAAAGAGAGGTTTGAGTGGAGAAGCACATTATCCACCCAATATCCGCGACGCACCTGGTCAAAGAAACGAAAATACTGTTTTTTCTCTCCTTCACGGGTGTTATACACCGGCAGGATGGCATAATCGGTTTCTCCGCTTGCAAAGGCTGCAAGCAAAGCCTTAATGTGCGGATAGAGACAGATTTGGGCCTCTTTATCAAAGAGGATGGCAGCCTGCCAGGATTGGGAGTATTCCGGACCAAGGGTCGCGATAGTTTTCATTGCGGAAAATTCCTTAACCATGAGTATCGGGTGGAGACAACGCCCTGAAGCCCTTCTTTTTCTCAACAACACAAAAAAAAGACTACAACTGAGCGGGGAAACGGGCAAAAACAAGTCCAACCCGCTGAAATACAAGCTCAGGGCCGTATAGTAAAGGGTTTTTTCGCCTTTTCCATCTTTGAAGCTCTGGAAAAATTTTAGCGCTTCAAAGACGTTTACTCCTAGCCCCAGGGAACCCGGCAGTTCGTTTCCCCTTGTTTTTTATTGACTCTTTTTCTCTCCCTTCCCTACAATGCTGCTAAAGGATGCTTTGAACCTTTCATGTTCCTGAATCCGTGACGGCAGGGGGTCACTGAACAGCGTATCCTATTAATGGGACAAAGATTTTTAAATTAGTTCATTTATTGTTCAGCTTCACCCGCAGTCACGAATTCAGACATAAATACGCAAGACTGTCCCTGTGAAGAAGATCCACCTCAACACCCCCAGGAACAATTTTTCACCAAGTGGAGTTTGCCTATGCCCGGTTCTCTCTTCCGCCAGCCAGCTGTCCTTATCATAGAAGATGAAGCCACCCAACGCCTAATGCTGCAAAACCAACTCACCCCCCAGGGCTATCCCGTTATGGTTGCAGAAGACGGGAAATCGGGATTAAAGCTCTGGGCTGAGCACCCGGAAATTCGCTTGGTCATCACAGATCTTTCCATGCCGGATATGGATGGCGTTGAGGTCGTTCGGGAGATACGTCGTCAGGAAAAGAGCTACACCTATCTTATGGTCCTCACAGGCATTGACGATAAAGAATGGTTGCTCAAAGCCCTCTCTGCCGGGGCTGATGATTTTGTACATAAACCGGTATTACGAGAGGAGTTGAATCTTCGCTTGCTGAGTGCCCAGCGTTTACTTCGACTGGAAGACCAGTACAAACTGGTTGGAGGCTTGGCAGAACTTGCTGCCGTACGTGCAGGTGAGGAGGCATCTCGTGTGCAGCGACTCAAGCTTTACTGTCGGGTATTGGCCCACGACCTGCTCACCCATCATCCGGAGTTGGGACTCAACAAGCAGTTGATCGATGACCTGGCCAATGCGAGTGTTTTGCATGATATCGGAATCATGAACGTTCCAGACGGCCTGCTGAACAAGCGGGGAAGGGTCTCCCAGCGCGAAAAGGAATTGATCCGGCAACACGCCAGGGAAGGCGGTAAGATTTTGCAAAAACTCTATGTCGAGACCGGATCCACCTACCTGCTCCTGGCCCACCAGATGGCCTCCTATCATCATGAACGTTGGGATGGCACAGGGTACCCGGAACAGCTCAAGGGCTCGGAAATCCCCTTGTCCGCTCGAATAGTCGCTCTCGCCGACACCTATAATGTGCTGCGCTCACGCAGGCCCTACAAAGACCCCATGCCCCAGGAACATACCGAGCGAGTTATTATTGAGGAAAGCGGCAAGCATTTTGATCCAATGCTAGTGGAAAGCTTTGAGCGGGTTAAGCTGCAGATGGCGGAGATTCACGAAGAGAACCGGGATCTTTCAGAGACCTGGTAGCCACTGAAGAGACCAAATCGGGCGGGAGGAGGCACAACTGTGTTGTGCTTCCTCTGCCACCCTCAGGGAAGATCTGGTCCCCTGCGATTTTTCATTAACTTCCGTAGGGTGGTTATTGCTTGAGGGGTCTTGAAAAAAATTATTTTATTAAGTTTACCAAATATCCTCGAGATCCACATTGGGATCATCATATCGCTCAACGGTTTCAAACCACTCCTTCTTATTAGACTTGATTTCTTCTTTCATAAAATCAAGATCTTCTTGGCTCACATTGCCCACACTCTCCATGAAAGTGTAAAAATGTTTCAGGCTGGTGATATTTTCTTTGATCGAGGCAACTGAAGCCCAGAGAGCCTTTCTGATAAACCAGAAACCCAAAAAGGACGAGACATGTTCCACACCTGCGGGTGGTTCTATTGACTCTTCGTACAACAAAAATTCATTTATGTAGAAATCGATATTGGACACATGTTTATTGATCGTTTTTCGGGAAAGACTCTTCGCCGCTAAATACCCTTCAAACTGTTGAAGCAAAGGGGCATTTTTCTTCCGAAGAACATCTCCTTGTTCCTCTCGATCCTCATCATATTCCCAGGCGTCTTCATCCTCGTCATCATAGTCAGGATACTGGTCAGGTGAAGCACCGGCCTTTTCACTGACACGTGGATAGTGTTTTTGGGGGTAGAGATCCAAAATTTTTTCAACACGTATTTCGTGTTCCCAGGAATCACCAAAATCAAAAATGTACTCAAAGCTGCCTTTGGGGCTCAACAGCAGGTCAGCTATTGTGGTTTCGGATGCATCCAACAAAGTTTTGGAGCTGCCCCCTTCATCAAGTAACTCCAGCATGCCAGGATCTGTATATTCAACCGCCTGGGCAAACCTCATGCGACTCTTACCCATGCCTTGAGTCATAAAGAACGAATACATATGCGGATCATAGCGATCAAAGGCATAAAAAATAGCTTCATGCAGTTCTTCAAGAGTTTGAGAACCTAGGATTTCAATCCTCCGCCAGATTTTTTTATCGCCGGAGAGGATTACCTTGAGAGTATAGAGTTGACTTTGGGCCATATGCTTGTCGTTGTCTATAAGAATTGAAAGTCGGATTTTGTGGCAAGGAAGAATAGAAGAATATTCGGACAGAGGCTAGTATTTCTTTACAGATCCCCAATTTTAAGGCCATTCACCTCAAAAAAAAACCGGCAAGGACCGGAACCGCTTACGCGGAATAATCCTTGCCGGCCGAGTGGGCAACTCGTTCAGACAATCTTTACTATAAAAAAATTGCAGGCAGAGCTTAGTCGGCCCTGCATGGGCTGGGCAGGTTGTTATTTCTTGCGACCATACGGCCAAGCCATGATACCGCCTTCCATAACTTTGACATTTGTAAACCCGTGGGCACGGAGAATACACTCAGCCTCATAGCCGCGCAGGGAGATCTTGCAGAATGCGATGATCTCGGCATCTTTGTCTGCGGGCAGAGCATCGAGTTTTGTACGCAGAGCCCCAAGCGGAATCAGGTTTTCGCCGATTCCCATCTCCATCTCTTCAAACTCGTTGGGATTTCGCCCATCAAGAAAGAAAGGCTTCTCACCGGCATCCAGCTTTGCCTTGACATCCACACTGGAAATGCCGTGCATCCGCCCCTTGAGCTTATTCTCCATAATGTGACAGGCAGCAATAAAATGATCAATGGCCGGAGAGAAAGGCGGTGCATATGGCAGATCCGAGGTAATCACATCGGTCACCGTCATTTTTCCCTGGATAGCCATGGCTGCAGTGGCAATCTGGCGGCTGACATCCCCCAGGCCCACACACTGATACCCCAGAATGCGCTGATCTTTATCCACCAGCAGTTTGGAAATCAAAATTTTCGCACCCATGAAACCTGGTTTATCAGGGCTTGCATTCACCACGGTAGTATAGCCCTCAAGACCGATACGCTTGGCAGCCTTCTCAGAGAGACCGGTAGAGCCCGCGGCGAAATCAAAAGCTTTACAGATGCCGGTATGAATGGTTCCGGGAAAAGTGGCCACATTGCCACTGATGAGGTTCTCGCCAATAACGCGGCCCTCTAAGTTAGCCAGATCCCCCATGGGCGCAAACGCCTTGTCACCGGTAATTCGATTGGTCACCTCAACACAGTCTCCCGCAGCATAGATGTCTGGATCCGAAGTCTGCATGTACTCATCGACAGTGATACCACCGAATTTACCGATTTCCAGTTTAGCTTCCCTGCCTATCTCCGAATTCGGTCGTACACCTATTGCCATAACCGCCACGGAACAATCGATTACGGTACCGTCGGCAAGTTTTACACCGGTGAGTTTCCCCCCCTCACCAACAAACTCAGAGACGCCGACCCCGGTGACCACGTTTGCCCCCTTTGATTTAATATGGTTCTCAACCAGTTTGGCAAGATCCCAATCAAGGAAGGTGAGGACCTGGTCAACTGCCTCAACCACAGTGACCTGAATACCGGATTCCTGCAGGGCCTCACAGGCCTCGATACCAATGAGCCCGCCACCGATGACCACGGCCTTTTTGACCTCGCCATTATCACGAACCTGGCGCAGATAATCGGTATTTTCCATGGAAACCAGAGTAGTGATGCCTTCAAGCTCAACACCGGGGATTGGCGGTACGTTGGCGCGGGCACCAGTGGCGATAACCAGTTTGTCATAGGCGATGGTCTGCTCTTCGCCACTTGTAACATTCCGGCAAAGAACTGATTTTTCCGGGCGATTAATCGCAACGACTTCGGTCTCGATCAGTGCGTTGATTTTTTTTGCTTTCTGGAAAAAAACCGGGTCACGGACCACGCCTGCAGGGGTACAGAGCAGGGCATTCCGATCGTTAAAGGTTCCCCCCACATAGTAAGGGTAGCCACAGGAAGCCATGGAGAGATCGTGGTCTTTCTGAATAATAGTGATATCTGCAAACTCATCAAGCCGCCGTGCTTTGGCAGCAGCTTTGGCACCGGCAGCGGAACCACCGATGACAACAATCTTCTTGGTGCTCATGAAAGGTTCTCCTTCTATATTGTGTTCAATCAACTATGCTCAGTGTTGAGCGGAAATGTATCTTCAGGGAATCTTGAATAATTGCTTTTTCTGCCAACCTCGGCGTTATGCGAAAAATTTTATCCTCGGAATATCATGTATATGCCTGCGGTAAAATTTTTTGCATGCCTTGACCTTGATTGAAAAATCTAATTATTCAAGACACCCTTCAACAACAAAAGGTTACTCATTTGGGCGCTGTTTAGGCTTTAAAAGGGCCAGCATTCCGCGAACAGCCCTGAAATAGGGCTCATCGTTCCCCGCAGCCTTGGCCAGAACGTAGCCTCCTTGTAGGATACCGGTGATGGCTGCCGCCGTATCTTCAACCTCCAACTCAGGATCAAATTGACCGTCGGCTATTCCTTCTCTGATCACAGCAGAGACTTTCTGCTGCAGCCAATCAAAGGTCTCATGCACCGGACGGTGCAGGTTATCGTTGACCACAATTTCAGGGTCAGCCGTCAGTCGCCCGAGCTGGCAGCCCTGAAGTACGTTGCGTTCCTGCAGCAAAAAGGCCTCGATACGCTCGTAGGCGGTTCCCGGCCCCTGCAACTTGTCCTTGGCAAAAGATTTGATCTGCTCGGAACAGCGTTCGATAGCTGCCAATGCCAGATCAGATTTCCCACCAAAGTGGTGGTACATACTCCCCTGCCCCACACCAGCCCGCTGCTGTATTGCCTTGGGGCTTGTACCGACATAGCCACGTTCCCACAGTAACGCCTGGGTACTCCTAATTAATTTTTCTCGTGCATCCATTCAAAATCCCGTGTTTTTCAATTTTACATACCAGTAGGTACAATACTAAATACGCTTGCGCAAGAAAAAAATTCACCGCTGTGCAAATACCACAATTGTGTGGAATAACTCGCACAGACCTTGCCATTCTGCCGGTGGCTGATTATCAGAGAAGCCTAACCTTTTGTTACCATCGGCAAGCACAAACACGCATTCATGGCCAAAAACGACAAACCCAGCAATTCCGTCACCGACATCATCTTGGAATCCATTTCTGATGGGGTGTTCACCGTCAATCACGAATGGAGGATCATGTCGTTTAACCGTGCTGCCGAGGAAATTACCGGGGTCCCAAGGGAGGAGGCTATTGGCCGCTTTTGTTGGGAGGTTTTCCGCTCCAACATGTGTGAGGGCAACTGTGCGCTAAGGCGAACCATGCAGGAAGGCCGCTCTTTTGTCTCGAGTTCCACCTACATCATCAGTAGCGATAAAAAACGTATTCCCATCTCTGTTTCCACAGCGCCTCTCAAAGATGAATCCGGCGAGATTCTTGGTGGGGTGGAAACCTTTCGTGACAACACCGTGGTCGAGGAACTCCGCCGCAAGCTCAGCGGCAGCTTTCAGCAAGGGGATATGGTGAGTTGCAGCCACGCAATGAAGAAAATCTTTGCTGTGTTGCCCCAGATCGCGGAGAGTGATTCCACCGTGCTCATCGAAGGGGAAACCGGGACGGGCAAAGAAATCATGGCCAAATCCCTGCATGATCTCTCCGGTCGCCGCGACAAACCTTTTGTTGCCATCAACTGCGGCGCCCTCCCCGACACCTTGCTTGAATCGGAGCTTTTTGGATACAAGGCTGGTGCCTTTACCAATGCAGCTCAGGACAAACCCGGCTATTTCAGCTTGGCCGAAGGGGGAACAATCCTTCTTGACGAACTCGGTGAGACCAGCCCGGCCTTTCAGGTTAAACTACTCCGGGTTTTGGAAGAACGGGAATTTCTCCCTCTGGGAGGGGTCAAAAAGATCACAATCAATGTACGGATTCTTGCAGCCACCAACAAAAACCTGGAATCCATGGTTGAACAGGGAACCTTTCGCAACGATCTCTTTTACCGGATTAACATCGTCCGCCTCGCCCTGCCTCCGCTACGTGAGCGTAAAGAGGATATTCCCCTGTTAATCGAACGGTTTATAGATAGAATGAATCGCCTCCGCGGCAAGGCGGTCAGTGGGATCGAACCCGAAGCTCTTGAACGTCTCATGGCTCACCATTACCCCGGCAACATTCGTGAACTGGAAAACATCATTGAACATGCCTTTATTCTCTGCACTCAGGGGCCAATAGGCCTGCATCACCTCCCCTCGCACCTGAGTGGACCGACAAACATTACCCCGCCTGCAAACCGCCATTCCTCCATGAGCCAAATCCATCAGGCTACGGAACGTGAGGTCATCCTGGCAGCGCTTGAGCGCAATAAGTACAATCGCCTGGCCACGGCCAAGGAGCTGGGGATGCACAAGAGTACCCTCTTTCGTAAACTCAAAAAGCTCAAACTCGATCTTCCCGATATCGACGGTCGCACCCAGGGGACACGCACTCCCCTCTCCCCCTTTGAATAGCGCTGGCAACAGTCGCTTCTCCACACTTACAAAGAGTCGCATACAGTCGCAGGAGAGTAGCAACCGCAACTCTTCCAACAGTCTCGCCACAAGTGACAAAATAATTTATACATATCAATTTAAGCAGTTACGCCTATCCCATCAGGACACCCTCACTTGGCATGATCTGTGCTTTTGAACCTGTATGGATGCATTAAGCCAAGGGCAAAAAATAGCGATCACAGTTTGGGGACAGCGGGTATCGCCGGTCTTTGATTCAGCGCGTACCTTGCTCTTAGTCGAGGATAACGGCAATGGCCTTGCCGCAACCACGCGAATTGGCTTTGATCCTGAACGCCCTCTGGAGCTGTTGCACCTGCTTCGCGCCCAACATGTGGCCTTAATCATCTGCGGCGCAGTTTCAGAAGGACCGGCAGCCATGATTGAAGCCGCAGGTATCGAACTGATTCCGTTTATTACCGGAAATGTGCAGCAGGTACTTGAACATTTCCTTGCCGGACATACCTTTGACAGTACCTTTTGTATGCCCGGCTGCGGCAAGAATATCTGTTGTCGCGGAAGAATTCGTCGGGGCCATGGCTTTCGTTCTGCAGATATCCCGCAGGAACAGATGGTCTCTCCCGCTCCCTCAAACGGTTCACATGCCATGGGCGAGGAAGAGCACATCGGCGATCGGCCTCAGAAGGCGAATATTTATAAAAAGTAGGTTGTACAACCTACAATCCGTGGTGAACACCACGAATACAGACACAACCATCGGAGGAATATAATGCCTAGTATGGACGGAAAAGGTCCGCAAGGAAATGGGCCCATAGGACGAGGCATGGGGAATTGTCGCACAAACGGTGCACCTCTTCAGGACACCACCAACCCGGATCAGGCGAGTGGATTCGGCCAGGGAGCTGGGCGAGGCATGGGCCGGGGCAATCGCAACGCCGGTGGCATGGGCCGAGGTGGTCGTGGCGGCCGAGGACAGGGACGCGGCGGTAAGCGCTAATCCCCTTAAGAACTAACGGGTATCTTGAATAACGAAATTTTTCAATCAAGCTTAAAAATTGCTGATAATTTTACCGCAGGCATATGGTTGCTATTGGAGTCTTCACCTGTCTCCGAGGATAAAACTGTCAGCATGACGAGGTAAGCGCCAGACTCCGCGAGATTGGCAGAAAAAGCAATTATTCAAGATGCCCTAATAACAGAAGCTCACCACACTATCACTGGACCATTCTCCATGACAAGGTGGTGGACAAGAGCAAGAGGTTTCCATTGACCATCGTATTTATTGCCAAGGATTTTTCCCGCTTTTCCGTTCTCGTCGACCGCCTCAAACAGGAGCAGGATGTGGAACTGGTACCGGTTGCTACCGGGGCGGCGGGACTTGAGAAACTGACAAATAAACCCCTTGATCTGGTGATTGTTGACGAACAACTCGACGACATGTCCGGCATTGAATTTGTCAAACAGTTTGTGAATGTTAACCCACTGGCCAACACCGCTATTCTCGGCTCTTTGCCGGATGGAGAGTTCCATGAAGTCACCGAAGGGCTCGGTGTACTCATGCAGCTCCCCCCGCAACCAGGTAAACAAGACGCAGAAAACCTGCTTGCCGTACTGGCGAAAATCAGTGGTCTGCTTGCCACTCCCACCCCCAAGGCAAATCCATGATTATTTCCATAGCATCTGGGAAAGGCGGCACCGGTAAAACCACGGTGTCGACCAACCTCACCCTCGCACTTGGTGATCGCGTCGAATTGCTTGACTGTGATGTTGAGGAACCCAACGCCCACCTCTTTCTCAAGCCGGAGATAGAGCAGACCAGGCGGGTCGAAACGCCTGTTCCCAAAGTGGACCTGGAGAAATGCACCTTCTGTAAAAAATGCCAGGAAATATGCCGCTTTAACGCGCTTGCCGTGGTAGGCAAGCAGGTACTCGTCTTCTCCGAGCTCTGTCACAGCTGCGGTGGTTGCATGCTGGTCTGCCCGGAAAAAGCCATCTCCGAGGTTGGTCGCGAGTTGGGTGTACTCAATTTCGGCAACCGGGATGGTATCCGTTTCATCAACGGCCTGATGCGTGTAGGTGAGGCTATGTCGCCTCCTCTGATCAAACAGGTGCGAGCCAATGCCAATCCAGATAAAATCACCCTTATCGATGCGCCTCCCGGCACTTCCTGCCCGGTTATCGCAGCGATGAATGACACCGATTTTGTTCTGCTTGTCACCGAGCCCACTCCCTTTGGGCTCCATGATCTGAAGCTGGCGGTTGAGGCGGTGAAACTTCTGGGGATTCCCGCAGGGTTGGTGGTCAACCGGGCTGATCTGGGCACTGATGATGTCTATCGTTACGCCGAGCAGGAAAATCTACCGATACTGCTTTCCATCCCCTTTGATCGACGCATTGCCGAGGCCTATTCCAGAGGCAAACTGATTGTCGAGGAAATGCCGGAGTGGCGGGAAAAATTTGTGGGCCTCTTTGAACAGATTGAAACCATCGTGAACAGGAGCAAGGCTCAGTTATGCGCGAACTCGTGATAATAAGCGGAAAAGGTGGAACCGGAAAGACCAGCCTGACCGCAGCCTTTGCGGCCCTGGCAGCTGAGGGCAAGCGTTCCATTCTCTGCGATGCCGATGTTGATGCTGCTGATCTGCACCTGCTCATGCAGCCGGATGTCAGGCAGAGCACAGATTTCATGGGAGGTGGCCTGGCAGAGATAAACCCCGATCTTTGCACCGGATGCGGAACCTGTCGTCCCCTTTGTCGTTTTGATGCCATCAGCGAAACGTTTGAGGTCAATCCCATCCGGTGTGAGGGTTGCGGTGTCTGCGTTGACTTTTGCCCTGAGAATGCGATTGACTTCCCTACCCAGCGCTGTGGAGAGTGGTATATCTCAGACAGCCGTTTTGGGCCGATGGTCCATGCACGGTTGGGGATTGCCGAGGAGAACTCCGGCAAGCTGGTCAGCCTGATCCGCAAAGAGGTGCGACAGCTGGCTGAAGACCAGAACAGAGACCTGATCATCACCGATGGTCCCCCTGGTATTGGCTGTCCGGTTATCGCGGCCATCGGCGGAGCAACGGCCCTGGTCATCGTGGTTGAGCCCACCGTTTCCGGCCTGCACGATATGGAGCGGGTCATTGACCTAGCAGCCCATTTCAAGGTGCCGGGTATGATTGTGGTCAATAAGTTTGATCTCAATCCGGAGATGACCGCAACCATTGAAGAGGCGGCGACACAACACAACGTCGCCCTGGTTGGAAGGGTTCCCTTTGATCCTGTCTTTACCCATTCCATGGTGGAGGGCAAAACGCTCTTTGAGTATGGCGAAGAGAGCGCAACCCATAAACTCGTCCGGGAGGTCTGGACGAAAATTATCAACTCACCCTCCATGAACCCTCTGGGGATTGTGGATTTTAAAGCAACTATTCAATAAGTATGGAGAACAGACCCATGATACGATTGGCGATTCCCTCTGAGGGACAAGGCGGCTTAGATGGCATGCGTGCAGGACATTTTGGACACTGTGATGTCTTTACCTGCATTGATGTGGAAGACGGCCAGATCAAAGAAGTTTCCATCCTGGCTAACAAAGAGCATGTTCAGGGCGGCTGTATGGTTCCGGTAAATCTTCTGGCCGAGGCCGGGGTGAACGCCCTGGTGGTTGGCGGTATCGGAATGCGTCCCCTGATGGGTTTCCGTCAGGTGGGAATCGATGTATATCACGATGGTGTTCGCCCGGAAATTCGCCCTGTGGTTGACGACTTCCTGGCTGGAAAACTGCCCCAGATCACCAATGATCAGGTTTGCGGAGGCGGCGGAAACTGATTTACAAGCACCAAGGAGGACGCCATGAAAGTGGCCATTACATCCAAAGGAGTTACACTCGACAGTGAGGTTGACCCGCGATTTGGCCGGGCCCCGTATATTGTCGTTGTTGATACCGAGACCCTGGAGTTTGAAGCAGTTGACAACAGCAGCAACGTCAACGCTTTCAAAGGTGCTGGTATCCAGGCTGCAACCACAGTCTGTGAAAAAGGTGCCGAGGTCCTGATGACCGGATACTGTGGCCCCAAGGCTTTTGCCACGCTGGAGGCAGGCGGCGTCAAGGTTGTTGATGATGTCACCGGTACGATCCGCGAGGCCGCGGAGCTGATGAAATCCGGCAAGGTGACCTACTCCACCGCAGCCAACAAAGAGGCACATTGGTAATGCTTCACCGACGGCTTACTGAAGCCTGAATTTGTAAAAGCCAAGCCCAAAAAGCCGGACAGCTTACGCTGTCCGGCTTTTTTTATTCCCGAATTGATCCTTTGTGCTCCTACTTATTGATTGAGCAGACAGCAGCCGTTGGGATAAAGACGGGCGATGATCTCGTCGGCCACCTGGTCCTGGTTGAGTCCTTCACAGGGGACCACAATATCAGCATAGCGGTTGTAGAGCACCTGACGTTCATCAAAGAGTTCCTCAAAGGACTGGTCTTCTCGCTTGGCAATGCCGCGGGTAGCAAAATTTTTGATCCGCCGGTTGAGTTCTGAAAATGAGACATGCAAAAAGATAATGGTCGATATCTGCGCAAGATGGGCCATGGCCTTTTCACTGTAGGCTGCACTCCCCCCGGTGGCGATGACTAAATGAGTGACATTGAGCTTAAGAATTTCCCGCTCTTCAATGGCCCGCAGGTTGAGGTGATCCGTGGTGTCGATGATCTGCTGCAGGGTCTGCTGCTCATTGATCTGAATGAGAATATCTGTATCGATAAACCCAATGCCGAGATTTTTGGCGAGAATGATGCCCACGGTACTCTTGCCCGAACCAGGCATTCCGATGAGAGTCAGGTTGGTTTTCATGGTGGCTTTCCTTGAAGGAAGAACGGATTGTTCCAGGGCACCCCTTAACGGTGCGTAGACATGTATGACCTCATGATAATCCTCACTCAGTCAAAGCTCCAGTAAAAGAGTGGGCGTCTGCCCATTCCAACTTTATTGGTCACCAGATAAAAAAAATACCCCCACACCTGGTTTTTCTTGGGGAGGGAAATCACCAGATGCGGGGGCAGGCAGAGGGATATATACTTCTAAAACAACCTACTGCAACAACTGACCGATCGTGTACCTCCAGAGGCCAAATGACTTCACAGGGGGATGAAGCCTTGCACCTGGCTGGCCCACAACCAGTCAGATTTCAACTAATTTCTGTTAATCATCACCATCTTGATATTGGTCATATCTTCCATGGCAAAACGGATTCCCTCACGGCCCAGGCCGGAGAGTTTGTTCCCACCATAGGGCAGATGATCCACCCGGTAGGTGGCGGTATCGTTAATCATGACACCACCCACATCCAGGTCATCCACTGCCTGCAGGGCCTTGTTGATGTCGTTGGTATAGACACCGGCCTGGAGCCCGAACTCTGAACCATTGACCAGATCTATGACCTCCTCAAAGGAATCATAGGCCACGATGGAGACAACCGGAGCAAAGGTCTCCATGCACATGATCTTCATGTCTTCGGTCACCTGGGTCAGCACCGTGGGCTGATAGACCCGTCCCTCGCCATGACCTCCGGTTGCGACCACGGCCCCGAGCTTGACTGCCTCTTTGACCCAGGTATCGATACGCTCCACCTCCTTGGCATCGATCAACGGCCCTACATCGCAGTCTTCATCCAGCGGATTGCCCACCTTGAGTCCCTTGACCTTGTCCACAAAAATCTTGGTAAACTGATCCAAACACTGACGGTTCACATAGATGCGCTGCAGGGAGATACAGACCTGACCAGAGTTGGCAAAAGCACTGACCACACAACGCGCGGCCGCCTTTTCCAGATCCGCATCCGCCTCGATAATGGTGGCCGAGTTGCTGCCTAGCTCCAGGGTCACCTTCTTGATGCCCGCCTTGCGCACGATCTGGTTCCCCACCGCAGGAGAGCCAGTGAAGGTGATCTTTTTGCAGTCTGGATGGACCACAATGGCATCGCCCACCTCACGTCCGGGCCCGACAACCACGTTAAAGACACCCGGCGGCAGGCCTGCTTCCTCCAGAATTTCCGCCAGAATCAGAGAGGAGACGGGGGTAGCGGAGGCCGGTTTAAGCACAATGGTATTGCCGGTGGCAATGGCCGGGGCCACCTTGTGCGCCACCAGATTCAGGGGAAAATTAAACGGTGTGATCGCTCCGATAACCCCCAGGGGTTCGCGGATAAAATAACCAAAACGATTCTCGCCAAAACGGCTTGCGTCCACGGGGATGGTCTCGCCATGGAGTCGCTTGGCCTCGTCTGCGGCAAACTTAAAGGTCTCGGCACTGCGCTGCACCTCGTTCACGGAGAATTTCCAGGCCTTACCTACCTCCTGGGATATGACAGCCGCTATTTCCGCTTCGCGTTTATTGATCAGCTCAACGGTCTTATCGAGGATGGCCGAACGCTGGTGGGCAGGCATCTTGCGAAAACTCTGATACGCCTTCTTGGCACTGGCAATGGCCTTTTCGGTGAGCGCGCCATCTGCCAGGGGCACCGTGGCAAAGACCTCGCCGCTGAATTTATTGAATACATCCATGGTCTGTCCAGTACTGGTCCACTGGCCATCCACATAGGTCTGGTACGATTTCGTCATAGCTTCACTCCTTACAAAACCTGGCGATAGATGGCTTCCGCATCTTCAAGGCGCAGGGTACGCGGGTTGTTGGCCAGAAGTCGCGTGACCTTCATCACACCTTCAGCCAGGGTGGGGATATCTTTTTCCTGGACGCCATAACCACTGAGTTTCTGGGGCACATTGAGATCAGTGGCCAGCGCATGCACGGCTGCCAGCCCATGCTCAGCCAGCTTACGACTGCTCATGCCTTCGCCGTTCTCACCAAAGATACGGGCGATATCGGCAAACTTCTCCAGATTACCGATCAGATTGAAGGCCATGACCGGCGGCAGCATGATGGTGTTGGCAATACCGTGGGGGATGTGAAACTCAGCCCCAATGGGATAGGCAAAGGCATGGACCGCCGTCACTCCGGCATTGGCGAAAGCCATACCGGCAAGCATTGATCCCTCAAGCATCTTCTCCCGTGCCGCGATATCACTGCCATTAGCATAGGCCGTGCGGATATTATTGTAAATCAGATCCATGGCCTGAATCGCCAGCATATCGGTCATGGAGTTTGCGTTGATGGAGGTGTAGGCCTCCATGGCGTGGATGAGTGCATCCATACCCGTGGCCGCAGTGACCGCTGGTGGTAGGCCCACGGTCAGTTCCGGATCAAGCAGTGCGGTCGACGGAAAGAGATGGGCGCTGACCACACCTTTTTTCAGCTTTTCCTGGTGATCGGAGAGGATGACAATGGGAGTGACCTCACTGCCGGTTCCGGCGGTGGTCGGAATCAAGACCAGTGGGATACCGGGCTTCTGAACCAGATCGATACCAAAATACTCCTCCACACTGCCGGGATTGGTGACCATGACCGAGACCACCTTGGCAATATCGAGCGAGGAGCCGCCACCAATACCGACAACACAGTCGACCTGCTCCCCCTTGACCAGCTGTACCACCTCATCGACCAGTTCAAAACGCGGGTCCGCCTCGACCTGGTCAAAACGAACAAAGGGCATATTTCCTGCTTTCAGCAGTTCTTCCAGCTGGTCAATTATACCGGTTGCCACCAGGCCAGGATCGGTAACAATGATAGCCTTGGTGCCACCAAGTTGCTTTAATTCATCAACAATGCTGTTCAGTGTTCCAGCGCCTTGCACGATGCGGCCGGTGGTCCGAAACAGTGTTTTTTTCGACATTTTTTTCTCCTTACGCAGGGGAGTTCCAAGCAAATGGTCTCCCCCTGCTGTATCTGCAGCATCAGCGAACAAGAGCGGGGGGCTCTAGAGGCTGCCCCCCCGAACGAATGCTGACGGTTATCCAGTGTATTATCGCAGGTAACGCTCCCGAACGTAGTTCCCCATTCCTCGGACAAGCTCTTGCGGCACAGGTTCATCAGTGGCTGCTTGGATCACCTGCACCAGTTCCCCCGGCGAGCGAATGGCAATGGAGTCAAACTCCTCAAGCGATGCGGCCTCGCTGTGGGTCGTGATCAAAATGGGCTTGGGCATAAACTCTTCCTTGTAGCCTTTTTGAATCACCAGATTGAGCAGGTGACAGATGCGCCAGAGGCTGCCGGTTTTCCGGTGCAGGCTGTGACTGCCAGCCATGAGTATCCCGTTTTCAACCTCCAGGGGATCTCTTGCGTGGGTGGTTCCCACCACAAAAATGCCTGTCGGACCAAAAATGAGAAACTCGATATGGAGCAGCTCAAAGGTAAAGCAACAGAGCACCAGGTAAGACGCATCCAACTCCTTGAGTGCTTCCAGTACCCTGTGCTTGCCTTCCAGCTGCTGACGGTATTCATTTTTTTTGAAAATCCGTTTCCAGCCCATGGGATTCACCCGGTTGAGGGCAAATCCAAGCAGCACCAGAATAATGACCACCGTGCCCATCAAGGCAGGAAGGTCACTTGTCCAGTTGCCTGGAGCCACCAGCATGAAGCCGACCAGAGAGACAGCAACCACAACCAGTAAAAAAAGATGGGTTGCCGGAATCTCTCTGCCAATGAAACGTTCTGAGCCTACAATACGGGGCATTACCTTTGATCCTTGTTATTGATTTTCCTTCATGGCCTCGGCAACTTCCTTGGCAATGGTCTCAGGCGAATCACAGGGAAAGATGGGTTCTTCTTTTTCATAGGCTTTACGGAAGTTACTGAGGTAAATGAGTCCGGTCAAAACAATGGCCGAACCAAGGCCCCAGGCGGCACCGCGGGTGGCAAGAATGGCTCCGGCCACACCGGCAATGCCCAGATCATTAAAGCCGCGTGATTTCAAGACACCGACACGCACACTGACATAGCCCTGAATCAGCATGGTCGAGGCCAGACCCACACCGAGGATGGGCTTCACCGTGGAGACAATCGGGGCCAGAAAATAGCCAGTCCAGGTTCCCATACGAAAGGATCCTGCACCACTGTTGATGGTTTCCATGGCTTTGGGGCCGTGTTTGAAACGCTCACAGACCACAACCTGCATCGCGGCCCAGAGCGGACCGCACATGGAGATGTCCGGGCCAATCACAGACATGATGGTGTTGCGGGCGCCAAAAATCACGTGGGAGCGGTTGGGGTTGTAATCGACGTCCTCATCCGGACGATATTTCTGGGCATCGTCAAGCAAGGCCTGTGACTGAATAACATCACCAAAGACAACTACATAGGAGCTGATCACCATGGGCAGGCCGGTGAGAAACATTTTCAGCGGGGGAAAAGGAATATTGCCCATGAAGGTAAAATCCCGGAACAAACCGGCAAAATCCGGATGGGTGATAATGCCCGCATCATAGGTGGGCCAGGGCAGTTCCCCCAGAAGCGGTCCGACAAAAATTGCCAGAGCCAGGGCCGGCATCATGCCCAGGTTGCCCAGGTAGTACATAAACTTGTTGGTGCGACGCAGCTTTTTGAAATGCTCGGAAAATAGCAGGTAAAAGGCGATACCGATACAGATGGTGATGGTCCAGGGGTTGGAATCAAAGCTCTTGAGCCCCTCGCCCGGTTTAAAGACCAGCATGACCGCGGAAAAGCCCGCCCCAAGCAAAATGGCTGACTGCACCGCATTGGGGATCAGCGAGACAAAGCGCCTGGCAAGCCCGGTTACACCGAGAAAAACGCAAAAGAGGCCAAAGGTCATCTCAAAGGAGATGAGGGCCTGGATGCGCTCCACTCCAGGGGCAAAGGTCTCAATATAGGCAATTAAAAGAGGGATGGCTGGGGTAACCCAACCGGGTATCACAGGGTCGCCAAAGGTGACATGGGCTAGATACAGGGTCCCGTTGAGGACAACAATGGCCAGGGCAATTTCAAAGGACATGCCCAGCTTTCCAGTTAAAACCGGAATGATCGCCAGACAGACGGTGCACATCAACAGCCCTTGCAGGTAATCAGCCCACTCGAAGCGATAATGAACAAAAGGCAGGCGTAAGGTAAACATCCCCATACGGATGCCGGGATGGCAAGCTCCATATTCTCGTTTTGCTCTCATACACACTCCTTGCAATGTTCAGGATTTCTCCAAAGCAGATTGGTCTCACCTCCCAGAGGCTGCGCCTTCATCTTACGAAAGACGAGGGACCAATGTGCCCAAGAAAAATCCCAATAAATGTTGTTCGACTACTCCTCCTCTTCTCCGTACAGAGATTTCATACCGGTCCGGCGATGTATACGAGGAGCTATCGAGCAAAAAATGAGCCGAATTGATTTTTGGTCTTGATTTTGACCTGTTGAAGAAAAAGAGAGCGTGAAGAAACGAGGACGCCGGCGGCGAAAAGGCTGCGTTCAGCGCCAGAAGAAATGAGGAGAAAAAAACGGCCAAGCAACTGATCTGTTTTATATTTTATTTATGAGGCACCATGCCTCACCAGCCTGCACGGCTCGCATTGTGCACGACAACCTATCCGTGTCAGGAAAAATAAATTTGTTGCTCTTTCGGGGCAAACAGAACCACAAGCAATGTACCTTGAGAGACACAACTCGATGCATATATGCATCAAAACAAGGTTTCACAACACATATCTCAAAAAAAAACACAGTACAACTAGCTGAAATAGAACAATTAAATTCCGTTCGATGCAAACATGCATCAATCGATGCAAAAAAACATCAGTTCGCCTGCTCGCCAAGACATATTCCAAGCCGACTGGCCTTGCGCACTACAGTCGACTGATTCACCCCCAGAGCTGCGGCGGCTTTACGGGAGCTTCCATGCTTTACAAGCGCTGAGCGCAGAAGCTGTCCTTCCAGCTCAGCCAGGGCCTGTTTCAGGGGTTTTTCTTCCAGGGATTGCGTATTGCCCACCACCTGTTCGCCTTTCACCCGCCCCGGCAGATCATCGGCAGCTATAATCTCCCCCTGAGCCATAACCACCAACCGCTCAATCATATTTTCCAGTTCGCGCACATTGCCTGGCCAGTCGTACTCCACCAGGGTATCGACAGCCTCGGGAGTAATCTGGCGGCTGAAACCGTATTTCCGGTTATGCTTATCCAGAAAGAAGTAGATAAAATGACTGATTGCCTCCTTGCGTTCCCTCAGGGGGGGAATGAGCACGGGGACTACGTTCAGTCGAAAGAAGAGATCTTTACGAAACTGCTTATGGCGCACCATCTCTTCCAGATCACGATTGGTTGCGGCCATAATACGCGTGTCAACTTTGATAGAGCGTGAGCCTCCCACACGAACGATTTCGCGTTCCTGCAGCACCCGCAAGAGCTTCACCTGCAGACTCATGGGCAACTCGCCAATCTCATCGAGAAAGATGGTGCCGCCGTTGGCTATTTCAAAAATACCGGCACGCCCTTCTCGGTTGGCCCCGGTAAAAGCGCCGGGAGCATAGCCAAAGAGTTCGGATTCCAGCAAATTTTCGGGAATAGCGGCACAACTGATTTTCACAAAGGGCTTTTTCTGGCGGGCACCGTGAGAGTGGACAATTTCAGAGAAGACCTCCTTGCCGACACCGGAGTCCCCCTGAATAAGAATAGTGGAGTCCACCTTGGAAAGCTTGAGCGCAAGTCCATAGATCTCTTTCATTTTCTTGGATTTGATCACAAAGCGACGTTGATCCTCAGTGCCCCCGCGAAGCTGTTGCAACTCCAGCTCGTAGCGGCTCTGCAACTGCTCCATTTTTTTAATCTTTTCCTGCAGCTGGTTCAGTTCGGTTACGTCACGCACATTGGTGACAACGCGAAAAATAGTGCCGTTGTCATCATAGACGGGGTTCCCGGTGACCACGATAGTCTTCCCGGTCTTCATGATATGCTGAACAATAGTGACAGGCCGCCCCTCCTCCAGGACCTTCAGCGTTGCGGATTCATTGTAAAAGCCCTCAGTTACCAGGCTGGACATGGTCCGTCCCACCACCTCCGCACTTTTAATCCCGCTGATACGTTCATAGGCCTGATTGACCCTCAGGGTTCGGCTCTGGCCATCCGTGACATAAATGCCGTCAAAGGAAGAATCAATAATGGCATTAAGCTCTTTGGAGAGATCAGTCACCCGGTCCAGTTCACTGGTGAGCGACTCATAAAACGACATATCACGCAAAAAGGCCAACTCCCCCAGTGGTTTACCTTGAAGTTCCATGGTGGCCCAGTTGGCCAAATAGACCTTCTCGTTAAGTTTAAACTGCTCACTGTGCACACCGCCTCCGGCAAGGGGGGTACTCGTTGCGTGGCAGGGGGGAAGCACCTCCTCTATCGGCAGCCCCAGAATCTGCTCTTTTTTTCGCCCAATGACACTGCAGGCTGCGTGGTTCACCAAAAGTACTTTGCGCCCGCCATCAACGGCCAGAATCGGTGCACCTATACCGTCCAGCACCGGGGCAAGCCTTGCTAGAAAGGCTGTGGGACTTCCCGTGAGCAAACGATCAAGCTCTGCTCTGCGGACGATGCCAATCACCTGTTCCTGATGGACCACCAACCAGTAGGAATAGGAAGTGTGGACCAGTTCTTTGAGCGGTGTGTTTTCACTGACCTGACCAAAGGGGGAAAGACGCAGAGAACCGACGGGCGCTGAAGGCAGCTGCCCCCGTGAGAGGGCTTGCACTAGGACATCATTGGTGCAAATGCCGGTGGGCGT
The DNA here is from genome assembly GCF_016919065.1 of Desulfobulbus rhabdoformis. Lineage (GTDB taxonomy): Bacteria > Desulfobacterota > Desulfobulbia > Desulfobulbales > Desulfobulbaceae > Desulfobulbus > Desulfobulbus rhabdoformis. The sequence continues at coordinate 83,954 of NZ_JAFFQA010000011.1, read as the reverse complement.
TCCATGTGTTCCGACCACGACCAGCTCTTTTGCACACTTTTCATTCAACTCCATCGCCGCCTGTTGCAGATGCGCGTCCGCATTACAACAGTGCAACTGCGTCTGCATGATCTCCTGCACGTTCATTGCTGTGCTCCTTAACCTTGGGGAGTGCGAGCGATGCCAGGGGGCTGGTGATGCTGAAGCATCGCAGATGGGCAAACATGGCCTCCGTCATGCTGATTGTCAAGCGCTCATGCAACGCAAGCAACAAGAAAAGTGAGAACAAAAATGCCCGGTATATTGAAAGTACTCCTTCAACATACCGGGCATTCAAAGCAGGTTAAACACTCCCCTGCCCTTAAGAATCGCATTTCAGGACCAACTCACCTCTTCTTTGATCTCTCCCTTGGTGGTGATAACCACATGGCGAACCGGAAAATCAGGACTGGCTGCTTTCCAGGCTTTCTCGATAATCTGAAGCATGGAGTGACAGCAAGGAACCTCCATCACCAGAATGGTCAGAGAATTAAGCTTGCGGGTGGTAAAGATCTCGGTAAAGCGCTGAACATACAGCTCCTGATCATCAAATTTGGGACAGCCCATCATCACCACCCGACCGGCAAGAAAATCCTGCTGCAGCCCGGCATAGGCCAGAGTGGTGCAGTCAGCCGCCACGAGCAGGTCAGCATTCTCCAGAAAAGGTGCCGTGGCAGGGATCAAACGAATCTGTATCGGCCAGTGCGACAATGCCGATCCCAGCTGTTGACCGGGTGCATTGGCTCCCTGACAGGAAGTCACCGGCTGAAGCGACTGAATCTGTGAGGAAGGACAACCGCAGGCACTTGTCGGCTGCTCCTGCGCTTTTTCCCGGGCAAGAAACTCCTCAACAGCCTCTTCGTCAAACTCCTCTGCCTCACGTTCGATAATTTTGAGCGCGCCGGTGGGACAAGATCCCAGACAGGCCCCCAGACCGTCGCAGAGTTTATCGGCCACCAGGCGGGCCTTGCCATCGACAATGCGCAGGGAGCCTTCGGCACAATCGGGCACACATTGACCGCACCCATCGCAGAGTTCATCATCTATCTCAACTATCTTCCGTGTAACCTTCGTCATAGCCTTTCCTTGTTCCAATCAACCTAAAACTGCTTTTTTCAATCCTTCAACGCCCAATCGCTCTGCAAAACGGGCGGTACGAGTTTTTGATGTAGCCTCTTGGCGGTAGTAGTTCAGCGCCTTACGTACAAGCTCCACGGCCTCATCACCACTGAGACGGTCAGCAATAATGTCCCCTATTCGTGGCCTTCCGGCCGCATTACCACCAAAGGTGAGCCGCCAGCCCTTGCTTTCTCCGGCAAGGCCGATATCCCGCATCCAGGACTCGCAACAGCAAAAACGACAGCCGGAGATCCCCACCTTGACCTTGGCAGGCAAAGGCCCGTCCATCTCCAGTTTTTTGATGCGCTCAGCCAGCGAGAGAGCGTCCTGATGCCCATATTTGCACCAGGTTTTTCCAGGGCAGGCCTGAATATAATGAACCCGGCTCCGCTGCTCCGGCTTCCCTTCAGGCAAGCCCAGCTCATCTTTTAAGGCGACCACAGCCTCTTCCTCCATCCCCAAAAAGGCGATGCGTTGGGCACCGGTGATCTTGGTTGCAGGAATATTGTACTTGCGGGCCAGGGCAGCCAACTGTTCAAGCTCCTCAGGGCTCAATAAACCGGCATCATAGTGAGGCAACACGAGATAAGTCTTTAAATTTTCAGTCATAAGATTGTGAGAGAAGGCATCGGTCGGCAATCAGTACCGACCGATGCCAAGTGTAGATGATGGAAAAAGCAGCCTTAACCGAGGATCGTTTTCAGATCCGCCTCCGGGGTATCCACCGGTTTGATATCAAAGGTGTTTACCAAAAACTCAAGCACTGCCGGACTGACAAAGGCCGGGAGGGACGGCCCGAGGCGAATGTCTTTGATCCCGAGGTAGAGCAGGGTCAAGAGAATAGCCACCGCCTTTTGCTCGTACCAGGAGATGATCAGCGACAGGGGCAGATCGTTCACCTCACACTCAAAGGCCTGGGCCAGGGCAACCGCGATCTGGATGGCGGAATAGGCATCGTTACATTGCCCAACATCGAGAAGACGGGGAATGCCGCCGATATCGCCCAGGTTCTTATCAAAGAAACGAAATTTACCACAGGCCAGGGTCAGCACCATGCAGTCCGCAGGCACCTGCTCGACAAAGCGGGTGAAGTAATCGCGCCCCGGCTTGGCACCATCGCAACCACCAACCAGGAAGAAATGGCGAATGGCCTTTGATTTTACCGCCTCGATCACCTTGTCGGCGACGCCAAGAACAGTATTGCGGGCAAACCCGACCAGTACCTGAGAAGCCTCGACATCATCGGTGAACCCGTCCATGGCAAGCGCCATCTCAATAACGGCTGAATAATCCTTATCGTTGATGTGCTTGACGCCCGGCCAACCAACCAGGCCATTGGTGAAGACACGGTCGATATAGTCGGGACCGGGCTTTTGAATACAGTTAGTGGTAAAGAGAATCGGTCCGGGAAAATTGGGGAACTCTTTCTGCTGATTCTGCCAGGCCGTACCGTAATGGCCATAAAAATGGGGGTATTTTTTCAATTCCGGATACCCATGGCAGGGCAACATCTCACCGTGGGTATAGACATCAATGCCTTTGCCTTCGGTCTGCTTGAGCAGCAACTCCAGATCATGCAGGTCATGCCCGGTGATCAAAATACATTTCCCCTTGCGATGCCCCAGCGGCACGGGCGTGGGAACCGGATGACCGTAGATGCCGGTGTTGGCGGCATCAAGCAACTCCATGGCACGCAGGTTGATTTCACCGGCCTTCATGGCCACCGGTACGCACTGCTCAACAGTCAAACCGGGCACCATGAGCACGGCCAGCGCCTCGTAGCAAAAAGCAGCCACAGCGGGATCACTCTGCCCAAGAATGGCAGCGTGGTCGGCATAGGCGGCGATACCTTTCACACCGTACAGCAGCGTCTGTTTCAACGATTTAATGTTTTCGTCGCTGTCCAGGTTTTCGATCAGGTTCAGCGCCTTACCCTGGGCAGCCAGCTCACTGACTGATCCAGCGGGGACAAAAGAGGCCGGAGCCTCGGAAAAATCAGTCTTACCGCCGCTCTTGGCGACCTTTTCTTTCATCGCCTCACGCAGTTCAACGGTTTTGTTGATCAGAGCTACAAACCGATCCGGGTCAAAGTCAACATTGGTGAGGGTGGAGAAGATCGCCTCATAGGTGAAGCGATCGGTTGGCTCATCGACAATCCCTTGTTTGCGGCCTTCCTGGGCAAACAGTGCAAGTCCTTGCAGCGCATGGATTAAAAGGTCCTGAAGATCGGCGACCTCTTCATTTTTCCCACAGACACCGACGATGTTGCATCCGGTTCCCTTGGCGGTCTGTTCACACTGGTTACAAAACATGGCATTCCTCCTCAAATAATGTATTGTCGCACCTGAGCGCTGTTTCTTTGTGGTATGCCTGCACTGTACACCCACTGTCTAGATCTTCTTTGACCTAGATCAAAAAACAAAATTATTTTTCCATTTTTTAAAAAATTTGTTTCCCCCAAGGAACCCATGCCAGAAAAATTCAACATCCTCGCTGCCAGCCTGCTTTTTAACGGGCTCCCTCAAGAGCAGATAGAAAAAATCAGCGCAATAACGATCAGTAAATCCTATAGAAAGGGAGAGACGATCTTTTTTGAGGGAGATCCGGGGATTGGTTTTTACATGGTCAGCCAGGGCCAGGTAAAAATCTTCAAGACCTCCTTTGACGGCAAGGAACAGATTCTTCACATCTTTGGACCGGGTGAGCCCTTTGGCGAGGTACCGGTCTTTCATGGCAACCCTTTTCCCGCCAACGCTATGGCCCTGAGCAATTGCGAGACCTTGTTTTTCCCGCGCACCGAGTTTGTGGATTTGATCACCGCCCACCCCTCTCTGGCGCTGAATATGCTTGCTGTCCTGGCGCTGCGCTTACGACGCTTCACCACTCAGGTGGAGAACCTTTCACTCAAGGAGGTTCCAGGCAGACTTGCCTCCCACCTGCTCTACCTTATGGAAGAACAGGCTCGTACAGACCAGGTCACGCTTGATATCCCCAAGGGGCAACTGGCAAGCCTGCTGGGCACCAGCTCAGAGACCTTGTCGCGCATCTTTAGCAAGATGAGTGAGGAAGGATTGATTCGGGTGAAGGGAAAAACCATCGTTATTCTTGATCGAGACCGCTTGAAAATGCGCTGAGCCCCTCCCTCCAGGGGATCGGTGGTTGCCTTCTCTCCTCCGGTGGTTATTGTCCTGATCGATATGAGGAATTACCAAAGCCCGTTCATCGCGAACGGGACGCTCCATCGAGAATTCTCACACAAAGACACTGAAGGAAAAGAGCAATGACGACAAAAAAGCTTTTGATGCTGGTCGGTGATTACGTTGAAGACTACGAAGTGATGGTGCCGTTTCAGGCCCTGAGCATGCTGGGCTATCAGGTAGATGCAGTCTGCCCGGAGAAAAAAACCGGTGATTTTGTCCGCACTTCGGTACACGACTTCGAAGGAGACCAGACCTACAGCGAAAAACGGGGACACAACTTCACCCTCAATGCCGATTTTGCGACGGTCAAGCCTGAGCAGTATATTGGCCTTGTTATCCCCGGAGGACGCGCTCCGGAATATCTGCGTCTCAATGAGCAGGTCCTGGCCATTGTTCAAGCCTTTGCAGCAGAAAAAAAACCGATTGCGGCCATCTGTCATGGAGCCCAGATCCTCAGTGCAGCCGGGGTGCTTTCCGGGCGAGAATGTTCCGCCTACCCGGCCTGCGCACCGGAAATTCGTCAGTCCGGTGGTGAGTATATAGAAATCGCCATGGACAGCGCCCATGTCGAGGGCAACCTGGTCACCGCCCCTGCCTGGCCTGCACATCCGGCCTGGCTTGCTCAGTTTGTGCAGCAATTGGGAGCGACGATAACCATTTGATTGTTTTCCCCCAACGAACAGCCCCCGCCGTTTCCACCTCAACGTATGCCAAACGGCGGAGACTGCTCTTTCCTCTTTGCAATTCCCCTAAGCACGCAACTGGTCATACTGCCCCATCATACTTTCCAACTGTAACTTTATGCCCCGCCCCTCCTCCCTTTTAGTCCCGCGCTCTCACCTAAGCCTGCACACCTCTTCTCTTTTCTCTCTCCATATTTGTGGTACCTTCTATAGCCTGAAACCTTTCTGCATACTCCCTGTTTTCGGCCTCTCTCACATCTTGACGCATAATCCTCGTTAACAAATTCACTCCACGCATACTTCTCTCCTGCCCGCTTGCCTGAATTGGGCACATCCATTGCTATAGCCAGGCGCAGTAGGAGCTTTTTTTATTACAGACAGTACACAAATGCGGTTTCGTGTTCTCACGAAATTTAGATGTAGGAGGCAGTAAACCCAGGGTCGTTTCTGACCCGCAATGTATTTCTTATTCAACAAAAAAGAGGGAGAAAGTAATGAAGAAAGGTGTTCTGGCATTAATCTGTACGTGTCTTCTCATACCATCGGTCAGTTCGGCCACGGCCAACATGCGCGACTATATTCCAGCTCCGCCTGACACGTTACTTTCAATGCTTTACTATAACAGCGTCAGCGCTGACGATGTTTACCGAGATGGTAAAAAAATCGGTAATGTCGACCTCTCCCAAAACCTCTTTCTTCTTAGAGAGGTCTATTACACCAAAATCGGTTCCATCGTAGCCGATCCTCAGTTCATCCTGCCCTTTGGCAACGCCTATCTCGACGGTGACCGTTCCGACGGAATCGGTGATCTCATCCTCCTTTGCACCTTCTGGGTGGTCAACAATCCAGAAACCAAAACCTACGTTGGATTCACCCCCTATTTCTACCTGCCCACCGGCGAATACGATGAGAATAGTGCCGTGAATATGGGAACCAACCGCTATGCCTTTCAAGCCGAAGTCGGCTTTGTCAAGGGATGGGAGGTCCAAACGGGTCATAATCTCTATCTCGAAGTTTCCCCCTCAGTCTTCTTCTATGGGGACAACGACGATTATCAGGGAAACAAAGAACTCTCTCAGGATCCCTCCTTTGCCCTGGAAACCCATCTGAGCTACGACCTGACCTCAAACCTGGTCGTCGGCCTGAGTTACTACGGCCAGTGGGGTGGAGAAAGCGAAGTCGACGGGAGTAAAATATCTGGTTCCGAACTCGACAACCACGCCATCGGTGCCCAATTGGCCTACAACTTTGCCCCCGGCTGGCAGTTCATGCTTCAGTACAAAAGAGACATCCAGGTCGACTACGGTGTCGAGGCACAGGTTGTCCAGGGACGCCTGTTCTATGCCGTTGACTTCAACAGCCTGTTTGACTGATAGGTTATTGAGAGGGGGAAAGCCATCCTAGTCCACCAGCATTTGGTTAGCCAGCGGCCCCATGGCCGTGCGACGGACCTCCCCCTCTCTTCCTGCGCCGCACGGCCATGGGAGAAGGCCACTTCAGGACCTGCTTTGTCCAACCCCTGAATCTCAGGTGAACAATTGTGCATAATTTGAGCGTCGCGAATCCCCAGCTCAAATTACGATCACACGACCACAAGAAGTCTTCCTCTGGCATGGGCCGGGGGAAGACCACGTGCCCCACCTTGGTGGAAAAATCATTTTCCACACCTTTGAAGGAATGTCCTCAAGCAAGCCTCTGCTTGTAGAAACGGATGCAAAATTCCTTGCCACACTGTATAGCACAGAGATAACTGCACGGAGATGCCGGATGACAGCCGGTATCTCCGCGCATTTTTTCACCTTCACGTGCTTTGCCTTTCATGACTGCCAATATTCTCAAACTCAATATATTTGCCGCCCTGAAGATGATGCTCTTTCCCATGGCAATCATCACGCTGTTTTGGAAAGATCAGATCGGACTCTCACTCTCGCAGATTCTAGTGGTCAATGTCTTTTTCTCCTCCGCCACCATGCTTATGGAGTACCCTTCGGGGTACGTCAGCGATCGCCTGGGCTACCGACCTTCCCTGATTATCGCCTGTTGCCTGGGCATCTGTGGTTATGTGGTCTACCTTTTTGCCAGCAATTTCTGGCAGGTCATCTGCGCTGAACTCCTTCTAGGCGTTTGTTACAGCTTTATCAGCGGCTCGGATAGTGCCCTTCTCTATGAGTCGCTTAAAGCAGGCGGTCGCAGTGAGCTCTACACCCGCTGTGACGGACGCATGGCCAGCTTTGCCCAGATAGGAGAGGCAGGCGGCGCACTTTGCGCTGGACTGATGTATGTGACCAATCCGCTCCTCCCTTTCATCGCTCAGATTGGCGTCTGGACCACAGCCCTGGTAGTGGTGCTCTCGTTGAAAGAGCCTGAAGTGGAACAGAGCCCGCAGATAAGCTCGCACCTGGGCGAGGCCCTGCAAATCAGCCGTTATGCCCTGAAAGAAAAAAAAGCCATTCGTGCAACCATGGTCCTGGGGCTTTTGCTTGGCCTCTCCAGTTTTTATCCGGTCTGGCTGGTGCAGCCTTTTATGCAGGAGTGCGGGGTCCCCCTGGCCTGGTTTGGCCCCATCTGGGCCGGGGCGAATCTGATGGTCGCCTTCTGTGCCTATAACAGTCATAAGATCCTTGATTGGCTTGGCCTGGAGCGAATGGTCATGCTCTTTATCCTCTTGATCGTCTGCGGCTATCTAGGATTAAGCTTCAGTTCCATGATGGGCAGCTTTCTTTTTTATTATTTGATCACCGCCATGCGCGGGCTTCAGGGGCCCATCACCCGCAGTATCCTCCAACAACGGGCAAGCCGACGAATGCGGGCATCGATTCTTTCCCTGCATAGCCTCTTGTTTCGCCTGGGTTATGTGGTGACCGGCCCGGCTGTTGGCTGGATCAGCGATCAGCAGGGGATTCAACATGCATTTCTCACCCTGGGCGTTGGCTTTACCCTGCTTCTGCCCCTGGCGGCGCGTTCTTTTCTTTTTCACCAGCGCAAAGATCCCATTCCTGAAACCAAGTGAGGTTTAGATGCAGCAACTCCACCAGATCAGCGGGCAGATGGTCGATCTGATCAACCGAAAAATCTATGGTGCTCGCCTTGAGCTCAGTGCAACAGGCACCATTGAGGCACTGCACCCGGAGGACAATCCAGCCCCCATCTACCTACTCCCCGGATTTGTCGATGCCCACGTCCACGTGGAAAGTTCCATGCTCTGTCCCACGGCCTTTGCTCAAGAGGCAGTCTGCCACGGGACCCTGGCTGCGGTGATTGATCCCCATGAGATCGCCAACGTACTGGGGGTGCAAGGAGTAGAATTTATGCTGGCCGAGTGTGAACGCAGCCCCTTTCATTTTGCTATGGGGGCACCATCTTGTGTTCCGGCCACGCCCTTTGACAGCGCAGGGGCAGACCTTGATGCAGAGAGCGTGGAAGCGCTCTTGAACCGTGAAGATATCAGCCATCTCTCCGAAATGATGAATGTCCCCGGGGTTCTTTTCCAGGATCCCCAGGTTTGGGCCAAACTCCGTGCAGCACAAAAGGCAGGCAAACCCATTGATGGCCATGCCCCTGGAGTGCATGGCGAGGAGCTGCGCGCCTATATTGATGCGGGAATATCCACCGACCATGAGTGCGTCACGCCTGAGGAGGCACGCCGCAAAGCGGCCGCGGGTATGCATATTCTTCTCCGCCAGGGATCAGCAGCCCGGAGCTTCCGCCAACTTTTACCGGTGCTTGCCGACTATCCCGAGCAGTGCATGTTCTGCAGCGATGATAAACACCCAGATGATCTACTCCAGGGCTACATGGAAAGGCTGGTACGGATGGCGGTGGGGGAAGGTTATGATCTCTTTGACGTTCTGCGGGCAGCAAGCCTCAATCCCGTGCGTCACTACGGGCTCTCCCTTGGCATGTTGCAGATGGGGGATTCTGCCGACTGGATTGAGGTCGACAATCTGGAAGACTTCAGGATACGACGGGCGGTTCTGGCGGGCCAGGTGGTGGCAGAAGCGGGAAAATCACAGTTACAAACGCAGCAACCGCTCAGCTGCCCCAATCACTTCAAGCTGGAACCAGTGCATCCAGCCCAGTTAAAAATCCCTGCCCAGGGGACGTTCTGCCGCTGTATCGGTGTACGCGACGGAGAGCTCATCACAGACAACATAACTGTCCGGCCCACAATTGCAGGAGAAGAGGTGGTGGCGGATTCCCAGCGCGACCTGCTCAAACTTGCGGTGTTCAACCGTTATGCGAAATCCCCTCACCCGGCCCTCAGTCTGGTGCAGGGAATAGGACTGCGGGAAGGGGCTCTTGCGGCCAGCGTTGCCCATGACTCCCACCACCTTATCTGCGCCGGAACCGATGACGTGCTCATGGCAGAGGCGATCAATGCGCTCATCAGGGAGGGCGGTGGACTGGCCGCGGTGAATGGAGCCGGGGAAATTCAAATGATGCCCCTCCCGGTGGCCGGGTTGATGACCACCGGCGACTGCAAACAGGCCGCAGCCCAGTACCGAAAGGTCAGCGATTCAGCCCACAGCTGTGGATGCACGCTGAAGGCCCCCTTCATGGCTCTTTCTTTTTTGGCCTTGCCGGTAATCCCGGAACTCAAAATAACCGACAAGGGACTCTTTGATGCCACCAGTTTCTGTGCTGTGGATTTCTGGGTGAAAGAATAGTCGAGAGGCTCTGGAACACTTATTCCCTGCCGAATCCGTGACGGCGGCTGGTTGCTTACGGATTTGGGGCCTCTTTCTGCCAATGTTTGAGCCCCAATTCCGTTAACCCATCCTGCAGGTTGGCGACAGCGCCGTTCACCCAGAGCTCCCGTTCCCGGGGCTCGGCACTGGTGGCGGTAAAAAGAATATCAAGCTCCGGAGCTTCCCCAAGGGGCCTGGCGAGCGATTTGATATAGACCTGAGGGTACTCAGCGACCACCCGGCTCAGTGCTGGGGCCATAATTGACTCATCATTACAGCGTACCGTAATCATTCGGGTAAAGGACCCACCACTGCCAAAAAGCGCATCCAGGAAAGGGGCAAGCGACTCGTTGATAATACCTTTGAGTTCCGGTGGCACGCCCGGCAGGGAGATAATCGAGGTTTTCCCCACCCGCAGATGCACGCCCGGAGCGGTTCCCGAAGGGTTATACAGGGGCTCGGCCCCCTTGGGCAACCAGGCCATCTTTTCACGAAAGGGATTAAGTCCCCCTTCATCCATCACGCCCTGGGCAAAAAAATCATCGTAACGTTGCCGCACCATCTCCCGCGCCTGATCGTCGAGTTCAAAAGCAACGCCCGCCCCCTGAGCAACCGCAGCAAGGCTCAAATCGTCTTCCGTCGGCCCCAAGCCCCCGGAGGTGAACAACAGATCAACTTCGCGGTCAATGGCCGCTTGTACAGCTGCGGCTATCTCTTCCTTGATATCAGGGAGCACGGTCACCCGCACCACCTCGCCCCCACGACTGTTGACCAGCTGACACATCCACTGGGTATTGGTATCGAGAATTTCCCCCCGCAGGAGTTCATTACCAATGGATAAAATTTCTACGCGTACCTGCTGTGCCATAGTCGCTCCTCATATTTATCTCACGTATTTAGGGAATCTTGAATAATTGCTTTTTCTTCCAATCCCGGCGTCACGCTTAAAATTTTATCCTCGGAATATCACATATATGCCTGCGGTAAAATTTTGCGCAATCCTTGGCCTTGATTGAAAAATCTAATTATTCAAGACACCCTTTAGGCTATCCAACTTCAAGAACAGGTCATACAGTATGTACGAACGATTATCTTTGCTTAAAAGGAGGCAATAAAATGCTATGCAACGCCCTAAAACAATCTCGAAAGCATCAACCTCAACTTTTCCTGTTCCTGATTATTCCGTTTCTTCTTTGCATTCCTACCAGCTCACTCTCTGCAGAAGGGGCCTTGAGACAAGTGGCTCCAGGGCTCATTGCAGAAAGCAAAACAGGCTTGGTCTGGCAGGAAAAACGGAGCCATAAAAAACATTCCCCGGACGAAGTGCAGCAGTACCTCACCCAGCTCAACCAGGGCCCCTATCATGACTGGCGCCTGCCCAGCAAATGGGAACTCTATGATTTTTTCATGATCTTTGATCTGAAGAAAGATGGAGGGGTCAACTTGAAACTTGAGGGGAGCTACTGGCTTAAAGACGACAACGGTAAGCTGTATCCGGCATCCTGGGAACAGGGTGATCAGTGTGGAGCTGAACGAACATTTTATAAAACCAAGTCTGGCTATGTGCGGGCAGTCCGGCCCTGATCACCATGCAAGAGAGCAAAGTCTATTGCGCATTTTGCAGCGCCAGGCGAGAACCTCTTGAGCTCACCACATATTTTCCCTTATTTACCGCGATCACCGGGACCTGTCTGAGCTGCTCAAAGGCCGTGTAGCCGGGTTGCAGGTTTTGCCAAAATTTGATCCAGGGGGAAGCGGCGTACTTCTTGAGGTTTTTCGGGGTCAGATGAAAGGGGAAGATATGGACGCTGAACTGTTCCTGCCCCTGGGAGAGAGCCGCGTGGGCCAGGAGGTATATTTCCTCGATCCGGTTGTCGGTCATGGCAAAGCAGCCTGAGGATTGACAGTCTCCATGAACCATGATGTATTTGCCGCCCCGAAATCTGGCAGCATCGTACTCGTTGGGATAGCCGATATTAAAGGAGAGGTGGTAGCTGGATTTGGGGTTGAGTTGATCAGGGGTGACCGAATAAAATCCTTCGGGCGCCTGCTTGTCCCCTTCCCTGGTTTTAGGACCAAGAAATCCGGAATAGGTGCAGATACGGTAGGTTTTAAAGAGCTGAAACTGGTGGTTTTTTTCGACCCAAACCTCCAGAGTTCCGGGTATCTTAAAAATGCGAACAAAGATGGGTTGTCCCAGCTTGAGCCCTTTTCGTTGGAGTTGCCGCTCCAACTGGGGCCGCACCTGTGCCAGTAAGCTCTCCGCCTCTGGCGTACTGGGGACTTCGGCAGCAGAGAAAGGGACTCCCGGGCCAAAGAGCAACACCAGTACCATCAGTACCAGAAAAAGGCGGGGAGTAATCAAAAGACGTTGCATAAGTCTCCGAGTATAAAAAAAATCTGAATAAATGTATATGCTGGAGGGTAGGCACAGTCGTCCCCTCCAGCACAAATCCAAGGGCGAGTTATGCCCCGGCCCCCTTTTCCGCCTGCTGCTTGGCATAGGTGGAGGCGGCACACTCATTTTTGCCCAAATCCAGTTCTTCCTGCTTTTCCTCATCCTCTTCACGCAGGTTGGCATTGACCAGACGAATTACAGCGTACTCTTCAGGTTGAGGCCGCATATTCGCCTTGATAAACCCAATAAAACTCTCCAGGGTTTCAAGCCCGTAGATATCTTTATTGCGGTCAAGCACCTCCGCCAGAGTTCGAGTAAAAATCAGCTCATCGTTGGCCTCTTCCCAATCCATGTAATGGGCGGGTAAAACCATCAGGGTTGGGTCGAGCTTTTTAATCATCTGAATCGAGTCGAATAACAGTCCGGCCCACTCTTCAGCCTTTCCACCGAGATCAGGGCGTCCCACTGAATGAATAAACATCATATCACCGGAGATGATGTATTTTTCATCCACGATAAAAGAGGTGGAGCCAGGGGTATGGCCGGGAGTAAAGAGCACCCGTACATCAGGACCGCCCTGGCTGAAGCGATGAATTTCAGCGTCTTGAAGCGAGGTGTACGGATTTTTCGAACTGCTGAAATCACCATCGTTGCCGTAAAAGATGGCACCGGTACGAGCGCTGAGATCGCGGCTACCGGCAATATAATCCGCCTGAAGGTGGGTTTCAAAGGTCTTTGTTAGGATGCAGCCTTTTTCCTTCGCGAAATTCAGGTAAAAATCAATGTTGCGTGAGGGATCAAAGAGCATCATCTCCTTCCCGGAAATAAGCCCATAGCTACACGATGCCTTACCAGGCCGAATAAACTGGTACAACTCGTAATCGCTGCCTTTGGTCAAAAGCTTGGGCACCAAGAGGTTGCCCCAGGTCTTGATACCGCCGGTGAGGTAGCCCACATCATAGCCAAACTTATCAAAAATCTCGGCTACATACTTGGCCGAGCCTTCTTTGGCGCAGACAATGCGTACCTGAGAGCCTTTGGGAATACGACCGACCGATCCCTCTTCATCTTCCATGAATTCATAGTAGGAGATATTGTGCAGGGGGAAAGGATACGGTGCTTCTACATGGAAATTTTTGAAATCCTTTTCGTTTCTCACATCGACCACCACAATATCTTCTTGCATGATCAACCATTGGAACAGTTCCTGCGCCTCATACGTAAAGATGGCCATAATACTCTCCTTATTCAGGTACGGTAGAACCTCATCGTTCGATTTGGTACGATTTTCATAAGCTTTAGCGTTATTTGTAATATTATTTTATGGTTACCCAAAAGTCCAAGAAAGAATGCACTCGATCACCCAAAGGGTTCTATCCCTGCCTCACGCCCCCAGGTTTGGGAAGAACCAGGGCCAGCAGCAGGCCAATCCCGGTTAAGGAGGCGGCCAACAGAAAACTCCCGGAAAAACTCCCCGTCTGTTCTGCAATTCGCCCGGCCATATAGGGCCCGGCCACCTGGCCGCCCGCAAAAAAAAGGGTAATGGCCGAAAACATGGAAACAGCCTTATCCGCGCCGGCGTAATCGCCAGAGAGAGCCGCCATGATTGAGGGAACGGCCCAGGCGACGATACCAAAACAGAAAATGGAGAGATAGAGTGCAAAGGATCCTAGGTTCAGGCCCACGAGCACATAGGCAAGGGTTTGCACGGAAAATGCCGCCATCAACGCCAGGGGGCGACTGAAACGGTCGGCAAGCATGCCAAAAAGCGGTCCGGAAAAAAGGCTGAAAAAACCCACCCAGGACCAGAACGATCCGGCCACCTCCTGACTCAGTCCATATTGGCGCACCATGGCGGTCACAATAAAGGTGGCGTAGCTGACAAAGGTAAAACCAAAAATAGCATACAAGACGCCGCAATGCACAATGAGCTTCAGGGGGACTGACCGTTTTGCAGAAAGTTGATGCGGCCCCTGCCCGGTGGTTTGGGTGAGTGCCCCGGCGGGCTCAAGTCCCAGCTCCTGGGGACGGTTTCGCAAGACGAGCAGGCTGAGACAGCCGATCAAACAGACAATGACACCAAGTACCAACCAGCTCAGCCGCCAGGACCAGGGACTCAAACCGTTGAGCCAGGGCACACTCAAGCCGGCAAAGACAATGGCGGCGCCGTTGCCTGAAACCACAAAACCCGCCGCCTTGCCCCGCAGGTGACTGGCAAACCAGGCGGATAATAGCCCCATGATGGGAATATTCGCCAGGGCCGTGCCGAAACCGGTGAGGATATAGAGCCCGGTTATACCATAGAAATTCTGGGTAAAACCGATAGCGATCATAGAGCCTCCGGAGAGCAGGAGGGCAAGTGTGGTGAGTACTCTGGCGCCAATTCGACGTACCAGTGAAGCCGCCACCAGGATCCCAGCCAGATAGCCGATGAAATTTGTAGTGGAGATAGTGCCCATCTGTGAGTAGCTGAGTTTAAGTTCAGCCCCCATGGAAGGCAAGAGCATGCCAAGGGCAAAACGGGCAAGGCCGATACAGGCAAAGATGCCCAAAGAGCCGACAATAACAATCATCCAGCCATAATGAAAAGGGATACGAGCTGTGCGTGTGGTGGGCATCAGCACTCCTCTGGGTCTTTTGTATCGGGGCTGCCAAAACCACCGCCACCCGGGGTCTTGATCACAATCATATCACCGGCCTCCACCTGCACCTCATCATTGCCTGCCAGGGGATATTTCCTGCCGTCGCGGCGGAGCAAGATATTTTCTCCGCATTGGCCAGGCCCACCACCTTGCAACCCATAGGGTGCGGTGATTCGATGAGAGGAAAGCAGGGTTGCCGTCATGGGTTCCAGAAAACGGAGTTTGCGCACCGCTCCGTCTCCACCAGAGTGGAGTCCCAGACCACCGGAGCCCCTGCGAATGGAAAACTCTTCCACCCGTACCGGAAAACGCAGCTCCAGTACCTCTGGGTCGGTCATACGGGTATTGGTCATGTGGCTATGGACCGCACTGGCCCCGTCATGATCCGGCCCGGCACCGGTGCCCCCGCAGATGGTCTCATAATTCTGGTGGGTACCATTGCCGTAGAGAAAATTGTTCATCGTTCCCTGGGAGGCGGCCAAACGCCCGAGCGCACCATAGAGACAATCGGTTATCGCCTGGGAGACCTCGGTATTACCCGCAATCACTGCGGCGGGGTATTCGGGGTTAATCATTGAGCCTTTGGGGATGATCAGTTTCAGGGGCTTAAGACAGCCCTCGTTGAGCGGAAGATCACTCTCGAGCAAACTGCGAAACACATAGAGAACCGCTGCCCGACACACCGAGCTGGGAGCGTTGCGGTTACCAGGATGCTGGGGAGAGGTGCCACTGAAATCAATACGCGCCTCACGGGCTGCGTGATCCACCTCTATGGTTACCTGAATACGGCTGCCGTCATCCATGGGATAGGTAAACTGACCATCGGCGAGTACCGCCAGTACCTGGCGCACCGACTCTTCGGCATTGTCCTGTACATGGGTCATGTATGCCTGGACCGTTGCCAGACCGAAATGATTCACCATACGCGACAGCTCACGGAGCCCGGTCTCATTGGCGGCTATCTGGGCGGTGAGATCAGCCAGATTCTGATCTACCTTACGGCAGGGATAGGGACCGGAGCTGAGCAGCTCTCTCGTTTCCTTTTCCCGAAACCGTCCCTCTGCAACCAACAGCCAATTATCGATGACAACGCCCTCTTCCTCAATCCGCGAAGAATCCGGGGGAGAGGATCCGGGTGTACGCCCACCGATATCGGCGTGATGGCCCCGGGAACCGACAAAAAAGAGAATCTCTTGGCCGGCTTCATCCCAGCAGGGGGTGATCACGGTGACATCGGGGAGATGGGTACCGCCGTTGTAGGGTGCGTTCTGCATAAAAACATCACCCGGCCGCATGCGCGAGCCACTATCTCGCAAAATAGCCCGCACTGATTCCCCCATGGAACCCAGATGCACCGGCACATGGGGCGCATTGGCCACCAGGTTGCCCTGGGCATCAAAGAGGGCGCAAGAAAAATCCAACCGCTCCTTGATATTGACCGAGTGGGCGGTGTTGGCCAGGGTGACTCCCATCTGCTCGGCAATGGACATAAAGAGGTTGGCAAAGACCTCCAGCATGACCGGGTCCACTCCGGTCCCCACCTCTTCAATCTGGGCACGAGGGGTTATCCGGGTAAGAATGAGGTGATTGCGGTTGGTACACTGCGCCCGCCAGCCGACTTCCAGCACAACGGTGCCGATGGGGTCAATAATAAGTGCCGGTCCTGTTATGGATTCTCCGGGATTAATATCCTCCCGCAGATAGAGGGGAGCCTCACACCATTCATGCTCCGAATAAAGAGCGATCTGTTGCCGAGGCTCAACACGCTTCTCTGTTTGCCCGTATTCCGGTTCTTCCAGGGGCTCACCACGGCCGATGGCCTCTATCACCAGAGCCTCGACAATGAGCGTCCGCTCGGGGCTAATAAAACCAAAACGCTTTGTATGTGCCGCCTCAAAGGCAGCCTGCATGGTCTCGCTTTGGCCCAGGTCGACCTCAAGGCTTGCGTCGGTGCCGCTGTAACGCAGATACGCCTTGCAAACGACTTCAACCTCAGCCCCATCCACGCCCTGGGCTTCAAGCTCTTCTCGCAGGACCTGCACCAGCGGCTCTTTGGCCTCTTGCACGACCCTCTGAAGATCAGGTGCATGCAGGGGATGCTCGATCTGGGCCTCGCGCAGGCTGCGAATATCGGCAAGCCCCATACCATAGGCAGAGAGAACGCCAGCTAAGGGATGCAAAAAGATACGTTCCATCCCCAGCGCGTCCGCCACCCGACAGCAGTGCTGACCACCGGCACCGCCAAAACACTGCAGGGTATAGCCAGTCACATCATAGCCGCGCTGGACCGAGATGGTCTTGATGGCATTGGCCATGTTTTCTACAGCAATACGGAGGAACCCCTCGGCCACCGCCTCCGCGGTCATGGTCTTCCCTGCATGGGCGCTGATGGTTTCGGCAAGCCTGCTAAACTGCTCGCGCACCACGGCATGATCCAGGGATTGGTTCGCCTTCTCTCCAAAAACCGCAGGAAAATACGCCCCCTGAATGCGGCCTAAAAGGACATTACAGTCGGTCACGGTTAAGGGGCCGCCACGGCGGTAACAGGCCGGGCCGGGATTGGCTCCGGCAGAATCCGGGCCAACCTGAAAACGACCGGAATCAAAATGCAGAATCGAACCGCCTCCGGCAGCCACCGTATGAATCGACATCATGGGTGCACGCATGCGGATTCCCGCGACCAGGGTGTCAAAGCTGCGCTCAAAATCACCGTCATAATGGGTGACATCGGTGGAGGTTCCCCCCATGTCAAAACCAATCAAACGCGTCAGCCCGGCCATGGCCGCAGTGCGAACCATGCCCACCACGCCACCGGCAGGCCCGGAGAGGACTGCATCTTTGCCCCGAAACAAGGCTGCGTCAGTGAGCCCTCCGCTTGATTGCATAAACATCAGGCGAGCAGAAGTCCCCTTCTGATCGACTAACTGCGACGCCACCCGATCAACATACCGCCGTAAAATAGGCGAGAGGTAACTATCGACCACGGTGGTATCTCCCCGGGCGATCAGTTTAATCAGAGGGCTGACCTGGTGACTCTGAGAAATCTGGGTGAAGCCAATCTCCCTGGCAAGCTCTGCCAGTTGCTCTTCATGCTGGGGATAGCGATAGCCATGCATGAGCACAATGGCCACGGAGCGCAGGCCGCCTTCATAGGCAGCCTGGAAATCGGCTCGTGCCCGATCAAGATCAAGAGGGAGAATGATCCTGCCCTGGGCATCGCGTCGCTCCCGAACCTCAACCACATCTGCATACAACATTTCCGGGAGCTGAATATTGCAGGCAAAGAGATCAGGCCGGTTCTGATAGCCAATGCGCAGTCCATCACCAAAGCCTGCGGTGATTGCCAGCAAAGTCGGCTCCCCCTTGCGCTCCAGTAGGGCGTTGGTCGCCACGGTGGTGCCCATCTTGACGGCTTCAATGTGCTCGGCAGGAATGGAAGAGGTTGTATGCTCTACCTGCAGCAGACGTCGGATCCCCTCCAGAGCGGCATCATCATACTGTTCCTGGTTTTCTGAGAGTAATTTACGGGTATGCAGCTGTCCCTGAGGATCTTTGCCCACAACATCGGTAAAGGTCCCCCCCCGATCGATCCAAAACTGCCACCGTGCCTGCAGACTCTTCCCCATACTCTTTTCCCACCTCTCCCCTGACCTTACTGGCTTGTCGCCCTATATTCACAGTCTCATTGCTGCTATTGGTAGCAGATAATCACGCACCAGGCATGCT
Organism: Desulfobulbus rhabdoformis; assembly: GCF_016919065.1. Lineage (GTDB taxonomy): Bacteria > Desulfobacterota > Desulfobulbia > Desulfobulbales > Desulfobulbaceae > Desulfobulbus > Desulfobulbus rhabdoformis. Next base: position 65,480 of record NZ_JAFFQA010000011.1, on the reverse strand, counting down.
GAAAATGGCATCATCCGCCCCCATTTTTGCAAGCGCCCACGTTGAACAACATTTTCCCAACCACAGAGTCCTCATACGAAGTACGCGGCCTCATATCAGCGGGCCCCTGGAAAGCAACGGTTCGAGGGTCGTTGGGACAGCCAAGCAGCCGGGTGATTTCTGTTCATTTTTCTATTTCACCTTGTTTTTACTCCATTTCTTTTTGACAAGGTAAAAGCCGCCCCTCTACAATAGAGGGGATTGCAGAAAACATGGGCACGCCCAATCGCTCGACAACAGAGTTACCGATAGAGTAGAACGCTTCCCTGGTTTGCGTTTCCTCCTTATTGTTTTTTATTGTACTCCCCATGACCGAAAACTCTTCTTCCATACTGTGGCGGCTTTTCAGCTACTTTTCCGAACTGCTGACGATGTCCACACAGATTCGTCCCACGGACATAGGTTTGATTGTGGTTCTTGGTCTGCTTATTATCCTCCTGGTACTCAACCAAAGAAAAAAACGGATTATCACGAATAAATCAAAACAACTCGCAGAAACAGAAGAGCGCTATGCCCTCCTCTTTGAGCACTCGCCCATCGCCCTTCTTGAAGAGGATCTGAGTTCGGTCAAAAATTTCCTTGATCGCCTTGAAAATGAAGGGGTCAGTGATCTGGAGAGCTACTTTGAGCAGCACCCGGAAAGCCTCAGACGCTGCATTGACATGGTTCGGGTCAATGCAGCCAATCGAGCAGCACTCACCCTCTACGGGGCAAACAAAAAAGAAGACCTGCTCCATCTCACCGCCATTTTACCCGAGTCACAGAATCTGGTCTTTCTGCAAACAGTCATGCTCCTGCTGAAAAAGAAAACTGCCCAATTTCTGTTTGAAAACAACAGCCTGGATGGACGGGTGCTTACCGTTGAGCGGCGGGTGGTGGTTGCCAGCGGATTTGAGAAAAGTTGGAAAAAAGTTTTTGTCACCGTCATCGACATTACTGAGCAGGTGAAACTCAGAAATGAAAACAAGGCCTTTGAAAAGCAGCTGCAGCAGACACAAAAACTTGAGGCCATAGGCAGTCTGGCCGGTGGTATTGCCCACGACTTCAACAACATCCTCGCACCGATCATGGGCAGAGCCGAGTTGATGTTAGTGGAGAGCGATATCAATTCAGAGGCTGCTGAACATTGCCGTGGCATCCTCGAGGCTTCACGTCGAGCACGTGATCTGGTCAAACAGATCCTCACCTTCAGCCGCCAGGTCGATCAGGAAATCCAACCGGTCTGTCTGACAGACATTATTGAAGAAGTCGTCAAGCTCGTCCACCCTACTCTGCCCACCACCATAGAAATCAAGATGCATCTGCCTGAATCATGCCCTCGTATTATGGCCGACTCTACGCAGTTGCACCAGATCCTGATGAACTTGATGACCAACGCCTACCACGCCATGGAGGAAACGGGAGGCCAGTTAAATATTCGCCTTGAAACCATGACCTTGGGATTGGGAGCCTTTGACGACCTCTCGATCACACCGGGGTTGTATCAACAGTTGACCGTTGAAGATACGGGTCATGGCATGGACGAGGCGACCATGACCAAAATCTTTGATCCCTATTTCACCACCAAATCCCGTGGCAAGGGAACAGGATTGGGGCTGGCGGTGGTACTGGGCATCCTTCGTGGCTACGGCGGTGAAATCCGCGTTGCCAGCACCTTGGGCAAGGGGACGACCTTTACCCTCTATTTTCCGGTGGTCGAAGTGGCCGAAACCAGCCCGCAGCTTGCCATCGATCCTCAGGAGCCCATGCCTCGAGGAAGCGAGCATATTCTTTTAGTGGATGACGAAAAATCCATTGCCGATGTGACCACCAGTATGCTAGAGCGTCTCGGCTATAAAGTGACGGTCCGCCTCAGTGGTTTTGATGCACTGGAAGCCTATCGCAGCTTATCAAGTACCATCGATCTGGTCATTGCCGACCTGACCATGCCCCAGATGACGGGCTTACAGCTCTACAAAAAGATCAAACTGCTCCGCTCAGATGCCAAAGTTATTATATGTACCGGTTTTAGCGAACAGCTCACCAGTGATAAGTCACGTGTCATCGGCATTGAGGGCTTTCTCAATAAACCCGTGATCATGGCAGACCTGGCTCATTGCGTACGGCGTGTACTTGACAGCTAAATTACGACCACAGCCTGGTTACGAAAAGCTTTCTTAAAAAAGGTTCTGCTCAAAGGCGCTCCTCCACACGTCATTCACCCTCTTTTCTATACCCTGGATCCGTGAGCATTCATTGGTGTGTCAGCTTCGCTGTTTGTGACATGTCGAATAAAGTATACTTTATCGGCTTGTTACGAAGAGTGAAGGTGGCGTACTAATGGATGCCCCAAAGGGCGGTGGGTGAAACTGAATAGCAAATAAATTAGTTTGAAAATTTCTGCATTATCAACTGAATATGTTATTCAGAGACCATCCGCCGTCACGGATTCAGGTATACGTTTTCAACCCGCCCAAGGCTCATAACACAGCCACCGGAGATCTTTATGCAATCCATACCCGTCCACAAGGATTCCACTGTTCTTTCCTTTTTACTTGCTCGCGGCTACTCCAAAACCAAGATCAAACAGCTACTCAAATACCGCGCTATCCAGGTTGACGGATCCCCGGTCAACCGTCTGGAGACAGAACTCAAATCTGGTGCAACGCTGACCATTTCCACAGAAAAAGAGGTGTCCGAGCGGCCTGAAGAATGCCCGGACTTACATATCGTCTATGAGGATCAAGATATTATTGTCATTGATAAACCTGCTGGCCTGCTGACCATTGCCTCTGCCAGTGAGAAGAAAAAAACCGTTTTTTACAAGCTCAGCAGTTGCCTGAGCAAACGGCCTCAGGAAAAAGATCGGGGCTTTATAGTGCATCGCCTGGACCAGGGGGCCTCCGGGCTCTTGCTCTTTGCCAAGAATGAAGCAGCGCAACATGCCCTGCAAAAGGCCTGGGCTACAGTGGAGAAAAAATTCCTGGTGGTGGTTGAAGGACAGCTGCAGCCGGCAAAGGGAACCGTGAAGAACTATCTCTGTGAATCAAAAATCCATCGCATGTATGCCGCAGGAAAACAAACCACTGGCAGTAAGTACGCAGAGACCAGCTACCAGGTGGTACGCAGCAGCGCAAATTATACCCTGGTTGAGGTCAGCCTGGCAACCGCGCGCAAGAACCAGTTGCGGGTCCACCTGGCCGATCTGGGCCACCCGGTGGTGGGCGATAAAAAGTACGGCAGCAAGGAGGACCCGATCAAGCGTTTGGCGGTTCATGCCTCGTTGCTCCGCTTTGTCCACCCCACCACGGGAACAACCATGGAACTAACGCTGCCACTACCGCAGAAGTTGCAAAAGCTCATGCGAGGTGGGGAGCAGACAACAGGTCCTCAAGCAGAGCCGAAGATGTAACAAAATCAGGTTGCTACCGGCTTGTTCTTCCCTTCAATGGTCAGAAAATTCAAGGTGGTGTGCACTGTAAACAAGGGAAAAAAGAGCGCCATAAAAAAAATATTTAAAATCGGCACCATACTGATCATGGCTGGGAACAGCCCCAAACGAAAAGCCTGGTTGGGATGAAGACGGATCCAGCGCAGTTTACGTCCCAGGCTCCAGCGGTAGCGTGAGGCGGGATAGTCAATAAACATTAGGGCCGAATAAAAGGCATAGATACAGAAAACCGCAGCCTGTCCCACGACAGGGATAAAATTAGCCATGAGGGCCAGTAGGGAGACCACAATCCCCATGGCACCAATTTTAATTCCCTCCCAGAGATCAATCAGTACACCACCAAGACTGATGCCTGCCTCTCCATCAGCCGCCTGCTGGCAGAATCGATTCCCCGCCCAGTTGCTTAAAAAGACATAGCCGGGTGTCGTCAGGGAGTAGGCAACAACAAAGGCGAGATAAAAGGCCACCACCCGAGAGAGAATAACAAAGATCCATTTCAGCGCAGTCCACCCCCAGAGAAGTGGCAGATGCCAAATTGCATTGCCTTCCGGGGGTGTGGTAAAAAAAGAGCCCGTCAGGTGATCGATGAAATCCACGGTGAAGAGATAGCCTCCCCAGGTGAGGCCGCCGGTGATCAATACCAGGATAAGGCTCCAGCCCAGCAGGCGGGGATAGCGAAAAATAAAGGCAAAGGAAAAACCAAGGGGCACCCAGCCGTTGGCGGGACGTCCGGAAGCAGATGTTGCTGTGTTCATAACGAAGAAAAAAGTCTGATTAGATGGAGTTGTTCGTGTGTGGAGGAGAGGGGTGCAGGCTAGCGCTACCTCCCTCATCAGGAGGGAAGGACTATACCGCTTCGAGACTCAGCCAACAAGCATGAACCTGAACTCACTGCTCACGAATTCAGGTTCATGCCAGAAACTTCTTGCTGAAGATGCGTTCCTGCCCGCCGGGCAGGGATGTTTTTTATCAGCCCTGGTAGACGCAGCTCACCAGGTCAGACATCTCAACGTCAAGCTTTTCGTTCTGCAGGGTCAGCATGATCTTGCCAAGCTGCCCTTGCTCGCTAATTTCCACCAGGGTGCTGTCCTGCTCCTGATGAACAAAAAAGCCATGCGAGCGCAAGGCTGCAAGAGCCCTCTCTATCGATGAGACCACCAAGCCCAGCTGGGAAAAATCATTCATGTAAAAAAGTGGCCAACTGGACTGACAGCCACCTTTTTTTCCTTTTTCCATAATTGGTAACCAACCCATATTACCTCCCTTAAAGGTTGAGCCTGGATCTTTAGGACGAGCTCCGCATCTTTCGTTCTCCGCCCCTTCAGGTTGGAGACTTTGGTTCCCATCCCACCGAGCGATCAAGCATGGCTGGGATTCCGCCGTATTCTTCCGGGGCAAAGCCAAAAACCTCGCGCCAGATGGTGTCGTTTTCCATGCAAAAATACATACAGGTCCTGGGGTGGGCATAGAGGCGAAGCCGCTCCAGAATCACCTTGTACATCTCCACCCGTTGGCCGCGAAAATATCGCCGTTTTCCATCCAGGCCATCGATGAATTCTTCATAAAAAAAGCGTGAGGCGGGAAAACGATCGGCAGCGATTTGCTTGAGGGGTGGTAGGTAACGGAGCGCCCCCAGACTGATCCAGGCGATGGACTCGGCAGGCACCACCTGAAAGAGACGATCAATGGTTGCTTTGTACCCTTCTTCCCAGCCCTCATGGTAAATGATCGGGTCAAAATGAAAGGCCAACCGGTAGCCCCACTGCGCACACTGTTTGGCCGCGGCAAGGCGCTCTTCCAAGGTGGCGGTTCGAATCTCTTCCCGCTCCATGATGGGGCCTGAGTTGAGCGACCAGGCAACCAGGGTTCGCCCTCTGTGGTCAAGCCCCTCCAGGTTCTCGATATTCACACTCTTGGACTTGAGTTCAAGCACCGCGTTTGGCCTCTTTGCCATGTACTCCACCAGACGACTGCTGAGATTGGTGAGACTATCTATGGCTAGGCTGTCGGTGAACTCTCCGGTTCCAATGCGAAAGAACCGATCCGGCTCACTATCAAGTCCCTGATCGAGTTCGTGAAAGAGATCCTCGATATTGACAAAGAAACTGAGCCAGGGGTTGTTGAGATAGGCCTGCAAGATGCAATAGACACAGTCCATGGGGCAGTTCATGCCAATATTGAGCACCTGATAATCGCAGCAACGATATTCTCGCGTTCCCGGACAGGGCTTAAAAAAGGTCCCGCGATTACGGCAGAGCAGGAGGTGATGCTTTCCGGCCGTGAGGTTAAAGGGATACTCTCCGGCAATGGCAGGCACACCACGCTCGGGAACAACCGTGACCGGTAATTTGGCTCGGGCTATGATTTCTTGGGTATAGGGCAGATCAAGGCAGTCCTGGGCCACATGGATATGGGTAACAAAACGCGCAGGATCACCGTAGGAGGTATGTTGTTTCACGAGAATAACCGGTTGGTGTTAACAATAAAGGGAATCTTGAATAATTGCTTTTTCTTCCAATCCCGCGGAGTCTGGCGCTTACCTCGTCACGCTTAAAATTTTATCCTCGGAATATCACACATATGCCTGCGGTAAAATTTTGCGCAATCCTCGAAGTCTGCGCTTATCTGGCCTTGATTGAAAAATCAAATTATTCAAGACACCCTAAAGTCTCTGATATTTTGTGGCCAGTGCGGCATACTCCGCGCCCTCGTCCGGCCGTCCGTGCTTGGTGCAGCCCTGGCCGTAGATGCCACATTTGCGCACCAGCTCATCGACAGCGGCCTGTTGTTGCTGTGAGTTGAGCACGGTGGAATCGAGCAGCTTACACAGGGAGCGAATGCGATAGACATCCATTCCCAGCCGGTGCATTGCAGACAACTGGTCTTCTCTCCCCCCGTCTTTGGCCGTCAACGGTTCAGACACAAGAAAAAAGGGTTCGTTGTAACTCACCCGCAACCAGAGGTCGTAATCCTCGCAGCAGGGAAGCGTTTCATCAAAAAGTCCATAGCGCTCAAAGAGTTGCCGGCGGGCCATGGTGGTTGACATTCCCACCACACACATTTTAAGGCTGGCTGCAAAGATATTTCCGCTGGGTGGATCATGTTTTTTTTTCTGGTTGACCCGTTTGCCGCCACGATACCAGATCTCCCGCGTGTGCGAGATGAGTAGCTCCGAATCGGACTCAAAAGCCTTTGCCTGCAAGGCGAGCTTTGCGGGCAACCACTGGTCATCGGAATCCAAAAAGGCCAGTAGATCTCCCTGGGCGGCTTGGATGCCTTTGTTGCGTGCCGCCGCCGCTCCCTGGTTTTCCTGGTAGAAATAGCGAAGGGGAACAGGGGACGTGGCTGCTAATTTTTTCACGATCGCTTGCGTTGCATCGGTTGAGCCGTCATCGATGACAATCAGCTCGTCACAGCGTCTTTCCTGCGCAAGAATCGAACCAATAGACCGCTTGAGAAATCCGGCACGGTTATAGGTGGGAAGAATAACAGAAATCATAAATGCATGGCCTGATGGACCTTGAAGCCGAACACGGTGGAGCCCCCGGCCAATTAAGACTGGCGGTTTATCCACGGTATAGTATAGTAAGCGATTTTAATGACCTAAATCCGAGGCTCGATTCCTTTTGGGAAAAGGACGTTCCCTTTCCCCGTGCCGGGCTTGAAGTAGCTATTGCTTGGCCCCAGCTTCCCCCCCGGATTTCTCAGAAACCTGAATCCGTGAGCATTCAAAAGCACGCCGTTTAAGATTCAGGATAGACATCTTGTCACAATTGGTATGGAAAATTCCCCAGACAGTTGCTGGCAAACAGGAAGACTCTCCACTCAAAATTCCAAAGTAGAGTATGTACACAGACATTCTCATCAATGCAACCTTCTACGAAAACCGGATCGCCCTGGTTGAAAACGGCAATCTGCGCGAATTTCACCTGGAGCGGGTTTCAGAAAAAGGGTTGATCGGCAACATATACCTGGGCCGGGTCGTTCGGGTACTGCCGGGGATTGATGCCGCCTTTGTCGAAATCGGCCTGGAACGGACCGGCTTTTTGTATGTCGACGAGGCGCAGTACATCTTCTCAGACAACTTTCAGCGGTTGATGCCGGGGCATAAGCTCCGCTCAACGCCGCCTGCCGATTTGCCGGAAAATCCCGCAATCGATGACATCCTCCATGAAGGACAGGAAATTCTGGTCCAGATCGCCAAAGAACCCATTGGCTCCAAGGGTGCCCGTCTAACCTGCAATATCACCCTGCCCTGCCGCAACCTGGTCTTCATGCCGCTGACCGATCATATCGGCATCTCGCGTAAAATTGAAGACGAGGATACCCGTCAGCTGCTACGCGATAAGATCGAGGTTCTGCGGCCACCGGGAACCGGGTTCATCATGCGAACGGTGGCAGAGAATATCGGGAGCGAGGCTCTGGAAGCAGACATGGAGTTTCTTTTGCTGCTCTGGGATGAGATTCTCACCAAAACCGCTAAATCTACTGCCCCCTGCCTGATTTACAAAGATCTGGATATAATTCTCCGGGCGGTCCGTGATTTTTTCACCGAGGTCACCAACGAGCTGGTCATCGACAACTACGAGGTCTATGAGCAGCTCCTTTCCTATGCCCAGACCTTTGCTCCACAGCTCCGTGATAAGATCACCTACTACAACTCCGATCTGCCGCTTTTCGAGCGTTACGGGGTCGAAGCCGATATCAACAGCGCCCTGGATAAAAAAGTCTGGCTGCGTTCAGGCGGGTATATCATCATCGAACCCACCGAGGCCCTGACCGTGATCGATGTCAATACAGGCCGGTACGTGGGCGCCCATGACCTTGCGGAAACGATCTTCAAAACCAATATGGAGGCGGTGCGGGAAATTGCCCGGCAGCTGCGGTTGCGCAATCTGGGCGGCATCATCATCATCGACTTCATCGACATGGAGAATGAAGATCACCGGGAAGAGCTCTATGATGCCTTTCAGGAAGCCATGCGCGATGACAAGAGCAAGGTCAATATCCTCAAGCTTTCTGAATTCGGCCTGGTCCAGATGACCAGAAAGCGGCTTTCCGAAAGTTTGATGCAGACCATGTGCGAGCCCTGCCTCTACTGCGGGGGGGATGGTTTTATCAAGTCACGCCGCACCATCTGCCATGAAATCTTTCGCAAAATCATTCGTGATGCCCGAAAAATTGGCGGTTCGCATGTGACGATCAAAGTGCATCCCCATATCGCCGACATGCTTCTCAACGAAGAATCTTTTACCATTGAGCTCTTGGAAGAGCAGACCGGGAAACGGTTTTCCATAATTCCCGTACCCGAGATGCACATCAAACGTTATGATGTTATCTGGAATGAGTAATCCCCTTTCTTCGCCACCTTCACCTTAGCCTTCTTCTCCCATGTCTACTCAGATTCGACTCCGTGGTTCTTCCCGAAAACGAGGCGGTTTTTTCAAGATGTTTTTTGCAGCGCTCCTGACCGCTGCCCTTCTTGCCGGAGGCTTTGCCGCCTTTTTGCTCTTTGAGTTTGAACAGCCAACCTTGACCCTGGACAAAGAGGTTAAATACCTTGGCACCACCATGCAACTGCCCCTGCAGGCGGCGGATAGCAAAAGCGGCATTCAAGAGTTGAACGTTTCTCTGCAGCAGGGGGAAAGTACCGTCACGGTTCTTGAACGTCACTTTCCCCGTAAGGCATGGTTCAAACCGGCTGGCCCCCAACTGCTCAATGAAAAAGTTCTTATTGATGCCCAGAAAGCAGGGATCAGGCAAGGGGCGGCTCAACTGGTCATTACGGTACGAGACTTTTCCTTAAGCGGTATGCTCAAGGGCAATGAAACAGTCCGTCGCATTCCGGTCATTATGGATACCGTTCCCCCCAGGGTGGGTTTGGTACATGGCCAACGGGTCATCAAACCGGGCAGCACCGGGCTTGTCGTCTACACAGTTGGCGAAATGCCCACCCGCCAGGGCGTACTGATTGACTCCACTTTTTTCCCTGGCTATCCCACCGGAAAGAAGGATACCTATGTGGCCTACTTTGCCTTGCCCTGGAATGCGCAGCCTCCGAGCGGCACCCGCGTTGTCGCCTACGATGCAGCGGGTAATGAGGGGACGGTGAGTTTTTCTCCCACCTTCACCGCCGTACCAGAAAGACATGATACCATTCGTTTAAGCGATGGTTTTTTCAAGAAAAAAATCCCAGAGTTTGCACAGCACTATCCACAGATGCAGGGTAGCCTGCTTAATCAGTATCTCTTTGTCAACAATCAGGTGCGCAAACAAAATAATCAGGTCATTGCGCGCATCTGTGGTCAGACCGATCCCGTTCAATATTGGAGCGATCGCTTTCTCCGTATGCCCGGTGCCGGTCGTGCCGGTTTTGCCGACCAGCGCACTTATGTATACAATGGACAGGCTGTGGATTACCAAACCCACCTGGGGATGGATATTGCCTCGGTGGCCAAAGCCGAAATTCGGGCGGCAAACCGAGGCAAGGTCATTTTTGCCGACTATCTGGGGATTTACGGCAACATGATTATCATCGACCATGGTCAGGGGGTGGCGAGCCTCTACTCCCATCTCAGCAGTATCGAAACCTCGGTGGGTGCCCTTGTTAAAAAAGATCAGCCTATTGCCCATTCCGGAGCAACCGGAATGGCCGGTGGCGATCATCTTCATTTTTCCATGCTCATCCACGGTATTTTTGTCAACCCGCTTGAATGGTGGGATCAACGCTGGATTACTATCAATATTACATCTGCGCTAGATGAATCCTGATCAGTCTATGGTGCAACCTCCCCAAAGGGGAGTATCAGCAAAAAATGCGAAGGCAGCCTTTGCTTTTCCCTGGCTGCTGTACAGCTACATCGCCAATGAGTTGCTCGCCCCTTTTTTTGCCAGCTTCCTCATCCTCTATGGCGTTTTTTTTCTGGTGCGGCTGATTCCGCTTCTCGAGGTTGTGCTCTCGCTCCAGATCGGAGCCGCTGATTTCATCCGACTCTTTGCCTATATCTTTCCCCATATGTTGCTCTACATCATCCCCATGGCCTCCATGGCCGGGGTGATTGTCGGCTTCACTCGACTGACCAACGACCGGGAAATCCTTGCGCTTAAGGCCTGCGGGGTCAGCCTCCGGCAGATGCTTCCTCCTGTGATTCTTACAGCCGCTGCCATTGCAAGCCTGACGGGCTATTTCTCTATTCGCCTCATTCCCGTGGGTGAACTTGGTTTCAAACAGCTGATGTTTCAGCTGGCCATGGAAAAAATCGAACACGGTATTCGCCCCCATGAGTTCACCCAAGCTCTGGGGGATATCGTGCTCTATGTCGACCGCATTGATGATCACAATCAGTGGCATGGTGTCTATGTTTCCGACATGCGTGGGCGCACCCAGCCCATTATCACATTGGCAAAACGAGGCCACATGGAACCGGATATGGATAACCTGCGCATGACCATCGTCCTGGAGGATGGGAGCCTGCACAATAACCAGGGCAAGGACAGCCAGGTGATAGGCTTTGGCCGCTACCAGCTGCAGATTGGTTTGCAGTTGCCCACCCGGGTGGGCAAAGAAAATGTGACTCATCGAAGCCGTGGTACCATGAGCCAGGCACAACTCCTGGAGGCGGCCCATAACGCCGAACCCGGCTCAAAGGCTGCCATAAATTACCTCAGCGAGTACCACAAACGCTTGGTCCTGCCGGTGGGATGCTTCATCCTCAGTCTACTGGGGCTGCCTTTGGGGCTGCAGGCCGCCCCAGGACGACGGGCAGTGGGAATTCCTCTGGGCCTTGGCTTTTTTATTCTTTATTACATCACCTACACAACCACCGGCATGATGGTTGAAGAAGGCTCTTTGCCTCTGGTACTGGGGATGTGGCTACCGAATATTCTTTTTCTGCTGCTGACCGTGGTTATTATCTATCGGGTCAACCTGGAGCGGCCCCTGCTGCCTGAATGGCTCCAACACTGGAGTGCACTCTTTTGCGAGCGTACCCTGACCCCGTTTCTACGACGCCCATGGCGCATTTTTACCCGTTCACGCCACAGGGAGAGGAAACCGTAAGGGGACTTCCGCAAACTGACAAAGCTAACAAAGGTTGAAGTGCTGTATGCTTCTGCAAGGCACGGTGCTTCAGCCTCTCTTTTTCAGATTCCCCTCCAAAGTTCTTCCATTTTTTCAAGCTCTAACAACATTGCCTCCCCGTCTAAGCCGCTGTATAGTATACCTGAATCCATAAAGGTGGATGATTGCACGGCTTCAGGGAATATCTAAATACCTCTTTGAACCAGATCTCATCCCCGAGACCTTTCCAGCCTGACCTGCTTTTGTTGCATCAAAAACGCAGATTGGGCTGACCTCTTTCGCACGGAGAACTTTGGCATGCAACTGGCCCTGGCTGCTCAAATGCGTGAGCTTGATCGTCAAACCATTGAAGAAATAGGCATTCCCGGCATGGTCCTCATGGAAAATGCAGGCCGAGGCACGGTGGACTTCATGCAACAACACTATGGTTCGGTGGCGGGGAAAACCGTCTGCATCTTTGCCGGGCCGGGGAATAACGGCGGAGATGGCCTTGTGATTGCGCGCACAGTCCACGGGTTAGGCGCCTATCCTTTTGTTTTTTTCCTGCTCGACCCTGAAGAACTCAAGGGGGATGCCGCTCAAAACTTCTCCATCTACAAACAAATGCGCCTCCCCTACCAGGTTCTGGATTTCTCGGAAAAAATGCTCAACCTTGCCGACACAATCCTGACGCTCAATCGCATACATCCCATGCACTCTCTGGTGGACTCCATCTTTGGTACGGGCCTTGAGCGCGAGGTGAGTGGCCATTTTTCCGATGTAATCAACTGCATCAACCATTTGGGGGAAAGCCACCAAATGCCGGTGGTCAGCGTGGATCTCCCCTCAGGTCTCAACGCCGATACAGGGGCTGTATTGGGAATTTCGGTGCATGCCGATCTCACCGTTACCTACGGCCAACCCAAGCCGGGCCACTATCATAATGGTGGTGTTGGAGTCGGCCATCTGGAACGGGTGGATATTGGCATTCCAACCAAGGTGGTCGAGGCCATGGGGCTCAATGGTGAGGTTCTGGACACGAGCACGGCGAACCTGCTGAAATCAAGGAATAAAGAAGCCCACAAGGGCGCAAACGGACATCTTTTCATCCTGGCGGGTTCCGAGGGCAAAACCGGAGCTGCTCTTTTAAGTGCCCAGGGGGCGCTGCGCATGGGAACCGGCCTGGTCAGCTGCGGTGTGCCCAGAGAACTCAACCCGATCTTTGAAACCGCCCTTGCCGAGGCAATGACCATTGCACTTCCCGCCTCGGCAAAAGCCCTCTCCCACGAGGATTCCCCCCTGATAAATTCCCTGATGCAAGGCAAGGACGCCCTGGTGATCGGGCCGGGAATCGGTACTGACAAGTCAACGGCTGAGCTGGTTCTTCAACTCTACTGTGACTCGCCACTCCCCATGGTTATCGATGCCGATGGACTCAATATTCTGGCGGCTCATCGGGAGAGCATTCGCCTGGCCCAAGGCCCCCGTATCTTCACACCACACCCGGGCGAGATGGCCCGCCTGCTGGGTATTTCCATTGGGGAGATTCAGGCCAATCGCTTGCAAGCATCCCAGTGGCTGGCAGAAGCCAGCGACTGCCCTGCCCTGATTACCGTTCTCAAAGGAGCGGGTACTGTGGTCAGTGGCAATGATGGCCGTTATGCGCTCAACACCAGCGGAAACCCCGGTATGGGCACCGGGGGTATGGGAGATGTACTCTCCGGAATAATCGGCGGTCTACTGGCTCAGGGGTATCCCCCCTGGGAGGCCGCCACTTTAGGAGTGTATCTGCATGGATTGGCAGCAGATTTTCTTGCCCAAAGCCAGCCTTACGGATACACTGCCACCGAGGTTGCCCAGGCCCTGCCCCGGGTACTTGGCGGTCTTACTCACAACGAACCAAAGGAGCATTTATGCTAAAAGCACGCGATATCATGACCCAAGACGTTATTACTGTGAATCCGCAGACAAGTGTGCGCGAGTTAGCCGCCCTGCTCCTCGAAAAAAAGATCAGCGGCGCTCCGGTTGTGGACGAGGCCGACAAGGTGGTTGGCGTGGTCACGGAAAGTGATCTTATCTTTCAAAACAAGAAAGTGCATCTCCCCACTGCCGTGGCTATTCTGGATGCCTTTGTCTTTTTAGAATCAACGGAGAAGACAGAGAAAGAGATAAAGAAGATGGCTGGCTACAAGGTAGGTGATATCTGTTCGCAGGATCTGGTGAGTGTCACTCCGGAAACAGAACTCGATGAACTGGCCACCATGATGGCAGAGAAAAAAATCCACACCCTCCCCGTCCTCGATGGAGACCAACTCGTGGGAATTATAGGGAAGTCGGATATTATTCGGACGATTGCCCAGGGGAACTGACCAGGGGCTCATAGAGCTGCCAACAGTTCCGCCCTTTTTTCTTGGCCTCGTACATGGCGATGTCGGCATGCCTGAGCATGGTCTCGGCATCGCTGCAGTCATTGGGGAAGACCGAGATCCCGATACTGGCACCGATAAAGCAGATGTGATCGTTGGCCTCAATGGGTTCATTGAGCGATTCGATCACTTTCTGCGCAACCAGGGTTGCCCCTTCCAGGGTCTCGGTGCTTTCAAGCAAAATCACAAACTCATCCCCGCCTAATCGACAGACCGAATCAGAGGAGCGCAACACGCCACGGAGCCGCTCCGCCACCTGCATCAGAACAATATCCCCCACCCCATGTCCGAACTGGTCGTTGATGGGCTTGAACCGATCCAGATCGATAAAGAGCAGACAGAGAATGCGCCCGTAACGCTTGGCCAGAGAAATGGCCTGGGGCAGTCGCCTGCGAAAATAGTTGCGGTTCGGCAGGTTGGTCAGGGAATCGTGATTGGCCATATAGCGAATCAGCTCTGCCGCCTCCTGCCGCTCGGTGACATCCTGGAACACCAAGACGCCCCCCACCAGCCGGTGTCCCTGACGAATAGGGGTGGCACGAAAATCCACAGGAAAACTGGTGCCGTCCTTGCGCAGCATCCGTGCCTCATCATAGCAGACCTTGATAGAGGCATCGCCCTGGGTAAAGAAGGGGCAACAGTCCACGGAAAAATCTTCGCTGCCGGGCAGAGACACTTTAAAAATATCCATGCAGTGTTCGCCGCGAACCTCGCTATTTTTGTACCCCAGCATCTTCAGCGCGGCAGGATTAATATAACTGATCAGCCCCCGGTCATCGACACCGCAGATACCGTTTGCGGCGGCGTCGAGAATCATCTCGTAGTTGCGGGAAAGCAGCTCAAGTTCCTGCTTGGCCCGGTGTGAGCCCAGAATATAGCGAATACGGTTTTTGAGTACCGGCCAGCGCAGGGGTTTACGAATATAATCAACGGCTCCGGCCCCATAGGATCGCTCAATACTCTTTTCGTCATCAAGCGCTGTCACCATGAGCACTGGAGGCGGATCGGCCATGGTCGTCCGAATCTGCTCACAGACTCCGGGACCATCAATTCCCGGCATGGCAATATCCAAAATCACCAGATCAAAGGACTGTTCTGCCACCATATCCAGTGCGGCATGCCCATCTTCCGCCTCGACCACAACGTATCCCTCGCCTTCGAGGAATTGGCGCATGAGCATGCGAATGACTTCGTCGTCATCAACTATCAAAATGACCGGAGTGGCCCCCGATAACAGGGAAACTGTCATAACCTGGCTTCTCCAAAACATAAGGGCTTCGACGATGAGGCCCGTCTCAGATATTGTAGGATAAACTGCTGATTAATCAAGTTGTTTACTAAAAAACTGATGCACCTTCTCCACAGCCTGCTCGATCTGTGCAAGAATTTTTTCCCCCAAACGCAAATTTTTATTTTTCCCCATCTGCTCGGCCTGCAGGCAAAGAGCGGCCAATTCCTCAGCACCAAACTGGCCGCTGCTGCCTTTCATGGTGTGGGCAACCTTGTTGACCGCCTCTGCATCCTGGGAGCTTACAGCCTGGCGCAACTCCTCTAAACGACGATTCAATGAGCGTAAAAAAACACCGACAACAGGTGTAATATCGCCCACATGCTCCCGTAATCGTTCCAGGCTGATGGGGTTAATCACCATTGAACTGGCGCCAATACTACCGACCGACTGCTCATTTTGCATGGATTTGGGGACCACCGAGGTCTTCAGCTCTGGAAGCCACCGAGAGAGTACCTGCTGTAACCGGTTAAAATCAAGGGGTTTGACCAAATAATCGACCATTCCAACTTCCTGGCACCGTTTCCGTGCCGCGGCTGTGGCATCGGCTGTCAAGGCAACGATGGGGGGAGTAGGCCGGTGCTGCTGCTCCGCCTCTGCAAGAATCCTCTCCGTGGCCTCATAGCCGTCCACAACCGGCATCTGGCAATCCATGAGAATCAACTGAAAATTGTTTTCCCGACAGAGCTCTATCGCTTCCTGGCCATTGGCAGCCACCACCACTTCGACACTTGTGCGGCGAAAGGTCTCGGCCATAACAAACCGATTCGTCTCTTCATCATCCACCAGGAGCAAACGGAGCCCTTGCCCATCATTCGAGCTTACGGAATCAGTCTTCTGTACATCAAGGTTTTCGGCCTGGGATTCAGGAAGGATGGCAGCCCCATGCTCCTTCGTCTCCACATCTTCCCGGGGTAAGAGCAGGGTGAACCAAAAGGTTGAACCGACCCCAAATTCGGAGTCCACACCGAACTCCCCATCCATGAGCTTTATCAGCTTGGCACAGATGGATAACCCCAGTCCAGTCCCTCCGTAACGGCGGGTCGAGGAGCTATCCACCTGAGAGAAGGGTTGAAACAGTTTATCCATGGCTTCCCCGGCAATCCCCACCCCGGAATCACGGACCATGAATTTGAGAAAATCCCCCTCTTCCTTTTGGGCCAGGCACTCGACCTGCAACTCCACGGAGCCCTGTTCTGTAAATTTGATGGCATTGCCTAATAGGTTGACCAGGACTTGCCGCAGGCGCACCCAGTCCCCTTTGTAAAGCGGTGCCAGTCCCTGATCGATACGGGCTGTGATGGCGAGACCTTTACGCTTCCCCGTAACCTGATAAAGTGTAAGCAGTTGGCCCATGAGGGTGCGCAAATCAAAGGGTTCCACCTCCAGAGCCATCTTATTCGCCTCGATCTTGCTGAAATCAAGGAGATTATTAATCAGGGTCATCAGGCTGGTTGCGGACGTCTTAATCAACTGGGCAAAATGTTTCTGCCGGGGTTGCAACTCAGTATCAAGAAGGAGTTCAGAGATGCCTATAACCCCGTTCATGGGGGTGCGGATCTCGTGGCTGATCATGGCCAGGAAATCAGATTTTGCCTGATTGGCCGAGTTGGCGTGGCGTGCTTTCTGACGCAGCTTTTGATTCTCCTGCTCCAAACGCTGGACTTTCAATTCCAACTCGGCAAGGTCGTTCTGATGGTTGTGTGGGGCGTCCATGGCTCAGGAAAAAAGAGAGAGTTGTTGATGTTTTCGTTTTCTTTTTGCCCTCGCTGCTTGCGAGGGAACAGCTGTGATGCTTTTTGCGGGCAACTCGGCAACAAAGGAGGAAAGAGCTCTCACTTCCAGAGGACCACCGTAAGGGGATCGTTGCCGCGACCATGAGAGGTAAAGCGTTGTGCTTGCTCGAGTAAGACCAACAAAAAAGAGCCGTCGTTCCTCCTCCAGATGTGCCTGGACCTGCTCGGCATTCAAACTCTTTTTGGGTGCCAGAGGAAGTAAGCCCTCTTCAACTCCGGCAATAAAGACCACGGGAAACTCAAGCCCCTTGGCGGCGTGCAGGGTGGAAAGCGTAATAACCTCTGACCTTTTATCGTAAAGCACTGAATCGCTGAAGTGGAGCAGGTATTCACCCAGAGCATCGAGGGATTGGTGGGAACTGATCGCTTCGCTTCGAAAACGCTGAAGAGAGGCTTCCTGGGGATCAAATTGATAGTAGGCAATCACTTGGTCAAGACAGCTGACAATCGTTCCCTCTTCAGTCTGGGTAAGGTTACTGTAAAGCTGAGAGAGAGCGTCCAGATTCGTTGCCGCCAACTGGTTGAAAAACAGGGAAGCCCAATCTGTTTGCTCCTGGGAAGGTCCTCGTTTTTTGAGTTCCTCATAGGCGCGAACCGGAACAGCCCTGCCCTGCTTTTCCTCTTCTTCCAGCAACCAGTGCAGGTGCTCTGGCTCTTCCAGCCGAGCGCAGATCAGTATCCAGGCATAGAGCAGGCGGCAG
The DNA here is from genome assembly GCF_016919065.1 of Desulfobulbus rhabdoformis. Taxonomy (GTDB): domain Bacteria; phylum Desulfobacterota; class Desulfobulbia; order Desulfobulbales; family Desulfobulbaceae; genus Desulfobulbus; species Desulfobulbus rhabdoformis. Next base: position 47,741 of record NZ_JAFFQA010000011.1, on the reverse strand, counting down.
TTGCCTTTGGTGTAGTAGGCCTCCAGATCGACCAGTTGAAAAGGAAGCCCACGTTCACTGAGCACCTGGCCAATGGCCTGGGCCTGACGAGAGGTGCGGACAAGGACACCGATATCTTTAAAACTGCGTTGAGAATCACAGGTGGCATCAATCTGCTCCAGAGCACGATGGGAAGAGCCACCGATCTCGACTTCAATCTGCTCCGCAATGAACCGCGCCTCCTGCTGGGGTGTTGTGCTCGCGAGAAGATGGAGTGCTCCCCGGAGCCGCGACCTGGCCTCCATAGGCTCAACAGGCAAGGGATGGGGGTTATGGGCGATCAGGGTCTCAGCGGCCTGGACAATGGTCGCAGCACTTCGGTAATTACAGACCAGCTGATGGCATTCTGGGGAAAATTCGGCGATAAACTGATGGAACCACCTGGGATCAGAGCCACGGAAACCGTAAATTGCCTGATCAGGATCGCCGATTACAAAAACATGCCCCTGATGACGGGCCACCTCAGCCACCAGTTCGTACTGGGCCTGATTGACATCCTGAAACTCATCAACAAAGAGATGGCCTGTTGCCGCGCGTATCTGTTCTGCTCGCTCCCCGCCACGGCGAAGCTCTGCCAGCAGCTCAGGCACCAGACAGTCGAGATCAACAAGCCCCTGCTCGGCAAGATGCTGGCGATACTCTGTGACCAGAGCGACGACCGGCTCACGCCCTGTTTGACTATACACACTCAGTGCCTCATCAAGGCCCTGCAGCAGTTGCTTATCTCGTATTCCAAGGAGCTTGGCAGCAAGCCAGCGTCGCTCCCCCGGTCCAACCACCCGCAAACCAGGCTGAAGCCTGCGTAGGTGGTTGAGGCAAAAACGGTGAAAGGTCGCAACCAGAGGGAGCTCCGTTGGCTGCAATACTTTTTCCAGCCGCGTGCGCACCTCGTCTGCGGCCTTGTTGGTGAAGGTGATCACGGTGCAGGGGGTGTCGTTTTCCCGTGCAACGCGCTGGGCCCGACTGACCAGGGTGTGGGTTTTTCCGGTCCCCGGCCCGGCCTGAACCACAATCAGTGATGCCTTGCTGTGGACGGCCTGGTATTGAGCCTGGTTGAGTTGTTGCTTCCTCGTATCGGACGCTTTGCCTGCTGCTTTTTTTAAAGAAAGCGTTGCTTGCGCTTTGCTCTTTTTTTGAGCGGCCTTTGGTTTTCTTAAACCAAAAAGACTTTCCTGGCCTGCAAGCTCTGCCTGCTCGCCCTCGTCAAAGACGCGAATCACGCCAAAGGCGCCGTCATACCCGGGCTGACGGAGTACCCGGTTGGTGCGCATGCGCTCAATTGCCTCCGCCAGCAGGATGCCCGCCTTGGCTTTGACCTCTGCAATGGGGGTCTCCAGCAGAAGAGTAAATTCGCTTTCAAAGAGCCCAATGAGACGTTTATAGCCCTCAGCCACCTTCTTGGTGCCGGGGCCGCAGCCTAACAGCTCTGCCAGCACCTCCTGCAGTGGGATAAGGCTGTGCACGCCGGGGCTATGTTCTGGATAGAGAGGCTCAGTTCGATCGGCAAGTTCCATGACCCGGTGGAGGACACCTATGGTCATGGGTTTCCCACAGACGGGACACAGCCCCTCAAGCTCACGCGTCTTTGTGGGCTCCAAACAGACATTACATTTGCGGTGGCCGTCACAGTGGTATTTTCCCTCCTCCGGGTAAAACTCCACAGTGGCGTTAAAGACCTGCTCGCCCTGTTCATTGCGAGGATTGCGCAGGGCTTCACGGATGGCAAAAAAGCTCATCTCGGTGGTAAAAATATTGGCTTCTCGCCCGAGTTTAGCCGGTGAGTGGCAATCGGAATTGGAAATCAGGGTAAAGCGATCGAGAGCGGAGACAAGACGGTTCATCTCCGGGTCGGAGGAGAGGCCGGTTTCCAGGGCAAAGATGTGGCTGCTGAGATCGCCAAAACAATCTTCGATGGCGTCAAAGCCGGATTTTGAACCGAAAAGGGAGAACCAGGGTGTCCAGATATGGGCGGGAATAAAAAAGCCTTCCGGCGCCTTCTCCAGCAAAATCTCCAGCAGATCACGGGAATCAAGCCCGAGAATAGGCCGACCATCCGAGGTAATATTGCCGATGGTGGCCAAAGTGCCGTTGACGCGCTGTACGGATTCAAAATCCGGCGCATACAAAAGATTATGGACTTTACGGACCTTACCCCCCCGTTTGTAGATCGAGCTGATCTCAGCACTGAGCAGAAAGCGGACCGACTCTGGCGCAATAACCGGCGCCAGACCTGCGGGCAGCATTTGTGCAAAATCAATACCACTAACGCTTTTGAATTTATAGAGCCCAGGCTCGGCAGGTTCCAGATGCTCCTGCAGATGCGCGAACCAGGCCGGATGGGTAAAATCGCCGGTACCGAGCACACCAATCCCTTTCACCGCAGCCCAGGCTGCCAGACCAAAAAGATGACTGGCTTTACTTGTGGCCCGTGAATAGAGGGAGTGGATATGCAGGTCGGCGATGTAACGCATCAAGTGTCCTTCCAGCCGTAGAGATGGTGCTGACGGATATAGGCAAAGACCGCGGGAGCCAGCATGGCGGGGCGTTCTCCCCTGGCAAGTGCCGCCCGCACCTGGGATGACGACACTGGCAGCTCGATATCATCGATATATTCGACCGTCCGTCCCTGCTGATTGCACCAGAGTCCACGGGCGCGTTCATAGGTAAAACTTGCGTCTAAAGAGCGCAACATTTGCCCGACCCGGTCGACTGCCAGATGATCGCGTTGCACCACGATCAGGTTAATACGCTTGAGCAGATCTTTTATCCGGTGCCAAGAGGGGAGGTCGATGAGAGAATCCCCACCGATGATAAAAAAATAGGTGCAGCAGGTCCCCCTTTGCAGCAAAGCCTCGACTGTTTGCACCGTATAGGAAGGGGCGGGTAAATCCGCCTCAATACGGGAGCACTGCATGTGCGTGCCTGCCCCCGCCTCAGCAAGGGCAAGCTCAAGCATGGCAACACGCTCTTCAAAGGTGGTCTGCAGCACCCCCTTGTGGGGTGGCCTGGGGGCAGGAATAAAGAGCACCCTATCCAGGTGGCACTGGCTCAGTACATGCTGGGCCAGTGCCAGATGTCCTTGATGCACGGGATCAAATGTCCCGCCGAACAAACCAATGGCCGCCTTGTCGCTTCCTGTGTTCACTGGCCCGGATTTCTTATCGGATCAGGCTCGTGTCTCCCCCGCTCCATACACAATGAACTTACGGGTGGTGAGTTCTTTGAGTCCCATGGGACCATAGGCGTGCAGTTTGGTCGTGGAAATACCTATCTCGGCCCCCAAACCGAACTGACCGCCATCATTAAAGCGGGTGGAGGCGTTCACCATAACCGCAGAGGCGTCGACCTCACGCAGAAAGCGCTGGCTGCGGGCATAGGACTGGGTAAGAATGATCTCGGTGTGTTTGGAGCCGTAGGTATCGATGTAATCCATGGCTTCATCCATGTCACCAACCACCTTCACCACCAGGGCCAGGTCAAGAAACTCGGTGCCCCAGTCTTCCTCGGTGGCGGGTTCGATCATATCCTCCGCAAGCAGGCAACTGGAAGGGCAGCCAAGCATGCGCACCTTATCCGCTTTCATGGCTTGGGCCATTTTCGGGAGAAACTCCTCGGCAATGGCGCGATGGACGAGTACCCCCTCCAAAGCATTGCAGACACCGGGACGTTGCACTTTGGCGTTTTGAATAATGCGAACTGCCATCTCCTGGTCCGCGCTCTCATCCACAAAGCAGTGACAGACCCCCTTGTAATGCTTGAGCACCGGAATCCGGGATTTCTGGGTTACCGCCCGAATCAGCCCTTCACCACCGCGGGGAATGACCAGGTCGATATACTCTTCCTGCTCAAGAAGCAGATCAATGCCTGCACGATCGGTAAACGAAAGGACCTGAACAATGGCCGGATCCACCTTATGCTTGACCAGGACCTCCTGCAGCACCTTGGCCAGGGCCATGTTGGAATGGATGGCCTCAGAACCACCGCGAAGGATGATCGCATTACCAGCTTTAAGACAAAGGGCAGCAGAGTCGATGGTTACGTTGGGCCGTGACTCGTAGATCATGAGGATAACGCCCAGGGGTACCCGCATACGGCCAACGGTAATACCGCTGGGGCGGTTCCCCATCTCGCTGACCTCGCCCACCGGATCCTCCAGAGCTGCAACCTCCCGCAGTCCCTGGACCATGTCTTTGATTCCTTTTTCGGTGATCTGCAGTCGGTTGAGCATAGCCGGGCTCAAGCCCTTGCTCTCTCCGGCAGTCATATCCTTGGCGTTTTCTTCGATGAGGTACTGTTGCTGGGCAATGAGGGCCTCGCCGACATCGAGCAGAATGGTGTTTTTCAGGGCGGTTGGCATGGCACCGATATTGCGGCTGGCCGCCTTGGCCTTTTTCACCATCTCCAGAACAGCTGTTTCAATCTGTGCTCGATCCATTCGTGTCCTCCGTGTTCAGGGGTCAATATAGATAGGGGTAAAAACGTTCACTCTTTCACATCTCTGGCTAACCCGTGCCGGTCGTTTGCATTCTTTGCGTACTATGACGCGACCGGTTCATCCTGAGAGGTACGTGCAGGCAGTCCTTCACGGCCCATGAGCACCAGGTTGTCGCGATGGATCACCTCATCATGTTCCTTGCGTCCCAGCAGGTCAACAATCTCACAGGTTTTTCTTCCTTTTATCTTTTCCAGATCGCTACTGCTGTAATTACTTAACCCTGCGGCGATCACCTGGCCCTCCCCGTCCAGACAGTGAACGGGCGCACCCAGTGGAAAGCTGCCACGCACCTCAGTGATACCTGAGGGCAGCAGGCTTCTTCCCTGCTCGACCAAGGCCCGTCTGGCCCCGTTGTCGACCACCAGCATTCCCTGGGGCTTGAGCACGTAGGCGATCCAGTGTTTGCGGCGATTCATCTTTCCTGTTCCCGGGAGAAAGAAGGTACCGACCAGCTCACCGCTAAACAACGCCTGCAGTATCTCCGGATGCTTGCCCGGGCCGATAAAGGAGCACCCACCACAGGCCGCAACCATCTTGGCCGCCCGAATTTTAGCCATCATCCCCCCGGTTCCCAGAGAACTGGTGGAATGCCCGGCCATCTTTTCGATTTCTTTGGTAATTCTGGCGACAGTGTAGATAGGTCGTGCCGTGGCATCCTCAGAGGGATTGCCTGTATAAAGGGAGTCCACATCGGTGAGGATGATGAACATGTCGGCACCGATCATGTTGGTCATCAGGGCGCCAAGGGTATCGTTATCGGAAAAACGCAGTTCCTCAGCGGAGACCGTATCGTTTTCATTGATAATGGGTACAACCCCGAATTGAAACAGGGTCAGGACCGTGTTGCGCACGTTGAGATACCGCTCCCTGCTGGAGAGATCACCATGGGTCAGCAGGACCTGGGCCACAGGTTGATTGAGATCGGCAAAGGCCTGCTCATAGTCCTGCATCAACAGCCCCTGGCCGGTGGCTGCCAGTGCCTGTTTCACCTTGAGTTCCTCATGCGGGGTCTTGACGATACCCAATCGTTTGCGCCCGGCGGCCACGGCTCCGGAACTCACCAAAATAACCTCGCGCCCGGTGGATTGAAGAAAACTCACCTGACGGGCGATAGTGGTAATGATGGAGTAATCCAGACCATCGTCGTTGGTGAGGACGGCACTGCCGACCTTAATCACCACACGCCGGGCCTGATCAAAGAGGGTTTGACGGTAAAAAAGGCCGTCGTCCTTATTCACCTGAAAGGTCATCGTTTTCCTGTGCCCGCTGCTCTTCCAACAAATCTGCCAGTCGTTCCTTAATCGACTCAAGCCCCTCTCCGGTCTCGGCAGAGATTGCTCGGACCTCTAAACCAAGGGAGGCAAACTGGTCCTGAATTTCTTTAAGGCGCTCTTCGTCTATCAGGTCAATCTTGTTTAAAAGTACCAGATGAGTACGCTCAAGAAGTTCTTCTTTATAGGCCGCCAGTTCAGCCTCAAGAATTTTATATTCTTCAAGAGGCTGATCCCCTTCGCCAGAGGCATCTATGAGATGCAGGAGAATGGAAGTACGTTCAATGTGCCGCAAAAATCGATGCCCAAGGCCAACGCCTTCATGTGCGCCTTCGATGAGACCGGGGATGTCTGCAATAATACATGGTTCGCTGTATTTGAGATGCAAAACGCCCAGCTGCGGCTCCAAGGTGGTAAAAGGATAAGGAGCAATCTTGGGGTTGGCTGCCGAGAGCTTGGAGAGCAGGGTCGACTTACCGGCATTAGGCAGGCCTATCAAGCCCACATCGGCAAGGAGTTTGAGCTCGATAATAAGCCAGCGCTCCTCCCCCAGGCAACCGGGAGTCGATTTACGGGGTGCCCGGTTGGTAGAGGTCGCAAAGCGGGAGTTGCCAAGGCCACCCTTGCCTCCTTCTGCAGCACAAAAGACCTGCTCATCTTCAACCAGATCAACCAGCACGGCTCCGGTTTCAGCATCCTTGATCACAGACCCGAGCGGCACGTGGACAATGCAGTCCTTGCCGCCGCGACCGTGCTTGTCACTCCCCTGCCCCCCCACACCGGACTCCGCCTTGAAGTGGGAACGAAAACGAAAATCGATCAAAGAACGCAGATTGCGATCGGCGACCAGGTAAACATCGCCGCCTTTACCGCCGTCTCCGCCATTGGGTCCACCCTTGGGGACATACTTCTCCCGTCGAAAACTGACGCACCCGTTACCGCCATCTCCGCCTTTAACATAAAATTTTGCTTCGTCAGCAAATCCCATATGTTTCCCATCTCCCAGCAGGATCGCTTGGATGAAAATTCTTCGTCAGGCACCGAGCGTTTGACACAGCTTCGCGGTCCCCATGTACCTACATACCGTCTTTCCAACGGAGATCATACAAAAAAACCCGGCATCAAACATGCTGATGCCGGGTTCGCAATTAACTAGCGGTGTCTCTCTCTTCGCGATCCACGAAAAGGGACCATGCCTCGCTCCCCAGGGAGCAGACCGCTACTCGACGGGGTATACGGAAACGCGTTTGCGATCCTTGCCAAAAGACTCGTATTTAACCTCGCCGTCAACCTTGGCAAACAGGGTGTAATCTCGGCCACATCCGACGTTGGTGCCTGGGTGAATCACAGTACCCAACTGACGAACAAGAATGTTGCCAGCTTTTACGATCTGCCCACCGAAACGTTTAATACCGCGTCGTTGACCTATACTGTCGCGACCGTTTCTTGAACTGCCGCCCGCTTTCTTATGAGCCATGGTGTACTCTCCAGTAAATCAGTTTCTCGTTTAAGCAGAAATCGTCTCAATAGCCAGAGCGGTGTACATCTGACGATGACCATTCTTGACCTGATACCCTTTCCGGCGGCGTTTTTTAAACACAAGCACTTTTTTATGGCGGCCCTGCTCAACGATTTTGGCAACGACCTTGGCACCGTCAACCACGGGCTGCCCAATTTTTACAGCCTCGCCATCGACCACCAGAAGAACGTCTGATAATTCTACTGTGTCGCCTACTTCACCTTGCAGCTTCTCAACGCGAAGCGTATCACCGGCCTCTACCTGGTACTGCTTACCGCCGGTCCGAACTATTGCATACATGCGACTCCTCCTCTCTATCCTCAATATCTAAATCAGCAACAATATTATTAAACTCGTCTAACCCCGCAGAGGAGACCGTGCATCTATGCGTATAAGCGCTCGGCACGCCGTTTGAGTGTATCCCGCGGGCACAATTAAAAATCAGTGAAAATATTCATTCGCAGAACGTGCAATTTAACCCGATCACAGGGACATCTGTCAAGTGGAATGTTCGTTTACTGATATTTTCCCTCCAAAACCATCTCTCCCCTCTCAAAAACCCAAAGAAATCCCCCTTCATTGTTGCGAATCGCTCCACCACAGTAAAGAATAATTTTTCTCAAAAAAACGGGTTTCACTTGTCCACCAACCTATTCATAACTACTATTGTGGTGTGTTTGATTATACCAATCATGCGCTCAACCTTGCCTTGATTGGTGCACCTTTTGTCAACTCTTCCAGGAGAAGCCCCAATGCAGAAAATGGAATGTCCTTGTGGTTATATCTATGACCCTAAAGAAGGTGATTACGAAAACAATATCGCTCCCGGTACCGCCTTTGCCGACCTCCCTGATGACTGGGTTTGTCCCAAGTGTGGTGCTGAAAAAGAATACTTCTACGAGGCCGACTGACCACCTAACCAAGAGGCTTCGCCCTTCGTCAGCTGGAAGACGGAGGTTTTGCAGCCCTTTTTCCACAATCCGTGTGCGCTCATCACGCGCACGGATTCGCGTCCCTCTTTCCCGGCACGACAAATTTCTGTTGTCGAAACACGTTTCCTACCATATCTTTGCTTTTTACTGGTACCTGAATCCATGAGCATTCATAAGATACATTGTTCAGTGCCCACCCGCCATCACGGATTCAGGTGGTAAACTGATAGGGTGCCTTGCATAAGGCTTTCCGTAAGGTGTGGATTTCCCTTGCACCTCAGAAGCCCATGACCCTATTTACTTTTGTGTATTGAGTCCTTTTCACGGAGGTTCGACATGCCCTCTTCCGTCCGATTTGCCCTATTTCCCTTGTTGTTGTGCCTTGTGTTATGCTCTGCGCTTCCGGCTAGGGCAGAGTACTACACGAACCCGGAAAGCCTGGTCAATCAGGCCACCGTCGTCTACCGGGGCTTTCTTGCCGATCCGGATATGCAATGGTTTCGCAACAATGTTTCGACAGCTCGGGGCATTTTCATTGTCCCCCAACTCCTCCGCGGTGGGTTTATCGTGGGGGGTTCCGGCGGTCGAGGCGTACTCCTTGCCCAGGATCCAACCACCGGCAGATGGAGTTCTCCAGCTTTTTACAGCATGGGCAGTCTTTCTGTCGGCTTCCAGATAGGCGCCGATGCCTCTGAAATTATTCTCCTGGTCATGACTGACCGTGGGCTGAAGGCCATGCTCAGCACTGATTTCAAACTCGGAGCCGATGTTGCGGTTGCTGCCGGCCCTGTGGGAATCTCGGCCAAGGCGCAGACAGCTGATATCCTCGCCTTTGGTCGCTCCCAAGGTTTGTACGGCGGTATAAGCCTAGAGGGGGCCATCATCAACCCCTTAGATGATTGGAACCGTCAGTATTACACCTCTCCGGTGCAGATATTTGATATTCTCATTACCCAGAAATATAACAACCCACAGGCAGACGCTCTTCGTCAGCTTCTGCCCAAAGCAAAGCCTCCACAAACGCAGGGAAAACCTCTTGGCTGGTAAAAGCAGACAGTTTCACTTTCCAAGCATTGGTTGGATGTAGCCCATGCACTCCCCCCGGTTTCGACTTGATTGCAGCCAGAAAGGAGAGGTCCGTGTCATATTGAGTGGGTACTGGACCCTGCAGTCAGAGCCGCCGAATCCAGGCCCTATCCTCAGCGCCCTGGTTCCAGAAGTACGGCACCTGCATTTTGCCGAAGAAGGGCTTGGCAACTGGGACACACGGTTGCTCATTTTTCTGCAGAACATTCTTAACCACGCCAACACCGAGCAGAGAGCAATCCATCTAGAAGATCTCCCCTCAGGGGTTCGGGATCTGCTGCATCTCAGCGCCACCTCGCCGAAACAAAGCCCTTCTTTAGGAGCAAACAAAGAGTCATTTATCACCCGTGTGGGCAACAGGGTACTGGACCTTACAGATCAGTCCATTGAAATCGCGACCTTTATCGGTGAGATCATCCTGGCCTTCATGGAGCTGCTTGGGGGAAAAAGACCCTTTAAAAGCCGTGATTTTTTCGGCTTTGTCCAAAGCTGCGGGGTTGAATCTTTGCCCATTGTTTCACTGATCGCAGTTCTTGTTGGGGTGATTCTTTCCTTTGTTGGGGCAGTGCAACTGCAGATGTTCGGAGCCCAGATCTACGTGGCCAACCTGGTTGGATTGGGTATGGTGCTGGAGATGGGCGCGCTCATGAGCGGGGTGATTATCGCCGGGCGAATCGGCGCCTCTTATGCCGCCCAACTGGGAACGATGCAGGTCAATGAAGAGATCGATGCCCTGCGCACCATGGGCATCTCACCGGTGGGTTTTCTCGTGCTGCCCCGCATGTTGGCCCTGATGCTGATGCTCCCGCTCCTTTGCATTTATGCTGATATCATGGGGATTCTCGGCGGTTCCATTATTGGCGTGAGTATGCTTGATCTCTCACTGATCGAGTTTCTGGAACAGACCCGTAAAACCCTGACCCTCAATCAATGTGGACAGGGCCTACTGAAAAGCTCAATTTTTGGTGTGCTCATTGGCTTTGCCGGGTGCCTGCGCGGCATGCAGTGCGGCCGGAGCGCCCTGGCAGTGGGAGCGGCAACCACCTCGGCGGTGGTCACCTCCATCGTGCTTATAGTGGTCTCAGATTCCATCATTACCTACTTCCTTTATAGATGAGCGCAACCGCAGCCGCCATAACCGTTTCCGACCTGACCATGGCCTATGGCAGTTTCGTGCTGCAGCGTGGCCTTGATTTCACCATCAACCAGGGCGACATTTTTGTGATCATGGGGGGGTCCGGTTGTGGCAAGTCGACCCTGCTGCGCCATATGATAGGTCTGATGCAACCAGCTCAGGGTGAAATCTGGTATGGTAAGGAGAACTTCTGGAAACTAGATGAAACGGACAGGGCTGCAATTTTGCGCAAGGCCGGGGTCCTCTACCAATCAGGCGCCCTCTGGAGTTCCATGACCCTCGGAGAAAACATCGCCCTCCCCCTTGCCCACTATACCTCCCTGGCGCCCAAGGTCATAGACGAGTTGGTCTCCTTTAAACTCTCCCTGGTCGGTCTGGCTGGCTTTGAATCCTATTACCCGGCACAGCTCTCAGGTGGCATGCGCAAGCGGGCGGCTCTGGCAAGAGCTATCGCGCTGGACCCCGATTTCCTTTTTTTTGACGAACCCTCAGCAGGGCTTGATCCCATCAGCGCCCGCAACCTGGACCAGCTCATCCAGGAACTCTGCGAAGGGCTGGGCGCCACCGTGATCATCGTCACGCACGAGCTGGCCTCGATCTATGCCATCGGTACAAACTCGGTCTTTTTAGACGGTGAAAAAAAGACTATGCTAGCCACAGGCGATCCCAAAATGTTACTGAAAGAGTGTCAGGAAGAAACGGTTGTTCAATTTCTCACCCGGGGAACCGGTAAACGGGAGGTGCGCACGGTTTGAGTAAAAAAGCCAACCCGACCCTGATCGGTGGTTTTGTTCTTGTGGCACTGGCCATCACCGTCGTTGCGATTATCATTCTTGGTCAGGTGCAACTTCGCGATCAACAATTTCGCTGTGTTGCCTACTTTACAGGTTCTCTGTACGGACTTGATGTCGGGGCACCGGTCACCTTCCGCGGAGTCAATATAGGCCGGGTCAGCGAGGTCCAGATCAACTTTGATCAGCGGTCCAACACCTACCTGATACCGGTAGCCATCGACATTGAACAGGCTGCCTCAATTACCGGCACCTCTTCAAAAGAATGGGATCCTGATGTTCTGCGCACCGCTCTGAGTCAGATGATAGCCAATGGTCTCAGAGCCCAATTAAAAATGACCAGCTTTCTCACCGGCAAACTCTATATCGATCTTGCACTCCACCCTGAAAACACGGCTACGTACCGGGGAAACAACTCGGAGATTCTGGAAATACCGACCATGCCCTCGGGCCTGGAGCAAATCACCCAAACAATTGAAAGTCTCCCTTTAAGCGAACTGCTTGCTAAAGCAGGACTTGCTCTGGATGGGCTGAACCAACTGATCAGCTCCAGAAAAACCCATGAACTCTTTCAGAGCGCAAGCGTGAGCGTGAACAAACTCAACACGCTTCTGCTCCATGTGGATGAAAAATTTCCAGAGCTCGCCGATACCCTGCAAACAAGCATTCGCCAGGTGGGTTCTGCTGCACAAGCGGCAAAAGACCTGCTCAAAGACGGGCAGCACACTCTCCCTGGTCTCAGCAAGGAGCTGCATCGCACTCTTATGAATCTCAACAAGGCAACCGGTTCCCTTTCACAAACACTTGCCAACCTGCAGCAGTTGACCGCCAAAGACTCAACTTTTATCTATCAGCTTGAGAGTTCATTACGGGAAATTGAGCAGACAGCGACCTCCATTCGAGAGGTCTCCGATTATCTGCAGCAGAACCCCAATGCCCTTATTTTTGGCCCCAGAGAGGTGCAGTAGCCATGAATCGACCAGCGCAGTGGTCTCGCCACGGGTTACTCCTGGCTCTCGTTCTGTCACTTGCAGGCTGCCTGAGTTCCACGCAAACGGCAACCCTCTATAGCCTGCAGAGCATCAACCAGCCCCCGATTGTAGCTGAGGATCAGAGAGTAAAAGAAATAATTCTGGTGTTGCCGGTACAGGTGGCCCCGCACCTCCAGGGGAGAAGCCTTCTCTATCAGCAAAGAGACGGTGAAGCACGGGCAGCTGCCTCGCATCTCTGGTCTGCAAGCCTGGACAAACAGCTCGCAGTACACCTGACCAGCCAGCTGCAACAGCTTCTGGCAACAGCCAACGTGAGCCTGTTTCCCGGTCCCCGCTACGCACAGCCGGCCTACCAGGTGGAGGTGGAGGTGGGAGAGTTCAGTGGTGATGGAAAAGAGTTTCAGACCCGTGCGACCTACACCATCAGCGACCGAAGGAAGCAAACAATCTGTTTGAGAAAAATATATCAGCAGAAAAGCTCCATAGACACGCCTGAATACACAGGCTATGTTCATGCAGCGTCCCGTGCTCTGGCCGATTTAAGTCGTGAGATAGCACAATCCCTTGTGGAGCTTCACACAGCCCTTTAACGCATTCAATCTATCATGCCTACTTTACGCCTTTTTCTTTGTCTTCTGTCGTTGGTACTACTGACACGTCCAGCCTCGGCCATGCAGGTCTTATCAAAATGGATGGGCCAGACGGTCTACGTACCTATTTACTCGCATATCTATGCTGACGATCGTTTTCGTGACCGCCCCTTTCAGCTCACGGCAACACTCAGTATCCGCAACACAGACCCGGAGCGTGCGCTCATTTTAACCAGTGTTCGTTACTATGATTCCCATGGGAAACTGCTGCGCCGCTACCTGGACAAACAACAGACTATTGCTCCGTTGAGTTCGATCCGCTTCATTGTCCCGGAATCGGATTCCCAAGGAGGCTCTGGCGCAAAATTCCTGGTTGACTGGAAAGCTGAAGAGGCGGTGGTGGAACCCATTGTCGAATCGGTGATGATCGGCACCAAACTGCAGCAGGGCATTTCATTTGTTTCCACGGGCCGAGTTATCAAGGGAACCCCAGGGCACTGATTGTTATGAGTTCACCACGCCTTCTCTTTCCCTTCAACGCCTGGTACACACTCCTGCTCTGCTGCCTGCTGACCGGTTTACTTGGCGGTTGCCAGGCCAAACGAACCGACGGCCCGTTGGACGCATTTGTTGAGCCGCAACCGCTCAAGGTTGGTATTGCTCCGGACAGCCCTCCCTTGATCATGAAAAAAAATGGGCTGGTAACCGGTCTTGAACTGAACTTTGCCCAAGGCCTCGCACGCTCACTCAACCGGCCTCTGAAGTTGGTGGAACTGCCTCGCCAGAAACTCGTGCCCTCGCTTCAGGCAAAACGCATCGATATTATCATGTCCGGAATGTCTGTTGCTACGGCCCGAGAGCAGAGACTGGCAACTACGGAGCCCTATCTCATCTCCGGACAGGTCGCTCTGATGCATCTTGATGATTTTCCTCTGCTGGGAAGAGGAAACGAACACTTGATCAGCGATTCGATCCGCTTGGGTGTGGTCAAAGAAAGCCCTGGAGCGAAGTTAGTCGGAGGCCTGAATCCCAAGGGGAGTATCCACCACTACGCCAGCAGCCTCTCCGGGCTCCAGGCCTTGATCATGGATCGCATTGACGTGTTCATCTGTGACCTTCCCACCAACAACTACTATGCGGCCCAGTTCATCGAACAAGGCCTGACCCCCGGCACCACCTTGCTCACCCGAGAGTCCCTGGCTTGGGCGATTCTTCCGGAAAACAAAGAACTCCACCAGGCAGCCAATGCGTATCTCAAGCAACTGAAAACAGAAGGAGCCCTGGAGACCCTGCTCAGCCAGCGGCTTCCTTTTTATCGAAACACTGCCTACAGCCCCCATCTCAATCCTTGATGGGGGCGGGGGGCAAAATTTTCATCTGCTCAAACAAACAAGCCTGGTCGCAATGCCAGGCTCAAAAACTCCCTTCGGAAAAAGCGCTCATTCTTCCCCCTGAACCCGTGAGCGCCCGCTGCCACGGATTCAGGCTCAACTGCAGGGCGGATGGTTACTCTCTGCGCTTTATTCTTCCTGACCATCCAGGCGTACCAGTGAGCGGTAAAGCGTGTCTGTTGCCATGAGTTCGTCATGGCTTCCCTGCTCGATAATCTTTCCATGATCCATGACCACAATGCGGTCGGCTCGTCGAATGGTGGAGAGGCGGTGAGCAATCACCAGGGAGGTTCGCCCCTTAAACCCCGCCTCAATAGCCTGTTCCAGCATGTTCTCCGACTCGGTATCGATGGAGGCGGTGGCCTCATCAAGCACTAGAATGGTCGGATCACGGTACAGGGCCCGCACAAAAGAAAGCAGCTGTTTCTCCCCCAGGCTCAGATTAAGCGCCCCCTCGCCGATACGGCTATCCAGTCCTTGCGGAAGACGGTCAATGAAAGAGTGCAGGCCGGTTTGCTCTAAAATATGCTCCAACCGATCCGGTTCATCGGCCTGGTCGAGGATAATATTGGCCCGCACCGTATCGGGAAGAATAAAAATATCCTGCATAATAATCCCCACCCGCTGACGCAGGGTTGCAAGCGGCACCTGGCGCACATCCACACCATCGACTAAAATCTGCCCGGAGACGGGGTCATAAAAGCGGGATAAAAGTGAAATCAGGGTGGACTTGCCCGCACCGGTGGAGCCCACAAGGGCCAGGGTCTCTCCCGGGGTGATATGAAGATTGATCTCGGAAAGGATGGGTTTCCCCTTTTCATAGGCAAAATGCACATCCTGAAAATCAATTTTCCCCTGGTTACGCAGCGCCTGAAATTGTTTCTGATCGAACCCGGGGACAATGTGCAGTGAGGTCTTGGCATCCAGCGTCTGAAAGATGCGCTCTGCCGAGGCCATTGCCGACTGGACAATGGAGTACTTTTGGGAAAGCTCGCGAAGAGGCTGAAAAAAAAGCCGCATATAGAAGATAAAGGCGGCAAGCTCACCAATAGTCAGTTGCTCTTGCATGACCTCTCCGCCACCGTACCAAATAATAAGGGCAACCGCCATCGACCCCATGAGCTCAATAAGCGGCATGAAGGCGCCAAAAACCTTGATTTGGCCAAAGGTCCGCCGCATGTATTCCTGGTTCAGGGCCGCAAGCGTGTTTCTTGAGCGTCCCTCACCACCAAAGGCCTGAATAACGCCAATACCTGCAAGGGCCTCAGCTAGGAAGCTGTTGATCTTGGCCAACTGAGAACGGATTGCCCGGAACTGCACCCGAGCAAACCGGGAGAAGATAACGGTCAAAAGCACGGCCAGGGGAATGAAGATGGTCATCACCAGGGCAAGGTGCCAATTCATCATATAGAGAAACCAGAAAATACCGACCAGCTTGAGCCCATCATTAAACAGGGTCACCATCACCGAGGTGAACATCTCGTGCATGTTCTGAATATCATTGGTCAACCGGGTGACCAATCGCCCTGCAGGCTGACTGTGAAAGAAGCCTAGATCCAGCGTCAGAAGGTGGGTAAACAGATTTTGCCGTAAGCGGTGCATAATGGACTGCCCAATCCACTCCAGCAGGACAACCTGAACAAAGGTGGCGAGAAAGATCAGGCCCACGCAGAGTCCATACCAGAACGCAACCCGCCCCAGGCCACTGATGCGTGTCCCTTGCTCAAGCCCGGCATGGACGATGTACTGATCAATCCCCATCTGCATCAAGCGTGGCAGCCCAAGGGACGCCAGGGTGACCACCAGGGAAAGCAGAACCGCCCCAAACAAGGCAAAGACATGGGAGTGGCAGTACTGCCACACCCGTCGCCAGAGGCGAATATCACTAAGAGAGCCGTCCTGCCCCTCTTCTGAATAGCCGAAATTATGCATCGTTACGCTGTTTCTCCACCATGATGCGATAAAAGGGATTCGCCAGCAGGTCCTGGTGCTGTCCCTGATCGACGATCTTACCTGCATCAAGTAAAACAATGCGATCGGCATGGCGCAGCACATTGACCCGGTGCGAAATCAACAGCACCGATTTGCCCTCCATTTTTGCGAGAATCCCCTGAAGCACCTGCTGTTCTGTCTCCACATCAATGGCTGAGAGGGCATCATCAATAATGAGCAGCGGCCGATCACAGAGCAATGCTCGCGCCAGGGCCAGTCGTTGCCGTTGTCCCCCCGAGAGTTTGACACCGCGCTCTCCAATCACTGCCTTATATCCACCGCTGAACTGAGCAATATCGGTATCGATGGCTGCAGCCTTTGCCGCCGCCTGGATCTCATCCATGGTTGCTTCAGGACGACCAAAACTGATATTGGCGGCAATGGTATCGGCAAAAACCACCGGTTCCTGGCCCACGTAGGCGATATTGTTTCGAATATCTTCCTGGGAGAGATCATTGACATCCACGCCTTGAAAAAAAAGCATGGAATCTTTGACAGGATACATGCGCAGCAAGATCTTACACAGGGTCGATTTGCCCGAGCCGGTTCGTCCGGTCATGCCGACAAGCCCTGGCCCTATGGTAAGATCGATGCCGTCAAGGGCTCGGTGGGTTGCCTCGCTGTACTGAAAGCTGAGTTTTTGGCAGGTATAGGTATACTGCTCTTTCTTCGGGAGCGGTTGAAAGGGGGGCTGAACGACTATGGGCTCTTGGGTCAATACCCGGTTGATACGGCGCAGACTGGTGACACCGCGCTGGAAAATATTGGCAACCCAGCCCACCGCCATCATTGGCCAGATGAGCATATAGAGATAGCTGACAAAGGCGACAAAGGAGCCAATGGTGATGTCGCCCTTGATCACCAGAATCCCCCCAAAGTAGAGCAGGAGCAACATCCCCACGTTCCCCACCAGGGTGGCAACGGGAAAAAGCAGCCCTTGAACGGTGGCCACCTTGAGGTTCAGGCGCACATATTTCTCGCCCAATTCACTGAACCGATTTTCCTGCAACCGTTCCAGGGTATAGGCCTTGATCAAGCGGACGGATACAAGGGTCGCCCGGGCAAACTCGGTGAGCAGGGAAAACTGTTCCTGGACCAGATTGAACCGGTGATGTAACCGCCCGGAAAGTACACGGGTGCAGATAATCAGTACCGGCATGGGGAGGAGCGCAATCAGGGTGAGCTTGACTGAGATGGCCATCATAAAGCCCAGAGCGGCAGTGGACATAACCAGGGCATCCACCGTGGCAACCAGCCCCATGCCACAGGCCATTTGCACCGTGGCCATGTCGTTACTGTTATGGGCCATGAGATCGCCGATAGTCCAGCGCTCAAAAAAAGGTTGATCCATGCGCAGGAGATGCTCAAAAAAGCGATCACGCAGCTTTTGCTCAAGAATACGGGAAAAACCGATAATCAGATAGCGCCAGGAAAAACGCAAGATCGCCACCATAAGCGCGCAGAGCAGAATCATGGTGCTGAGTTGCAGCAGCTGTGGCTGACTGGCCGTCTGGGCAGTGAGGCTATCCACCGCAGTTTTGACAAACCGGGGGATGATCAACTGAAGAAAATCCACCACCACCAGGGCGATGAAACCACCCAGAAGGCGAAGCCAGTGGCGCCGGAAGGTCGGGCCAATGAGCCCTAAAAGGGTTCGCAGAGAGACCGGAATAGTGGTAGGCGAGGTAGAACCTGAGACGTCTTGCAAACGATGCCCCCTACTTCAGAGAAGGAAGCAACTCTTCATAGGCTGCCGTTAAACGGATGAACAGTTCAGGATCGCCCCCGGTATCAGGGTGCAACTCCATAGCCTTCTGGCGGTAGAGCTTGGTGAGATCACGCTTGCGCATAGTGGAGAGTTCTGATGCCGAGAGCCCGAAAATAGTGAATGCCTGACTGCGGGTGACCCGATCGCTGGCCTTGAGATTTGACCGGTTAAAACGTCGAGAACGTCCTGAGCCTGCAAAACGTGCCCAGTCGGGAGTTTGCTCGGGCACGCCATCAAAATACATCAGCAGGTAACGGATTAAAGGGGGCTGTAAGCCTCTGCACGCAGGGTAGCCACGCCAAAACTGCTTACTCTCGGCAAGTCGACAAATTTCTTGCACAAAATATCCATCGAGCTGGTCACGGTTGAGTGCATGGGGCATAGTGCGAGCGTAGCTCTCATTGAAAAAGCGGGAGAGATCAAAGGTCGTGAGGATATAACTCTGGTATTCCCGAGGTTTGAGCATCATCTCCTGCTGCATGAACATCTGTTCGATCTCATCGCGGGATTTGTCAAGAAGCGTAGTATAAAGAGCGGCGCCTTTGCCACTATCGCCCCCCGCTGCCGTGGAGCGACCAAGGCGAAGAAAATGGATCCTGCGCTGGTCGATAGGATGGGTTTCCTCCATGGCACGCTGACGCAGCCGCCCATCAGCAGGCCGCCAGTTTCGGTGTTTACTCCGGCTGCGAAACGGTTGTTGCCTGTTCTTGATATACGGGTCCAGATAGGGGTAGAAGAGATCCTCAATTTGGGTATCGTCGGCAGTCACTCCAAGGGTTTGCAGTATCTCCAGAAAGGCCTCGTCCAGATGATAGGAAACATCGTCATCGTAGATAAAGACCTGTCCGGGGTCACCACCGAGATCAAGGATATCACGCGAGTGAAAGACACCATCGTGCAGGTAGCTCTGGCGGAGGACAACCCCCTGCCTTAGGGGACCGGTCTCCCGTCGGGCCAAGTAAAGACGGGTTGTTTCATGTACAACAAGTGTTGGCATACACCTTCCTTAAAAAAACTGCCGAACGAGCGCCTCAACCGCATCAATGGAAAAGGGTTTGGCCAGGGCTCCGGAAAACTGATAGTCAGCATAATGCAGCATCTCTTCACAGCCCGAATCACCGCTTACGGCAATCAGGTTTGCCTCAGGGGAGAGTTCACGAATCTTTTGGGCTGCTTCCAGCCCGCCCATGCCGCCGTGGACCTTGAGATCAAGGAGACAGAGGTCAAAGGGCTGCCTCACCTGCTGCTGCTGTTGAAAAAAACTCAACGCCTCATCGCCCGAGGTGGCCACGGTGACCAGACACCCGTAGTGCTCAAACATCTTACGGTTGATCAGCCGCATCATCTCCTCATCATCCATGACGAGCACTCGGCGCCCTCGCCCAGCAGCGGTTTCAATGAATTCGCAGTCTACACATAGCTGCTGAATGGGTAAGTAAAGCAACACCTCACAGCCCCCCTCCTCCGGCGAATTAATCCAGACAAGGCCACCGTGCTTCTTGACAATGGAGTGGACGATGGTCAATCCGAGCCCCATTCCCTTCTGCGCACCTTTCTGCTTGGTGGAAAAGTAAGGATCAAAGACCTGATCCGCAATGGTTGGAGCAATCCCCGGCCCGGAATCGTGAAAAGAGATACGGGCAAGCGTCCCCTTGGGAATGGGGTGACCGGTACGGGTGGCCTCTGTTTCCCCATCGACCTGGTCGATCTTGACCTGAATCGAGCCCTTTTCTCCCATGGCGTCCATGGCATTGTTCACCAGGTTCGTGAACACCTGACGGATAAGATCCGGATCCAGGGTAATGGCCAGATCGTCCTTGCTACTCTCCAGTTGGTAGAGAATATCAGTCTCCTTTAAAAGGACACTGAGGACCTCATTGATCAGCCCAGGAAGCTGTACCTGGGACTTTTGTGGAAGGTAGTTGTCGGAAAAGGTGGTGAATTGCCTGATAAGCTGGGTGGTAAGGGTCAGGGCTTTTGCCGACTCGGCCAACAGCTCATTGACCCCATCGTCGCGGCTGACATAACGAGCCATCTCCAGATTCCCACTGATGATCGTCAGCAGGTTATTGAAATCATGGGCTATGCCACTTGCCATCATCGACATGGCGTCAAGTTTACGGATTCGCTGCAACTCTTTTTCCAGCTGCTGCTGACGAAGCTCCAGCGCTTTTCGGCGGCTCACATCCTGGAGAATGCCAATAATGAAAAAGGCCCCATCCTCTGGCACAGGCACCAGATTGCAGATGAGCTGTCGCTCCTCCAGCATAATGGGCTCATCATAAGGAAAAACCAGAGGTTCATACTCGCCCATGGACTGTACGCGCCCCATCCAGGCATCGACCCGCTCTCCGGCCTTTTCCCCCAAAAGCTGTGGCAGTGAATTTCCCAGAACCTGGGCCTCAGGCCGGGCAAAGATACCAAGTGCAGCGGTATTGGCCATGACAATACGCCCCTGGTGATTCAACTCAACCACTCCCTCGGTCATGCGGGCCAGGACCACGTCCCTGTGTTTCTTACTCACCAGCAGCTCCGCGGTTACTTCGCGCGGGTAGAGGCCTTCCAATCCTTCGATGCTTTTGCTGGCTCCCCGCTCATTGTTTCGAAAGCGTTTAAGGGAAACCTTGATATGCTCCTTCATGGCCGTTGCCGTGCCCTTGGCAATGCAAACATCCGCACCAATACGCAGTGTGGCATCGTTATCTTCCAGGGCAACACCTGAGAGAACCACCAAAAAGATATCATTGAGCTCAGGCGTATGGCGAATGATGTAGCTTAACTTTTCACCGTCAATCTTGGGCATGATCAGATCGGTAAAAATGATATCGGGTTTCTGCCGAGCAATGCAGTCCAAGGCTTCCAGGCCGTCTTCAGCCAGATCGACCGTGCACCCTTCACCTTCCAGGATGTAACTCAAAAGACGACGAATAACCGGAGAATTATCAACAACCAGTACGTGAGTATCAGTCATGATCAAGCAACTCCTTGACCGCGCTGGCAAGCTCACGGACATCAAAGGGTTTACTGAAGACCTTGTCAGCTCCAAGCTCCTGGGCTGCCGGCAAATACGCTTCGGGACCAATACGCCCACCACCGGAGATCGCAATCACTTTGGTTTTGGGAAACTCTTTGCGAAGCTGGCCGATGGTTTCCAGACCTTCCTGCTCGGGCATGATCAGATCGGTGATAACCAAATCGGCTGGATCACGCCGCTGCAAGTGCATGCCCTCGCGGCCGTCTTCAGCCTCCAACACCTCATACCCTGCCCATTCCATTACCTGACGCAGCAGAACCCGCATCTGATCGTCATCATCAATGACCAGAATTTTCATATCTCTCCTCCGTTGCGATTAGGTAATATTTCACGAATGGCAATGGCCAGCAGCCGCATATCCACAGGTTTTGCCAAAAAACGGCTGACCCCGGCATCAAGTGCCTCTTCCAGGGTAACCGCTTCACTGTAACCAGAGCATAAAATTATGGGAACATTGGGATGGTGGCGCATAACCTCCCGTGCCAGCGCAAGCCCGGTCATACGAGGCATGGTATGGTCAGTGATGACCAGATCGATCTGTTCCTGGCCGCCGGTAAAATAGGCAAGCGCCTGTTCCGGACTGGTCGCTGGTAAAACACGGTAGCCCAGATAAGAAAGCATCCGTGTGCGCATGGTAACAATATCTTCCTCATCGTCAACAAACAAAATAGTTTCCGTGCCTCGGGGCATGGAATTTGAGCCCTCCGACTGGTCCTTTTTCTCCTCCTCAACGCGGGGAAAAAACACTGTAAAGGCCGAGCCCTTACCGACCTCGGAGTTGACGTCGATGATACCATCATGGGAGACGATGATCCCATGCAGCACTGAAAGCCCCATTCCCGAGCCATCCCCCACTTCCCGAGTGGTAAAAAAAGGATCAAAGATACGCTCCAACATCTCCGGCGACATCCCCCGGCCGTTATCCTTGACGGTCAGCACCACATAGCGTCCCGGTGCCAGGTTATGATAACGCAGTTGCTCAGCCTTTCCGGTTTCGGTTTCACGCAGAGAGATATCAATGAACCCTGATTGATTCTCCAGAGCCTGGGCTGCATTGGCACATAAATGCATGATGACCTGCTGAATCTGCCCACCATCTGCGTAAATCATTCCGACCTTATCCGCCACCGAGAGCCGCATTTCAATGGTTGCAGGCAGTGAGGCCCGAAGAAGACGACAGGACTCTTTGAGCACCGGCGCAATCAGAAGGTTATGGCGCTCATTGACCGACTGGCGACTAAAGGCAAGAATCTGTGTGACCAGTTCTTTAGCCCGGTTTCCAGCCCGACGAATAGCCTGAATGTGCTCTCCAATCTCCTCGTAGGTAATGGGGGCAGTAGTCTTCTCCTGAACAGACTGTTCTTTTTTGGGCAGCCGGTAGAGCAAAAGATCGGCATTACCAAGTATCGCCCCTAGAATATTATTAAAATCGTGAGCTATACCACCGGCCAGAGTGGCGATGGATTCCAGCTTGTGGGCATGAACAAGCTGCTTTTCCAGGTTACGCTGTACACTGATATCTTTAGCAAAATAGACAAAGCCAACGATCGTCCCCTGGTGAAACAGGGGTGAACAGCTCAAGGAAAAAATTCGGCCCAGGTACCTGAAATTTTGTTCTCGCCGCTGTGCCTTTCCCTCCTGCCGTACAGTCTGCACCGGGCAGAAGGGGCAAATCGTTTCCGAACCGGCAAACAACTGATGGCAGAACTTCCCCTCAATGGGCTCCCCATTGACAGAAAGCAGGTCCACGGCTGGTTCGTTGGCGCTGACAACCCGAAGTTCGTTATCTAAAATCAGCACAGGATCGATGATGGCTTCAAAGGTAAACTGCCACTGCGCAAGCGCATGTTGCAAGCCAGGATGTATCGTTTCGCCATCTTTCAGGCTTTTTTGCGGGCCAGTACCATCATTGTCCGGCAAAGACAGGGGATCCACCTCTCCCAACCGCGGCCGAAGGTGGATAAAATAAAAAAGAAATGTGAAGAGGGCGTAAACAGCGAGTAGGAGACAGAGTAAGGTGAGCACGGGTTGATTACTGTATCTTTCCGGAAAGAACGGGGAAGGTTTGCCTGAAAATACGTTCACGGAAAAAGTCGATCGTTTTCCGGCGTCGATCAACTATCCGTATCTGTTCGGGAATCAGGTCGGAAATAGTATTACGCATTATTGACATTTTGTATTCTATGTTGGCTGCAAACCGGTTGTCCAGATACCAGGCATAAAAAAGGCCAAAAAAAAGGCCTGGTGGGGTAAACCCCTCACCCGGGTTAATCACTCGGGTATACAGACGTTCCTGCTCCGCTTGTCGATGCATGCGAGCAAGCTCCAGGTAGGTAGCCAGGTCTTCCGGGGTAAGAAAACTGAAGAGTTCCTCCTGCTCGCGCAAACGCAGACGATAGACACGGCCAACGGGGATCGAGTCGCACACGGCCTCGTCCATACGCTTGCTGAGCGCATAATTCCCTAAAAGGGACTGCCCCAGTGCCACCAGAAAGACCATCTCAAAACGATTAATATTATCGGTTTGATCCCGACGAATTTTGATCCGCTGGTCTTGGGGATCGTAAAACGAATAGATCGTATCCCATACCTGACACCGTTTCCATGCTTCTGGCTCAACCAGGCACACGCCACGAATATAGTGGAGATGCTCCAAGGGGATATCCGGATGCAACCAGATGATCTCCACCATGCGTTCAAGAAGCCACTTGCGCTGGATCTCACTCATCTTCTGGGTGCTGATCGATCCGACCTGAAGCTGTTCCATATTGAGGCCGGCAAGCTGACGGCGAATTTTTTCGTAACGCTGGCAAGGGGGGAGCTGCAGGGGATACTTCTTCCCTGCTGAAAAATTGACGGAAGGAAGCGGGGCCTTGGACTTGAGGGGCGTCAGTCCACCACTTGCATGCAGTGCCCAAAGAGTCTTCACTGTTTTGGCAAGGGCATCAGGATCATGCTGAATGGTTTTGCCTTGGCGCAACTGCTCTTCGTTGAAAACACGGGCCTCAACCGAACGAAACCCCAGAGAACGAATTCGATTGCGGTCGATATATATCGGTTCTTTGTCCTCCAGAGCGTAACGTTGCAACACGGAGCCGGGAATATCAGTCAAATCCAGGGTAATGACCTGGGAAAAAAGCGCTTCCACGCCTCCGGGGATGTTATGCTGATAGGCACGAATCAGGTCCGAGACGTAAAACTTTCGATCGGGGGCATCCCGCGCCACATCGGTCTCCCCCTTTTGGACCCAGATATTGGCCACCAAGACCTTCAAGGCCTGAGTATTTTTGCGAACCGCATCAGCAAGCCCCGGCACCTGGAGAATGGGAATGATTGAGGTATAAAGACTTCCAGGGGCAAACAGAATAATATCAGCCTGCTCAACCTGCTGCACCACCTCCGGCTGCAGGAAAGGAGGCCGCGAAAAATCGACCACCACCCTGTCCACAGGATAGCCGCGTCTGGCTTTGCTGGATTTATCCTCGCTGGTCACTAAAACGCCGTTGCTGTAGAGCATCTGCAGGCGGGATAGCGTTGTGGTGCAGGGCAGCACGGAATTCTTCGGAACGCCTATGGCCATGGATATATCCGCAAGACCACGAATGGTGGCGGTGCGCACCACCTGATGCGAGGCGAGGAGTTCGTCTGCGGAGAGGCAGATATCGAGTTGCCTGTAAATGGCAGCGGCGAGCAGCAAATTCCCCAAACACTGGGGACGGCTCAGGGTGGCTTGCAACCGGGGATCGTGAAAGATGCGCTCAACCAAAGCGTGTATATACTCAAGCAGCTTTGGGGGGAGATCCTTGAGCTCGGCGTTGGTATCTATCAGTAATTGCTCGACTGACTCGGGAGAAGAGATAAAACGATAGTTAAACAACGCATGGAGCGCGGCCGTGCAACGGCAGGCACGTGCGCTATCCAGGCTATAGGCCCGCCGGAGGTTCTTCTTTCTGATTGAAGAGATAAGTACATGCCGCAGATCCCCCAGAGCAACTAACGGCAGATCTTTTTGCAGCTCACCGGTGGAACCACCATCATCGGTCACACAGACGACCGAGGCCAGTTGAGGAAAAATTTCTTTGAGTCCTGCAAAGGGGTTGCGAGCCCAACCAAGCCGTTTGGAGTCCCCCCCCACAATGTTGGAGAGACCGGTTCCGCCACCAAAGACCACCACTCGGATAGTGGCGGAGTCTAGCTCATCAACCTGGCGCTTCAGATTCGCAAATAAAGAGGAAATGGCTGGCGAAAAATCAGGGGCGTTTCCCAGCACAATGGAGATGACCTTCTCCGTCAGACTGCCTTCTGGCAGGACATCAAGAACAGAAAATCCCTGCGCGGTAAGAAACTCGAGCTGTGATTTCAGTTGCTGTATTCCGGCCATGGTCTAGAAAGGATGTCTTTTACTGTTGCTCCGCTGCAAGCAGCGCTTCCACGCGTAATAGATCTTTTGGGGTATCGACTTCCGCCGAATCATGATCTGTCAGGACAACCCGAATTGTATAGCCAAACTCAAGGGCGCGGAGCTGTTCAAGCTTTTCAAACCGTTCCCACTGCCCCTCAGGCAACTCGACAAAACGCATCAGGAAGGACTTGCGGTAGGCATAAAATCCCAGGTGTTTGTAATAGGTCGGCGGCTCGCTCTCCTCTGGATCACGCTGAAAGGGAATGGGAGATCGGGAGAAGTACAACGCATTGGAGTTGCAGTCAAAAACCGTCTTCACATGGTTAGGATCGGGAATTTCTTCCGGCCGCACGATTTTATAAATCAGGGTCGACATGGGGAGCGTACTGTCTTCTATCAGGGGCGTTGCCACCTGACCGACAATCTCCGCCGGGAAAAGCGGCTGATCGCCCTGGATATTGACAATGACATCCTCATCTGAAATTTCCAGCAAACCTGCGGCCTCGGCAAGTCTATCGGTTCCTGTGGCATGATCCGTCCGGGTCATGACCCAGGAGCCACCAAAGCTCTCAACAACCTGGGCGATACGCTCGTCATCGGTGGCAACAACCACCTGGGAGAGTAAGTCAACCTTTTGTGCACGTTCAACCACGCGCTGGATCATCGGCTTGCCCTGAATCAGGGCCAGAGGTTTGCCCTCAAAACGATTTGACTTGTAGCGGGCAGGGATAATCGCAATAACTTTAGGTGTGGAAGTACTCATCAACAATCCTGATCGGCAATGCCCGCCAAGGGGGCAACTATGGTTTGCAAGGTTTATCTTCCCCATGATACAGTGCGGTCAATTAAAAGGCAATCAGCAAAAAATCCATCAGGTTACAACAACGATCCATGATCAATCCTTCCCCACTCCCACCGCTTTGGGCTGCACCGGAAATATCCTGCGCACGTGCAGAACCACTGGCTCGCGAAATAGGCACTGTCCTGGTTGATACACTGCCTGCCAGGGGCCAGGTGTTGGTTCTGGAGAGTAATCGGCTTTTGTTTCGCCTTATAGGGGATCATGAACTGAAGGGAAGCCTCTGGGTGGATTTTAATACAGCCAGAGCCACTCGACGCAGCCGCCAGGTCGGCAGCGAACTCCTGGTCAAGGCCGCACGCATTCGCCGAGTAGAGCAGCCGCTGCTGATCGATGCAACCGCTGGCCTTGGCCAAGATGGTTTTTTACTGGCCACCCATGGATTTCAGGTTGAGATGATTGAGATGAACCCTGTGGTTGCGGCATTACTTGCCGATGGACTGGCACGGGCGGCCGAGGTGGAACAGCTTGCGGAGGTGGTCGGCCGCATTCAGCTCCACCGGGGCAATAGCGTGGAGCGACTTGCCTCACTGACAAGAAAACCACATGTCATCTACCTGGACCCGATGTTCCCCGAGCGCAGCAAGAGCGCGAAGGTCAAACAGAACCTGCGCTTGCTGCAGCACCTGGATGCCCACACCGTTTCTCCAGAGGAACTTTTAACAACAGCCCTGGCAACACAAGCCAAAAAGGTGGTGGTCAAACGGCCGCTCAAAGGACCGTATCTATGCGACGAGAAGCCTTCTTACAGCCTCAAAGGGAAGGCTGTGCGGTTTGATGTGTACCTTGTATGAGCGTCCATCGGCATCCATCGGCACGCCACCTTCGTTGTTTGCGACATGCTGATAAAGCATACTTTAATCAGCATGTCGCAAACAACGAAACTGATGCACCGATGAATACTTACGGATTCAGGTAGAATTTCAAAAATACTTTTTATTACAACACGCAAACTCAGCAAGTTAGCACGCCATGTTGGGGTTCTTTCGTCACCGCTATCTTACCATACTCAGGGGATCGTAGGTTGGCGGTGACAAAGGAACCCCAACATATTCTTTTACAAACATCTAAAAAAAACACCCCCTGATCCATTTGATCAGGGGGTATGTATTTAAGCATATTTTCCGCTGGCAAAAATTATCTGTTTATACCGCCTTCTTCAACGCTTCCGCGATCTTCACTTTCTGCTCATCGGCCAGCTTGATCGGCACCTGATAGGTCAGGGTACGCCCAAGCAGAGCAGCTGAAGCCGGCAATGCCTGCGGATCGTAGATAACCCGCCGCTTGCCGTGGGCATTGAACGGCCAGCCATTGGCGCAGGGGGTTTTCCCCTCCAACAGGTGCTCCCAGTTGGGATAGTAATGCCAGCCGTTCTCGCTCCAGCTCACTGCTCCCACACCGGCCTCACGCAGGACCGCGTTTACGGCCTGGGTGCGCTCTTTATCCGGTAAGAGGAAGGAGAAAAAAGTCGCTGAATCCCCCTGAGGATCCAGGATCTCCCGGTACTCCACCCCAGGCAGGACGGAGGCGGCCTCTTGGAAGAACTGCTTATTTTTCTGCTGCGCTTCGACCATGCCATCGAGTTTGGCCAACTGTGCCAGGCCAATAGCCCCCTGGATCTCCATCATACGATAGTTAAAACCGATAAAGGGGCGCCCTTCCCCACCCCGACCTCCGGGATTGGGCACATGGTCGTGTCCATGATCCTGGTACTCCGACATCCGCTGCCACAGGGCCGCATCACTGGTGATACACATGCCGCCTTCACCGGTGGTCATGGTTTTTACCGAATCAAAGGAGAAGGTTCCCACAGCCCCAAAGCTGCCCAGATGTTTTCCCTTGAGCCGACACCCAGCAGCCTGGGCCGTATCCTCCAGTACCGGAATATTGTGGCGATCGGCAAGAGCCTTGATCTCCTCAATCCGTGCCGGAGCCCCCATCATATGCACAGGTATGATCGCCTTGGTTTTAGAGGTGATCTTCTTCTCCAGATCAACGGGATCCATATTCAGGGTCATGTCGACCTCGGTAAAGACCGGAATCGCCCCACAGTCAAGGATGGCCTCCCAGGTGGCAACAAAGGTAAATCCCTGGGTGATAACCTCATCACCTGCTCCCACACCAAGTGCGATAAGGGCAACCTTGAGCGCGGCACTGCCCGAGGTCACTGCCTGGGCATGGGTCGCTCCTGTATAGGCTGCAAAGGCCTTTTCAAACTCAAGCACCTTCCAGACATCACCACGCTGGGCAGCAAACTCGTAACGAAACAGCACACCGCTGTCCAACACTTCCATTACCTGTGCTTTTTCTTCAGCACCGAATATTTCAAATCCTGGCACGAATGCACCTCATAGTTTTTTATTAATTTGTGCTCTCAGGAGGGGCCTTACGGCAACACATACCCGTTGTCAATCAATCGCACCTTGCCATCAATATGGACAGCCAGGGCGAGCACAGTCTTTTCATCCACGATATCCATGAGTTCAAGCGTATCCGCATGTACAAAGCTGGCGTAATCAATGGCCGTCCCCTGAAAGGAGTGGATATATTTTTCCAGCATTTTGGCAAGCGCCGCAACCGAGCGCTCGCCCTCAGCTGCCAGCTCACGCACCTTGGCAAGCCCCGTTGACAAACTGAGTGCGGCCCTGCGATTGGCCGGATCGAGATAGGCATTGCGGGAACTCATGGCCAAACCGTCTGCTTCACGTACAATGGGGTGCCCGATGATCCGGACCGGAATATTCAGATCCTTGACCATGCGGCGAATCACAGCCAGCTGTTGAAAATCCTTTTCACCAAACACCGCCACATCGGGTTGAACCACGTTAAAAAGTTTGGTCACCACCGTGGCTACTCCGGCAAAATGGACCGGACGGCTTTTTCCACAGAGATGGGTGGCAAGTTCCTTGACCGAGACCTCGGTCTGGTACCCGGGCAAATACATGGTGTCAGGCCTGGGCGCGAACACAGCAGCCACCTTTTCCTGGCGCACCAGGGCCAGGTCACGCTCAAAATCACGGGGATATTTTTCCAGATCCTCATTCGGACCGAATTGGGTCGGATTGACAAAAAGGCTTACCACCACTAGGTCGCAAAGCTCAGCCGCCTTGCGCATGAGGCTGAGATGCCCCTCATGAAAAAAGCCCATGGTCGGCACCAGGCCGACGGTTTTCCCAGCTCTGGCCTGGTTCTTGGACCAGGCATACATATCTGCAGGATTTTGTACAATTTCCATTAGTTCTGCAATTGGTTCAGTCTGGACTGGACCATCCCCCGTACAGGGTTTGCCTGACCTGAACGTTGCTGCCCACTCTCTGATTGAAGGTATTTGTTATACATGGCAATGGCCTGTTCCTTGTTGCCCAACTGTTCATTAACCCGCCCAAGGCTCCTATACGCTTCAGAGGCAAAGGTTTCCCATTCGGAGAGTTCGGTATAGAGCTTCAGGGCCTTCTCAAGCTGTTTGTCGTTTTCATAAAGCACGGCCAGTTTACTGAGCAGCAGGGGCCTAAGCGATGAACCAGCCCCCAACTCTGACTTAATAGACTCGAGTTCCTTGATGGCCAGGGTTGCTTCCCCTTCTTCCTCTGCCAGGGAGGCCAGCTCAACCCGTGCCCACAGCGCAGATTCTGTCGAACCAAAATCTGCAATCACCTGCTTGAGTTTGGCTTTATTGTCAGTGGCCGCAAGAATGGCCGCATCCAGTGCCGAGGCAGCCTGCTGTGCCTGACGCTCCCGGTAGGCGTTGAAACCCGCCACTGCAAGAGAAACGACAATCACGGTAATTATACAGATCCAAAGCTGGCGCTGGTAACGCCGCAGGAATTTTATTGCCTTGGGGGGCAGGTTGAGATGTTCCAACAGCCCCTCAGGTGGGCCCAGCGGTTGTAACTTGGGATTGTTGGGGTCAAGGGATGCGGGCTCTGTCATAGGGTGACTCTCCGTGGCACATGATAAAATTACCTGTAGGGGGATGGTGATACGGCCAAGCTCACGCTGAGCAATCACGTTCATCTGGCACAAATTCTCATTGCAGCCTCTTTGAGCAGACTGTAGAAAAAGAGGGTTCCCCTATACGGCAAAAAAAATAAGATGGCATGTTTGATGACGTCGTTCAACGTTCTGCGCCCTTCTCAGGCCTCGCAAAAGCAGTGCATTTCGTCGCCTGAGATAGAGGTTTTGCGCTTTTGACAAGGATGTCAATTATAACCAAGCGAAAAAAAAAAGCATTAGACAATCAAAACAACAAAAGAAAAACTTGTACCTTCCGGCCTGAGTTTTTCTACATGAAAATACCCCTTCCCCCAGGATTTGTGTTGTATGGACGACCGAAAAATCTTTACCGTCTCCCAGCTCAACAGTGCGCTTCGTAGCCTGCTTGAATCCAAATTTCCCTTTATTCGTGTCGCCGGAGAAATCTCCAACCTGCATCGCCCCTACTCTGGGCATAACTATTTCACCTTAAAAGATTCGGGTGCTCAAATCAAAGCTGTCCTGTTTAAAACGCAACAGCGCTACCTGAGCCGTCCGGTAAAGGAAGGTGACCAAGTTGTATGCCGAGGCAGGATATCGGTTTATGAGCCAAGGGGGGATTACCAGCTTATCGTCGATACGGTGGAATTTCAGGGTGCAGGGGCCCTCCAGCAAGCCTATGAACAACTGAAGAGAAAACTGGCCCTTGAGGGACTCTTTGACGAGCATACAAAACGGCCCTTGCCCCGGTTTCCCGAACATATCGGTCTCATCACTTCGCCTCAAGGGGCTGCTGTTCATGATTTTATACGGATTGCCACCAGGCGCTGGCCCCAATTGCGCATTTCGGTTTATCCTGTTGCCGTGCAAGGGACGACGGCTGCGTCCGAGATTATTCAGGCCTTAAGCGAAATGAACATGCAGGTACGCCCGGATGTCATCGTGCTCTGCCGTGGCGGCGGCTCCATAGAGGATCTCTGGTGTTTTAACGATGAAGGACTCGCCCGATCCATTCGGGCTTCAAACATTCCTGTCGTCAGCGGTGTTGGCCATGAGATCGATTTTACCATTGCCGACTTTGCAGCTGACCTGCGTGCCCCGACCCCAAGCGGTGCAGCCGAATTGCTCACGCCAGATATGCAGACCCTGCAAAACCAACTGAGCAATCTGCAGGCACGTCTGGCCCGCAGTTTATCGCAACAGGTACGTTCCATGGAACAACGGATTACATTGTTCAAACAACGTCTGGGCAGCATGGAACGACCATTGGATCAGCTCAGTCTCAGACTTGACCATCTTTCAGCACGCCTGCAGAGCGGACTGAAGCAGCGGCTTACTCAGCAACAGCAGCGAGTAGAGTCGGCAATGCTTAAACTCACCCGACAGAGCCCTGCACATCGATTGGAGATTGCTGAACAACGACTCGAAGCACTAAGCGGACGTTTACAGCAGTCCATGCGGCAAACCCTGCAGGAGGAGGAAGATCGGCTTGGTCGAGCGGCAGGGATTCTTCACGCGGTCAGCCCGTTGGCAACTTTGGGGAGAGGGTATGCAATTATTCGCACAACAACAAAGCGGCCGCGCCTGATCAGACGAGCCAGCGAATTGAAAAAAGGGGCAAAGGTTGAGGCAATGCTCGGTGAGGGGCGGCTAATCTGTCAGGTGGAAGAGATTGATGAAACGTGAGGGAATCGTGAACCCGTGTCAGCGGGGAATTACAGAAAACGTATTCAGGGATTCCCTTAAGAAGGGATACGGAATCAGTCCAGAACGGCATCCACTTCCTGGTTGATGTAGGCAATGGCCGCTGTCAGTTGCTGCGGCTTTTTCTTTGCAGTTTTGCGGAGGATATCCCCCCACTCCTTGAGCATGGAGGAGTTTACCCGCCTCACAGCATTGGGCCGACACCATTCGGTACCAATTTTATTGCCCAGTTTGGCCAGAGCAATTTTCTGCTCTGGTTGTTGTGCCGGTGGAGTTTTGGCCATAATCTCTGCAGAGATGGCCTGCCACCCCTGGGAAAGAAAATTGCCCTCCTGAAACGTAATAAACCATTTTCGTTCTTTCTCGGTGAGGTGATCGGGGATTTCATAGACAGGCACCTGAACCTCCTTGTGGGTGGCAGGTTGAACCTCTTCTGCACAGGCTGGCAGGTTTGCGGTAAACACAAGACCTCCCATCACAACAATGCAGCAACAAAAAACAACGAACTTCTGCGTTGAAGAGGTACGTCTTCCCCCCTCCTTCACCTGTACCAACGAATTTTTCCGCATGTCAGCCAGTATCGAAACCGCCATGGAGGTTTTCACGAGATCACCAAGGTCAATTTTTTTTAACGATTGATAAAACTTGCAGACTTATTTCAGAAATTAGCACGAACATTAAGAAGTGTCAATAATCCGACGAGAGCTCGGTATAATTTTTTGTACTTCAGGCCCTTCATCCACCACCTCCCAAGACACTAACGTGTTCGGTTGGCTAACTCTTTGGAAAAAAATCGATCCCGCCGAGTTCTCCCCAATACCAACAGAATACATCCGGGGACGAAAGTGCCATCGGCGCTGAGCCGGGCGGCTGCCCTTTCTTTTCGCCATCCGGCGAGGAGACCCTACCTGTCTTATCGTAAAATCCCCAAAAAACCTTTACGCCTGCGCAACACCCGCCTCAGCAAAGGTCGCCATATCTGTCAGCAGAGCCGCTGCTCCATCGACCAAGGGCATGGCCAAGGCCGCCCCAGTCCCCTCCCCCAACCGCAGGTTGAGATCCAAAAGCGGCCGCTGCTGCAATTTCTCCAACAAGGCCAGATGCCCTGGCTCCGCACTGCGATGGGCACAGATTATATAATCACGCACAAAGGGTTCCAGGCTGCAGGCAATCATGGCGCCAGCCGCGGAAATAAAGCCATCCACCACAACGGGCTTACGCCTGGACGCTGCACCAAGAATGAGCCCGGCAATACCACCGATTTCAAATCCCCCCACTTTGGCCAAAACATCAAGCCCTTCCTTGGCATTCGGGGTATTCCTGGCCAAAGCCTTTTCAATCACAGCAATTTTGTGTTTGAGTCCGGCATCATCAAGCCCTGTTCCCCGCCCGGTGAGATCTGACACTTTTTTCCCTGTAAAGACAGCGGCAATGGCAGTGCTGGGTGTAGTGTTGCCGATGCCCATCTCGCCGGTTGCAAAGATATCCACCTCATCTGCCAGGGACTGGGCCACCTCAATACCGGCCTCCACCGCCATAACCGCATGCGTCCTGGTCATAGCCGGTCCATAGGACATATTGGCGGTCCCCCGGCCAATTTTCTTCGATAAAATTTTCCCAGCCTCGGCCAGCTCCGTAAAATCGTCACGTCCCCCGATATCGACCACCAGTACATCTGCCCCGGCTTTATCTGCAAGCACGCTTATGGCCGCGCCACCGCGGGCTATATTGTGCACCATCTGCGTGGTGACTTCGGCAGGGTACTGGGAGACGCCTTCGGCGGCCACCCCATGATCCCCCACCATAACCACGACCTTTTTGCGGCTGACCGGCGGCTGTAGAGAACCGGTCATACCGGCCAGATCCACGGCCAGATCCATCAAGTCTCCCATGGCCCAGAGCGGCATGGTGAGTTGCTTGAGGCGATTTTCCGCCTGCTGGCGAAAATCAAAATCCTGAGGATAAATTGAACGAAAGGTGGTTTCGAGAAAACTTAAAGGTTCTTTGGGAGCCATGGAGTATTCCTGCAGAAAAGCGGCTGGAGTCAAGAGTTGATCAACCGCAAGAGAGTGTCTTCGATTCCCCCCAGCGCAACAGAGACAAAAATGCATCCACAGAAAAAAAGCCCTATTCGAGCCCAATGCTTAAGGGTGTCTTGAATTATTAGATTTTTCAATCAAGGTCAAGGCATGCTCAAAATTTTACCGCAGGCATATACTTGATATTCCGAGGATAAAATTTTGAGCATAACGCCGAGATTGGAAGAAAAAGCAATTATTCAAGATTCCCTTAAGGCAAGAAACCAACATCTACTCGGTGTAGGGTGGGCACGTCGTTTGTGCCCACCGTGAGCATCCATCAGCACGCCACCTTCGTCGCCTGCAACCTGCCGATAAAGTTTACTTTAATCGGCAGGCCACAACCAACAAAACTAACGCACTGATGACTGCTCACGGCTTCAGGTAAAATCTCATGGAACGCTGACGGTGGGCAGAAAACGACCTCTGCCCACCCTACGGGGAATACGTATCAGTTAAAGAGTTTAGTCTGATCATTCAGCCAATCCGCGCTGAAGTCAAAAATAAAAAAATTTATTCGCTGCCAGCCAAGGTACGGTCATACAATTTCCCGACTCCGTATTCCTTCCGGCGCTGGAACTTCTCATAGGGCGGCCCCATGAGCTGCATTTCAGGATAGAGCTTCTGCATCTGCATGGCGATTTCCATCTCTTTGGTGCAGCCTGTGGAATAGGTGGCATCCTTGCCGGTCCACTCCGGTGGGACCTTTTTGCCGAGCAACTCAAAGGATTTGACAATATCATCCACGCTTTGAAAACGCCAGATATCAATGTGGCCCGAACGCTGGAATATTTCCCACATATACATGATATCATCCGCATCCATACCCTCGACAAAATGCTCCCCCGGATTAATAATGACCACATCCCCCAGCGAGGCCCGGAGATGCTCGACAAAAACATTGAGGATCTCCTTGGCGGTGATCAACTGTCCGGGAATCGATCCGACAATAGCCGAATAAAACATGATGGTTTTGCCCTGAGCCTTCTCACGAACCACCATGCTGATCAGATCATCGGCCATCCGCCGCAGCTGCGCACGGGAGAAGCGAATAGCCCGCGGATGATGGGGCTTGAAAAGCATGTCGATCTCACCGTCATCACCGGGAACGATGGAAAGAATATCGCGGGTGAATTCAAAATGATTGGTAATATTTTCGCGACCCCCAGGATTACGATACACCACAAGATCCGCCTCTTTGAAGGCGCGGGCATAGGTCACTGAGGTCAAGAGCGGGTTAAAGGGCTCACGGGTCCCATCGGAGATAACGAGCAAACGATTATCGCTGTCCAAACGACGCAAAAGTTCGTTCTTGGAAATTTTGGGATCACCGATCAGGTCGGCATCCTCAAGCAGACTATCCAGGGTGGGATCTTCAAGAAGATCGACAAAAGAAACCCGGTGGTAATAAAAGTTTTGTTTGACTGCCAGGATAACCTTGATCCCCATCTTCATGAGAATTCGCAGGATAGCCATATCAAAGACAATCTCACCGGAGCGTCCACCTACCCAGAGGATGCATGGGCGCCGCTCTCCGGAGACCACTTCCCGCAACCAGGTACAGAGCCACTGCCACTCAGGTGTTACAAGGGGTTTGTTTATGACCTCACAGATGGTGTCAATACCGGGAGGCTCTTCCTGACGCCAGATAGGGCGCATAGCTGAAAGCAGCAGTAAACGTTTGAGGCGGAGCAGATGCAACTGCAGGTCGATATCCGTAAGGGTCGTCTCGGCACCGATCTCCAGCCCTTCCGGAGAATTGAACGTTTTTTCAAAATTCTCGGATTGGAGGAATTCAGCGACCCGCTTATTTTCCCGCTCACGTTCTACGGCCAGAGGCCGGTCGATCTCGGAGATTGTCGTAAATATCCCTAAAAGGCGCTTTTCTATTCGCCCTGGCAGTTGAACCTTATGCGTGGTTTCGTGGCTATACTTAATTGTGAGCAGACTGAGCAAATAACTCTGCTTATACGGGTCGGTCACGACCTCCTTAACCAGTTTTTCCAGCCGGGTCCAAATGCCCACATAGGCCGAGATCAAGACCGTATCCGCACGCTTATCAATAATGGCCTGGAAGAGCTTATCGGAGCAGGGATAGTAGACATGCTCATCTTCCAGATGGACAATAAACTTGAGCTGCTCCGGAGAGGCGACGATATCGGGGTAGGCCTCATAGGCCAGGTGGTTTTCCGTAAAAAAGTTGGTCAGCCAGGCATCCCGGTCCGGGTCCTGGCCTTTGACATAGCGGGTATACTCACTCATGAGGGATTCTCAGGTTGTAAACAAAACGGTTTCCAGCTGAGTTTTGCTGGAAAGAACATTGCATTTAGAAGGTGGACTTCACAATCTGCCGGAAGACTAGAGGAAACGCAAGGAAGAAATCCCGTTCACGTTTTGTTTTTACCTTTGAATTACGCCATCTTTGGTGAGCAACGAGGCAATTTCGGCGACAATTTCCGAGGTTTTCCGCCCTTCCACATTCACTTCAAAATCTGCCTTATTCCGGTACAGCGGCAAGCGTGTCTCGTAAAGCGCTTGCGCCTTGTCCATATCCTGGAGCAGAGGGCGTTTCTTAATCTTTTTCTCCGCATTGGGATGCCGCATTATGGTGGCGATAATGCCATCCAAGCTGGAATGGAGATAGACCACCTTGCCAATCCGGTTCAGATTTTCCACCATGAAAAAGCCACCACCCGTAGAAATGATGGTTCCCTGCACCTGCTTCTCCAGCCAAAATCCGGTTTTTTGTTCAATTTTCCGGAAAGCCGGTTCTCCTTGCTGGGCGAAGATGGTGCGAATCTTCTGTTTGACGTAGGATTCGATCAGATCGTCGGTATCAACGGCGAACAGGCCGGTTTCAGCGGCCAAGGCACGGGCGGTTCGGCCTTTGCCAACGCCCATGAAACCGACAAGAAGGATATTTGGGGTCATATTTTTCTCCACTGTGCTCCGTTTTTTTGGAAGGAGCAATACTCGAACCCAGAAAAAATTGCACGCGATTGCGGCAAACAAAGTTGCCTAGGCCCATGCAACAGCAAAATTCCGCAATAAACCTCTGTCCAGAGGATCAATAATTGCAGTGTTAATTTTTATGCAAAACACTATTCCTTCCAGTAAGATAGGACGACAATGTTCGCGAAACTCACAGGCCTCCACCTGTGAGTGCCCCTATTGGTCTGGTAAGGAAAAATCCTGTACCCTGGTGAAAGAAGGCCTTTTTTTGCCTACAAAAGCCCATCTGATAGCGTATTGCACCAGCCCCCACTTCAGTTCCTGCGATCACTTTCAACGCCTCGCACCTCAGCCTGAGCCCCCCCCCTTAGACACGCCTGTAACCAACCGGCGACGCTCAATTCGGGTACCCCAACATAGTATTTTTCGTTTTTCCGTAATCGGCGGCCAGGAGCACCCTGCCATTAAGCGACAGGAAGAAAGCTATACTCTTGATATTAGTCGACAAGGGCTCTGTTTTACAAGCAGGCGTCGCATAACACCCGACACTGTGGTTCTTTTTTCCGTAGAAGAGGAAAATGAGTTTGGATTAGGCAAGGGACAGGGACGGGTGGTTTGGTCCCGAGGGCTTGGAAACACTGGATTGTTTGGCTGTGGGGTTGAAATATTGGGGTAATTTTTGTTATTTCATACTCCTGAAAGAAGGTTACATTTTTTTGTTTAAAAAATCCGATTTTTTCCGAAATAGCTCATCCTTTTTTAGGCCTCATCACAGCTGAGTATCTATAGCAACGCCTCACACATTCTCGCAACATCTCAATAATACTCATAAAATTATTTTTTAACAACAAACCAAACGCCCTCTTTTTGCCAAGATGGCACACATGATGCATAAACAGTTGCAAGCTATTTGATTACAAAATTTCATTCAAGCGACCTTCAGGAGGGGACAAATGAAAAAGCAATTATTGAAAAGTGCATTGATCGCAGTAGCAGGTATAGGCTTATTTTCTGGTAGCGCATTAGCAACTCCAGGCAGTACTTTACAAGGCGTTTTAGATGGCATAACTGTTGCCCCAAATGTAGGGGACAGCAGTACAGACGTAACAACTGATTACCTGAGTGATAACACCGACTCCTACTGGAATGTTACAGCTTCTGGCGGCAGTGTGGCCACTATGATTATTGAGTTAGCTGGATATGCCAATACCAATTCATTTGGTATTTATGATGCGAATGACACTAACAACAATGTAGAACTGTTTGGTGGATCGGCCTCAACGGGTTCAATAATAACCCTTTCTATCCTTCTCGACGGCAGTGTTCTTCTCAATGGCACTGATTCTGCCATTGACCTTTCCAGTGGTACTTTTGGTTATTATCTCACAAGCGGTGCTGGCTACACATATTATAGTGACACATCCTTAAATGATGACGCTTTTGATCATATGTATGCATATCAAGGCACTGATACGGATACAGTCCAAATTGGTTTGTACCAGCCAGGGACCTGGACCGATAACGAATTCATTCTCGCCTGGGAAGATTTGTACAATGGCGGAGACCAAGACTTTGCAGATATGGTACTGATGGTAGAATCCGTAGAGCCTATTCCCGAGCCTACAACTATGCTCCTTTTTGGATCGGGTTTACTCGGTCTTGCAGCAGTTGCGCGTAAAAGAAAAACTGCTTAAGAGTTAGAAGTACAGAAAAGCAAATTGTAAAATTGGGGTCAGACGACAGCCTCCCCCATCAGACTTAATGGACCATTCACTCGTTGGATGGTCCATTTCACTGTGCGGCCATCGCGGCTTGATGAAATGGGAGACAAACCAAAATGGCGCTAGAAGAAATAAATAGCAAAAATTAATTGGGGTAATTGGGGTAAAATTAATTGAAATTTATTGGGGTCAGACCAGAATGGCGCAGCACTTCCCGTTATCCCGTAATGCCCTGTTTTTATGGGGTGTAATAAATAGGGGTCAGACCACATTTTCCCCTTCCCTCTCTTTCTTCTTGGTGCTAAAGTTCCAACATGCCAAGAAGACCACGTATCATCACGCCAGGAATTCCTCTCCACATCATTCAGCGCGGCAACAACCGGCAGGCATGCTTCTTCGCTGACGACGATTACCTCTTTTACCTCGACTGGCTCAAGGAATACAGCAAGGACACTGGATGCCTGGTCCACGCCTATGTCTTGATGACCAACCACGTTCACTTACTGCTCACCCCTCAAGAGGCAACAAGTGCAGGACTTTTGATGAAACGACTTGGGCAACGTTACGTTCAATACATCAACAGAACGTACCAACGAACCGGAACCCTCTGGGAAGGGCGTTTTCGATCCTGCGTAACGGAAGAAGACAATTATTTACTTCTCTGCCAGCGATACATAGAGATGAACCCTGTCCGGGCTCAAATGGTCAGCACGCCAAGTGAATATCCTTGGTCAAGCTTTCAGACTAATGGATTGGGGGAGAAGAATGAAATCATAACGCCGCACACTGTGTATCAAGCTTTGGGCGAAAATACGGAAATACGGCAACAGGCATATCGTGAACTGTTTCGATATGAACTTGATCCAGGTGTGCTGGAGGAAATTAGAAGGGCAACAAACGGGAACTTCGCCTTGGGCTCGAATCGGTTCAACGAACAGATTGCAAAGGTACTGGGCAAAAGGGTTACACCTGGAAAAGCTGGTAGGCCCAGGAAAGAAAGGAAATAAGCAAAAAAAATAAATTGTCCCCCTGCACAATTTCCCTAAAATCAAAATTGAAATAAGGGGCAGTCCACGATTTCAAACTCCAAACCAATTACCCTATCCCCTCACATTTCGTTTCCCAACCTCCTTTCCGGCTAACGTTTTTCCCGAGTATGCCAAAGCCTGAGCACATAGATTGTCGATTGCTGAATTTCATAGCGAATTTCATACTGGCCAACAAGGATTCGGCGAATTTCTCGAGAATCGAAAACGTCTATCTTTTCACCAATGCGTGGAGACAGCAGCAATTTCGCTGGAGCTGCAGTGAGCATTTGGATTACGCGAGCCGCAGCAGTCTTATTCGACAAACTCAAAAATTCATAAAGCCTTACTAAATCGGAAAGAGCCTTACTGGTCCATTTTAATTCCATCAGCAAGGTGGATCCAAGGGAGTTTCTGCATCAAGGCTATCAGCCCAGGCCTGAACAGCCTTATGATCAATCACTCGACCGGCATCAACATCAACCAGAGCTTCTCTGGTTAATCGGTTTCGCTCTTCCTCTTGATCGATCCAATCCAAGAGCGCTTGCTTTATAATCCAACCTCGAGATCGCTCAAGTCGCAAAGCCATCTGATCCACCTTTTCGGCTATCTGCAAGGGAACATGTGCGGTGAGCACTTTTGTTTTCGCTTGAGCCATTTCCTCCTCCCTCAAAGCTAGTTATGAAGCACCACTCAATTTATTATTATTTTTTAATCATAGTGATTAATTATGATTTCGTCAATTTTTCCTTAGGTTTAAATTGAAGCCTGCCCCGAATGAGGCTAGTTTTAGCCATTCTGGTTTGCTCCCCAATTTCTCACCCCATTTCTCGCGTTCGATTTCAGCTCATCCCCCCAATCCCACGCTTTTTATTCCGAAATTTCGTTTTCCTGATTTACATTTTTCCGAAAACCACTACTTTTTACTTCGCAGCAACACAACTGTGTCGTAAAATGAAGATCGAATTACGTTTTCGATTCACAATAAATTTTGGAAGGAATAATGAAAAAACAACTTATAAAAAGTGTATTGGCAGCAGCCATCATCATGGCAGCGCCTACGCTCTCTTTGGCATCGTCGTATGTATATGCAACCAATGTGGAGTGGACCAAAGGGACAAATGTCGGGACGGCAGATCGCTATAACCCAAACAACGCGCTTGGCGATTCAACTAAGGATTTTTTAAGTCTTGGACTTGGCGGGTACGCCGTTTTCTCCTTTGGCATTGATTTTACAGACACGGCATCTCTTACCGAGGTAACCTGGGGGAGCGACATCTCCCATTATGTTGAAAACGCCACCGTGTACGTATCGCAAAGCTATTCAACAGGAGCCTCAGGCTCTATTGACTTCTCTAATCTTTCCGACTGGGCAAAAGTCGCCGACATCAGCAACCAGGATGGGCCAACCATCACTTTGGATTTACCGGAAGGAATCTGGACCTATTTGGCAGTCGTTGATACCTCCACTCAGCCAACAGGAACGACAAGAGACGGGATTGACATTGACACGGTCGCCGTTCTCCCTGTTCCTGAACCTGCGACCATGTTTCTCTTTGGATTTGGGCTCTGTGGGCTGGCAGGATTGTTTCGGCGCCAACGGTAAAACTCCACACAACTGACTTTGGGGGAGGTACATCACCTCCCCCGATCAATCGCTACGACAAACAAAAAAAGCTCTTTCCCCTGTTTTCGACGTATCCAGTTCAGCCCCCTCTGAACGGATGGGTTCTGCACTATCTTATTAAGCAATGTCCGTTTTCCAGGAAAATTCAACAAGCAAACACCGATCAACATAGTGAGCAGCCCTTGTCCCGGCAAAAAGAGCATGGCAAATCCTGCCAGAAAGAGCAAAAAGCCAAAAACATTGCGCAGGACAAAGCTCACGAGAGCAACGACTGGATGCCGTGTGTGGCTTTGATCGACCTGTCTCCAGTGATTCACAAAATAATCTGCTGGCATTCGTCCTATCACCCAGGGAACGACGAGCAAACTCCCGACAAAGGTAACCAGCGAAAACAAGCCAAGCAGTTCCAGCAATCCGGGATTCACCATCATTTTTCCTGAAATGCGGACGCAACCAGCACGATGTCCTCAAGTTTTCGCTTGGGGACATGATGCCCCCCCTGTTCATCATGCCAGT
Source organism: Desulfobulbus rhabdoformis (assembly GCF_016919065.1). GTDB lineage: Bacteria > Desulfobacterota > Desulfobulbia > Desulfobulbales > Desulfobulbaceae > Desulfobulbus > Desulfobulbus rhabdoformis. The sequence continues at coordinate 5,850 of NZ_JAFFQA010000011.1, read as the reverse complement.
AGCGAATATCGCCCTCCGCACCGATTTCTTCGATCACAACCTCTTCTGCCGGATAGCCCAGGGCCACGACGAGCAGAGGTGTATATTGCCCAGGCAGGTTGAAGAGCTTTCCTACCTTTTCTCCTGAGAATGCGCCAATTCGACAGCCACAAATGCCCTGTTCCGCTGCAGCAAGCAGCATATTCTGGGTAGCAATCCCCAAGTCAAAATGGGCTTCCGTTTCAGGTCCTTTTTGGAGCTTGGTATCTAACAGACAAACAACATAGGCAGCAGGTCGCTCACCAGCTTCAGGTCCGGGCCAATGGGGCAGGTACCCAGCCCAGGCGAGCAACGGAAAGAGCTCGTCTCGCGTCTTTTTTTCCATTATCACCATGTATTTGAGTGACTGGGCGTTACGCGCTGAACCGCCGAGGCGTGCCATATCTATGAGCATGGTCAGCAGATCAGGGTCAATGTTTTTTTCTTCCTGGAACCGCCGGACGGTTCGAGTCTTGCGGACAAGTTCATCTATCATTTTTTCATCCCCTCATTGTGAATTTTTCAATTGTTGATTTTGGCAGAGGGATAAAGCAACAAAGATTACCTTGCAGCACAACGCTCTTTCCCTTGTTTGCTTTTCCCTGCCATGATACATATTTAAGCAATAAAAAACTTTCTCGATCGAATAATTCGCCATGCTTGATGCTCTCCAGTCCATGCGGATGCTGGATATTTTCGATATCCTCATCGTTTCTTTTATCATCTACCGGATCATGCTGCTCATTCGCGGCACCCGAGCCGTGCAGATGTTAGTTGGCATCGCACTTATCATTATCATCTATTATCTCTCAGGCAAGTTTGAACTGCAGACTTTGCACTGGCTTTTAAAGACCTTTCTCGGGTCCATCCTTGTTGTCATTGTCATTCTCTTTCAGACAGATATTCGTCGTGCCCTCACCCAGATGGGGAGAAGCCCCTTTCATGCGCCCGGCAAGGTGGGCGACCGAGAGGTGGAAGAACTCATTCGAGCCGCGACCTTCATGGCCAGACGACGTATTGGCGCGCTCCTGGTGATAGAGCGCGACAACGGCTTACGCGACTACCTCGATAGCGGGCACCGACTTGACGCCCTGCTGAAGGCAGAACTGCTCATGGCCATCTTCCTCCCGGCCTCGCCCATGCATGACGGGGCAGTTATTATCAGTAAGGGAAAAATTCACTCTGCAGGGTGCCTGCTGCCCCTATCTCGCAACCCTGCCATCAACAAACGCTATGGCACGCGGCACCGTGCAGCCCTTGGTCTTTCAGAGGAAACTGATGCCGTAATTATTGTTGTCTCCGAGGAGACTCAGGAAATTTCACTGGTGCAAGAGGGGGAGATCACCAGCTTTCATGATGAAAAAGATTTAACTCAAACCCTGAGCAGCCTCTGTACCCACCCGATGAAGCAACCTCTGTTAGCGCGCATATTAAGCAAGAGGAGCCAACTCCATGCCTGATGTGAAAGCACTGTCACAGGACTGGCTACTCAAGCTGCTCTCGCTCATCATTGGTGCCAGCCTCTGGTATTTTGTGGTGGGAGAGGATCGGGTCGATCTCATCGTTACCATGCCTCTTGAGATGCGCAACCTGCCAACCGACTTGGTCATTGCCAATCAGTATAAGAAGGATATCGAGCTTGCCATCAGTGGCCCCAGGCGCCTGATTCAGGAAATGCGCCAGCAAAATATTTCACTGCCCATAGATCTCGGCCAGGCCAAGCCCGGTGCTATGGTCATTCAAAACGAAGCCGAGTCGATCCCCCTGCCCCAGGGGATCAGCGTGCAGCGAGTGCAACCAGCCACCATCACCTTACTCATCGACCAACTCATTCAAAAAGAGTTCACCATTGAGCCGGTTACATTCGGGAAGATTTCGGACGATTTCACCCTTGCAAGCCTCAGCCTTAAACCTCCGGCCATAACCGTAACCGGCCCCAAAACTACTCTGGACAAAAAGCAGGGATTGCGCACCTCCCCTATTGACCTCTCGGGACTAGATCACTCCTCCACCCTTCAGGTGCATCTTGATTTGAACGAATCGCTGGTCAAACTCATTGGCGAAACTGTCATTGAGGTCAACGTCGCCCTCCAGGAAAAGCTGGTCCGGCAGACTATAAAAAAGGTAATGGTCAAAAAGCCCAACAACAGCACCTTCAGCTTTACCCCCTCACGCGTAACGGTGGAAGCTGATATTCCCAAGCAGGTTGTCCAGGAAACCCCGGAACTGTCCCTGCTTCTACGGGCAACGATTCTCCCGCTCAAAGAAGGGGCCGCCGAGGCCGAAGTGCATGTGCATGCCATTAACCTGCCGGGGCACACGCCTATTGTTATTCACAGCGTAAGCCCGGAGAAGGTGAAAATCAAAAAGTAACACAACCATTTAACCACAGACTCTTTTTAATAGAACACCTAAAAAAAACTCATGAAAAAACTCTTTGGAACCGACGGAGTACGCGGGGTCGCCAACATTTATCCCATGACCTCTGAGATAGCGATGCAGATTGGCCGGGCCATCGCCTTTATCGTCAAAAACCAGGTCAAGGGGAATACGATTGTTATTGGCAAAGACACCCGTCTTTCCGGCTATATGATTGAAAATGCTTTGGCGGCCGGTATTTGCTCCATGGGCGTCAATGTCCAGATCGTCGGCCCTTTGCCAACACCGGGGATTGCCTTTATTACCACCTCCATGCGGGCTGATGCCGGTGTGGTGATCTCTGCCTCGCATAACCCCTTTCAGGATAACGGTATCAAAATATTCTCGGCTGACGGCTACAAGCTCCCGGATGAGCAGGAAGCGGATATTGAAGACCTGATCTTTTCGCAAAAGATGGCAGCCCTGCGCCCGGTGGCTGATGAGATTGGCAAGGCCTCACGCATTGAAGATGCAGCAGGCCGCTATATTGTCTACCTCAAGAACACCTTTCCCAAAAATTATGTGCTCGATGACTTTCATATCGTGCTCGACTGCGCCCACGGAGCTACCTACAAGGTGGCCCCTCACGTTTTTACCGAACTTGGGGCCAAGGTGACGGTCATTGGCGCGGACCCGGATGGCAAGAACATCAACCACGAGTGCGGCGCGCTGCACCCGGAGGTGATGGCCGAAAAGGTCAAACAATTGGGAGCGGATATCGGCCTTGCCCTGGATGGTGATGGCGACCGTTTAATCGTCTGCGACGAACATGGCGCAATCGTGGATGGCGATCATATCATGGCCATCTGTGCCAGCGAACTCATGGCCCGGCGCAAACTCAAGAAAAAAACCCTGGTCGCCACGGTCATGTCGAACATGGGGCTTGAGCAGGCCATGCAGGCCATGGGCGGACAGATGATTCGTACCCAGGTGGGAGATCGCTATGTGGTTGAGGCCATGCGGACCAAGGGCTATAACTTTGGTGGCGAGCAGTCTGGCCATTTGGTCTTTCTTGATCATAACACCACAGGCGATGGCATCCTGGCGGGCCTGCAGCTCCTTGCCATCATGATCAAGCGCAAAAAGCCGCTTTCAGAACTGGCCACCATCATGACCACCTTTCCCCAGGTACTCAAGAACGTGCGCATGGCCAGCAAAATAGAACCGGAGCTGATTCCGGGTTTTCCTGAAGCCCTGGCAAAGGCTGAAGCTTCCTTGGGAACACGCGGGCGAATTCTGGTTCGCCCCTCCGGGACCGAACCGGTCATTCGTGTTATGACTGAAGGAGAGGATGAACAGGAGATCAACACCATTGCCAACGAACTCTGCGAGGTGATTCGCAAGGTGGATCGAGGGTGAGTGTATTTTCAGCCCTCAGAGAGAGGCCAAGGTGAAATAAAAGGGGCAGATTGTTGTCGCGGGCATGGCCCGCTCCTACAATTCGGTTTGCTGCAGGCTTCTCAGTGGGAAACAAAAGCGTACAAGTCGGGCAGAATTCTGGTGGCCACAAACAACGTGCCTACCCTATACGGCTACCTGATAGGAATTCGAGATGGTAAATAGCAAAACGCGCTCCCAGCTACTGAATAACTAAACGCAACCACCTCATTCTGGGAAGATAGGTGCCGTCGGCGCTGAGCCGGGCGGTGAGGTTTGAATCCGGAAGAAGAGGCCAGCTGTTTGAGCGCAGCGAGTTCTGGCCTCGCCGGATTCAAAGCTTGCCGATCGGGGTAGTCTCAGCGGCGTGGCTGCCCTTTCTTTTCGTCCTTTTCTTTTGGCAAGCAAAGAAAAGGATGCCCCTCCGGCGAGGAGACCCAAATGAGCAAACAATACTGAGTTCCTTGCAAGAGGGCAGAATTCCGGTGGGCACAAACTACGTGCCCACCCTACACAGCTGGGAAATTGGGCTCAGGAAAAGTTACTTGCCAGTAGCCTGCGCCATTGCTTTCTTGAAGGCCTCTGCCGAGCCGGCAATCACCTTCTCATCAACACAGAAGGCCAACCGAATGTATCCGGCCATGCCAAAACCGCGGCCAGGAACCGCTAAGATCTTATTTTCTGAGAGGATCTTACAAAACTCGACATCATCAATGGGCGTTTTGGGAAAAAGATAAAAGGCCCCCTTGGGACGCACATAGCTCATGCCCGCCTCATCAAGCACCTTGCAGAAAATTTCCAAACGACGGGCATAAATGGCGTTGTCAGCCGAGACGTCCTGCAACTGCGCAACCGCCCGCTGCATCAGAGCCGGGGCGTTAACGAAACCAAGGATTCGATTAGCCAATGTCAGCGCTCCAAGCACCTCGTTTTTATCCGCCATGTCAGGATGCACCGCCAGATAACCGATCCGCTCACCAGGTAAGGAAAGTTCTTTTGAATACGATGAGGCGATGATCGCATTGGTGGTCGTGTTCATCAGCGGCGGCACCACAGTGCCATCAAAGACGATATTACGGTAGGGCTCGTCAGAGACCATATAGATGGAAGTTCCGAATTTTTCCCCAGCCTTATCCAGTAACTTGCCAAGCGCCTGGAGAGACTCGGAGGAGTAGACCTGTCCCGTGGGGTTGTTGGGGTTATTAATCAGGACAACCTTGGTCTTCTCGCTCAGGCCCGCCTCAATGGCCCCCAAGTCAAGATTAAAGTCCTCATCAGTGTTCACAACCTTGGGTACGCCGCCGTGATTATCGATGTAGAAATTATACTCAACAAAGTACGGCGCTAAAATCATGACCTCATCGCCAGGGTTCAGCAACGCCTTGAAAATAACGTTCAGACCACCGGCAGCACCGCAGGTCATGAGGATATCGTTGATATCAAATGTCACCCCCTGCTCGCCACCTAAACGTTTAGCCAGCGCCTCACGGGTTTGGGGGTATCCTGCATTGGGCATATAGCCATGAATTCCAGGCTGCTCATCCTGGGCCAACTCACGCAGGACCGAATAAAACTTGGCTGGCGGAGGCACATCAGGGTTACCAATGCTGAAATCAAAGACATTGTCTGCGCCGAATTCTGCTTTCATTCTCGCGCCTTCCTCAAACATTTTGCGAATCCAGGAGGATTTTTCCGCAAAAGTCTGCATCTTCTTGGCTACACCGCTCATAGCATGCCTCATTTTTGGAATGATTTAAATTTATATGGCTCTGAACAATTCTCAGTAAATGCTTATATTAGTTGCAAGATCAAAAGGTTAATCAAAAACTGGAGGTCTTGTCATGAAAATGCCGCAAATGTCTCTTTTGGAATGGCAGACCAAATTTGGATCCGAAGATGCATGTATCGATGCCCTGATCAAAACAAGGTGGCCCGATGGCTTCGTTTGCCCTGAATGTTCGAGTAGAGAATACAGTTTCATAACATCAAGAAATTCCTACCAGTGTAGCCACTGTCATCATCAAACCTGCGTCACAT
>NZ_JAFFQA010000119.1 GCF_016919065.1 Desulfobulbus rhabdoformis | reverse complement strand
TATGGTAATCTTTTCCATCCGTGCGATATCTCTCTTGCGTGTTTTTACGATGGTTGTAATTTGATTCGCCATGACGCCTCCTTGTAAGTTACTGTTTTTCTTACAAAAAGGCGAAAATCGCTAACTCATTAATATGTCAAGATAAATTTAGATTTACCCGATAATTTTTATAAAAGTTTACGAAAGCTGAATACATTTTGTCTGCTATTACTGGGTTTGCGGCTGCACCGGGAATTGCTGGAGGACGCTGAGGACGGATCGATTTTGGGGTGGGATATTTACGACAACGATCCCACCGGCGCGACTATAACCAATGTCTATGATGAGGAACGAGCCAGCCGTGTTATCGAATGCAAGGGTAACTTAACTAAAAATGGTTACCGGCTGCGGAGTAATGATGGCAGTTTTTGGAATAATTCCACATCCAAAATATTGGAGTGGAGCATGAGTTACAGCGAAAATTTTACAATCTACATCGCTGTTCAAACTAAAGACGGTTTTCGTTACCTGTATTATACCCCGGTGGCTACAAGCTCCCTAGGCACTGACACTTATGTGCATCATGGCTTAGGTAGCCATTTGACCGATGGGAAATGGCATATCGTTGTGCGGGATCTTGCCTATGACTTGAAGCAAGCACAACCAGACAACGAACTACAGGCTGTGCTTGGTTTCATGATTCGGGGCAGCGGACGCGTGGACGACATCAAAAGCCGGGATACCCTTCCTCGTGATTTAGACTTCGATGGCGATGGCTTGACGGATATTCAGGAGATTTCTATTTATGGAACCAATCCTTATGACGCTGATTCCGATGGAGATAGCATTGACGACAAGGTGGAGTTGGAATTCTGGGGGAGCAATTGGAGTGCTGATCCTGATGGAAACGGTTTGATTAACCTGCTTGATCCAGACGCAGACGGTGACGGTATTGAGGATGGAATTGAAATACGGCAGGGTTCCAACCCGGCCGATGCCGGTTCCTTCCCCACCTTAATGGTCTACGAAGATGCGGAAGATGGTGATACTGTCGGCTGGGATATCTACGACAACGATCCCATCGGTGGCGCCATTGCCAACGTGTATGACAGTGAGCGAGCCAGCCGGGTGATTGAGATGACTGGTGAAGGGACCAGTAATGGCTATCGGCTACGTAACCCTGATGGGAACTATTGGAACGACACCCATTTTAAAACCATCGAATGGAGTATGCGTTATACCGAGTCCTTCACCGTGTACATCGCTGTTCAGACTAAAGACGGTTTTCGTTACCTGTATTATACCCCGGTGGCTACAAGCTCCCTCGGCACTGACACCTATGTGCATCATGGCTTAGGCAGCCATTTGACCGATGGGAAATGGCATATCGTTGTGCGGGATCTTGCCTATGATTTGAAGCAAGCACAACCAGACAACGAACGAATAAGGATAGATTGTGTGAGTGAGGCACGAACGAACCACAATCTTATCCGGGGTTGGACAAGCCCGGCCTCTCAAAGGAAATAAATATTGCTCTGGAATATACTGGAAGCACTACCAGAA
>NZ_JAFFQA010000118.1 GCF_016919065.1 Desulfobulbus rhabdoformis | reverse complement strand
GGGAGCATCCGATAGTTATGGAATTGCCCTGTAGATCGAAGTTGGCCTGTTTGATTAATTATTTTAATGCTTTACGTTATTTTTTTGTTTAAATGCTGCTTTTTGCATGATATAATATTCCGTTAAATCAGGAGGTTGTGTCATGGCGACTGTGCGGAAAATTCGGAATTGGCCCAAGTGTTACAAAGACATGTACGATAATATTCTCGATCAAAAAATTGCTCACATTATCCAGTGTGTTGATGCGCCCAACAACACGCTTTTTGAGATAATTAACAAGATCAGGAAAGAGTACCCGTCAATAGATCCCGAATTAGTCCAGATTGTCATTCAAGGTGAACTTGATCGGCAGGTACAAGCTCCGACATGCACTCCTTGCGGGAGCAAAGCTCATAAAAAATATTCCACGAAAAAAGAGTGCGTTACCACTATTGGCACTCTTGTCATTGACTGCCCGTACTATGTGTGCCCCAAATGTAAAGCCGTCCATACCCCGTACGAAAATGCTCTTAATTTGAGGGATGGCAAGTACCAGTACGATGTACAAAAAATAGCTTCTCTCTTCGGTTCCAAGGAAACTTTTGAGGAAGCTGCAGAAATGATGAACGAGATTTATCGTTTTGACATTTCCGCAGACACTGTCCATAAACTCACCAATCAAGTCGCCGATGAAATCAGCCTTGAAGAGATAACTCCTACTTCTCAAGAACTATCTAAAATCATAGAAGATATCTCGGAGGAAAACTATCGAAGGCCAGTTCTGGTCTTTTCTGCTGACGGTGCCATGGTCCCAATAAGGACAGAAGACAAAGGGCAACCTCATCATTGGCGGGAAGCTAAAGGGATTCGTGGATACCTGCTCGACAAGGATAAGATCGTTCACCTGTTAAGCTGGCATCAAATCAGCAATGTCACTGAATTTCGGGGATTCCTTGCCGAGCTAAGAGACAAGGATATTATTCCGCAGGATAAAGTTCGCCTGTGTTTTGTAGGTGATGGAGCCGATTGGATATGGGACTGCGTCAAAGAATATTTCCCAACCTGCCGCCAAGTCCTTGATTATTTCCACTGCTCGGAACACCTCCACGATTTTGCCAAACATCAGTTTGCTGGGTCGAAAAAAGGGGATGAGTGGATAGAGCAAACCAAGGTCCGGCTCTTTCACAACAATGCCTCTCATGTCATCGCTGGCTTGAAAAGAATGAAATGTAAGACAGCCACTGCTGAAACAGAGAGAACTAAGTTGGTAAACTACCTGACAAAGAACAAAGGCAGAATCGAGTACGGTCGTTTGCGGCGAGGTGGGTACCCGCTTGGCAGTGGAGCGATTGAGAGTGCCAATAAGTTCATCAGCAATATTCGTCTCAAGAGATCCGGCGCCTGGTGGAAAGTTGATTATGCAAACAACATCCTCAAACTGCGATGTGCCAAGTACAATTCAAAATTCGATTCCTTTTTTGAGGAGTATGAGCAAAAGGCAAAGCAGCAGAGAGCATCACGCCCAAAAAGGATCCGGCGGGTTAAATAATGCCATAAGTAGCGGATGCACCC
>NZ_JAFFQA010000117.1 GCF_016919065.1 Desulfobulbus rhabdoformis | reverse complement strand
TGCCAACAAAAATGCCCATCAACGCGCCTGGTCGTCTCTAAATCGTTTTAATATTGCATTCCGATAGCAAACAGATGCGATAGCGTTCAATCGTTTAACTCAGGGGCGCACAGGAGGTCGAAAAAAGCCATGGTATAGTAAACCCATGGGAACAGTAAATAAAATAAGGGTCCGCGAAGAAGTCGATCTCCTCAAACAGGAATTTGAACAGCTTTGTTCCGCCGGCAAAGTCTCCTCTGAGATACGGGTCCTGGTCAACAGCCTGCTGGTTGTCGTCGAGTTGATACTCTCTATCTTTCTTGAGAAGACAACGCGCAAGGGAAACAAAAACTCGAGCATTCCTTCTTCGCAAACCGAGAAAGACGAAACCGCTACCAAGCACTGCACCACTACCGGCAAGGGAAAACAAGTCAATGGGCGGGTTGGTAATACACGCGTCAAAGAATCGGTCACCACTGCTCAGGTCGAGGTGTGTGATATCTGCGGAATGGTGCTGGATAGCGTTGCATGCCAGGGGCATGAACGTCGGACAAAAATCGACATCGTTTTTGAAAAAGTTGTCGAGCACATTGACGCAGAAATAAAGCAATGCCCCAATTGTGAAGCAACAGTCAAGGGGCGTTTCCCTGAGGATATGCCGGGTAAGCTGCAGTACGGCAATGGGCTTAAAGCGTTTGCCATTCATTTGGTTATCAGCCAGATGGTCGCTTTAAACCGGGTTCAAAAACAGATAGCAGCCATGATCGGTAGCGTAATCTCCGAGGCCAGCCTGCTCAAATTTGTTTTGCGCTTGTACCAATCACTCGAAGCATGGGAATCCAGAGCTATTGATAGGCTGCTGCAGGCTCCATCCCTGCATGTGGATGAAACCTCGTTTCGGGTTGAAGGGAAGAATCACTGGATTCACGTCTATTCTTCCGGCGAAACAACCCTGAAAGTACTGCATCGAAAGCGGGGCAAGGAGGCAATCGAAGGATTGAATATCATCCCTCGGTATGGCGGGGTGATCATCCATGATTGCTGGGCATCATATTTATCCTACGACCATTGCGGTCACGGACTTTGCGGCTCGCACCTTTTACGAGAGTTGACGTTTGTCGTTGACTCAAACCAATACCGGTGGGCCCGCAATCTAAAAGCGGTGCTCCAGCAAACGTGTCGTACGGTGGCTCAACGTCCGGAAAAATGTCTTACCGAACGGGAGTATGCCAACCTGCAGAAGCGCTACCGTAATATCCTTACGCGTGGCAGCAAGGAGTTGCCCAAGATCCCTCCGAAACCACAAGGGAAGCGCGGCAGGATAGCCAAATCCGATGCGCACAATCTTTGGGAGCGATTACAAAAGCATGAGGCGGCAGTCTTGCTTTTTGCCAAAGAACCACATGTACCGTTCACCAACAACAGAGCGGAAAGGGATCTTCGCATGGCTAAGGTAAAACAGAAAATATCCGGTTGTTTTCGACGTAAACAATATGCCCAGGCTTACTGTAGGATTTCAAGCTACCTGCAGACCATGGCAAGCCAGGGGATCAATCCTCTTGTCGCTATCCAGTTGGCATTGGCAGGAACTCTGCCTGATGCCGAAGAATAGGGGTGAGTAGTTAC
>NZ_JAFFQA010000116.1 GCF_016919065.1 Desulfobulbus rhabdoformis | reverse complement strand
CCCCACTCTAATGGCACAAGAAGCGGCTTTGTAGTGTGTAAATCGCCTCAAATTCATGACGGGCATGCGGCAACAGAAGCAATCGGATAATTTCAGGGATTATTGACGAAAAAGCGTATTTTTTAGGCGCACTTATCCATCCGTTCTTGCCCGCAATTTTCAGACAAGAAACCTGATCTTTGAAAATTTAAGTGCCCCGTTACCTCGATAGCGGAACTTGCTTATGCTCCAGCAGGGATCGATAAAGCTCCTCCATTGTCTGGATGCTAAATTCATGGAATTTGCTCCGTACCTTCTCCCACAAGGATCGTTTGCTTTTCCATTCCTTCCATGCAGCATTGAAAAGAGGGCAACACAACTGCAGGATCTGGTCAACTAAAAAAGCTAACATAGTCAAGAAGATGAACACCTCTGACAAGTGCTTCTTGCCCAAACCGTAATTGTGGCCAAAATGGTACCCTTGGTTCTTCAGTGTATTGAAGGTCTCGTTTTCTATTTTCCAGCGGGCTCGGGCTCCCCGCATGAACAGATACACATTATCTTCTGTGACATCTAGGTCGGTAACCCAGCTGAAACGCTGAATTTTTCCTGTTTTTGTATTCTCCTCCCAGTACTCGACAAAGGTGACTCGACGTTCCTGGTTAGATTTGTTGAGCGGGGCGTCATAGACGATGCGAAAATAATGCAGGCTCTCTTTTTTGTCCTTATCAGCAACAACCAGTTCGATCGCCTCTCCGGTTTCGGCCGCACGGTCGACGTGCTGAAAGAGAAATTTATGGTCTCCCTCTTTGACGCCGAGGATGTAATGACAGGCATACTGCTCAAGGTCGTCAATATGTGGCGCATTGGAGCTCAGAGCGTCTTCGTTAATAATAACCTTGAGATGCGGATGATCTTGACGAAATTTTTCCAGGAATCGTTTGATGGCGTTGCGTTCACAGTCCATCTTTGTCTGGCCGTCCTGTTTCCGGATTACTTCGGGGCACAGGGGGATGACCTCTTTAAAATTGGGATGAACAATGGCAGCTCCAACCGCTTGCAGGTAATAGGTACGTTTGCCGTTCTTATGGATTTTTTCCATGCATGCATCGCTATAGAGCTTATTTGAAGAAAAGTATCCAGTTCCGTCGAGATTAAGAAGATAACTGTCCTGCATAAAAACCATCTGTTCGAGCATTTTACCTCGTTGCAGCTGCCTGAATGCATCTTTGAACAATGGTCTGAGGTCATTGGGGTCGACGTCGTCTAATATTTCACGCATGGATGTATCGCAGGGTATGCTTCCCATGCCATATATGGTCATGAGATTATGCGGCGCTGTCATTCTCCGCTCATCAAAGGCAAGTAAAGAGGGATCTTTGAGAGAAAACATGGCGAAGCCTGCCATGATTGTATCCCCAAGGGAATGCTGAACATTGCCTGGACGGTGGTCTTGAATTTTGTCAAAGCCGTTTTTCATGGTCGTGATAAGAGCATCGCTATTCAAATGTTTACGTATGGTAATCTTTTCCATCCGTGCGATATCTCTCTTGCGTGTTTTTACGATGGTTGTAATTTGATTCGCCATGACGCCTCCTTGTAAGTTACTGTTTTTCTTACAAAAAGGCGAAAATCGCTAACTC
>NZ_JAFFQA010000114.1 GCF_016919065.1 Desulfobulbus rhabdoformis | reverse complement strand
CCCCCCTGTCGCCACGACGGCTGTCGGCCGACTTGCCAACAACTCGGAGCTCCTTGCCCTGGAGGGGAAGAGCTATCGAAAAGGAAAAAGGTCATAAGGATGTCTTGAAGAATTACATTTTCAATCAAGGCCAGGTAAACGCAGACTCCGAGGGATTGGCAGAAAAACAATGACCTGAATCCGTGAGCATACCCTTCGCCCCTGTAAAAGGACACGTTGTTCAGTGTCCATCCGTCGTCACGGATTCAGGAATCATTCAAGACTCCCTTATAAGGTATACCGAAGGCCGATATAGGCCTGTACGGGGTCTTGAAGAAAATAATCATTTTCCTCATCAAAAAGATTCTCAACACCGACGTACACAGCATAGTTTTTGCCAAATTTCTTTTCAATATGAAGGCCAACGCCGTCATAGCCATCTATTGCCGCTCCCAGACCGTCTTCACAGTCGCCAAAATAGAAGTAGCGTAGCTGTGTTTCGAGCGATAACCGGGGAATCAGCCAGGTTACTTTCAGTTGCCCTTTCCACTCTGGCTCTGTGGCCAAATCGTAGCCTGTCTCTTTATTTTCTGTTTGCAGCCACGTGATATGACCGGAAAAGTGTAGATTTTTGGTGAGATCAATTCCACCGGCGAACTCCAGGCCATAGGTTTCGGCACTTTCGATATTTGCATACGTAAAAGTGGTTATACCGCCGGATGAACCTGTCTCATGGGCTTCGATAAGGTCTTCTAGGTCGTTATAGAAGAAAACAAGAGAAGAACGGATTGTGTCGGTGTGTCCTTCAAGACCAATTTCAAAGCTATCGGATATTTCAGGATCAAGATTATCATTGCCCACATACAGGTATTTTCCCTGTTTTTTGGTGGTGCTGCCATACAGCTCATCCAGGGTGGCTGCGCGAAATCCTTTCCCATAGCTGGCCCAGACCTTGAAATTTTGTTGATAGAATGTAGCAATGAGACGAGGCGTAAGGTGATTGCCGGCGCTGTCGTAATCGTCATATCGCAGGCTTCCTGTGATATTGAATTGTTCCGAGGGGTTCCAGGAAAGTTGACTAAAGAGCGCACCACTTTTTTCAGATGCTCCGCCCTCATAGCCGCTATTCATTTGAGCACCTTCGAGTTTTTCTTCCCGGCCTTCTACACCTGTTGTGACGAGGAGTTCGGGAGTGAACTGGTAGAACGTCCTGATTTCTGCCTGCACAAGATCCCTTTCATTGGAATCGGCATTGGCATAAGGGGAAAAATCCCACGACCCTTCACTGTGATTGCCATAGACCCGTGCTGTGGCGCTGAAGCTCCCTATATCGCCTGTATCATACTGAAGATAGCCGCCAACACGGTTGTCGTCGCCCTGGCGGATTCGGTTTTTTTTCATGTAGTACCGAAGGCCATCACGCTCAAAACGCGACCATTCGCCACCGAAAGAGACCGTGTGTTCTCCTGGAAGATCAAGTACTGAACGAAGATAGACCGAATCAAGCTCGGTATCGTCAACCTCCTGGCTGGTCGAAATATCTGTATCATAGCCGTCCTGTTTTGCATGACTCACGGCGATGGTTGAGCGGAGCGGACCAAAGGCCGAACCTGCCATTGCCTGAATACTCTGTTCGGCAGCCTGCCCCACCCCTCCT
>NZ_JAFFQA010000113.1 GCF_016919065.1 Desulfobulbus rhabdoformis | reverse complement strand
TCCGGTTCTGCTTGACGATTCGGGTTGCCCCTACACGCCGAACCGGCGATTTCGCGGTGAACAGGCAATTACCGCGGGTGGCATCGCAGCCACCAGGACAGCCAGAGCTTTGCCTGGCGCACAACCGGTCATGGGGTAATCCCCAAAAATACAGCTAATCATCGAACCTGTAAGCGGTTACGGGGTGCCGGAGATGCTCGGCATCGGCCTGTGCAGCGTACACCTGTACGTAAACAGGCCGATAACACCGCAGATTCGGTGCCGCGTGATCGCTTACCGTAATAGTATTTATCGGAGCGCTGAGACCACGACTCTGCATGAGCAGCCCCGGGCGGTATGACAATAACGGCAAATGATGACCCGCTATCTAATTTGAATGTATTTTTATGATGCAACCACCAGCGATCGTATCGTTAACCACGCATTTGAAATAATCGTAGTTTCTCAGCCAGTTAAAGTGAGTGTGAATCCGGTCGTTTCCAGGAGGATTTCCCGGTTTTGCGTTGCCGGGCTTATATCCCTCATCATCAATAAACGCTGAAATTGCGCACAACCGCAACGCCTCCAAATCATTTTCTTCAGCCTTTTGAATTTTCATTATTTTTCATGGCCAGCCAACGCCGAAAATAACAGGTGCAAATGAAGTGGAGCCGAATTTGAATTCGAATTAATTTGCCGTGTTATGCAAAGGGTTCATTCTGAAGAAAAGGTAGTATTTTTTCATTGAGCCTATCTGGTTGCTCTTCGATGACCAAATGACCAGCATCAGAAATGGCATGGAATATTGATCCCGGTATCATTCCATGTAAAGCCTCTCCTTTTTCCAATGGTATCCATGCATCCTCTCGGCCCCAAAGGATGAGGACAGGCCTGGATATTTTGCGATACAAGGGCTGGATCTCATCTGTGAAACTTGAATTTGCCTGCGCAATTTGTCGGTAAAAAGCCGCCTTTCCCCCTGGTCCAATCCACGGGAGAACAATCCTATCAAGCGTCGCCTCATCAATGGGTTTGAACGCGGCTGTCTTGACGTAAGCACGAACAATTGCCTCATGGAGGTAATCTGGAACACCAGCAAAAGCGGCCTCGTGCGCGTTGACATGCTGAAAAAAAGGCGATCCCCAAGGAGACACCGCAACTGGATCGATAAGTACGATCTTTTTAAAATCACGTCCATTGATGAGATGAGTTCGAAGAACTGTCGTGCCACCGAAGTCATGACCAATGATACAAGGATTTTCAAGCCCCCAATGATCTATAAGCTGATCCAATATCTGGTTCTGAATCCCCAGTGAAACATCGCCGGGTGATTTATCCGACTGCCCGTAGCCCATGAGATCATAGTAGTATACGGTGAAATCTCGGGATAGCGCCCTAATAAGATGTCGGAGGTTAAATGAAGACCAGGGGGTACCATGAACCAATATGACCGGTGGGCCATCACCTAACATCTCATATTTCACGATACGTCCTTCAAAAATGTAGGACCTGGAAAGATCGAATTTAGACACTTACACGACTCCTGTGTTCACATAACGCTACATTACTGGTACACAAACAACGAAGGTGGCTGGTGAAACTGAACAATAGATGAAGTTATTTAAAAATATGGCTCTAAACTATTTTCAGTTGTTTGCCCGGAGCATGGGCAAGGCATGCGTTCAGTAAACGCATTGGAAGCTCATGTTCCCAAAAACGACGATTAAATCGATAACAGAATTCGCTAACGTACTCTTGAAGATATTGACCGCTGACTCCATGAA
>NZ_JAFFQA010000112.1 GCF_016919065.1 Desulfobulbus rhabdoformis | reverse complement strand
AAGCGATATTTCAGTTGAAATACGCGAATTAACACGCTAACGTGGTGGGCAGTCATGTATCTGCGAACCACGAAACGAAAAAACAAGAACGGCACCGTTACCGAGTATCTCCAACTCGCCCACAACGAGCGGAATCCGGAGACCAACTCCACCGTTGCCCGCATCATCCACAGCTTCGGACGCGCCGATCAGCTAGACCGTGAGGCCTTGGTGCGGCTCGCCCGATCTATAGCCAGAGTCTGCGGGGTAACCATTGTTGACCCCGCTGGTAGCGAGGAGGCTCAAGGTGGTGGACTGCCCGACGAGCTTGAGATCCTGCGCACAGTGGAACTCGGCACAGTGCTGGTCATTGAAACCCTTTGGGAGCGGTTGGGTATCGGCAAAGCGCTGCGGTCTCTGCTGGACAAAGGCAAGTATGCCGTTGCCTATGACCAGGCCCTGCTGGCCATGACCGCCAATCGTCTCTGCGCACCGGAATCCAAACTCGGTGTTTGGGATCGGTGGCTGGAGCAGGTTCATCTTCCTAAGTGCCAAGGCCTGAAGCTACGGCAGATGTACGAGGCGATGGATTTCCTCCACAAGCATATCGACGCGGTAGAGGAAGCAGTCTTTTTTCAGACCGCCAACTTGTTCAACCTCTCGGTTGATCTGATCTTTTACGATACAACGACGGCTTCATTCTCCATTGATTACGAGGACGAGGAAGACGAAAACGACGGTCTGCGTCAGTACGGTCATTCCAAAGAGGGCACATGGACGCCGCAAATCGTGGTCGCCCTGGCGGTAACCCGAGAGGGATTGCCGGTAAAAAGCTGGATTTTTCCCGGTAACACGGCGGATGTATCCACGATCGAGCGTATCAGAAAGGACCTGCGAGGCTGGAACCTCGGTCGAGCGCTGTTCGTGGCCGACTCGGGTATGAACTCCTCCGCTAACCGAGAAGAACTTGCACGGGCCTGTGGCAAATACCTGCTCGCCACCCGCATGGCATCGGTGGCCGAAATCAAGAAAGAGGTCCTCTCGCAACCAGGTCGCTTCACTACCTTCACCGACAGCCTGCAAGCCAAGGAGGTTGTTATCGGCGACGGCGAACGAAGGAGGCGGTACATCCTCTGTTTCAACCCAAAGGAAGCAGAACGGCAACGAATCCATCGAGAAGAGATCGTCGCCATGCTCGAAGAGGAGCTTGCCAACCATAAGGACCGTAATGCTTCTGCCCAATGGGCCGTCGAACTTCTGGCCTCAAAAAGATACAAGCGGTACCTGACAACAACCGAGGCCGGTAAAATTCGCCTGGACCGCGCAGCCATCACCGAGGCAAAACGCTACGACGGCAAATGGGTGCTGGAAACCAACGATGACACCATCAGTCTTGAAGATGCGGCCCTTGGCTACAAGGGACTTCTGGTTATCGAGCGGTGCTTCCGCTCACTCAAGCGTACCCAGATCAAAATGATGCCTATGTATCATTGGGCCGCACGGCGCATCGAAACGCATGTAAAAATCTGTGTTCTGGCGCTGCTCATAGAGCGCGTTGCGGAACGTGAGTGCGGGGAGCCCTGGTCCCGGATACGCCGCAACTTAGCCAAACTTCAAGCCACTGAGTTTCAAAACGGCCAGCACAGTTTTTTTCAGATTAATTCAGCGCCCGAAGCCTGTCGTGAACTGATGAAAAAACTTGTAACTCCGCTACCGACCAAAGTTTTTGGCATAAAGACCCTCGAAAAATAAGTGCAATACCTGTGGGCACACGCCAAAATCGGCACCGCTCGCGAGCGCCCACCAGGCAAGGCTTTGCGGCTAGGCGTGTTCCACAACCCGTAAACCCAGG
>NZ_JAFFQA010000111.1 GCF_016919065.1 Desulfobulbus rhabdoformis | reverse complement strand
CAAAGCAAAACTGACAGTCAGAAAATCCTACGGATTTCGAAGCGACACAATCCGAGAAATCGCGCTATATCATACTCTTGGCAACTTGCCCTTGCCGGAGTTCACCCACAGATTTCTCTGAAGAGGCCTAAATAATCGTAAGCGATCAGCCCCCCCCCTGAAAGAACTCGTATTATTGAAACTGTAAGCGGTTACGGGGTGCCGGAGATGCTAGGCGTCGGCCTGTGCAGCGTACGCCTGTACGTAAGCAGGCCGATAACACCGCAGATTCGGTGCCCCGTGATCGCTTACAAATAATCCACTGGATAGACCGGTGATTATCATATTATGTGCCCAATGTGAAGCAAGGAGGGCCTATTTGAGAGAAGGACTTAGAAGAAAGATCATTGAAGTTTGTGGTCAGAAAATTGAGAAGAAGGGGCCGGATGTAGGGCTATCCTTTTATGCATTTTTTAAGAACAAGAACTATCAGCCTGAAGTTCTTATGGAGGCCGCCCGGTGGTGGATTGAGACTCATGAGTTAGACCATTTTGAAAAAGCGCGTAAAATTAAAAAGATGGTTCAATCCGGTGTTTAGCTGTACCAGTCAAACACATAACAAGCTGCTGCTAGGGGCAGGCCTACACGCTGCTTCGATTTGTCCCAGAGCAGGGCGTTAATGGTATCCCACATGTATTCCAGTGCCCTTTGTAGGCCTTGAGCTGGAAGGTCGGCACCGGGTTCAACTCCCGGTTTCGATAATTGCAAAAGTCTTGACGGGGCGATGCAAGGCTCTGGTTCTTCAATCATGATTATCTTGCCCATCATGTCCTTGTGGTTTGACTTTGTCATTTTCAGCGTATCTGTGATCACAATAAACACCTCTAATACAGGGTAAAATCGAAATGAATTTAAAATTAGCTCAATTCGTTACTGTGTTGGGAATACTCATCATCGCATGTATAGCTGTAGCCAGGGAGGGAGTAAAAGCCTCATCCCCACAGGTGAAGCCCGTTGAAATTACCAGAGACAATATCTGGTATACTATAACGACGAAGGTGACAAACCAGAGTGGCCGAGAAAGTGTCTGCGTTACTCTTCAGGCGCTTGATTTTCAATCGGTTGAGGTCGATCACGTTAGCATATGTGCCAAAGTTCCAGTTAATGGCGTTCGCATTTTTACGAAGAAAACCTTTTCGCCATTAGCAGACTGGAAACGCATCATTAGGTGGCAGCAGATAGATTAAAGGGCAATCATGAGCATTCACCAGCTCAAAGATGGCCGCGAGGTAATGCATCACGCCAAAGGAAAAAATGGTTTCAACTCCCAGTTTCAATAAATTGGAAAAGTATTGACCATCGGGAGATTGATTTTTTCTGGTATTTTATACTGAGCCAGCCCTTTGGTAGAATTAATGGAATGATATCAGGTTTATGGTTATCGCTCAAAATTGCATGATTTTCAGTTAGCTAATACCCTAAAACGCCGATTTCCTGACACCCTGGTTTGAAATAGCGAGTGATAGCCAGAAACATTTTAATAACTTGTTAACTCTTTCAAACAACAAGATTCTCAAGCAATAAAAACATCAAGTTAAAAAAATGACATTACCAACTTTTCCTATTCCATCAAGGTTCTATCTTGATGTCCCTTTGTATGAGCGAATTGAATTTGTTGAGCAAACAGTAAGGGGTGTGATAGATTTTTTGTATTATACAGGGCCTTATGACAACTATTGCTCAGGCTGTTTACGAGATTCAACATTTCAGGTTGTTGAAAAAGAGCGTCCAGTCGAGCACTCGAAAGAGAATTTATGGGGTCCTTGGCCAGGGCAAGCGCACGAAATTTTTAGCTAGCAAGCACACTGCCAAGAAACCGATTATCGCAGGCTGCTCTGAATTGTTTTTGCTTGATACTCATTTTGGTTTTCTCTCGTTGCAGCAGATTACGAGCT
>NZ_JAFFQA010000110.1 GCF_016919065.1 Desulfobulbus rhabdoformis | reverse complement strand
GCATAAGCAAGTTCCGTTATCAAGGTAACGGGGCAATTATATTTTCAAAGATCAGGTTTCTTGTCTGAAAAATGCGGGCAAGAACGGATGGATAAATGCGCCTAAAAAATACGATTTTTCGTTAATATTCCCAGAAAATGACCCGTTTGCTTCTGTTGCCGCATACTCATCATGAATTTGAGGCGATTTACGGACTACAAAGCAGCTTCCTGTGCCATTAGAGTGGGGCTCCGGGAATGGCTGGTGAAGGAGACCTTACCATGCGCCTCCAGGCAAAAAACAAGGATGAAATCGGAGAGCTTGCCCATTGGTTCAACGTATTTATCGCTAAACTCCAGGGGATTATAGGGAAAATTGCAGAAAATTCCGAGTCTGTCGGGCATTCGTCTGGTCAACTCGCCGAGATCGCCACGAAGCTTTCGGGAAATGCGGAATCTGCCTCACAGCGTTCCGATAACGTGGCCACTGCCTCGGAAGAAATGAGCGTAAATCTCAATAACGTTGCAGCGGCTATGGAGCAATCATCGACCAATACTAATATGGTAGCCTCGGCTGCCGAGGAAATGAGCGCAACGATACAGGAGATTGCAGAAAGCGCGGAAAAAGCGAGGGGGGTATCTGCCGATGCAGTCATACAGGCAGAGAACGCTTCGGGAAAAATGAGTGAACTCGGACAAGCTGCGGAAAAAATCGGTAAGGTAACTGAAACCATAACCGAAATATCCGAGCAGACCAATCTGCTCGCCTTGAATGCCACCATTGAAGCGGCACGGGCAGGAGAGGCAGGGAAGGGGTTTGCCGTTGTCGCCAATGAAATCAAGGAGCTGGCAAAGCAAACGGCTGAGGCGACGTTTGATATCAAAAACCTGATTGAAGCGGTGCAGAACACCTCCCGCAAAGCAGGAACCGAGATAGGGCAAATTTCAACAGTCATTAGCGGGGTTAATGATATAGTGGCTGCCATTGCAACAGCCGTTGAGCAGCAGACCGCGGCAACCCAGGAAATAGCAAACAATATCTCGCAAGCAAGCCTGGGTATCCAGGAGGTCAATGAAAATGTCAGTCAGAGTTCTATAGTCGCGGCTTCGATTACAGAGGATATTTCACAAGTTAACCTAGCCGCCACTGATATATCCGAAGGCAGCCGTGAAGTGGAAAACAGCTCTGCACAGCTGCAGGATCGGGCAACAGACCTTAATTCCATCGTGGGGAGTTTTCGTATTTGACCTCCGGACCCTACAAGGCAATTCCGTCACAGCCTGGGGAAAAAAGAGGGATGCAAGCAAATTCCAAGAAAGCGATTGCCGCGTGAGCCAAGAAATAAGGGGGGCATCCGATAGTTATGGGATTTAAAGGCTTGCCGCCATATATGGGTACTGATTATCTATGCTCACATTTAGATGAAGTATGGCGAGAGCAAGTTGCCATAACTATCGGATACGGGAGCATCCGATACTTATGGCATTATTTAACCCGTCGGATCCTCTTCGGTCGTGATGCTCGCTGCTGCTTTGCGTTTTGCTCATACTCCTCGAAAAAGGAATCGAATTTTGAATTGTACTTGGCACATCGCAGTTTGAGGATGTTGTTTGCATAATCTACTTTCCACCAGGCACCGGATCTCTTGAGGCGAATATTGCTGATGAACTTATTGGCACTTTCAATCGCTCCACTGCCAAGCGGGTACCCACCTCGCCGCAAACGACCATACTCGATTCTGTCTTTGTTCTTTTTCAGGTAGTTGACCAACTTCGTTCTCTCTGTTTCCGCAGTGGCTGTCTTGCATTTCATTCTATTCAAGCCAGCGATGACATGAGAGGCACAGCAGTTCCCGCTTTATCCGGAAGCCCAGTAAATGCGTAGGCCCAAGATAAGCTTTTCGCAAATTTTTGAGGACATTCAAATAAATGGGTCGATGTAACTAACTAATTTTACATCATAAAAAAAAT
>NZ_JAFFQA010000010.1 GCF_016919065.1 Desulfobulbus rhabdoformis | reverse complement strand
CGGTGCGGTAGACTGCTGTCTACGATCAAAATGGCCGGAAGGAGAAATCCTTCCGGCCATCTACGTTGGAAAAATAGCTGGTAATTATACGTGAGAAACATGTTGGACGGGAACTTGAGAATCTACAGACCGGAGCTAGAAACTTATTCATCGGTCCTCCCACCGCACTGGGGAGCATGAAGGAGGAAAAGACAAGGCCTGCAAGCAAAACGTTTTGGCTGCCCAGGTGTTGGGCGGCTATCGAAGGACCAAAAGCTTGATAAAAGCCCCCCAGAGCCCAGGTTGCCACAAAGGTGCAGGCTGCAATGGGATAGAGCCTACGGTCGGCATGAGGCATGGAAAACTGAGGTCGTAGAGAGGAAAGCAATCCTGGAGTACGTCGAACCGTTTCAGGACTGCATACCAGCAAAATTGCACAGGCAACTAAAACAATCAGCATCACCAGATAACAAAGCACTCGAGGATAGGGTCCATACTGGGCAAGCGTTCCGGAGAGAATCGCGCCTCCGGTTAAGCCCACCATTCCTCCACAACTGATGACCGATGCGGCTAACCAGTGCAAGGCAGGTGGCGCACTATCTGCGATATAGGAAGTCACAGTACTGGAAGCCAGTCCACAGGAGATGCCAAGGAGTAGTCGCCCGACAATCAGTGGCGTTGCGCTATCAACCTTCATGAGGATCAAACAGGCAAGCGCAGTCAGCAGGTATGAGGTCAGTGTGATGGGTTTACGTCCCAGGTGGTTTGAAATTCTCCCCATAAAAAGCAGGGCCGTTATCGCCCCGATAAAATAAACCACTGCCGTTAAGGAGAGATCGCTGTAGCTGAGGCCATCGGCACGCCGGTACAGATCATACAATGGGATTGGAGTGGCTGATGCGGCAAAAAGGACAATAAAGGAGAGTGAAGAGGAAATAAAACCGAGATATTTCATGGTGCGCACTTCCGGGGATTTCTTGATAAACAATGGATCCAAATGATTCAGAATCTGCAAGGTGGGCACAAAGAACGCACCCACCCTACCTGCTATTTTCCTGAAAGAGTTTAAAGAAATGCGCCGTTACAGACCTGAAGGACCTGCCCTTTCACACAACGCCCCATCTCACTGGCTAGATAGAGGCAGGCATAGGCCTGATCGATGGGCTTTGTCTGGGGCAAATCAATATTGGCGTACTTGGCCGCGTATTTAAGCATTGTATCCCCGCCGGGCTGGGTCCCATCCACCCACTTGGCAGCGGCCGGTGTCTCGGTGGCGCCTGGGGCAATAGCATTACAGCGGATATTGGTCTCGCAGAGACGCATGGCCACGTTCTTGGTCAGGGTATCCACGGCTCCCTTACTGGCGGTATAGGTAGCACCACAGATGGGGCGTTTGCCGTTCACGGATGAGACAGTCACGATAACACCCTCGTTTTTTGGCATGAAGTACTTGAGTGCTTCGCGGATATAGCGAATCGGACCACCTACATTGATATTGAGGATATAATTCATCCACTCGTCCTCAGTCTCGTCAATGGCGTACTGCTCCCCCAGTCCGGCATTATTAATCAGAATATCAAGATCGCCAAACTCTTTGATTGTGGTCTCAAAGACCTTTTTACAGTCATCAAGCGAACCGATGTCGGCAACCACACCAGTGGCTTGGTATCCCTTGTCTTTTATCTCCTGCACCGCCTGGTCAAGTTTTTCCTGGCCGCGGGCGGTAAGAACGACATTGGCCCCCTCTTCCGCAAAAAGGTGGGCTACAGCATAGCCGATACCATAGCTTGCGCCGGTAACGATCGCAGTTTTGCCAAGTAACATTTGTTTCTGCATAGGATACTCCTGGTATATTTGATATTGGGAAAGGGAGTACAATCAAGGCACCGTTCGGGGCCAGCGGGGGAAAGAATCTGATTTCTTTTATCTCTGTATCCCTTATCTCATGCAGAAAAAACTACTCCTCCAGTGTGGTATTGCAAATACACGATCCTCCCAATACTTTGCCCGATTCTCCATATCCCTCTCTTTTCGTGAATGTCCGTCGAGCTGGATACTTAAGGATACAGGTGTCAAAATTTCGTGGAAGGACCATTCTCCAAAAACATATCGAGTGGATATCTCGGTCTTTGCTTCCCAGTAATCTTATTTGATCTGGATCAATGAAGGGAGTGTACTGATGGATGCCCCCAAGGGGCAGCAGGTGAAGCTGAACGACAAGTAATTTTATTGAAAATACATGTCGTATCAGCAGGATAGTTATTTACTCCCCGTCGTCACGGGGTCAAATTTGAGAAAAGGCAGCCTTCTGGGACGAAGAATACCATTGGTGCCGAGTCGATTGGGAAGGGCTCCCCCGGACCAAGGAAAGTACCGCCTGAGTGCAACAAGTGTATTGCCAGCTTTAACCTCAGTTACTTTTTCTCCGCTTTCTGCCCCTCGATTGCTTCTTCGTCTCCTGACACGGCTACCGGGCCATATACCACGGGTTTATCGTCTTGTCCTCGCTCTTGCTGAATCTCTTCTTTTTCCGCATATTCCACACAAGCTTCATACTCTGCACGGATAAACCTGCGTTGCAGTGCTTCAACATCTGCGCAATATCGTTCCAGAAGCGGATACTGCCCCCGCAGGGATTGAAGTTTTTCCACCTGCGGTGGAAACAGCGTCTTATACTCCTGCAAACGGTTCCCATAGCGGGTCACGCCCATAGCCGAAAAAACAAGAATCCCTAAGGCCCAGTTATCAAGATGTGCAATCTGGCTGCTGTTAGCGGTGATGGCATAAAACCCTAGGGCAACGGAGACAAAGGCAAGCCCAAGAAAACAGCTGAAGCAGAGCGTATACTTTTTCTTATTTCGAAATATATCGGCGTCCGGTGCAGTGTGCAGGTTGATATTCATATGCTGACTCTTGTGTTGCTTAATAACGCCTGAATCCGTCACGGATTCAGGTAACGATCTCTTACGATCTCAATACGAATAACTTTGGTAAGATCAATGTCTTGAACGGAGATAACTCCATTTCCAGTGCTGCCGGTTTTCCAGGTGTCGTTGTACTGCTTTTCAGTTATTTCAACCAACTTTTGGTCTATTTCATGGTTATTTTCGTCAAAAAATTTGGCCCAATATTCCGCAACGTTCACGCTGAAATTACCCTTTGCTTTGATATCGAAAACCAGCACCGGAGAAGAAGCATACTCCCAAGGGGCAAGCCTTTCTATCTTGACATGATAGTGACTTGACACCGAGATCCGTTTGCCCTCCCTTCCCGCCGGCAGAACTTTTTTAATTGATCTGTGCAGGTTGCTGATATCAAAGTAGTTGATAAACACGCCCCAGTCTATAGGCGGTATGGTCACCTCCTGCTGCGCCCCATCCATCTGCTGCTCTGCATTCTTCAACAGCTCTTCAATGGTGCTTGGAGTCTTTTTCGCCTGCGTCTCTGGTGCGGAAAGTACCATACCGGGACTTCCCAAACTCAGGGCCAAGACGACAAGCAACATGCTGAAAAATATTTTTCCAGGCATAGCACACCTTCCTGTAAGGCGACACGTATTGGGTTTATAAATACTCCACATCCTGTCGTTCTTTTTTAGATGGCCGGGGCTCCATGGCCCGTTCCGCCGCCATACGCATCAACTCAATGGCATAGGTTGAGCCGGAGAGGCTAAAGCGGGAGACCTTAAACCGATCGTTTTCCATGGGCACTGCAATACTTAAATAGTTTGCCTGTTTGACAATATTATCTATTTGATCAAAAGGATAGATGTAGAGCACATTGTTCTTTTTGTATGTATGCCCACAAACCAGCTTAACCTGCACGGCCCCTGCATTTGAGTTGACCAGGGCCGGAGTTTTATATCCCTTGTCACAGGTTATGCCGATATCCACCAGGTACATACAATTACCTGAATCGAGATAACAGTATTGGCCAAGAATATGAC
Source organism: Desulfobulbus rhabdoformis (assembly GCF_016919065.1). Taxonomy (GTDB): domain Bacteria; phylum Desulfobacterota; class Desulfobulbia; order Desulfobulbales; family Desulfobulbaceae; genus Desulfobulbus; species Desulfobulbus rhabdoformis. Next base: position 133,234 of record NZ_JAFFQA010000010.1, on the reverse strand, counting down.
GGGATGAATTCAAGGTCGAGGCGTAAAGAAAATCATCACCATCAATGTCCAATACCCAGTCTTTGGAGTATCGGGGCTTTGCCTGCCCCAAACTGGTTACCATAAGCACGACCAAAAAAAATAAACATCCACTGCGCATTGTTCTGCCCTCCAAACCAAAAACTCTTTTTCTACCTTAATAGAAGCTCCATTGCCGCTTATCCCGTCCCTCTGCCTTCTATGGGGACACAGCATTGTCACATTTTTTAAACGACAAGCAGTTCCTATTTGACTCGGTGAAGCTGGAAACGGCACGAGTAGCCAACATCGGAAGAGGTATTTAAAACGGACCGTCCATACCCCTGAAGATAGCCATCCACCCTATTTCCCTGAAACTGTAACCTGAGTTGCGCTCCCTTTTGCAGAAGAAACATTTCCGTTGTTCCCATGGACTGCAGCACACTGCGCATAACCGCACTTGCCTCCAAACCACTGACATTCGGGCCGGTAAAAGAGTTGGCTGCTGCTGCAAGCTTGCTGTTGGTGTTTGAAAGTATGGCCGTTACCGTATCACCCTGAATTGTGATTGACAAGTATTGGGCCAAGGCAGTGCCCGGCGAAGGGGTATCGTAGCTGTGGGGAACAATTCGCTTTTTATAGATTCCAATACCGGATGGATTCTTATCATAGACGTATCCGGAGCCACCTCCTGAAAATTTTGCAGCACTTACCAGGTAGAGCCCTCCAACCTGATCATCGGTGGTGGTTCCCAAAAAGAGGTGCAGGGGATTATTTTCGTAAGCAAGAGGCTGTTTTAGCTCAAGGACCATGGGCTGGTGAAAGGCAACTCCGTGTATGTTCCCGTTAGCCTGTCCCTGCCAGGTACTGGGAAGGGGTGGGGCGGCAAAGGCAATACTCACGAGCAGGCTGCAGGCCACAATTAATACGAGAATTCGCTTCATCTTGCTCTCCCATTCGTTAGGAACGACACTATGTACCACTTCATTTTCAATGCAACATACCGTTTTCCTTCCCTCAAAATCCAGACAATTCCCCATAATTAACACAACCAGATGAATTCACGATATTTTTAACTCACAACAAAGCTGACACACCAAGGAATGCTTGCGAGTTCAGGTTTTCACCTGCTTCGCTCGACGCACTGAATATTTACCCCTCATTTGGGCCAAAGCTCAATCAAGAGGGAAAAAACAAAAAGGCCGCAGTGCAGTATACACGGCGGCCCTTTGTGCGTTTTTGCAAAAAACAGAAAAATTTTCAGTGTCCACCACCCAAATAGGCCCGCTGTACCTGCTTATTTTTCAACAGATTTTCAGCAGAATCGGCAAGCACAATATTTCCCACCTCCATGACATAACCACGATGGGCCAGTTTCAGTGCGGCCTTGGCATTCTGCTCTACCAGGATAACGGTTACCCCGGCTTTGTTGATAGTCTTCACCGTCTCAAAAATGGATTTGACTAAAATCGGAGCCAGGCCAAGACTCGGCTCATCCAGGAGAAGAATTTTTGGATTGGACATCAGTGCCCGGCCAATGGCGAGCATCTGCTGCTCGCCGCCACTCAAGGTGCCAGCCAGCTGTTTACGCCGTTCCTCCAACCGGGGAAAGAGTTCAAAAATCCACTGCTTACTGGCTGCAATCCTCTCGGGATTGGCGGAGGTGAAGGCACCAAGCATCAGGTTTTCCTCCACAGTCAGGGTTCCAAAGACACGACGTCCTTCCGGGCTCTGGGTTATCTTAAATTTCACAATCTCGTGGGCAGGCAGGGTATGCAGAGCTGTGCCCTGAAAATCGATGGAGCCATCTGTTATATGTACCAGACCTGAGATCGCGTTGAGGGTGGTCGACTTTCCCGCCCCATTGGCCCCAAGGATGGTGACGATCTCGCCTGCATCCACCTGCAGGGATATGCCATGCAGGGCCTCGACATTGCCGTAGTTAACCCGAAGATTTTTTATACTCAACAACATGATATCCCTCTATTCATCCTCATCGACGCCCAGATAGGCCTCAATGACCTTTGGGTTAACCTGAATTTCAGCAGGCGAGCCGGTGGCGATCTTTATTCCATACTCAAGAACTACAAGCGATGAGCAGACCTGCATCACAAGCCCCATGTCGTGTTCGATCAGAAGCACGGTAATGCCCCGAGCCTGAATGGCCCGAATAAGTTCAATAAGCTCTTTTGTTTCCTGGTCGTTCATGCCGCCTGCTGGCTCATCCAGGACCACCAGTTTTGGTTTGGTGGCCAGTGCCCGGGCAATTTCCAAAAGGCGTTGGTTGCCATAGGAAAGGTTCTTTGCCTTATTCTGCCACTCATGGTCCAATCCGACAAATTCAAGCTCGGCCATGGCCTGAACCATGGCGGCCTCTTCTTCCTGCCGTTGGGCCTTGGTGCGAAACATGGCCGAGAGTGAGCCGGAACGCATGCGGCAGTGGCAACCGGCCAGAACATTCTCCAGCACTGACATATTTTGAAAAAGACGAATCGTCTGAAAGGTCCGGGCAATCCCATGCTCGACAATGGTGTGTGTGGGCAGTCCGACCAGGTTGGTCCCGTCAAAGAGGACCGTGCCGTTATCAGGCTTATAGTTGCCTGAAATAAGGTTAAAGACCGTTGTTTTCCCGGCACCGTTTGGGCCAATGAGCCCGACAATACTCCCCTGTTCCACAGAAAAGCTGACATCGTTGACCGCCATGAGTCCGCCAAAACTCTTGGAGAGGTTTTCCACCTGCAGCAATGTACTCACTTGGCACCTCCTGCCGAGGCAATCTCTCCCAGCTTATACCGTTTGGGGCGTGGGGGGAGGAGCCCCCGGTTACGGAAAATCATCATCGCCATCATGGCCGCACCGAAAATGAGCATACGATACTCGGCAAACCCTCGGAAGACCTCGGGCAGTCCCACCAGCAAAAAGGAGCCAAGAATGACACCGGGAATGGAGCCCGCCCCACCCAGGATGACAATGGTAAAGAGAATGACCGATTCGTCAAAGGAAAAGGATTCCGGAGCGATGATAGTCATTTTCGAAGCATAGATCGTCCCGCACATTCCCGCCCAGACTGCACCGATGACAAAAGCCTCGAGCTTGTAGCGGGCAATATTGATGCCGCAGCCACCGGCTGCCACCTCATCTTCTTTGATATAATGCAGGGCGCGCCCAAAGCGGGAGTGCTCCAGACGAATCAGGAGAAAGATGGTCAGGGCGGCAAAACTCCAGATGAGGTAATAAAAATGAAAGGGTTTGGCGATTTTAAAACCAAAAAGCATGGGCCGACTGATTCCATAGATACCGTTGGCACCGCCGGTGATGTCAAAGACGTTATTAATCAAGGCAATGCGCACGATCTCGACAATACCAATGGTGACGATCAGGAGATAATCTCCACGCAGGTGAATAATGGGACGGGCCACGATCAGGGCAAAAAAACCGGCCATCAGCCCGGCAGGCAGTATGAGCCAGAGGACTGGAACTCCATACTGCGTGTTCAAAATGGCAGTGAGGTAGGCACCTATGGCGTAAAATGCCGCATGGCCCATATGAAAGAGCCCGGCATGGCCAAGAATAACATTCAGGCTCAAAGCTAATATTGCGTAAATACCGACATTATTCATGACGTCTGTCCAGTAGGCGTTTAAGAAAAACGGACAGGTTGCCATAAGCGCGGCAAAAAGAATTGCAAAAATCTGTGTTGGTTTCATACTTTTTCAGCCACCCTTTCCCCTAAAAGACCTGTAGGACGGGCAATGAGGATGAGAATAAGGACACCAAAGGAGAGGGCGTCTTTCCAGGCAATGGAGATATAGGCCGCTCCCATTGCCTCGATCACCCCGAGAAGCAGTCCGCCAAGCATGGCACCGGGAATATTCCCGATTCCTCCAAGAATGGCTGCAGTAAAGGCCTTGAGCCCATACATCCACCCCATATTGAAATTAATCTGACCGTAATACAGTCCAACCATCAACCCAGCTGAACCGCCGAGTGCAGGGCCTATGCAGAAGACAAGCATGATCACCCGATCCACATTGATCCCCATCAGCCTGGCCGCCCCCTGATCAATGGCCACGGCGCGAATGGCCGTGCCGATCTTGGTTTTCTGAATGAAAAAGTAGAGCGCAGCCATCAGGACCACAGAGGCCAGAAACATGACAATACGCATGAGTGGAATATCCACCCCGAAAATATTGACGGCTATGCGTGGCAGGAGATCATGGGGATAAACCAAGAGACCGGGGCCGTAGATGGCCATGATCGCATTCTGAAAAAAGATCGAGGCCCCCAGAGCAGAGACGACCGCTGTGAGGCGATGCGACTGACGCAGCGGCTTATAGGCCACCCGTTCAAGCAGTGCTCCGATTATCGCCACCAGTACCATAACCATGACCACCAGAAGCAGGACCGAGGCCAGGGCACCAATTTTATCAAAGAGCCCCATGGAAAGCAGTAAAGTCAGTCCCAGGTAGGCACCAATGGAGAACAGGTCCCCATGGGCAAAGTTGATCAGTTTCAAAACCCCATAGACCATGGTGTATCCCAAGGCAATAAGGGCGTAGATGCCGCCGACGGCGAGTCCGTTGGTCAGTTGTTGAAAAAATTGTTCCATAGCATTTGTCAAAAAAGTGGGGATGAGCTTCGTGAGTCTTGTGCAAAAAAACAGCAATGAGCCTGTTGTTTTATTTTGCACAAGGCGCACGGGCTAAAAAAGAAAGGCGCCGCCACAGATATGGCGGCGCCGAGACAGCAGCAACACTTAGGGCTGAAGGATAAATTTCCCGGCAGCGTCAACCTTATACACGCGGTACAAATCACCGACCCGATCGCCCTTGTCGTTAAAGGAGATTTTCCCGGTCAGGCCGGAAAAATCCTTGAGATCATGCTTGAGATAGGCGGCCAGTTTATCGCTCTTGGTAGCCCCGGTTTGGGCGACAGCTTCGGCAATAACCCGGTAGGCATCACCGGCGAGAACAGCCCAAACCGACCCAGGAGCCTTACCGTAGGCGGCCTTGTAATCGGTCAGAAATTTTTTGGCCTCCGGCGTGTTAAGATCGCCAGGCACGGGAGGGCTGAGGAACATGTAGCCCTCGGCGGCTTTTTCACCCGCAATTTTCACCAGATCCGGGTTATTCGTGGCATCCCCGCCAAGCATGGGCACATTCCAGCCCATATCCATCTTCTGACGGAGGATCATGCCTGCCTCGGGATAGTAACCGGTGAAAAAGAGGACATCCGGAACTGACGATTTCAGTTTGGTCAGGATGGCATTATAATCTCGCTCACCAGGGGTCAGGGCGTCAAAGAAGACGATCTCTTTTCCCTCGGACTTCAGCAAGGCCTTTGCTTCGTCAGCCAACCCTTTAGCGTAGGATGTGTTATCATGGAGGATGGCGATCTTTTTAAAACCGAGCTTATCCAGGGTTTTGGCGGCAACCATGCCCTGTTCGTCATCGCGGGGACAAGTACGCATAAAAAGCGGGAGTCCCTTCTCGGTAAGACGAATGGCGGTGGAGCCGGTGGCAACCTGGAGGATATCGGATTCGGCATAGATATTCTGGGAGGCCTCGGTTACAGAAGAACCATAGGTACCGATTACAGCCGCAATATCTTTGGTGGTCAGACGGGTTGCCGCCAGCGCGGCCTGGCGGGGATCACCGCCGTCATCTTCAACAACCAAATCAACTTGAATACCATTGATGCCACCAGCCTCATTGCTCTGGGCCACTAACATTTCAACGATCTGTTTCATATCCTGCCCTTCACTGGCCCAGGAACCGGTCAGGGGGCACATAAGGCCGATACGAACGGTTTTTGCCCAACCAGTACCCATGCCAAGCATACAGACCATGACACTCAAGCAGACGAGAGTACATATCCTTTGTTTCATCGAGACACCTCCGGGGTTGCGTCGTTTGTAAACGACCTAAAACAACTGTCCAGGATCCACAACGGCTTGAAAGGAGCCATTTTTCCTGGATTTCAATAGACCATAAGGGTGTCTTGAATAATTAGATTTTTCAATCAAGGCCAGATAAGCGTAGACTTCGAGGATTGTTCAAAATTTTACCGCAGGCATATATGTGATATTCCGAGGATAAAATTTTAAGCATGTCGAGGTAAGCGCCAGACTCCGCGGGATTGGCAGAAAAAGCAATTATTCAAGATGCCCATAAGGCATCACTGCAAGGACAGGGAGCAAAGACGACAAAACCGCTGTCTCGCAGGCGACGCCGCGAATATGCATGATTAGTCAAAATCACGCAAGGAAGCAACCACCTTTTAATGCTGCAAGGTTGTTCTCGGGTACTTCGTTTGACCAGATATGGCGATCAGCAATGGAACGCATCCCCCTCGCAGATGTAGCCCCTGAATCTGTGACGGCGGGTGGTCACCGAACAAGGTATCCTATCAGGGATTCAGGTATACGTTACAAGACCGCTCAGGCCTCCTCATTCACATCATCCCAGTCCCGACGCAAAGCTTGCAGGCGCTCTTGATAGGACTTCGCGTCCCCATATTCAATAAATTTATGATAGCGACTATGCATAGTCGCAACCTTGCGAGCATGCTTGATCGGGCACCAGTACTGCTCGGTACGGGCGGCAATTTCCTGGACATACCCAATCAACCCGTTGAAATAGCCACAATACATACAGTTGATCTTCTCAATAATATTGAGATAGGCCAGGGCGTGACGATCAATAACCATATATTCGCTACGTTTGACCTGGGGGATGCCATAGAGAGAAAAACAGATGAGCTGATACAGGGTCACGGTGATATCCATAAAGACAGCTGGAATCAAACACCCCCAAATAAAGGGAATGGTCAGCAGATTCAACAGGGGAAGCGATTTGAAATAGCTCGATACCCGCACAAAAAACTGTTTCTGGTACGCCCTGGCCTCTTCTTCAAAGATGACCTTTTTCCCTTTGATCCTATATAAAAATTCCTCTTCTTTTTTCTGAATCTCGGTGACGAGTTCTTTTTCCAGTTTCTGTATCTGGCCAATAATCTCTTCGATGCGGCTCATGAGCAATCAATCCTTCGTTCAATGGTTTCAAACTGTTAGCGGACCTGCAAGCTACCCCGCCCTCTCATAATCTCCTTAATCTGCTTTCGGCCGTAGGTCAATTTCGTTGTTCTCGTCAATCTTCTGGAAAAACAGAGTCAGGCGATTTCCCAGAGAAAATCATAGCTGCACCACTAATTCAATGAAACTACAGGAAGTTAAACTCTATTAGGTATTCCTAATATTTTATATTGACAATTCTTGCACCAGCCGGCATTATATCAAAAGTTAGTCATAGCTAACAAAGTACAAGCAGAACACCTGTTTTCATACAGAAAAGAGCCACTCTGCTTCAGCGTCAACAAATACACCTCAGCAAGAGTTTCAACTCAATTATCCAAGGAGTTCAACCCAATACTTTTCAGGAGAAAGTATGTACGAAGGCAATATTGAAGCCAATCAACGAAACGGCAACCTGCACATCAACCTTGATGGTCATTTTTCAGCAGAGGTTGCCTTTGAGCTGACCAGCACCATTGCCAAATCCTATAATGGGAAAGGCAATATTTTCGTCCACACAGCGAAGGTTACCACCATTGCCCCCGAGTCACGAACCACTCTATCCGATCAGATAACCATGCTCGGCTTACCGGCAGAAAAAATGTATATGACAGGCGTGAAGGGGCTGGATATCAGCCCGGACAAGGGGAAAGTGATTGTCTACGAGAAGAGAAAGAAAGGATGCTGCGGCAAATGCAAAAACTGCTCATGCCACAGTAAAAGGTAAAGGTAGAAGTAGCCCCACCCGCAGTCACGGATGCACGTCTTCCGTCAAACGGGTGGGAAGGGGCACGGAGGTCTCTGTTGGTTTAGTGCATTTCCAAACTCGGCTTGGTCATAAGGGCTAACTGGGCCTCCTCATTATCCACGGATACCTCAATAGCAGCCTGGAGCAGATCCACTGTTAATTCATTAGGATGCCGATGAAGACGTTGGGAGAGATAGAGCAGACGTTCCAGTGTCTTTCCCGTCAATTCCAAGGTAATGTGTGCACTTTTCATGATGACCTCCTGGTCGCGTTAATAACTTGCCGCACTTATTCTTCCCTTGCGGTTGCATTTGAAAAAGACACAGCATTTCTGCTCCAGGCCTCTTTAACCACCAACGACTTGTAAAGGCGTTTCGCCGGCAAACGAATCGCCCGGAGTAAGGCATGGCAACCGGAAACAATTCCCTGGCTGAAAAAGAGGCCGGAACAGAATTTTTTTTAATTGCTGTGCAAAAATTTGCTCTCTCTACAATGCACCAATAGAACTCTCCTCAGTTCTCAAAAGCGCTTATAAGCTTTTGCACCGCGGCGACTGCAGGCAGCTGACCACTGGCGACCTGATGCTCGATATCACCGACGATCGCATTGACTCCAGGATGTCTGGCAAAGAGTGAGCGCAGATGATCGTCGACCATTTCATGTACCCACTTGATATTCTGCTCCTTACGATGCCGTGTAAACACACCGGATTCCTCGGTGATTTCACGATATTTCGTTATGACTTTCCAAATGTTGTCAATTCCCTCATTGGTCAGGGCCGAACAGGTATAGGCGTGTGAGGTCCACCCCTCGGTTGAGGGCTGCAGATAATGCATGGCCCGCTCGTATTCGCTGCGTGCGGTCTCTGCAAAGAGTTTGTTTTTCCCGTCTGCCTTGTTGATCACCAAGGCATCGGCCAACTCCATGATGCCTTTTTTGATGCCCTGCAGTTCATCGCCTGCGCCAGCGAGCATCAGCAGAAGGAAAAAATCCACCATGGAACGCACCGTGGTCTCACTTTGTCCCACTCCGACCGTTTCAATCAAGATGACATCAAAGCCTGCGGCCTCACAGACCAGCATGGTCTCACGGGTCTTACGTGCCACCCCCCCCAGAGTAATTCCGGCGGGAGATGGACGAATGAAACATCGTTCATCCCTGCTCAATCGCTCCATACGTGTCTTATCGCCAAGTATGGAGCCACCGGAAATGGAACTTGAAGGATCCACTGCCAAAACAGCGACCTTATGGCCCTGTTCTATAAGATGACAGCCAAATGATTCGATAAAGGTGGATTTCCCCACACCGGGGACACCGGTGATACCTATACGAATCGAGTTTCCTGTGTGCGGCAGGAGGAGTTTCAGAACCTCCTGCGCCTGTTCAATATGTTTGACCGCATTGCTCTCCACCAGGGTAATGGCCCGGCCAAGCACGGCTCGTTCGCCACGCAACACCCCCTGGGCGAATTCCTCGGGCGTCAACTGCGCCCGCTTATGGCGCACCGCCGGTTTGGCTGCCGGCTTGGTGCTTTTATAGGTACTTATTCCGTCATGCCCCGCTTCCACACCATCCATCACCCGACAGGCGAATCCTTCGCAATTCCCTTCCGGTGCCCACTCCGGTTTTTTGGTGTCAGATGCCATTGGTTCTCCTTATTTGTTTATAGGGAAGGAGGCCCCTGTAGATGCAGCCAGGAACCTCCTCGAGGGAACATCCTTATTCGGCGTGCATTCTGGCTTTCAGCTCCTCCAACACCTTCATCGCCGCCACGGGAATAACCGTTCCTGGACCAAAGATGGCAGCCGCGCCATGATCATAGAGATACTGGTAATCAGGGGCCGGTATAACGCCGCCGATAACCGCCATGATATCCGGGCGACCCAGTTTCTCCAGCTCTTCAACCAGAGCGGGTAACAGGGTTTTATGACCGGCGGCCAGCGAGCTGAAACCGATAATGTGGGCATCGTTTTCAACTGCCTGTCGGGCGGCCTCTGCAGGGGTCTGGAACAGGGGGCCGATATCAACGTCAAAGCCAAGATCAGCAAAGGCTGTGGATATAACCTTTGCCCCGCGATCATGACCGTCCTGACCAAGTTTAGCCACCATGATACGGGGGCGGCGTCCCTCGGTTTCCTCAAACTCCTTGGTCATGGCAATGACCTTTTGTACCTCTTCCTTTTCACTGAACTCTGACTTATAGACACCAGAAATAGATCGAATCACGGCCGTATGTCTCCCCCATTCTTTTTCCAGAGCAAAACTGATTTCGCCAAGTGAGGCCCGGGCGCGAGCCGCCTCAATGGAGAGGCCAAGCAGATTGCCTTCTCCGGTTTTTGCACAATGGGTCAGAGCATTGAGTGCCGACTGGCACTTGGTTTCGTCACGCTCGGCCTTGAGTTTGGCCAGACGTTTAAGCTGGGCTTCTCGAACGGCAGTGTTATCGACTTCAAGGGTATCCAGGGCTTCTTCCTGGTCCAGACAGTACGAGTTGACACCGACTATTTTTTCCCGACCGGAGTCGATACCCGCCTGGCGGCGCGCTGCGGCCTCTTCGATACGCATCTTCGGTAGACCGGTCTCAATGGCCTTGGCCATACCACCGAGGTTTTCAACCTCCTGGATCAGATCCCAGCCGCGTCTCATAATGGCACCAGTCAAAGCTTCCAGGTAAAACGATCCTGCCCAGGGGTCAGCAGGTCGGAGAATGTTCGTTTCATCCTGCAGATAGAGCTGTGTATTACGAGCAATACGCGCAGAAAACTCGGTGGGAAGCGCTATGGCCTCATCCAGGGAATTGGTGTGCATGGACTGGGTATGGCCAAGGGCCGCGGCCATTCCCTCAATGCAGGTACGACAGACATTGTTAAAGGGGTCGCCCTCTGTCAAACTCCAGCCGGAAGTTTGCGAGTGGGTCCGCAGGGCAAGGGATTTGACGTTTTGGGGATCGAAGGTTTTGATGATCTTGGCCCAGAGAACCCGAGCCGCGCGCATCTTGGCAACCTCCATAAAATAGTTCATCCCCTGCGCCCAGAAAAAGGAGAGCCGAGGTGCAAATTTATCAATGGACATTCCGGCATTGACACCGGCCCTGGCATAATCCCAACCATCGGCCAGGGTATAGGCCATTTCGATATCCGAGGTCGCGCCCGCCTCCTCCATGTGATAGCCCGAAATTGAAATACTGTTGTATCTGGGCATATTTTGCGCGGTGTAGGAAAAAATATCCGAGATAATGCGCATTGATTGCGCCGGTGGATAGATATAGGTATTACGCACCATATATTCTTTAAGAATATCGTTCTGGATGGTGCCTCCCAACTGCTCCTGCTTAACGCCCTGCTCTTCTGCCGCGACGATATAAAAGGCCATGATCGGCAAAACCGCACCGTTCATGGTCATGGAAACCGTCATCTGATCAAGCGGAATTCCTGCAAAAAGGATATTCATATCCAGAATCGAATCCACGGCAACGCCCGCCTTACCCACGTCACCGACAACACGTTCGTGATCCGAGTCATATCCACGGTGGGTGGCCAGGTCAAAGGCGATGGAAAGTCCCATCTGCCCGGCAGCCAGGTTACGGCGATAGAACGCGTTACTCTCTTCTGCGGTAGAAAAGCCGGCGTATTGGCGCACCGTCCAGGGCCGTTGTACAAACATGGTGGCATAAGGACCACGCATATACGGAGGTATACCTGCCATGTAGCCCAGATGGTCCAGTCCATCGTAATCTTTACGGGTATACATGGGCTTGACGTCAATCTGCTCCACCGTACGCCAAACAAGGTCTTCGGCGCTCATGCCGGTTTCATCTTTAACCTTGGCAGCCCAGTCCTGATAAGTGGCTGGTGAGACCTTGGGATTCAGTCCAATAGTGGTAAAATCCGGTGCGCTCATGCGATCACCTCCAGATGTTTTTGCAGTTTGCTCAGCAGGTCCAGTGCATTCACGCGAACATGGAGAAACTCATCCACCCCCGCTTCTTTGAAGGCTTCAATATGGTCTTTGGGATACCCGGCGAGAATGATCATGATGCCAGGATCAGCCGCTTTGATCTGCTTGGCAAGGTCTGGAACGATCTCTGGATAGGTGGCATCGGTAGAACAAATCACCACAGCCTTTGCACCGGAATCGAGTGTTGCCTTGGCTGCCTCATCGACGGTGGCAAAACCATCGTTGGCAATGGTTTCAAAGGCGCCCACATTGAAAAATGCGGTGGAGAAGTCAGCGCGTCCCTTATGCTGCGGAATCGGGCCCATGTTGGCCAGAAACAGTTTCGGGGTTGCCCCGGTTTTTTCGGTAAAAGCCTCTGTCGCGCGACGAACACGTTCAAAGGGTTCAGTCCCCCGATGAATGTGCAACGGTTTCACTGAAAGTGTTTCATTTCCTTCACCGGCAATCGCAGTACTGAGCATGCCTATCGTTGCCCCTTGACGTGCGGCTTGGATGGCTCGAACCACCAGCTCACCATCAAGGATCGAGAGACGTTCACCCAAAGCGGCTACGGCCTCTGCGCACTTGTCCTGGTCGACCGTATTGGCATGGGCTTTGACGGCCTGAACCCGTTGTTCACAGAACCCCTGTTGGTCAAAGGGCTCGGCAAAAAGTCGTTTCTCAAGAAGGTTGGGGTACATATTGGTGCCGACAAAACGATCTGTACGTGTCGCTACATTTTTAGCTCGTTTGGCAGCGACTTCGGCAACGATGTCCTGGGGCATGCCTTTTTCCAGGGCCGCACTCATGCCACCTGCTTTTTCAACCTCCTGTAAGAGTGCCCAGGAAGACTCAGCCAGCTGGGCGGTGATCTTCTCCACATACCAGCAGCCACCAGTCGGATCTACGACCTTATCTAAATGCCCTTCTTCTTTGAGCACGATATGGACATTACGGGCAATACGTCTTGAGAACTCATTGGGTGTACGGAAGATTTCGTCAAAGGGGCTGACATGCAGACTGTCAACGCCACCGGCAATCCCGGAAAAAGCCTCGGTGGAGACACGAAGCATGTTGACCCAAGGGTCGACCTCGGTTTTGTTCCAGGTAGCTGTCCGAGCATGAATGTACATCTTTTGCGCGTTCTCATTGCCGCCAAAGGAATCAATCACCTGGGCCCAGGTCATGCGAGCGGCACGGAATTTGGCTATTTCCATAAAGAAATCGTTGCCAATGGAAAACTCAAAACTCATCATTGAGGCAATATCATCAATGGCCAGTCCACGTTCCATCAGCTCACGGATATAGGCAACGCCGGTGGCAAGGGCGAAACCGATATCCTGCACAGCACTGCCACCGCTGTTTCGATAGCCATCGGTATTGATGGCAATGGTACGCAGCTTGGGAGCGTGCTCCAGCGCCCATCGTGTCAACTGCGCCATGCGATCATAGTAATTGGACAGCGAACCTTGAAGTTGCCCATCCACTGCAAGAGCCCCCAAAGGATCCACCGCAAGCGAGCCTTCAAGTTGTTTCGTATCCCCACCCTGCTCTTCGATCAGGGCTGCAATCATGGCAAGAGGGGCAATCCCCGATGTCCCACAGGAAAGACGAATGGGATGCTGAGTGAGATCAATATCCTTAAAAGCAATTTTTGCATCACTGAGGCATGTCAAAGACAAGCCGCCCTTTCCGACCAGCTCCGGTGCGACCTCCGGATCCTGACCGGCCAGGGCAGCTTTATCTAAAATTATATTCAGGCTGTTCTGACCACGCGTCAAATCGTATGTCGCAGCCTTGTTAAAATCCTCAGGGCTTGCCAGAGTAATTTCCTGGGCAATATTCCAGGTGTTCACCCTATTTCCTGAAGCTGTTGTCCCGCGGGCATAAGGGCCTGCTCCTGGCAAGCTGTCTACCTGAGGTAACCCTTCCAGGTCTTGCAGGAAGTACATTGGTTGAATATCAATGCCTTCGTAGGTTTTTTTCACCAGGGATTTCTCAAAGGGTTTCCCTTTGAGCTGCTTGTCCACAGCCTCCATCCACTCGGCGTGGGTGTTCGCAGGGAAATCCTTGAGAATGTCCAATGCTGTTCCCATTCTTTACTCCTTGTTGCTTGGTTATAAAAAAAACCCCCGGTCCCATTTGGACCGGGGGTTCCCCTGATTCTGTACCTGCGCTGAACACCATTTTTTTGGGCCTGCACAGGTACTGGGATCAACAACGGGAACCACGGCCGCTTACGCTGATCAAAAAATCGGCAGGTCTTCTGGCTTCCGAATCACCCTACTCTTCGCGTCTTCCCGACCAGAAATGATCAGTGACATACTGCGAATTTCGTCCTCGGTTACAGCGGCCGGACCGCAACGGACTTGCACCGTTTTCCCTTTTAAGCCACAATACAATGGCGCCAATTTTTCTTTGATAACAATGAGTTAAAACAGAACTTCGTTAATGCATCAGACCAACAGCCCCCCAATATTTGCCACGACAAACACAAAAAAAAATCCCCGGATCAATAAAAATTGATCCGGGGATGCCCTGGTTTATCCACGTATCGGTTCTCTCCCTGGTCCAAGGGGAAAGTCATGTCATCTTCTCAGGTAGGTCTTCTGACTTTCGAATCATCCTACTAACTGCGCCTTCCCAGCCTTTGGCCAGTGACATATCTTGCAGCGTTCGTCCTCGAATACAGCGGCGGGCCCGTCCCCGAATCTCACGGGGTTCCCTATTATTCCTTGCGGAACCTGAAAATGGAGTAATGCTTACTTCATACAACTAGAAAGTTGTATTAACTAAACGTTTTCAAGTTCTTCTGTCAAGAATAAAATTCGTCTCGTCATGCTCGATCAATTAATTAACAAATAAAAATCGCTTATATTTTCCTATCAAGGTATATGCACAATAAGAATAAGCAATGAAGAACCACGGACAAAGGAAAGAGATGAAAAAGCAAACACTGTTCTTACTTTTGTTACTTTGCATCCTTGCAGCAGCAACAGTTTTTGCTGCCGGTAGCGGACAGCCAGCCAAGGGGGCGACAAACTTCCCTCCAAATTTTGCAAGTTATGCCGATGGAAACCTTGAGAACGTCTGGTCTATTCTCTGGCACCGCATTCAGCAGACACCTTTTAACCTGGTTGCCACGCTTATCTTTTTTGCAGCAATCATCCATACCTTCCTCAGCTCCAAATTTCTCTCATACGCACATACCTGGAAGGCTGAACATCAAAAAAAGATAGAGGCGGGGCATGTCTCTGAGCGCTCCACACATATTCCTGCCGAGATCTTTCACTTTCTCGGCGAAGTTGAGGTCGTCTTTGGACTTTGGGCTGTTGTTTTATGTGGATCTGTAGTGGTTTGCTATGACTGGAACACGTTTATCCACTATGTCAGTGGGGTCAATTACACCGAACCAATGTTTGTCGTCGTTATCATGACACTGGCTTCTTCCCGGCCCATTTTAAAACTCTCTGAAAAAGTCATGGCGCGTTTCGCTTCAGTCTTTCAGGGAACCCTGGCTGCCTGGTGGCTGACTATCATGACCCTGGGCCCCATTCTGGGCTCTTTCATAACCGAGCCGGCGGCGATGACGATCTCTGCTATGCTGCTCGCCCGAAAATTTTACGAACTCAACCCAAGCCACAGGTTTAAATACGCCACTATTGCCCTTCTTTTTGTCAATATTTCCGTTGGTGGAACTCTAACCCATTTTGCAGCCCCACCGGTACTGATGGTGGCGGCTCCCTGGGACTGGGGGCTCCCCTTCATGCTGACCAACTTTGGCTGGAAAGCCATCATCGGCATCATAATATCCAACGCCCTGGTGTTTGCTCTTTTTTGGAAAGAAATCAATCTATTGGAAAACAAATTCAACCTTACTCAGCTTAAACAGGAAATCAGGGAAAAATACATCCAGCGTGACGATCTCAGGCAAGATCTTCAGTCCGCTCAGGAACGTATTGGGGAAGGACTGCAAAAGGAAATTGAGCACATAAAAAATGCGGCCAGGGAATCGACCATGGACGTTTGCGATGAGCTGGACGAATCCTTCTGTGTTTTACTTGAGGAAACGTTTGAGCAGGAGTTTGAAGATCTCAAAATTCAACAGATGAGCATCACTGTTCCAGGACTGCTCCCTCGGGATAAACGGCCCAAACTCAGCGATCCCAACTGGGATAACCGCTGCGGGGAGGTTCCCGGCTGGATCATGGCCGTGCATGTCGCTTTTATGATCTGGGTTATCATGAACGCCCATTACCCGACTCTGTTCGTGGCGGGCCTGCTCTTCTTTGTCGGTTTTTCCCACGTTACCTGGCCTTTCCAGAACAATATCAATTTTAAACCGCCCATGCTGGTTGGTTTTTTCCTTGGAGGACTGGTCATCCATGGAGGGTTGCAGGGCTGGTGGATTGAACCGGTCCTGGGAAGTTTGGGAGAGATCCCCTTGATGCTAAGCGCCGCTGTTCTCACTGCCTTTAACGACAATGCAGCAATTACCTACCTGAGCACGCTGGTGCCCGGATTTACCGAGAGCCTTAAATACGCGGTTGTCGCTGGGGCGGTCACAGGTGGAGGCCTGACGGTTATCGCCAATGCACCCAATCCAGCAGGTCAGGCACTGTTGAAAAATTATTTTTCAAACGGTATTTCCCCCCTGCGGTTACTTGGGTATGCCCTGCTCCCCACCATAATCATGGGGCTCTGTTTCTTTTTTCTATAGGCAGAGGAAGAAATCCTTCTCAATCCGTGACATCAGGAGCCTGTTGACGTGAGGATACGACTGGATTTTTTTTCTTCGCCCCAAAATTCTTCAAGAAATCCACGACCAAATTGACGGACACAGAGGGTATGAAGTGATAAAATCTGCTCTTTTTCAGAGTCCTCAGCTTTGGGTCCGTAAGCCTGCAGTTTCTTCCTCCAGGGTGTGGTATCCTGCTTTGCAAGGAGAGTGGCCAACAATATCTCAGCGGTCAATATTGCCCTGTGTTTTACGGAATTTGCCGCTTCAACCATTGATAATCCTTCCTTTGCCAGCAGCAAAACCTCATCAATACGTTCCAGGGGAAGAAGCTTGTAAAGCAGGGCATAAAGAAGTGTCAGCGCCTGATTATGAAGTACGCCCGGCATACCATCATGCTCTCCGACCCGCCTATTCAGTATAAGCCCAAGCGCGCCATTTTTAATGGAACGATGCATGATTTCTTCCAGGGTGGAGTCACCAAGAAATGCGCACCGCTGGGAGCTTGCCAGACCAACAAGAGTTGCTCCGTATTCAAAATCTCCCAGGCCAGGAACCAAGAGACACTGACGGTAATGGACAATTGCGCGTATATAATCGCCATCCCACTGCGCATAGCTGGCCTTAATGGTATGAAAATGCCAGAGCCACAGGGGGGGATTATTGGAGCTGTGGCTAAAAAGCAAGGAGGCTAAGGTTGCAAGAGCCTCCTTGCCTTGGGCTTTTTTATGCTCAAGCCGTGCGCAAACTACCATCCAGGCGCGACGCTGAACAAGGGCAACAGCGACGCTCTGTGGCGCATTGACTTGAGCAGGCAAGGCAATGCGTTCTACCTGGGAATAAGCTTCTTCAAAGTTGCCAAGTCGTTCCTGCAAAGAGGATATTGTTATACCGTACTGCACAGGATTGAGTGGTTGTAGGTAGGTGGCCAACTTAAGAGCTTCGTGAAACTGAGAGTTGCGTTCAAAGAGTGTAAGGAGCGAATCAAGCACAGAAGGTCGCAGCATTTGATAGATAGAGACCTTGCTAAAGCGGTTCTCAACCTCCTCATCCACAGAAAACATTGGTCCGATCATGGGCAACCAGTACAAGGAGATAAGGTCATACTGCCGGGTCGCCTCTATACGCTTAACGAGGCGCTCCAAGAGAGGAACCTGCTCCTGAAGGGGCAAGATTGGTTCCAGCAGTTGATGCATGCAGCACAGGCTGAGGGGAGACTCAAGCTGCGAGAGTATCTCGTGCCGATGTTCATTCAACTGGGATCGCAATCCATCTTTCACTGTCTCTGGCGCTTCGGGTTGTCCACGCCAAAGGAGACGCCCCTGTTCGTCCAGATGGCTCATTGCAAAATCTGTTTTCATCCGCTCGATGAGAATGGCGGCCTGACTGGCGTTCACCTCTGGCAACAGCTTCCGGGCGACGCAACAGAGCAGAGACTCCGTCACATAGGGGCTTGAAACCGGATTAACCAGCGCGAGTGCCTCCATCCAGCTAAGCATGTGCTGCTCTTGTTCGTCATAGATATACGTACTCACCGGACAAGGAGGATGGAACTCTCGCTCTATCTGACCAACGCCGTGTCTGATGAGCCATTGCTCAACAGCGGCCGCCTTGTCGTGACGGACATGCCAGGTACTCCCAGAAAAATGGGAGAGGAAAAGCGGTGCGAGTAATCGCCAAAACCAGTGGCCTTCTGGAAGACTATCCACATTATAAAGGTGTAGTGGCACGGCTCTGTTCCAGCTTCTCATCATTCTGCCAAGACGTCTACATTCTCGAAGATCATGGGAAAGCCAGAATTTGAGCATATCAAGCCCGCGCCAGAGCATCTGGCAAGAGAAATTCTCCTTAAGCAGCAGATGCTCAAACCCTGCAAAGGTATCTTTCGAAGTCAAGTCAGAAATATGCCCCGTTCCGATTGTATCAGTACGGGATCGCTGAACCATCTCCGTGGGCTGGAATGCAAGGTCCCAATCTTCAGGATAGCCCGATGGTTACTCAAGCCAAAGCCCTCCCATGAATACGTCGGTTTTGCTGCATGGCATGAACAATCATCTCAGCTACCTGCTCAACACCAAAGGCAGAACTCTCCAGGCTCAGGGTATAATTGTCCGCCTTGCCCCAGGTCTTGCCAGTGAAACGATGACAGTAATTGGCTCGTTTACGATCCGAGGCCTCCATCATTTCCTGAGCCTTCTCTTGAGTAAGAGAGTACCGTTGCATGATCTGCTGCTCACGAAAGGCGTCGTCTGCATGGACAAAAACATTCAGGATGCAGGGGGTGTCTTTGAGGACAAAATCAGCACAACGGCCAACGATAACGCAGGACTCTTTCGCAGCGATATCCCGAATAATTTTACTCTGCACCATAAACAGCGCATCAAGAGGCGGCATCACCGCATCGACATAGGCATAATTCTGTTCATACAAGGTGTAAAAGAGTGAATTTGCCAGTTGCTGTTCATTTTCCTGAATGTATTGTGCAGTAAACCCACTTTGCTTAGCAGTAAGCTGAATCAGTCCCTCATCATAAAAAGATATACCCAGCTTTTCTGCCACCAGCTTGCCCACCGCATGGCCGCCACTGCCCAACTCTCTTGATATCGTCACAATGCACGTTTCGGTGCCGGCTCCCTTGCGTTCAACAGCGACGGAAGAAGATTGGGTACCGGATTCAACAGCAATCCATGACTTGGGCAATGTAATCGTCCGGTTGAAAAAGCGAACACAGTACCCCACCAGTATTGCTGCGGCCACGGTGCCCTCGCGGATGCCCTGGACATCTCCCAAAAAAACCAGTGAGCTGAGAATGCCTCCAATAACCATGGAGCTATCCACCGCAATTTTGGTTTTACCAAATTCAATCCCAAAACGTTTGTTTAAGGCCATGGCCAACCCTTCTCCCGGCAGATAGGTCAGTTTGGCTTTCACTTCAAAAAAGACTCCAAGTGCCAGTACCACGCAACCTAAGAGGCAGTAAAATGACTGGGTAAGGTAATTGCTGGGCTCAATCCAGGCAACCATGGGCAACGTCAGATCAATAAACCAGCCAAAAAGAAAAACAACCGGTATTTGAATGAGTTGAAACCATTGATACGCACGTTGCAGCACAAGAATCTGCAGGACAATCAAAAGAATATTAAAGACTATAGTTGTCTGCCCCAGACTCAAAGGGAAGGCAAGACAATACACATAGGGAATGCTTGAGATCGGTGAGACGCCAAGATTCGCCTTAACCGATAGATCCACGCCAATGGCCATGATAAAAAGGCCACAGATAAAAAGCAGGGTTCGTTGAATACGATTATTGTTCATGACTATTGGGTTGTTTCAGCTAAAAAAAAATTAAAGGCGGTTTTCTGATGCCGCATAAAAAAAGCACAGATGCAATTGACTGTCAGCCTGACAGGAAATTGCATCTGTGCTCGGGAAATACCAGAAACCGTCGTGGACGGTTCTTCATCAGTGGCCAGCTCAGGGCCCTGAAAAATACATGAATTGCAGGTGTGTTTCTTCTCTGTCTCTTAATCTATGTCGCAGGCGGTCTCAGCCGGAAAACATACGCCAAACAAAGGCGACCGCTCCGCACAGGACAATGCCAATCACTATGGGCATGAATGTGGATACCAGGGTCCATTTCAGGCTCTTGGTCTCCTTGTAAATGGTATAAATGGTGGTTGAACAGGGGTTATGACAGAGGCTGAAAAGCATCAAACAGACCGCGGTCAGCGTGGTCCAGCCCCCGGCTTGTAACAGCATGGCCAGGGTCGCGTTTTCACTGGTTTCAAACATGACACCGGCCCCCTGTTCACCAACACCGGCAACGCCTGTGGTCAAGACAGTGAGCATCAGCACGGTGGGAATAACAATTTCATTGGCAGGGATGGCGACAATATAGGCAACCAGAATAACCCCGTTGAGCCCGATCAGCCAGCCAGGGCCATCAAGGATGTGAACCAACCACTGAGCCAGAGAAGCGTCTCCCAGAGGAATATTGCAGATCGACCAGAGGACAATACCGGCCGGTGCGGCAAAAACAATGGCTCGCCAAAGTACAATCAGGGTGCGGTCAATAAGTGAGGTGTAGAGGGTTCTGAGAATATTCGGTGGCCGAAACGGTGGCAGTTCCAGGGTAAAAGTGGAGGCCTCCCCCTTGAGGACTGTGGTCGAGAGCATCCAGGAGGTGACAAAGGTCAGCAATACCCCTAACAGGGCCACTCCCAGGACAGCTACAGCGGAGACGAGGCCTGCAACCGCCGGTGGTGCCAGAACCCCAAGAAAAATAGTGGCCAGAAGAATCTGGGTGGGCCAGCGACCATTACAGAGGGCAAAGTTGTTGGTGATAATGGCAATGAGCCGCTCCCGGGGAGAATCAATAACCCGGGTAGCCACAATACCTGCTGCATTACAGCCCCAGCCCATACTCATGGTCAGTGCCTGTTTGCCGTGGGCGCCGACCCGCTGAAAGAGATGATCCATGTTAAAGGCCACGCGGGGCAGATAGCCAAAATCCTCGAGCATGGTGAACAGCGGGAAAAAAATAGCCATGGGTGGCAGCATGACAGAGATGACCCAGGCCATAGTCAGGTACAGGCCGTCAATGAGTACACCGGAAAGCCACCAGGGAAAATGGGCCGATTGAGCCAGATCCTTTAAAAAAGGGTGCCCATGATCCAAAAGCAGGTTGGCCAGCAGGCCCGAGGGTACATTGGCCCCAATGATGGTGATCCACAGGACCGCAGCCAGCATCAAGACCATGATCGGGCCACCAGTCCAGCGGTTGGTCAACAGTGAGTCCAGGCGCCGTTCCCAGGTCAGGCGGTGGGATGTGCCCTTCTGCTGCACATTGCGCTCGGCAATCTGCGCCGATTCGGCATACACTTTCTCCACCCAACGATCATGAAAATCCTGGGGCAATTTCCAGCGCAGCTCACTTGCGCGTTTGACGATATCTTCTGGTTTCATTGTCTTCATCTATGGGAATCTGGTTACCTGCTGCAGGCATTGATCGTTTCTGTCGATACGTGATCTTCGGCAAGAACGCCAATCTCACCAGAGGCGACCGCCTCGACAATGCGCGGGTCTCCTTCCAACAGGCGCAGGGCAACCCACTCTCGATGCGGCATATTGGGAAATGCTTCGCCAAGGGCTCCAGCCAGCTCATCAATGCTTTCCTGAACCGAACCGATGTCATAGCTGAGTTTTCGTGGAGCACAGCTGCTCCGGCCGTTTGCCATGGCGTCAATCTCAGTCAGCAACTCCTGTATACCTTCCCCCTGGCGGGCGGCTGCCAAAACCACCGGCACCCCCAGGTCGCGGGCCAAGCCACGGGCATCGACCTCAAGGCCGTGCGCTCTGGCCTCGTCCATAAGGTTGACGCAGACAATAGCCTTTTCGGTAATCTGAAGCACCTGCAGCGCAAGGTTGAGATTGCGTTCCAGGCGCATGGGGTCAAGCACGACAACGGTCACATCAGGGCGACCAAAAAGGATGTAATTGCGGGCAACCTCCTCGTCTTCGGTGGCAGAGAGCAGAGAATAGGTGCCAGGCAGATCAACCAGTTTGTATTTTTTTCCGCCCAGGGAAAATCCACCTTCGGCACGGGCGATAGTTTTACCTGGCCAGTTTCCTGTATGCTGCCTGAGTCCGGTTAAGGCGTTAAAAACCGTACTTTTTCCTGTATTGGGGTTCCCGGCGAGGGCAATGACAAAATCGGATTGTCCAAGCTTGACACCCAGCCGTTCCAACTTCCCTCCACCACTGGCAGGACAGTTGCTGCAGTTCGCTCCTGATGTTTGTGCCATCTTACTGCTCCACGTTTCGAATGCGTATACGATCAGCCTGCTCTTTACGAAGGGCGATGCAGGCCCCACGAATGCGATACCCTACCGGGCTGCCCGAAGGATTCATCAATTCGGCCACGGTTATGGTCCCGGGCACAACGCCAAGATCAAGCAACCGGTTTCGCTCCAATCCACGGCACAGTGACGACATCCCCACTATCTGCGCCTGAGCACCAATGGGTAATCGAGAAAGTCTCTGAACCGTTTCATCGAGCTGTTCGCCTGCGTCCAGCTCCACCACAGTAATTTTCTCGGCCACCTCCAATGGAAAAGAAAAACGCTCACCTTCGAGATAGAGGACAATTTCCAGAGAGTCCTTCTTCTCGAGTCGGATAATGGAGTCTGTGGAAATGCTTGCTTGGGAGATGCGACTGTAGAGATGGGCAGGTTCATCTTCTATGTGGATAACTCGGCCAACCCAGCCAACAGGATAGGTTGAGAGCAATGCTCCCCGTTTATTGGGCATTTCACCTGTAGAGGAGGGGATGGGATCGCCATGGGGGTCAAAGCGCGGGTATCCCAGTTCCTCGTCGAGTTTTTCAACATCCTGCCTGGAAAGTTCATGTTCCCGTTCATCGGCAAGTTTATGCCACTGGGATGCGTGGTGCCCTGTTTTTTTGGCCAGGTAGGTTTCATACAACCGGTGGGCCTTGAGTACATGGAGGGCGTAATCTCGCCCACTTTCTGTCAACCGTATCCGCTCTGGCTCGATTAATTCGGCGACTTGCAGGTTGTGCAGCAAGGCTGCTCCCTCTGCAGGGGAAAGAGTAAGTTTCGCGGCAATCGATTCAGGGGTCACCTCCTGCCGTTCGTACTCACATTCTGCAAGAAACTTTAACGCATGCTGTATCTGTATCTGTTCGCTCATAATCGTTTGTGTATCCTGACACATGAGCCAGCATAGACAGCTTTGATCCTAACACCTAGTATGCTGACCTTTCTGGAGGGGTGAACCGTCAAACGAGATAACCTGTAAACGCCCGGAAGACCGATTTTACTCTCTTGACAGAGCGCAGTAACAAGGCGGAAGAAAATATTGGTAAGATATATTCCTGATTTTCCTGATTCCGTGAGCGTTCATCGGTGCGTCAGCTTTGTTGTTTGTGACATGCCGATTAAAGTAAACTTTATCTTCGTGCTTCAAACAATGAAGGGGGCGTGCTGATAGATGCCCAGAAGGCGGCGGGTGAAACTGAGCTATAAACGAATTCTTTCACAATCTTCGTTTAGTTAAAAAGATACTTTGTTCAGTAAAAAGCCGCTGTCATCGATTCAGGATATTGAGATCAGTGAGGGGTGTAAAACACTTCTCAAGAGTACCAGAGACAACAATAGGCAGGCAATCAAAAATTGTCATTCTCAAAAGAAAGTCAAAAACGATGCGTTTATCATTTCTCTATTTGCTCTATCAGAACGTCAATTGTTGTAAGCGCCTCCTTAAATTTATAGCTTGAAATCATTGAGGCGAGTTGATTGAAACGCTCCCACAGCTCTTCTGGAAGGGGCTGCATCATAACCTGTTTCATCAACTCCTTGCTGGCTTTAGGGGCACTTCTCACCACCTTATTCCTCAGCATCTCCAGCAAGGCGAGTAAAGACTCCACATCAACGGGGCCGGTAATCGCCATCTCTTCTTCATTTGCCGTTGTTAGCACCATACTCTCCTCAATGCCTGTCAATACGGTGGTCAGAGGAGCTGCGACCGCGGCAAGGTGTGCGGGAAGCTGGACCAGATTTTGGTGTTTTAAGGCCACTTCAACAGCCTTGACCGCCTGTTGGAGTTCGTCAGCCCCGATATTGCCGGCGACTCCTTTTAACGTATGGGCCAGCCGAAAGGCGCTCTCCCAATCCCTCGCATCGACATATTCTTGAATTTCTGCTGAAAATCTTTTGAACTGGGCAACAAATTTCTTAAGAATATCAAGGTAAAGATTTTTTTTATTGTTGACCCGCGACATGCCCGTTACGGTGTCAATCCCTGGTAGATCAGGTAATTGCTTGTCACCGTTTTGGGCTGATTCAGTTGTTTGCCTCTTTTTCCAGCAATCCGGGAGAATCTTTCGCTGCCCCGGAATCACCCAGTTGAGCAAGGTGGCAAAAAGGGCCTGTGGTTCGATGGGCTTACTTATGTAGTCATTCATACCGGCCTCATGCACTCTCTGCCGTACCCCGGTCATCGCATCAGCAGTCATCGCTACCACAGGAACAGGGCACATCTGGTTTTCCCGTTCCCACTGCCTGATCTTCTGGGTGGATTCTATGCCGCCCATAACTGGCATCTGGAGATCCATAAGGACAATGTCAAAACAATCCTCACGGGTATTCTGGGCAATCCGCTCGAAGGCGACCTTACCGTTTTCAGCAATCTCAACAGTAAACCCCTCATCTTGAAGCAATTCACTCGCCAACTGCTGATTGATCTGGTTATCTTCAACCAGAAGAATCCTTGCTCCACGTATGCTCTCGAATCCTTCCGGCATTTTTTCTGGTTGGCGATCAACTGGTTTCCCTTCACAGGTGTCAGTTGCCTTGAAAGCATCAACCACGACATCATAAATCATTGATTCCGTAACCGGTTTTAACAAAAAACCACTTAAACCGATGTCAACTGCCTGCTTCATCACATCTTCACGCCCATAAGCCGTGGCCATAATGATTTTGGGGTGCGGCACAAGATCAGGATCTTCCAAAATTCTCCTGGAGGTTTCGATGCCATCCATAACAGGCATTTGCCAATCCATGAAAATCAGGTCAAACCCCCGCTGCCCGTTTTTTTTGAGTTGCTGTACGGCGCGTAGGGCTTCCTGCCCGGATGCGGCTGACTCTACAGCAAAAAAGAAACTTTCCAGATAATGTTCCAAGACCTTTCTGGAAACATCGTTGTCATCCACAACCAGCACCTTGAGCTGTTTGATGGCATCGGGAATAACGTTTCTCTCTCTAATTTTTGTCTGCTGTTTTCCCAGACGGGCTGTGAAATAGAAGGTGCTGCCAACCCCTAACTCGCTCTGAACGCCAATGGTTCCGCCCATCATTTCCGAGAGTTGTTTGCTGATAGCAAGCCCAAGACCTGTCCCCCCATATTTTCGGGTGGTGGAGCTATCAGCCTGCTGAAAGGACTGAAACAACTTCTCCTTTTGTTCGTCGGTAAGTCCGATTCCTGTATCTTTGACGGAGAATCTCAGCAAGACATCGCTGGCTGCTTCTTCAAGAAGCTCGACAATAACGATTATTTCTCCCTCATCGGTGAACTTGACGGCATTGTTGGCAAGGTTTAAGAGAATCTGTCCCAGCCGTAAAGGATCACCAATGAGATCGGTGTGAATCTTTGAATCGAGGGAAAAGACCAGTTCCAGATCCTTTTCCTGGGTTTTCATGCCGATCAGACTGGAAAGATTGGAGAGGATTTCGTTCAGATTAAAATCGACCGTTTCGATGTCGAGCTTACCTGCCTCGATTTTAGAAAAATCTAAGATATCATTAATAATGCCCAGGAGACTTTCTGCTGAAATCTTGACTTTAGAGGCATAGTCGAACTGTTTCTCATCCAGACCGGTTTTCAACAGCAGATGTGTCATGCCGATGATGGCATTCATCGGTGTACGGATTTCGTGACTCATGTTGGCCAGAAAGTCACTTTTAGCCTTGTTGGCACTTTCAGCCATTTTCAATGCATTATCCAAATGCATCTGCAGTTCTCTGTTTCGCAGGATGACATTGACCCTGGCAACCAACTCTTCCACCTCAAAAGGCTTGGTCAGATAGTCATCAGCCCCCGCATTCAATCCGCTGACTTTATTCTCGACATCCGTGACCCCGGTCAGAATAAAGATGGGGATGTCACTGATTTGTTGGTTCGATCGTATTTTTTTTAAAACAGTGATCCCATCAATATCCGGCATGATGACATCAAGGAGAATCACATCCGGCTTTGTCTCAGCTAAAATGTTGAGGCACTGCTCTCCCCCACCGGCAAGGATGACCTCGAATCCACTTGATTCCAGAAGGTCTTTGATTTGCATCCTGATGGTCAGGCTGTCATCAACTACAAGAATTTTTTGGGAACGGTCTTCCTTCATCATCGTCCATTCACCTTTCCTGTCAGGGCAACCAGTCTGCCCGAAATGGTGTTTGCAGGAAGGACTTCAATGGCTGCGTCCAGACGAATAGCGGCTCTTGGCATCCCGAAAACGACACTGGTCGCCTCATCCTGGCAGAGGGTGTAACCACCTGATTCTCTGATGGACTTCAGTCCATGTGCTCCGTCCTGCCCCATACCTGAGAGAAGAACACCGATGGGGTTTACAGACGGATCCTGCGCCAAAGAAAAAAAGAGGGCGTCAACCGAAGGTTTGCAATAGTGAATCGGTGGGGTATCAACAAGATAAATGACTCCCTCTCGGATCACCATGTGTCGTTTCGGTGGCGCCACCAGTATTCGCCCCCCCACTGTACCGATCCTGGTTCCGTTTTCTGCAAGCGCGACCTGCATCATGGCATACCCTTGCAACCATTCGTGAAAGGTGGCATCCAAAGACGAGGTCATGTGGATCACCAGGAGGATGGGCAAGGGAAAATCCGCAGGAAGAGCTGCACAGATAGCGGCCATAATTCCTGGCCCGCCCGTCGACATGCCGACCCCCACCGTATTATAAGGGGCACCACGCAATCGTTTGTTAAGAGCTGCCACCGGGGCAGGTTCTGTCCCCTTTTTTCCTGCTCGCCTGGCATGGGGTTTCAGCTTTGCAGCCGCTCTAATCGATCTTACCAGATCCCTTTCCCACTTCTTTGGTTCTGTAGCTGCCAGGTTTTTTTCTATCTGCGACAGTGCTCCCGACTTCAGACAATTCCAGCTCTGGAAGGCCTCTTTTCTATTATCTGCCGAAGAGCAGACGATAATGGGAGTGGGGTTCTTAAGCATAATCCGCTCTATGGCGGCAGAGCCGTCCATCTTTGGCATCACCAGGTCCATCAGGATAACGTCCGGCCGTTCCTGCCCAGTCAGATGAACCGCCTCCCTACCGTCGGCAGCTATCGCCGCGACAGCCATATCGGGTTGGCTATTTATGATGTCTGCGAGTTTATTTCTGACCGTGAGCGAATCGTCAGCAATAAGCACTCGTATGGGATCCCTGTTTTTCTCCATTTCCTCCCATTATATCAAGCTCTCCAGCGTTTCTATGAAAACTTTCTGCTCAAATTGACCTTTTACGATGTAGGCACTTGCACCGACAGAAATTCCCTGGCGTATATCGGCATCACTGCCTCGGGACGACATGATCATCACCGGAGTCTCGCTGTGTTTCGGATGACTCCTGATTCGCTCGGTTAAGGCGAATCCGTCTTCACCTGGCATTTCCACATCGGTAATAATCAGATCAAAATCCTGTTCCTCGATCATGATTGCCGCATCCTCAGCCGATTGAGCCAGGCTGACCCTATAGCCTTCATCCAGGAGAATACCGTTGATCAAGGTCCTTGTGGTCAGGGAATCATCAATAACCAGCACACTGGCTGGGAGGCTCGGTTCGCCCTGCGACAGCGATTGAACCGCACGATGTTTCAAGCGTGCAAAAATATCGGCAACACTGACGACAAAAGCAGGCATCCCGTTTTCGGCAATTGTCACTCCACTGATAAAGGCGAGCGTCTGGAGGGGATCAGGCAGGGGTTTCAACAAAATTTTTCTTCTCCCCAGAATGGCATCCACCTGCAAGGCAAGTGTTTCCTCGTGGGATCGAATAAAAAGAACAGGAAAAACAGGGTTACGGGAAGGTGTACCAAGCTTCATAGCCTCCTCCAGATTTACCAGCAGGACGGCTTGATCATAAAACCGCAGCGTTCCCCTACCGGCCTCGGTTTTGATCTGCGCTTCTTTAACCAGACGTGTTTCCACAATATGCTGCATGGGAAGCAGGAGTTTGTGTCCTCCCACTTCAACCAGAAAGGCATCAACGACATTCACGGACAAGGGCAAGCGTAAGAGCAGACGGGTATACTGTCCCTTGGCGGAATCTACACTAATGGTTCCCCCCAACAGTTTGACTGTGTTATTCACGACATCAAGCCCCACACCCCGTCCCGCCAGTTCCGTTACCGTCTCGGCCATCGAAAAACCGGATTCAAAAATCAGGTGCAGCACTTCCTGATGCGACAGAGCCTCCGCCGCCTCCTCGTCCATCATGTTTTTTTGTATGGCGTGCTCTTTTATTTTTTGCGCATCCAGGCCCCGGCCATCGTCTTGGCAAGTAATTTCAAGCCATTCACCATTTTTTTCAAACTCAAGACGTATGCGGGCCTGTCTGTTTTTTCCTGCCGCCAGTCGTTCGTCAACGGATTCAACGCCATGAATGATACTGTTTCTCAAAAGATGATAGACGGGTTCTTTCACTCCAGCCAAGAGAGAACGATCCACTTCATTTGCTTCTCCTTCAAGAATAAATTCAATGTCTTTGTCCAAAAAATGAGCGAGATCCCTGACGGTTTTTTCAAAAAAAAATGCCCCTTCCCCCACAGAGACCAGGCGCATATCCATTATCAGATCGGACATTTCCTGAGAAAACCGGCCGGTCTGCTCCAGAGCCTGCTCCAGCTGATCACAGAAAATATCCAAGGACTCATGGTCCTGCTCTCTTGATTTTTTCCCTTCACGAAACGATGACGCCAGTTGCTTAAGGTGGAGAATATTAATGACGATTTCATTTGCGAAATCAGTCATTAACTGCATATCATCCGTATCGATCCGCAGAGTCTCGGCAATTTTTCGCTCCCCTGTTTCCTGGGGCTGAGTACGTGCCCTATGCCGGGAGGCCCCTTCGTCTTGTGCTTGGCTTTTGTCACCATTCTGTGTGACAATTGCCTGCTGGTCTCCCTGGTCAGCCAACGAGTCACCACCATGAGTAAAGGGTGGTGACTCCGGGGCATCGGTTCCAAAGGCACGAACCGCCTGCTCCCCCTTTTCCAGCTTCTGAAGAATTGGTCCCACATCAATACTGTCTTCTGCCTTTCCTTCGCTGACCGCATCGATCAGAAGGCTGATAACATCCACAGCTTCCAGCAGGAGGGTAATGTCCTCACCACCGGCCCGAAGCCCCTTATCCCTGAAAACAGCCAGCCAGTCCTCTACCCTGTGTGCCAGATCACTGATGACACCAAGTCGGACTACACTGGCCGCTCCCTTGAGGGTGTGAGCATAACGGAAAAGCGTTTTGACGAGATCAACATCATCGACGGACTTCTCCAGTTGGAGAAGTCCTTTTGTCATCTCCTCAACAAGTTCCGCGGCCTCTATTTTAAAATATTGATACGGGTCATGCATACCGATTCCCCATTCAATCCGTTAGTGTTCGTTCAGAAATGAGGATTTTTGTTCACGTTCAAGGCGTACGTAAAATTTTACCGCAGGCATATGATTAATATTCCGAGGATAAAATTTTAAGCAAAACGCAGAAATTGGGTAAAAAGACCATTTCTGGATGGACACGAGTTAGAGACGAGAGAGCTTGTCCGACATATCCAAAATGAGTTCTGCTGTTTTCAAGGTCTCTTCTGAGCTCACCTTCACCTCTTCGGAGGCCTGATGGATATCCTCCACTCCAACGGATGTTTCTTCGATCGCTGTATTCTGCTGTGAGATGATCATCTCAATCTCCTTGGCAGAGGTCAGCGTATCTTCTGAGGCGTTGAGTATGTCATCGAAATGCCGGTTTGAATCCACAGCATGTTTTTTGCCTTCCTCAACAGCTTTCATTCCTTCTTCCGTTGCCAGCAGGGTGGTATTGGCACTTTTCTGAACGCCTTCAATTAATGATTTTATCTCCTTTGAAGATTCAACCGCTTTATTGGCCAACTTCATGATCAATTCGGCCAACGCTGAAAAACGCCGTCCTTCCTGACCTGCACCTTCAGCCTCAATGGTTGCGTTGTAGGAAAGAATGGTCGTCTGTCCGGAAAGTTCGTTAATCATTTCAACCGCCAGATCCATCTGTTTGGTTTTTTCACCAAGCTCCAGCATATTCTGGACTATTTTCCCCACCTGCCCTTCAATCTTTTCAATTCCCTGCACGGCATGCTCAAGAGATTCTTTGCCATTGGAAGAGGCAGTATTGGTGGTTTCCGCGGCTCCGACCACCTCCTTGGCTGTTGCCAGAATCATTTTTGATGAGGTGGTCATCTCAGTGAAGGTGGTATTAATTTCCGTGGTGGCCGTTGCCTGTTCCGTGGTGCTGGTAAACTGTTGTTGCGCTGCGGTTTTCAACTCTTCCGACGCGGTCCGCAACTCCGTGGTTGTCTGCGCCAGCGGACGATAGATCAACCTGGTCAACCAGAAGGAACAGACGGCAACGGCTAGCAGAGAACAGGCCGCAATCGAAAGGATGATCCAGATCAAACGAGTGACAGAAGCAAAAGCTTCACTTGCATCGATCTGCGCAACCAGGCCCCATTGCAACCCCAATATATCAACTGGGGTATAGGCGCTAACAACCTTGATCCCACGAAAGTCGATGGTAGTCCCCTTCCCTGTTTTTCCAGCCAGGGCATCGTTGGTGGCAGAGGTCTCCATCCTGCCAAGCCCAGGGTCTGCGAAGGAGGCTTTGATGGAATGATGGAGGGAATCTAATTTGAGGTCGGAACGCATCAGCTTATCCGGTCCAACCAGAAAGGATGCACCGGAATTACCCAGTCCGTTTTTTTCCTGCATGATAGCGTTGATAGGATCGAGCGAGAGCTGGCAGGCTAGAACAGAGACCATTTTTCCCGAGCGATCCTGGACAGGAATGCCTATAAAAGCAGCAGGCTCGTTATTACTTGGGGCATAGGGTCTGAAGTCGACCATTGTGGTCTTCCCCGTATTCACGGTCTTTCTCCAGAGTTCCGCAAGGCCGCTGTCCTTGTACCTGCCATACTGCAGATTGGTTCCCAGGTCTTTTTCCCGGTCTGCGGTTGCCATGACGTGGCCATGACCGGCACAGATCAAAAATATATTATGAAAGCCGCTCCTTTTCCAAAAGGTCATAAGAAATTCACTGGAACTGGCGACAATCTGTTTATACTCAGCTGAAGAAACATCAAAAGGCCCATCGGCAAGAACATTGATCCGATCGTGATAGTCAATCAAAGCTGTGACAAAATTTTTGATGTCATCAGTATCGGCGACCGTCTGTACATAGACCAGTCTGTCGTGAAAATGCTGCTCTATCCGCAGCTTTTTATTCTGACTTATCGCACTGAGTTCCTCCAACTCAATACGCTCCATAAAATTCCCGGCTACCCGAATGGTGACGATGCCCAGAAGCAACGCGGGGATGATACCGGCGGCAAGAAAGGAAATAAGCAATTTTTGTTTGAATCTCATATTCTTCAGCACGATCAGCCCTCCTTGGTCACTTCCTTGTCTGGTTTGGGTAAATCTTACGGATGCCCTGTTATTAGTCCTTGTTCAAAATCGATGACTCGCTTTGAAAGGCTTCTGGAACAAGCACTGAAACAAGGGTATCCTCAAGATAAAACGCTCCTTTGATATATTTACTGATATTCTTTTCGCGAACTGGTGTATGAAAAGAAAATTGTTCGGTGTTTATCAGGTAGACTCCCATAAGACGGTCCACCAAAAACGCCTGCTCCTCTCCGAGATTTTTTGTGAAGATAAGCCGGCTGGTTGTCGAACACTGTGGCTGCGTAAGCTGGAACAGACGATGCAAGTTCACAACACAGACGATCCGGTTTTTGTTGTTGACAATGCCATGCAGTAAAGGCATATCACCCGGAATGGGGGTGATGCCCCGATATTCCAGAATTTCGCTTGTATGGGAAACAGGCCAGGCATAGACCTCGTTATCCAAGGCAAAGGTCAAGAATTTGATCCCTGATTGTTTTTCTGTCTCAAAAGATTGGGCAACAGAGAGATCATAGGAATCTTTCAGCTCCTTGAGTCGTTTTCGCAACCGTAAGATTGCCTCTTTCTCCTTCAAGACTGCACCCTCCGTTCACAGATACTCCGTAATAACTCATTGGAAACAGCACCTACAAACAACCGTATCCGTTCATCCGTGTCCTTTTCCATATTCCGCAAAGAGTTAGCGTAATATTTTTTAGCTTGTACCCTCTTGCCCAGTCTGTCCGAAAAAAGAGCTAGATAAAACTGGGGAGCGAAAAAATTTCGGTCCGCAAAGGCTGCCGCCCTGCCTTCTTTGACGGCACTGATCAGATCCTTCAACGCCTCTTGATACAACGCCTTGACCATGTACACCTCTGGCGTCAAGACGGTTCGAGCGCTGACAACAGCAAGACAGGTCTCAACAGCTGCATACTGACCAAGATGCAACTGAATCAACGCCTGAAGGATCAACTCCTTGCTTCCTCTCTTTTCCAGAGAGAGACAGGCATCAAAATAATCCAAGGCAGTCTGGTACTCTTCTTTGAGATAACACTGAAACGCTTTGTGGTAGGGGCTTTTTTGTGAGGTTTGTTCCTGGTGAATGCAAGGTTGGGCGGGTATGCAGACACGTTCTTTCTGAAAAACGGGCTTGCGGTCCTTTTTGATGCACTGAACCGGTTTTTCCCGGGGCTTTGTTCTTTTTTGGTAGACGAATGTCCCATGGCATTTGACAGGTGTAAAAACATCCCTCGAAGCCATCGCCCCTTCAACATGCCCCAGAACGAGATACCCGTCTTGGGCAAGACAGGCGCTGATTTTTTGTACAATATTCCTGCAGGTTTCTGTACCGAAATACATCAAGACGTTTCTACAGAAGATCACATCGACATCGTGATATTCTTGGGGGAAATCACTCGAACAATTCAGATTCAACCGATTGAAGGAAACAAGCTTTCTGATATTGTTTTGAATCCTGTACTGGTCGTTTTCCCGAGTAAAAAACTTTTCTCTGACTGCAGGGTCTCCCCCCCTGAAAGAATGATCCCGGTAGAGCCCAGCCTCGGCTTTTGCAAGTGAGCGGCAATTAATGTCTGTTGCTAATATGCTGACGCCCTGTTCCATGAGAGGAAGATCATGCTTCGAGAGGGAGATGGCTATGGAATAGGCCTCTTCGCCTGTGGAGCAGCCTGCGGACCAGATCTTAATGTTTCTGCCATTACCTTGTGCCTGTGCAAAGACTCTTGGCAGAATATGTTCGTCAAAGGCTTTCCAGCTTTTCTGGTTTCGGAAAAAATAGGTTTCGCCGACAGTTATACTGTCGATCAATGCCAGCAAGGCGTTGTGTCCTTGCGAAGAATGGAGAAAGTCAGCGTAGGAAGGGATGGAGACGAATTTCTTTTCAGCCGCTTTCTCTCTCAGGAGAGTAAGAATCCTCCGCCTCCATTTGCGATCAATGGCGAGCCCGGTCTCTTTCTCTATCAATGCAATGATATCATTCATAGGCAGGATCCATTTGGCAACGATGGCAAAGATCGACATCAATATCTGCCGTTCCTGTACAACGCTGAACGACATCCTAAGATTTCAGGGCAAACTGTTGATCCATCGTCTGGCTTGAAACCTGAATCCGTGACGGCGGATGGTCTCTGAATAACATATTCAGTTGATAATGCAGAAATTTTCAAACTAATTTATTTGCAATTCAGTTTCACCCGCCGCCCTTTGGGGCATCCATTAGTATGCCACCTTCACTGTTCGTAACAAGCCGATAAAGTTTACTTTAATCGACATGTCACAAACAGCGAAGCTGACACACCAATGAATGCTCACTGATCCAGGTGAAAGTTATGAATCTTTCACGAGGCCATCAATGTTTCAATCTCCGTCATTTTATGGACAAGGAGTTCCTGCAAGTCAATGAGTGGAACCACCTCCTGCCCTAATCGCAGATACTGTTTAATATAGTCCGTATTCTCATTTCTAATCAGTACCGGGACCGCATCTAAATTTTCCGGTGCAATGCGGTATAACTGACTGAGTTGATCAACACACAGGCAAACCAGCATGTTTTCCGCCCGCACGGCAAGCCAGGCCTGTGGTTCTACTCGCGCTGTTTCATCTAACGCCAATAAGCGCTTAACATCCAGCACTGGCGTGGAAACACCATGGTAGTTGATCATCCCGAGCACATACGGTTCTGCTTTATTGACCGGGTAGAGCGTGACCGGCCGAACAACCTCTAGCAGCTCGGCGACCGGTACCGCGTATAAGCGTTCATCAAGCTGAAAGGTGAGAACTTTTGCATTGACTTCCACAACCTGCTCCCCTGTCCAGAGACCAATCTTTAGGGTGTAGCCCAAGTTGAAAATCAGTAAGCCCAACCTCCCCCGCCACGGGGGGTTTACTTCTTTGCAGCAAATATGCTGTCACCCTGCAACAAGTCGATTTCGTCCTTCTGCCTTGGCTTGGTACAAGGCAGAGTCAGCCCGACTCATGACCTTTATCATGGTGTCACTGTTGCCTTTCAAAACAGAGAGGCCAAGACTCACTGTAAAACGTATTGTCTGGCCTTCATATTCTACCGCCAGGTTCTCGAGTGCACACCGTATACGCTCTCCCACTTCCTTTGCCTTACAGAGATCGGTCTCCGGAAGAAGGAGGGCAAATTCTTCGCCGCCCAGACGACCGAACATGTCATTGTGCCGTAACACTTGTTGGCTATGGCTTGTCAGTTCTTGCAAGACCAGATCCCCTGCCTGATGACCGTAGGTGTCGTTAATTGCTTTAAAATGATCCACATCAAGCATTAAAAAAGCCAGAGAATGCTGATAACGAAGAGAACGGACCAGTTCCCGCTTTCCCTTCTCCAGGAAACTCCGTCGATTATCAACACCAGTGAGCGGATCGGTCAAGGCAAGCAGTTTCAGCTTTTTTTCCATGCATTTCCGCTCACTGATGTCCCGTACCAGAGCCTGCAGCAGAGTATGCCCATCAACCTCAACATCGCCAAACCTGACCTCAGCAGGAAATTCCGCACCATCTGCTTTTTTGTACATCCATTCAAAAAACACGCTTCCTTCAGCCATCGCAGTTGCAACGTTTTTCTGAATAGCAGACACGGAACTCTCGCCTGTAGGCTGTATATCAGGCGAAAAATCCTCCATCCCCTTGCCGATAAATTCCTCGGCATGCGTACAGCCAAACATTTCCAAGGTTGCCTGATTGCAGTCCACAAAGCGATCCTCGTCCAAAAGCATAACAGCGTCTCTTGACGATTCGAACAGGGAGCGAAATTTTGATTCACTTCTGCGAAGTGCCTCCTCAACGCGTTTCAAATCGGCCATGGTAGCTTTGAGAGAACCGTTGGTCTGGTTCGTTTCCTTTTGGGCTCTGACTCGTTCGTTCACCTCCCTTCTAAGACGTCTGTTGTGATACAGGGCGGCTAAAGTAAGCAGAGCCAATGGAACCCCGCTAAGGAGCACCCAGTGAAAAATATCTTCCCTGCGGACACCGTGCTCAAAACGCACCGCCATGAAACGGTTGAGCAGATCATTATGCTGCTCAGGTGTTAACGTGGCCAACGCCTTATTCATGCTGCTGATAAGCAGGGGCCAATCTTTGCGGGCAGCAAAAGAAAGTTGGTATTCACCCCAGGAGGTCGGAGCCGCTATCTTCAGGTTCAAAAGACCATATTTTTTGATGAGATAACTGGCTGATGCCAGGTTGTCTATACAAGCATCGGCCTGGCCCAACGAGACCGCTTTCAAGGCTTCTAGCGGTGTATCCCTCCAAACAGGATCCACCTTGATTTTTTCCTTTTCGAGCCAGGAGGAGGTTGCCACCTGCCTGATAATAGCCATCTTCCAGCCTTGCAGTGCATTCAAACCGCTGATAAAGGGAGCATCGGTCCGGGTAACAATAACGATCGGCATGGTGAGATAGGCGGCAGAAAACTCGGCAAAGGCCTCACGATCCGTTGATTTGGCAATACAACCAACAAGGTCCAGTTGTCTGCCCCGGACCCCATTGAGCACCTCCGGCCAAGGGGCTGCGGGACGGTGTTTTACCTTCACCCCCAATTTTTGGGTGAGGATCTCAACGTATGAAGCCCCAATCCCCTGGGGCCTCCCCTGTTCATCATAGTAATAAAAGGGGGGAAAGGCTTTAGGGCCTCCAACCCGAATGACAGGATGGGCCGCGAGAAAGGATTTTTCTTGTTCCGTGAGCTTCAGATCAGAGGTCTGGGGCACGGTAGCTGCAGAGGCGGAAACAGCCGTGAACAGAAAAATGAACGTGAGCAACAGGGTAGAAAACGACATCCACCTGTATCTGAAGAAAAGAGAGTTTGGCTGCTTCAACGCTGGACCTGAGAGAGTCTATGCCCGAAACCGATGCTGTATCCTGACGATCTGAGAGTTCCACTCACCATGCAAAAAATCCTCAACGTGAATTATTGAACAGCAAACCGATTTCTTTCTCTGGAAAACACCATCGATCCATAGCTCAGACCGGCGGATGACCTGTATACCTCTAGGAGAGTTGGACCTGCTGGAATTACTGATAATGCTATCATACTTCCAATCGCCGGTGAAAATATTTTATCCGGTAACTCGAAAAAACAAAGCCAATCCTACAATCAATCACACAGGAATCACATCGCATTCTCAGTAATTTTATTCTTATCTTTTGTTCTGCTCGACTCTCACATTGCACAATTCTGTACATCTTCTTTAAGAGTGTACCAAAGGGAACACTTTTGCTGTGCGTAATTGCACGCCCCATCATCACATCACTCTATCACGAAAAAACACGCCTGGTTATTTTTTTCCAAATATAGCGTATTCCTGCCTGGTTATCTTCCTTCGTTTAGGTTTCAATTTCATCTAACGCCCCGGAAAAAGAACATAAAACAGTTGGCACTTGATTTGCTTTAAACTGTGCAGAGATATTTTTTTGGGAGTTGCCTATGTACGCATCACAGTTTCCAGCTGGAACCATCATTCACGACACCACACTTCGAGATGGCGAACAGACAGCCGGGGTCGCATTCACTCTGGATGAACGGTTGGCTATAGCCCGCAGCCTGGACGCAGCCGGTGTACCGGAGCTAGAAATCGGCATACCTGTCATGGGAGCGCAGGAGCAAGAGGAAATTCGGGCCATTGCCCGGCTAGGGCTCGCCGCCCGACTTGTAGTCTGGTGCCGCATGCATGAGGCAGATCTTAAAGCTGCGCAGCAGTGCGCTGTCTCCACGATCAACCTGTCCATATCTGTTTCCGATCAACAGATCAGTGGCAAGCTCTGTCGTGATAGAAAATGGGTCCTGTCACGCATATCCTCCCTGACAGCCACTGCTCTGGATATGGGGTTTGAGGTCTGCATCGGCGGAGAGGACAGTTCCAGGGCAGATCTCGACTTTTTGCTGCGCGTGATCGAAACCGCCGAACGCGCAGGAGCTAAACGGTTTCGCTTTGCCGACACTATGGGCCAACTCGAGCCCTTCGCCACCTGCAACATCTTTCAAAAACTGCGCAGCTCCACCTCATTGGAATTGGAAATCCATGCGCATAACGATCTCGGCCTGGCCACAGCGAACACACTGGCCGCGATCAGAGGTGGGGCGACCCATGCCAACACCACGGTCAACGGCTTGGGCGAGCGGGCCGGGAACGCACCCTTGGAAGAAGTGGTCATGGCCCTGCAGCACCTCCACGACACCCGGACCGGGGTAGCCCCCCACCACCTCTTTCAAGTGGCCCATCTGGTGGCCATAGCCTCCGGAAGAACTATTCCAGTCAATAAATCCATTGTCGGAGAGGCTATCTTCACCCATGAATCAGGAATTCACGTCAGTGGACTGCTGCGGGACCGGTCCAACTATCAGAACATTGATCCCAAAGAGTTGGGAAGATGTCATCAGTTAGTCCTTGGTAAGCATTCCGGCACGACTGCTATCCGCTGGGCTTACCAAAAGCTCGGAGTCACCCTTGATAAACGACAGGTCGAATGCATACTCGACAAGGTTCGAAGGCATGCGGCACGAACAAAACGCCACCCCACCGCCGATGATCTTGTCCGTTTTCTTGAAGAAACCTTTAACCTGGAAACACAGATGGCATGTCTCCTGGTTGATACGTCATACGAGTTGACAGAACAATAAACACCAACCCTCAAGAGGATGTTATCATGAAAGAAATCATTGCCATGGTGCGCACCAACATGATGAATAAAACCAAAGAGGCCCTGCTGGATCTTGGAGTTCCAGCCTTTTTCGCCACGCAGGTATTAGGCCGCGGGAAAGGTTTGCCCGTTCCAGAACCTCCTCAGGCAACAAACGAAGAGGGACCGCTGGAGGCCACTGTACGAGAAACCGAGGCCGCTCTTGAACAAGGCAGGTTGTTCTCCAAACGAATGCTGAGTGTGGTCGTTGCCGATGAGATTGCAGATAAGGTGGTTGCCACGATTATCTCCATCAATCAAACAGGAAATCCCGGTGACGGAAAAATATTTATCCTGCCCATGGGCAACTCCTTCCGAGTACGTACCGCAGAATCCGGAGATGCTGCCATCAGTTGATCACTATCCGCCCTCAATTTTTCTCCAGTTGCCATGTACAAATACGCCCCCACTTCATCGGTGAATCCCTCGTCATCAAGTACCACAGCATCGGTGGTCCCAGCCCCAGAGGATTGCCCCCTCTCCTCTGTGCCGAAACACCAGGGGAATAAAACAGCACATCCTGGTTTCGAGTGCCGTCCGGGGATGTGCCGGGGGCGGGTTGTGCCGTTGCTCTTGGAAATGGGGTATCTGATCTCCGGGGAGAATAATCTCTCCCGCGCCTTGGAATGCCTACTCAAATACATGCGGGAAAACATGGGTGTAGTCCGAGCCATGATCAGCCTGCATCACCGGGAGTCGGGTCGTATTTTTATCCATCGGAGTATCGGCCTGACCCAGGAGGAACAATCCCGTGGGGTCTACCATTTGGGCGAAGGTATTACCGGCAAGGTGGTGGAATCCGCCAAACCCATGATCGTGCCGCGTATTTCTGATGAACCTGATTTTCTGAACCGGACCAAGAGTGTGTCGCAGGCCTCGGATAACCAGTTGTCCTTTGTCTGTGTTCCCATTCTTCGAAGCAGCAAAGTCATGGGCACCATTAGTGCGGAGTGCCCCTTTGACAGCGAAAAACGGTTACGCAAGCATATGGATGTCCTCACGGTTACATCGCACATGCTTGCCCAGGCAATCGAGTTGTACCTGGTTGAAAATGTGGATAAGGCCTTCTGGAAAAAACGGGCCAGTCTGATGGTGGCAGAATTACAGGAACGGTACAAACCCTCCAATATCATCGGTAGCTCCAAACCGATGATGGATGTCTATGCCATGCTCCATAAGGTCGCCAAAACCAAGACCACGGTGCTGTTGCTCGGTGAAAGTGGCGTTGGCAAGGAAATGATCGCCAACGCCATTCACTATGGCGGCATGGCTCCTGACGGCCCCTTTATTAAATTCAACTGTGCAGCTCTACCGGAAAGCATCGTCGAAAGTGAGCTGTTTGGGCATGAAAAGGGATCCTTCACCGGAGCAACCCAGCTGCGGCGTGGTCGCTTTGAAGAGGCGGACGGCGGCACCATCTTTCTTGACGAGGTAGGGGAACTCTCCCTGGCCATGCAGGCAAAACTCCTGCGGGTCCTCCAGGAACGGAGTTTCGAACGGGTGGGCAGCAACCGTACGGTGACTGTGAATATCCGCATCATCGCTGCAACCAACAAGGACCTGCTTGAGATGGCGGACAAGGGCGTCTTTCGTCAGGATCTCTATTACCGCTTGAACGTGTTTCCAATCATGGTACCGCCCCTGCGTGAACGTGGCAGCGATATCCTCACCCTGGCCGAACATTTTGTTGAAAAATTTGCCTCAGAAACAGAAAAAAAGATCACCAGTATCGCAACCCCGGCACTGAATATGCTCATGAACTATTCCTGGCCCGGTAATGTCCGCGAACTGGAAAATATTATTCAGCGAGCCGTCATCCTCACCGAGGACGACACGATCCACGGCTATGATCTGCCGCTGGCCCTGCAATCTCCGGTTGTCGCCAATACCACTATCCGCAATGGCCTGGAGGCCCGCCTTGCGGCCATTGAATACGAGATGTTGATCGAGACATTGACCCAGTGCAAAGGCAACACCACCAAGGCAGCCAAGGAGTTGGGACTGACCCGTCGGATGCTTGGCTTACGGATGAAAAAATTCGACCTGAACTACAAGGACTTCCGAAAAGATACGGCCATAACATCTTCCCCCCTGCGCACCCTCGACATCAAATGAGGCGTCAGTACCTCGCTCTTGCTGCTTCCACCAGCTGTTTTTTCCCAAACGCTACGGAGAACTGTTTTACCTCTTGCCACTGTGTAGCCTACAGCTCCCCTTCTTATAAGGAAAACCTGAACAGATTACCCCCTGTTCTTTTCGGCACCTGAAGGTACGCTTCTTTCCAGCAACTGTCCACATTGGTACGAATTTCGGAAGACCGAGGTGATATATTTCCCAGAGAACCATCATATCCATCTAGAATATCGTCTAAAACAGCACATGCACTCAAGAAAATCATAATCCCCATAATGGCACTTTAATTGCGATTCAATTGCCACACAAATAACTCAGGGAAGGTGCAAAATGGGAGATTATGAATTCGTAGCAAGCAGGGAAAGTCTTTCCGGACTCCAGGAGAAATGTTCAACTCCGATGAGCATGATGACATCACTGACGATTCTCTTTATCACAGTGTTCGTCGTTTCATGCAGCTTTGGTCAGTTTGGTATTTCCTTATCCACCCTATGCCACTCATTGATACTTAAGCTGACAGGGCACAGCGAACAGATGGTCCATGCCATCGACACGGTGCTTTTTAAGATCCGTCTGCCCCGCCTTGCGGTTGCGTCCATCATCGGCGGTGCCATGGCCTTATCCGGGGCTTCGTATCAGGGGATATTTAAAAACCCCATGGTTTCCCCGGATATCCTCGGGGCCTCTGCCGGGGCTGGATTCGGAGCGGCAATAGCACTCCTCCTTTCCTTTAATATGTTTTTTGTCCAGATTTCGGCATTTTCCTTAAGTCTACTTGCAGTTTCCCTCACCCTGCTTGTCAGCAAAATCATTGCCAGGAAAAGCAGTTCAACCATAGCGATGATTCTCACCGGTATGATCGTTACCAGCCTTTTTTCAGCTCTCATCTCCATCATCAAATACGTTGCCGACCCGGAAAGCAAACTCCCGGAAATCACCTTCTGGCTGATGGGGGGGCTTGCCAGCGTCGGCACCAGCGATGCCCTCTTTCTCTTACTCACTGTCTCTGTAGGAGCCCTTCCACTGCTCCTGATCCGATGGCGGCTGAACATTCTCTCCCTGGGAGACGATGAGGCCCAGTCTCTTGGGATCGATGTCCTACGGTTACGGTTTTTGGTCATAGGATGCTCGACCCTACTCACCGCTTCCTGTGTGAGCATATGTGGGCTCGTCGGTTGGGTTGGCCTGATCATCCCACACATCTCCCGCCTCCTTGTCGGGCCCGATTTTCACAAATTACTCCCGGTATCCATCCTGGTTGGCGCCATTTTCCTCGTTCTTGTCGACGATACCGCCCGCTGCCTCTTTTCCGTAGAAATTCCGCTTGGCATCATCACTTCCATTATTGGGGCGCCATTTTTTCTTTATATGCTGGTTAAAGGGAAAAAGGGGTGGCTATGAATCTGGGCATACATAACCTCAGTTGCGGATACAACAAAAAGGCAGCACTCAAAAACCTTTCTCTGGAAATAGGTTCCGGGGAAATTCTCTGCCTGCTCGGGCCCAACGGGGTCGGAAAGACCACCTTTTTGAAAACCATCCTGGGATTTCTTGAGCCGATTGCAGGCGAGGTGACGATCCAGGGAAAAAACATCAACTCGTGGTCGAAAAAGAAACTGGCCCGCCAAGTCGGCTACATTCCCCAGGCACACGTCTCGCCTTTTCCTTTTACCGTGATGGATGTTGTTCTCATGGGACGGGCGGCCCATATAGGTAATTTTTCCACCCCCTCCGCCATAGATTACAGGGAAGCCGAAGAAGCATTGGAAAAACTCGGCATCCTCCATCTCAAAAAAAGGATTTACACCGAACTTTCCGGCGGAGAACGGCAGATGGTTTTCATAGCCAGGGCCATTTCTCAAAGACCCCGTATTCTCCTCATGGATGAGCCCACCTCGAGTCTCGATTTCGGCAACCAGGTGCGGGTACTTTCGCAGATCAATGCCTTAGCGGCAACGGGCCTGAGCATCATCATGACAACCCATGCACCCGACCACGGTTTTCTCTGCTCGGCACGGGTGGTCCTGATCTGCAGGAAGAATCAACTGCGCATCGGCAATGCCGAAGAGATTGTGACGGAAGACAATCTCATGGGCGCCTATGGCGTCCAGGTCAAAATCAACGAATCCTCTCTGGATAATGGAACCAGGATTCGTTCCTGCATTCCACTGCTTGAACATTGATGGTGATAGAACATGATACGATTTTGCTCTCCCCTCTTTATTGCACTCCTCGTCTGGACCTTTATCTTTCCCGGAAACTGCCTTTCTTCCGCTCGTACGGATGACCGTATAGTTATCGATGGTGATGGCAATCGGGTCAAAATTCCCCAAGAGGTCAGGCGGCTCTGTGCCAACGGTGCCTTGGCGCAGATGGTCCTGATGCTTGGCGCTGGTGAGCGATTGGTTGCCACTGGAAAATTCGTGGCAACCAATCCGATGCTGCTCAAAATTTACCCGGCAATCCGAAAAGTTCCGATTATTTTCGGCGCTCCCGGGGGGAAGTCGGAGATACAGCTGGAATCGTTAATCCGAACCCGGCCTGATGTGGTCATGGGAAAGCATGAGCAGGTCGCATCCCTGGGAATTGCCTGCCTGGCTGTCCGCCTGCAAAATTTTGAGGACATCAAAAATACCCTTCGGCTA
The DNA here is from genome assembly GCF_016919065.1 of Desulfobulbus rhabdoformis. GTDB lineage: Bacteria > Desulfobacterota > Desulfobulbia > Desulfobulbales > Desulfobulbaceae > Desulfobulbus > Desulfobulbus rhabdoformis. Next base: position 90,026 of record NZ_JAFFQA010000010.1, on the reverse strand, counting down.
ATCGGTACGGTGCTTGGTGAGAAATATCAAAGCAAAGCCTCTGCATTCTGCACCTATTACGATGCAATGATCAAAAAAATTCGGGAAAGGACCTCGGATATTCCCCGTCAAAAACGCCCTAAGATCTATTATGCCGGGGGAGAAGACGGTTTAAATACCGAGGGATTGCAGACCATTGGCAATGCATGGGTAACAGCAGCCGGCGGTATAAATATAGCCGCCGAACAGGGAATAAGAGGGCAGCGAAAGGTTACTATGGAAAGTATTATCCTCTGGGATCCTGATGTCATAATCACCAATACATCCAATGCAACGCATCTGATCACTCATTCGGAGAAATGGAAGGACATCCAGGCAGTGATCCATGGGCGGGTGTATCAGTCGCCGCGTGGCGTCTACCTCTGGTCGGTGCGGAGCGGCGAGGGTGTCCTCCAGGTGCCCTGGCTGACAAAACATATTCACCCGCGCCTGTTCAGGGATCTCGATATGAAGCAAGAGGTCCAACAATTTTACGCCCGCTTCTATGGTTATACCCTTTCTCAAAAAGAGATCGACCAGATCCTCCACCCTCCCCTTTGATTCCCAAAACATATTGCGTTTAACATGAGAGACTGCTGATGCGCAGGCATGTCGGCATGCCTGCGCATCAATATTCTGAATCCGTGAGGTTGTTTATTCGCAGAAAAACGTATCCTTTTTGATGAGCAAAGTTGTAGTGCTCTTGTCTGGCACTTGCTTAAGCAAACGACATGGCCCCGCCTCTTGTCTCCCTCTCCCAGGTCTTGCGCATCCAGGGCGGAGGATTATCGCGTAGGGTGAACAGCAGCTTATCCAGAAGATCAGCAATCCGCTGGTTTCCTTCTATTTTGCTAACAAAAACATGGGACCGGATCAAAGCCAGGGCCTCTTCGCCTATAACCGGTTTGGCCACAAAAATTAGGCCGCAACCTTGTAGAGCGGCAAGGCGGGGATTGTTCATACCACCGCCCGTCCCGTCGGGAAAATCATATGTCGTTGTATGGGTGCAGCCGTTTGTATCGACCTCATAGATCACCAGATGTTTCGCGTTGATGAATTCGGCATTCACTGTTTGCCTGTCATCGGAGGCAAAGGCGGCACGAAGCATTTTCTTACTCATAGATTTTTCTCCTTGATACACTGCATGATTTCATCCGTATGCCGGATGGCTTAACATTCAGAGGAAGTGAAGGCTTGCCCAAGACATGACCGGTCCATCGCTATCTATCACTCTTCGTCTAGTAGTTATGACTCCTTGTCAGTACATAGGGCCGACAGCCGGAATGATGGCCTCTGCCCGCAGGGTGTATTCAGGTGCTCCAGCCTCCGGAATAGGGATACGGACCTGCCAATCGGCGAGCTGTTCCCTGGGCAATTTCCCTTCTTCCAGAGCTTCAGCAGGGATGATATGAAAGATACCGTCGACCTGAAGAAAAAAGTCGATCGGATAAAGGAAACTGTTGGCATAGCGTGGGCCAACATCAATCACCAGGCTGTCGGAGGTCAGGCTGTAGCGCGCCGAACCGCAGCGCAGGCGATGGTGCCTATTGAAAAACATCTTTTTGCGAAACTGTTGCACCGATCCGATTTCGTCACTTAAATACTTGATCTCATTTGCCGCATCCTCGTAATACTGGCCAAGCATCGCCTCCAGATAGGCCTCAGGAAACCACTGACGAAACGAATTGAGATAGACCACAATGCTTGCGGTCAAAATCTCGAGCCCTCCAAAACTGATATGCAGGGCAAAGGCGTAGGGTGGTGCTACATAATTCATCTTGAACAGGCCCCTGCCTGTTTGGATGCGGACATCCGGGGCAGCAATCCCCTGGCGGATAATTTTGAGAATACGGTAGATCTGCCCCATGATCCGTTCTGTCTGGGTTCTCGGTTCGAGCCGAATAAAGCGCTGCTCCGGGGGGAGCCCGGCAAACTGTGGTTTCACGCTCTCCCAGTACCCATCGAGAAAGGAAAAGGCCTCAAGGGCATCCATGACTTGGGGAATGTTCCAGCCGTTGTTTTCCTCTGCGCATTCCGGATCGCAGAGTTGTATGACGGAGGAGTTGGTGTACATCTCGAGTTCCCGGTACTCCGGCAGCCTTCGTCCCTGGGTGTTCCGAGTCAAGCGCTCTGCCCCGGCTTCGGCAAAACCATTCATAACATCACTCCAATTCTCATCAATCTTTAGAAGAACCATCCCGGACGGACCGGATCAAGAGGGCAGGAAAGTTCCGTATCCGCCCAGGACGGTATTACGAGGTATAGTTTTCCCAGGCAATACGCTTGGACCGCTGTGCCCGTTCGAAATCGTTGGCCATGACCTCCAGCATATTCAGCATCCCCTCGTAGCCCATATAGGGGCGATCCACGTAGGTATCGCGGTTGGTGGGGGTGAGCAGATCAAACCCAATCTGTATGCCCACCTCCTCAGCCATATACTGTTCCCAGGCCGAACCGAGCACGGCATGAGGATCCTGTTGTGCCAGGGTCGAGCGCATCTGGTGCCCATCGACATCAAAAGCTACCTTGGCGGCCAAATTGAGCTCGGTCAATTCCGCTGCCAGCAGGTCTCGGGCCTCCGGTCGCCCCGAGCGCAGGAGGATACATTCCGGGATCATCTCCAACTCCGCAAAAAGCATACGCACCAGCCCGATGCCGATGGTGGCATCAGCACTCAGGGTGATGCGGCAGTTGCGGTACCGGGGAATGATCATCAGTCCGCGCCGTCTGAGCACGTCCGTAACCATGGTCTCGCCCTCGGTGATGATCTCCTGCGCAGCTGACTCGGCACCGAAGTGGCTGCCCAGAGCCGTAAGCCAACGTGCCGAGTTTATCAGCCCGATGGGGAGGGGGATGTCCGCAAGGAGAAGCGGGATGGCAAACCGCTCCTCCATGCGTTTGGCCATGTCGTAGCCGACATCGTGACTGAGCAGCAGGTTGACACTGGCAGAGGAGGCGTGCCGCAGTTCATGCAGGGATGTATCCCGGGTGAGCACCGCCCGGACCTCTATGCCCATGCGCGTAAGCACTCTGCGCACCCAGAGGAGGTCGGCCCGCCAGGTCGGGTTGAGCGAGGCCTGGGGCGCAATCAGATTGACGCTCCTCGCATCGCGTTTCTCAGGCTCTTTCATGACTGCAAGCAGGGCTTCCAGGCCAAGATCCATACCATCATAGGCATTGCCGCGAAAGCCACCGGCAAAAACCGGTATCAAGCGGGCACCGACCTGAGGCTGCATCGTTCGACAAACAGCCTCAATATCCTCACCAATGATGTCAGCTGCACAGGTACCCACGACAAACATCACCTTTGAAGCAAAGGTCGAGTCGGCCTCCACAATCAGATTTTTCAGCTTATCCGTTGCCCCCATGATGATGTCGGTTTCAAACAGGCGGGTGCAGGCGGACTTACGCCGGGTAAAGTCAATCTCCTGATTGTCGTAGCCCAAGGCCACGGTGGAGGAACAGCCCTGGGGCGAATGGATGAGAATACTCACATCCTCGATCCCGGCAAGGACCGTGGCCACGCCCTCCAGAGCACATCCCACCAGCGGGTCCTGAGAGTGGTTGCACTGGTAGAACTTTAACTCATCATACATTGACCTCTCCTTCTGCCTCCGGCATAGAGGGTACAGTCGGGTAGGTTCTGCGCCTGCTTAGGAGTCATCGAGGCGGCAGAAGCCAATCCCCCGTCTTTGGGGAAAACGATACGCTTGGCCAGAGTACTTCGAGGCCTGAAGGCGTAATCAAGGGCGGTCTTGATGCATTGGGCCACCTTGAGTGCCCCCCGATACCCGAACCGGGGTCGGTTGAGGATAGCGTTCAGATCCACCAGGGGTATCTTGGGAAAACTAAGTGACGAGCCGAAATAGACCGTCTCCATGGGATTGAGGCCGCCGAGAAATTGAAGCAGTTCGTCTTCGGTCTGTTGCATGGATTCATATCGCCCCAGAGCCAGGGTCCCTTTGGTTATCAGGATTTCAGGATCCAGCCCGGCCTCCAGCATATAATCGATACTGGTTTCACGGGCCTCGGTACTCCAGGGGTGAAAATTGTAGATAATCGCCCGCATCCCAAAATCCTTGTCCAGCATATGGGCGATTGCCAATGACTTGATCGCATCGTGGCCCTCGATAATTGCGGTCTTACCGACAAGGTGGGGCCGAACCTCCTCATAATCTGCATAAATTGCGGCATATTCCTGCTGCATCAAGGCTTCGGCCTCGGCCTCCAAGCCCAGGTGAGTGGCGGCACCTCGGAGCCAACTCTCGGTGGCGGCGATGCCATAGGGCAGGATGGTGGAGTTGAGCGGCGTGCCAAAGGCATCACGCATGGCCGTGCCCACGGCATAGCCGATATCGAGGCAGAGGGCGCAATTTACTGCCACCGACGGAGCCCGATGGAGTTGTTCCAGGGAACAGTTCCCTGCAATCACCGCGTTGATCGAAGCTCCCATGGCCTCGACCAGACGGACAAGTTCCTTGAGATCGGTGTCGATTTCTGTCCGCTCCGGCCCCATCTTGGCACCGACAATATTCACCGAACGTGCCAAACGACTCTTTTCCTCCTCGGTAGGTGGGTGCATCAGCTTGACCAGATCGCGAAACACGAGATCAAACCCAGAACGGTATTCACCGGAAAACCCTTCGCAATGGACCGGCATGATTTCGGCTTCGACCCTTCCGCGCATATCCCGGATAATCCCGTCCACATTGTCGCCAATAATTCCACTGGCGCAACTGGTAGCCACGAAAATCACTTTGGGCGCATATTTTTCCGAAACCTCCCTGATCGCGGCCTTCAGCTCGTCTTCCCCACCGTAAATAATCTGGTTCTGGTCCAAATTGGTACTCAGCACCGGCTCGTAGACCGCACCGCTATTGCGGCAATTGGTCAGTTTGTACGCCTGTTTTATCCCGTAGGCGCAACCGCTGGGGCCATGAGTGAGGACCACACTGTTACGAATACCGGAAAGGATCTTGGTGGCGGTCCAGAACTTACAGGGGCGGGTATGGCTTCCCTGCAGGTGCGTGGGAATAGCGCCCTTGCCTGCCAGCCGATAGAGTTCACTTAACGGACCGTGAAAAACGATCTTATCGGTAAGCAGACCGCCTGCAATTTTTGGGATATAGGTCATGGGTCCTCCAGTGGGTCGGCGTCCCGAAGTGTGAGGGGGAGTTGGACTCCGGGACGCCGACGGCGAGTATCGCTGTTTGAGGCAAGCTTGCCATCATGGCATACAAACACGGGGGGAAGGGAAATCTACCAAGTATTGAGAATCCATTCCCGATCGTGGGTGTATTCCATATGGGAGAACAGGGTATTGGCGATCAATTCACCGAGTATAACCGCGCCCCGATAGCCGATAATCGGTTGCCGATACATGCCGGCCCGGTCAAAGGTGGGAAAGCCCACACGCACCATGGGGATATTGTTGTCAATGGCCACATAGCGCCCCTTGGAATGACCAAGAATCAGATCGTAGTGGATACCCTGATTCTTGATCCGATCTTCCAGTTCCCACAGGTCGGCATTGGCCACCACCTCCATGTCATGGTCGAGCCCTTCTTCAAGTTCCTTGATCCGCGGATCACGGCTGAAGTTATAGGCATCGTCACCCAAGAGGAGTAAGGCGGGATCCAGTTCGATTTCCTTGCAGAATTGCGCCAGGCCAATCACCAGATCCGGATTGCCGAAGATGGCCACCTTCTTATCGGCAAAAAACATGTGGGTGAGATCGGTGAGGGCGTCGATGGCCAAGCCCCGTTCCTTGACCAGGGATTCGGGTATGGGTTTCCCTGTCATGTCGCTAATCGCATGAAGCATGGCATCGGTATTTCTGATGCCGATGGGGGTGTTGACCAGCTGCATGGGCACGTCGAAGCTGTCTTCCAGGTAGCGGCCCGCATCAACGCCCTCATACCGGTTGCAGCAAAGGCTGCCTAGGGCATCACCTGTTCCGGCCAGATCTTCGACCGTGGTCCCGCCGCCAGTAAGCACCTCCTTGCTGGGCAAGGTGGGGGAATCCAGAGGCTCCATGTCCGGTATGATGGTGGCATCGACCATCATTTCCTGGCAATAGCTCTTGAAGACCTGAACATCACCGGGATTGGCCCAGCCGCTGAAGATATTGAGCTTGCCGTTGGCCGTGGTCTGCTTGGCCATGCCTTTGACCATTGCGGTGATGCACTCGTTGTATCCGGCAACATGGGTGCTCCTGAAACTGGGTGTATGCACCGGCAATATGTGGATTTCACGGTCAGGAAATATTTTTTTTAATCTTGCTTTGGCGTTACGGATGGTACCCTCGATATCGTCGCCGATGATCTCTGTAGAACAGGTGGTAATCACCGGGATGACGCGCAAATCGGGATAGCGCCGGGCCATGACCTCGATGCCCTCCTCTACCCTCTTCCCACCTCCGAACACCGCCGCATCTTCATGCAGGGAGGAGGAGGCAATCTCGAAATTTTCCTTGAAATGCTGGGCAAAAACCAGGCGAACAAACATGGAGCAGCCTTGACCGCCATGGACCAGGGAGATGCAATCCTTGATTCCCAGAGCCGCATATTGCGCTCCACAGGGCTGGCAATTGGAGACCGGATTAATAACACCGGCGCGTTTTTTCTTGATTACTGTGCAGGACATGGTTTTCCTCATCAAACATTGCGGGAATTTTGAATATCCCCTTGTGTCTTTTAATAATTCTTGACGTGCAATTCCTCGTTGTGGGAGGAGGTAATGACAATCTCGCGCATCCGTTGCTTGACCCCCTGAAAAAGGGCGTGGAGTTCCTCTTTATTCATGTCGCGGATCCACCCGAAACTGGAGGTAAAGGCACGTGAGAGCACTTTGGCGTCCGCCATATGGCAGCGATCCATATCGCTGGTAGCTTCCTCCACAGGGCCAGTGAGCAATGCTTCGGTGCCGTTCAGTACCCCTTCAATGTTCTCTTCCCGGTCCCAGGCTCTGGAGAAAAACTGCCACAGACAATCTTTTTGTATATATTCAGTTAGTTGTTCTATTTTATTTTCCATGGTTCAGACCTCTCTGATGTCCTGGGCCGCCAGCTTCCACATGGGCGACTTGACCGCGTTGTACATATCACGGGCCAGGTTGACGAAGCCGAGAAACCCCATGTACGGTCCGTTGTGGTAGGCGTGGCCGTTGATGTAGGGAATGTGCATCTTTTTCACCAGCTCCCCAACCCGTGGCCCGGTAAAGATCACGTCCGGCCGAACCATATCGATCACTTCAAAAAATTCTTTTTCATTGGCGTCGTCGATATAGACCGTGCCAACCCTGCCGCGGGCAATTGCCTTTTCAAAATCCTCCTGATGGCCGAATTTGGAGGACATGGCCACCACCTCCACCCCGAGATCCTCTTCCACAGCCCGGGTCCAGTGCCAGAGACGGGGACCGCCGGTCCAGATAGCCATTTTTTTCCCGGTCAGCCGTTCGCGGTACCAGTCGAGTTGGGGTTTATATTTGGCGTACTCCTCCTCGATGAGTTGTTCCACCTTGTCTTCAATGCCAAAGAAGGCCCCGATTTTACGCAGGCCGTCGGCCATGTAGCGAAATCCCCAGGCATCCATATCCAGACGAGGGATGCCGTACCGTTTTTTTAATTCGTTGGCGATATAGCCGGCAGAACGGGCACAGTTGACCACGTTGAGCTGCGCCCGATGCATGCAGCGCAACTCATCATAGGTGGCATTGCCAGTAAAATGGGCAATGACCTGGATACCGAGACGATCCCAGTATTCCTGTAAAAGAAAGGTGTCGCCCTGGATGTTGTAATCGCCGATAAAATTGATGGTGTAGGGGCTGGTGATTTCCGGTTCAAGGGTACCGACCTTGTCATTCATCCAGGATATGTTCAGCACATGGTGCCCCTTGGATTGACTGACGCCGGCAAATCCGGGGCATTCTATGATAAAGATATCCACATCAGGTCGCTGATCCATAACCCTGCGGGCCACAGCGCGGGTATCATCGCCTATAAGTGCGGTGGTACAGGTCGTGTAGAGAAACATGCGTTTGGATTCTGGCATGGCGTCAAAGGCTTCGTTAATGCTCTTTTCAAGCTGTTTTTCGCCCCCAAAAATAACATGAGATTCCTTCATCCCCGAGGACCAGGCGTATTTGAGTTGGAAGTTATCGTTATCACTGATGTAGCGTTTAGTATGCCAGGTATCGTAGGCACAGCCTATGGGACCGTGAATCAGCTGGATCGTGTCCTTGATTACGGCTCCGATCACCAGTTTTGCACCGCAAAAACTGCAACCGCGTTCGGATAAGGTTCCTGGGATGGTCGCTACATTGGAGGCAGGGAGGAACATCGTGGTGTTTTCCCCTTCAGCCTTGATGTACACATGTTGCTCCCGTTCCGGGATGTCTTTATCGCATTCGAGCAATACCATCGGCATGGCGAGGGTCTCCTTTGTTGCTCATCGGCCATCGGGAGGGATTGGGGAACACCCAATTGATCCCTCTGATTGCCAATGATAAATAAACGTGTTGTTGTACCAAAACAATCCGCTGTTCGTCGTTTTGCCTGGTAAACAGCAAAGGATGTGCCATACAGCAAATCGGTTTCAAAGAGAGTAGAATCTCGTCGGATCAAACCAGACAACCACTTGTTTTATCGTACTATATTCTCTAATACCAAGGAGAGAGGGAGCCCCAAACTCCCCGGAAAATTTCTTTGTCACTTCAGGACCAAGCAGACCAATAGCACCATCAGGTACACCTCCCAGGCGATGGTTCCCATCGGTACACATGGTTCCCGTAAAAAAGGATGGGAAGTTCCCCAAAAAGAAACTGTCACCAGAATGCCCAATCCCCTCCTTCCTCTCGCTTTCTTCATTCCCTGCTCCAACCGATCGTTGCACTTGAGGTACAATTTTTCAGCCGATTGTACATGTCGGTGCATTCCAGCTGACATGCCATGGTCCCTCCTGCGGACAAGCCAAACCATCACCCTGTTATTCCGTTAAAACACCAGGAGAATTTAGGATGGCATATTTCTTGGTGAGGAAGACCCCAAACAAACAATTCTTGTTCGACAGCTGGCATTCAAAGGAGGAATACGTGAAAAACTGGACCAACAAGGCAATTTTTCCAATCGCACTCTGGCACTGCTTCAGCCTGCCCGCCTGGGGAAAAAATATTGAGGAAGAACAACCCAAAGAACTGGCCCCCATAATCGTTTCCGATGAGGCAGAAACGACAGAGGAACCCATATCAAGCCGATTTTACCTACCAGAAAGCGTGGAAGCGGTCGAGACCTTGACCAAAGAAGATATCCAGGCCATCCGCCCGCGCGATGTCAGCGATCTGATTGAGACTACACTGGGAATGAGCATCCGGCGGCAAGGAGCACGCGTCCATAATTTCTCCTTCAGCCGCGGCGACAGCGTCAGCGTCATCCTGGACGGCGTTTACCTGACTGCAACCGAGGCACGCCGCATCATTGGTGATATCCCTGTGGAAATGATCGATTCGATAAAATTTGTCCGTGATGCATCGGTTATCACCATCGGTCCGTTAATGTCGTTTGGCTCTGCATCGGGTGGTTCGCCCAATCAGGGGTTCATCATCATTGAAACCCGGAAAAAAGGACCGGACAGTCCATATGGAACCGAAGTGCGCTCCAGCTACGCATCCTATGACACCTGGAAATCTTCGGCATTCACAGCTCACTCGTGGATGGATGACCGTTTCACCCTCAGCGCCGGATATCAACGCAGCCAAAGCCAGGGCAAGGACGACTGGAACAACGGGTATACGGGAAACACCTGGTTGATGAACGGCGGCTTCAACAGCGAGGGATTTCAGGCAAGTGGTTCACTCTATTACAACGCGGCCTCAAGGGAGATCCAACGGGCCATTGGCTCCTACAGCGGTTCCACCAATTATCCCATCAGCGGGCCCACCCCCGCAGGGGTGCTCGACAAGAACATATGGGAATACGACCCAATAGACACCGTGCTTTTCGCCATAAATCTCAACCGATCATGGAATGCGCAGCACAATACCTCACTCACCTATGGATGGAACAGAACCGAAGCAACACTCTATGCCTACAACACCCTGACCGACAAAAGTACTGTGGCAGGCAGGGATGCGGAAGATCGATCCGAAGAGTGGAACCTGGCCCATGCCATAACCACCCAACAGAACACTCTGAAAATCGGTGGTCAAATCGTCTCCTGGCTCCAACGCTCTGAAGGAAAAACCACGCCGCGAGAGGAAAGAATTTATGGGATCTATGCGACTGATATCTATGCCTTCAACCCTACATGGTCTGTGGATGCAGCCATGCGCGTTGATAAGAAAAAAATTGTGCAAGGAGGGGACAAGTATCTTTCCAGCGGGACCGAAGTGCAACTTTCAGATGGGGAATGGACCGATGAGGCCTATGTCGTCTCTTTAGGCAATGCCTGGCAGATTGATCCGGTATGGAGAGTTACAGCCCGCTATTCATTTAATCTGACACCAACACCTGATGTCTTGACTACCGTCGACGACGCCACCCTCCCCGACGAGCAGCGACACCGGTATGAAGTTGGAATAGAGGCTAACTGGAGCAATGCCTTTCAAATGACGCTGACTCCATTTTACTATGCCATCAAGAACGCCAAGGTAGCCGACGGAACCATTACCACCGATACAGCGGGGAACCCCATCATTGATCCCACTACCGGTGAGGCTACCTCCTTGACCGTCTACCGTGCGGATAACCGGCAAAGATTTGGCTTTGAAATGAGCATCAGGGGACACTTATTGCGTGATCAACTCGGGTACGAACTAGGTTGGACCCATTTTGTCGACAGCAATGAGGATGGTATTGACGGCAATGAATTTCCTGAAAAGAAATACAGCGCCCGTCTCAATTGGCGTCATGGTGACTGGGAGTCTCACGCCACTGTTCTGTATGTCTCGCCGTATCTAAGTTATGGCTACACAGTGGGTGATTTCACCACGATCAATCTCAGCCTCTCTAAAAATTTTTCGGAGAAATTGACGATGGCAGTCTTTGGTCAAAATATCACCGATGAACAGTACGGAACCAACAACAAGGGATACCCGACTACGGCAAACTGGGGAGTGCTGCGCGATGTTGGAGCCACCTATGGCATCGAATTGGTCTATCGCTTTTAGGGTGTCTTGAATAATTAGATTTTTCAATCAAGGCCAGATAAGCGTAGACTTCGAGGATTGCGCAAAATTTTACCGCAGGCATATATATGATATCGGAGTCTTCGCTTACCTCCGAGGATAAAATTTTAAGCGTGACGAGGTAAGCGCCAGACTCCGGGGGATTGGAAGAAAAAGCAATTATTCAAGATGCCCTTTAGATTTCAGAATCCCCTACCTGTTTGCATACAGCTAAACCTGCCCCATACCCCTTTTCACCAATCACTGACCTTGTAAATAATGAAGAAACAAATAGTTACACTTACACGCAAGTTGATAGGTCTATGCCGTAAAGTGCAAATTTTCATTTCCCCATTTGATGAAGAAGAGAAAACAGCGCTTTCACGATTAAAGAGAAAAAACAATCTGACCCTGCCGATAGAAAGCGGTTTATGAGATGAAACATGTGCTAACAAGTGGATGGAGTTCATCTTTTCTTTCTGTGGTGCTGATCCACTCTTTCGGGAGTAGCCACCCGGTATGTGAAAGCAGATAATCCCCCCTTGAAAACGACAAAAAGCCCCCAATGCCCATCTCGAGCATTGAGGGCTTTTTGTTTTCCAGAAATGTGGTTGCGATTACGGCCAGGTGAGTGCCGACTCTGCGAAACTGGCAGGCTAGTGCCCACGCTGGCTGGTTAATAATCTGGTGGAAAAAAATGATTAGTTCATACCGGAAAAACTCTGATGCGCTGTGACCAGAGCCTCAATATGAGCATTGCAAGAAACTGCCTGTGCGGCTGAAATAGACGTCATTGATACTTTACTTGATCAACTCATTTAAAAATGTAAAGGCAATATTTTCTTTTTAAGAATTTTTTACAGTTTTCTCTTTTTTCACCTCAATTTTTTTAAAAAAATTTAGTATTATTCGTAAATTACCAACTAATTAAATCCTATAAAATGCTATAAAGACAGTGAAGAGAATCTTTTTATTATTGTTTACTTTTCACTTGTAAAGTGAACAGAGAATGACATAGAGTATCTTTTAAAACTAGTTCAGGTCCAATGAATACGAATAGAAATAATTACTAAAACAGGTGTAACATTGTTAAAATTCCTCATCTTTTCAGTTATATTCCCAATTCAAAAACAACAATCCACAATATCATCGATCCATTCCCCCGAATGCCTTGATACAAAAGGATTCTTCTTTTTGTAGCCATACAACACGTTCCTCTTTCCAGTAGAAAAAATTAAATAAAGCAATAAGAACCCAAGGTAGAGACAGCATTACGCGAGCCGTGTAAACCGTGAAGGCATTGGTATTCAATGTTTTCAAGCGTGTTCTGGCCATATCCGCACGTCAGACAAACGGTACGCACCTATCTCACCTTTTTTCATGATTTCAGACAACCACTGAGATCATCATATAAAAAAAAATCTTTTTTACCTGACTCAGCTTTTGGAGAGGATATCCCTTTGCTAGCCTTTGTTCTCAAAGGAACTCGAGGGGATCCCCTACATGTGAAATAATCGGAAAAAAGAAGGTTAACCATGCTGAAAAATTTAAAACTCGTTCCCAAACTGTTATCCATCGGTATTTTTCTTACTATGGTCCCGCTTCTCTCCATTTTGGTTTTTAACCATTTTCAGAATCGCAGCATCAATACCATTGCCAAGATAGAAACCGAAAAGATCGTCTACAATCAGCTTGAAGATATTCTCAAAGTCGTTGAGGCCAATATCGAGACACAGAAACATCTGGTCGACGAGAAGCTTCAACTCGCCTTGAAATTAGCCCGCAGCCTTGTGAACGACGAAGGCGGGATAGCCTATGGAAAAGCAGGCAAGGAGATCAAATGGACTGCGAGGAACCAATTTTCCCAAGCAACCACCACCGTCAGCCTGCCGGAATTATACGTAGGGCAGCAATGGCTGGGACAGACAACTTCCACAGGAGAAAAAGTTGCCATTGTTGACAAGATGAAAGATCTCCAGGGGGTCTCAGCCACCATTTTCCAAAAAATGAACGACTCCGGAGATATGCTCCGAGTCGCGACCAACGTTATAAACGCCGATGGTTCCAGGGCCCTCGGCACATACATTCCTCACCTCGATCCCGACGGTAAACCCAATGAGGTTATCACCACTGTGCTGAGAGGAGAAAAATTTGCCGGCAAGTCACTTGTTGTCAATAAATGGCTCGAAACCGCTTATGAGCCGATCTACAACAGCGACAGACAGGTTATCGGCATGCTCTCTGTCGGTGTTTTTTCGGAGCTGAACGAATTTATGAGGCGGGAAATCCTGGACACCAAGGTCGGCGAAACCGGCTATGCGTATATCCTCGATACTGATGGTCGCTATGTCCTTTCCCAGAACGGTGAACGCGACGGTGAAAACATCTTCCAGGAAAAAGACAGCTCCGGCAAGTTATTCATTCAAGAAATTATCAATAAAGCCGAGAAGCTGGGCAATGGCGAAGTAGGAGAACAGCTCTACTTATGGAAAAACCCTGGTGATCCTACTCCACGCATGATGATCACAAAATTTGTCTACTTTGCGCCCTGGCACTGGATTATCGCTGCGGGTTCGTATGAGGATGAATTGCTCGCCGTACCGCAAATGATGGCAGAAAATGGACGAAGGGCCACGAAAATATTCGGCACAGTTGCCGCGGTGGTCCTGCTCATCACCATCCTGGTGTGGATGTTTACTGCGCGCACCATCGCCGGCCCAATTGTCAAGATTGCCCGTACTGTCCATCACGTGGCAGAACATCGTGATTTCACCCAGAATGTTCCTACCGTAAGTTCAGATGAAATCGGTGAGATGGCAGACGCGTTGAACGCTTTGATCAAGCAGCTGCAAAACTCCTTCACAATTGTCAATACCGCAGCTCAGGATGTGGAGAACCGCTCCGGAAACGTTGCTCAGCGTGCTGTTGCAAACCGAGATCGTGCCGAGATGAATCTCAAGACAACCGAAGAGATGCAGTCCATTATCAATGAGATGGGACAAACAGCCGGCGAGGTCGCCGGGCATGCCGCCGCTCAGAAAGATCAGGCTGTTCTTTCCAGTCAAAAACTCCAAGGCCTGTTGCAGTCCATGGAATCGGTGGAACAGGCGACACATGTGCAGAACACGGAAGCCGGTACGGTTATCGCACGTGTAGGTGACATGGGTGATACTGGCGCCAAGGTTGTGGCCGCGGCGACCACCCAGGGGGAAGCGGTTCAGCAGGCCACCCAGGCTATCGAGGTCATGCAATCGGCTGTTGCCTCCCTCACCCAAGCAGCTGAAAGTTCCAAAGATCAAGGACAGCAGGTGTTACTCTCCGCCCAGGAAGGCCACGATACCATCAATGCAACAGTACAAGGTATGAAGGCTATTGCTGATTCATCGGAACAGATCTCTGAAATCATATCGGTTATCACGGAGATTACAGAACAGACCAACTTGCTTGCACTGAATGCTGCCATCGAGGCTGCTCGTGCCGGTGAGCATGGTAAAGGTTTCGCCGTTGTTGCTGACGAGGTTGGCAAGCTGGCGCAACGTTCCGCTGATGCTGCCAACGAGATTACCAAACTCATTAAAGACTCTACCAAACGAGTCGAGGAAGGAACAACCCTGTCGAACCAGTCACAACTTGCTCTGGAAAAAATTGCCCAGGGTGGTCAAGGAAACATTCAGGCTATTGAAGAAATCGTGCAGGTAGCTGAAACATTGGCCCTTAGCGCGAAAAACGTCCAGCAGATCATGACGGAAGTAAACACCTTCTCTGGAGAAATTATGGAAATGGCCGGTCAACAGGGTGCCCGCCGAGCTGCTGCCCAGGAAGCCCTCTCCAGCCTCATGGAACAGGCCAAGGCCATTGATACTCTTGTTGAACAATCCAATAAGCTTGCAAGCGAAGCGGAAAACGAATTGCAGACGGTGGTCGCCCGTTCGGAAGAAATCGATCAACTGACATCTGCCCAGGCCCAACGTTCCAAGAAAATTATCACGGCGACCGAGGATACCGCTCAAAAAGCGGTAGAGACCTTCAAAGGAACCGGCGAAGTTATCACCATTACCGAGGAAATGCAGAAGCTCTCCAATGAATTGGCCGACGAGGTCAGAAAATTCAAGATTCGTCAGGACGCTGCTGCTTAAGGGTTTGACTTATGGGAATCTTGAATAATTGCTTTTTCTGCCAATCCCGGCGTCATGCTTAAAATTTTATCCTCGGAGGTAAGCGAAGACTCCGATATCACACATATGCCTGCGGTAAAATTTTGCGCAATCCTTGGCCTTGATTGAAAAATCTAATTATTCAAGACACCCTTATACGATGCTCTCAACATTGAACAACAAGAGATATGCATAATGAACACTGCAAATGAGCTACGTAATACCGAGACAAATTCTGTCGATGCCTCAATGCAGCTGGTTGGTTTTGCCATAGGACGGGAATTATTCGGTGTAGATATTTTAAAGGTACGTGAAATCATCCGTGACGCACCGATAACCTCTATCCCTAATTCACCGGATTTTGTGGAAGGTGTGACCAACCTACGCGGCAACATCATTCCGGTCATCGACCTGCGTAAACGACTCAATCTTCTGGAACAGGATACAGAGGGAAGCAAAATATGGATTCTGATACTGGAGATTGAAGGGCGCATTACAGGATTTCGGGTCGACTCCGTATCCAAGGTGATCAAAATACTTGTCCGCAGTATCGAACCGCCACCGGAAATTGTAACAGCGGGTCTGGAGAGTCAGTATATCGACGGAGTCTGCGACATTGACGGAAGGCTTCTCATTCTACTCAACTTCGCACGAATCCTTCATGTCGATGAAATCAAACGTTTGAAGGCAATGACGGAATAAGAGAAGCAAGAGGAATGAGAGAGACAACCACGTTCTGAGAGGAATATCAGGTATGGGCAAACGGATTGTAGTTGTGGATGATTCCGCCATCATGCGCAAGATGGTTCGCAAACTCCTGGAAACAACGGAACACCAAATCACCGGTGAAGCAAAAAGCGGGATAGAGGCTATCGAGCAGTATAAAACACTCGCTCCCGACATCGTCATCATGGATGTAACCATGCGGGACATGAATGGTTTCGCCGCGGCCAGGGAGATTCTATCTCTTGATCCTGACGCCCGGATTATATTTTTCACCAATCTTGATAAAGACCAATATGCTGCACAGGCGACAGATCTGGGAGCTCTGGGGTTCGTCAACAAACATAACCTCGAAGAATTGCTGCCTCTGCTGCTGTAGTGCCAGCTGAAACGGAAAGCTCCATGCTCAACAAGAAACTGTTTGGCGCCCAGCCGCTGACACGAACTTTTGCAGGCCTCAGGGTGGTGTAATATGGGCAGGCTTCAACGACAGAATACCCGCATCTATGTGTGGCTCATATCTCTCATGATGCTCATCATTCCGCTCTGCATCGGATTGTGGCTTCTCATCCGTTTGGACAACCCAGCCTTCCAGGAAAGCTTGATTTCAGCGGTTTCCGCACAGTTGCCCTCTCACCTTGCACAGGGCATCGATCGCCATCCGGTGTCCGTTGTTTTGCAAACAATCCAAGTGGGGCTGGCATCACTCCTTGCCTTTCTCCTGATAGGAGGTGTTCTGGCGCTCACCTTTTTTTACCGCTGTCTGATTGGCCCAATGCTGCGCATGGCTTCGCTGGCGCGCCAGATCAGCGAGGGTAATCTGGATATCACTATGCCTAAAAACGGCTGTGCGGAGGTTAGAAAACTCGGTCAGCGTTTCGACGATATTTCCAGTACATTCCAGGAGCTTATTCTCCTGAGTTGGAACCATCTTCGGGACTCTTCAATCATACTTGACCGAGTTGTTGAACACGAAATGCTGCAAAACCCGGAAAAACATCTTCTGCAACTGCGCCAGGACCTCACGGCAATACAGCAAGACGTGCAAAAAATGGAACAGGTCATTACCTCCTTCACTCTCTATGATGTCCAGATCATAGACCAGTGCGCCATGGCGGGTGCAAAGACTGTGCTCGAAGGAACGGCACAACCAGGTGTCAGCACCATTTCGGAGGATGGACAGCCAACGAGGAGCTTACAATGATTGACCCTGAACTGCTTCCTGAGTTTGTCGCCGAAGCGAGCGAACATCTGGATGAAATGGAAGTGAACCTGATCAAGTTGGAAACTGATCCTGAAAATTTGGAAATCATCAATGATATTTTCAGAGACGTCCACACCATAAAAGGTTCCTCCGCCTATCTCGGATTAAGCGTGACCAGCGATCTTGCCCATAAACTTGAAAATATCCTTGAGATAGTACGTCAAGGCAAACGCAATGTTGACGCCTCTCTTGTTGATACGCTTATGGCCGCCCGTGACAGACTGTCCTCGTTGGTTGCTGATGTAGAAGGATATCAGGAGGAGCGAACGCAAACAGATGATCTTATCGAAGCAATCGAGCGTTCTTTAAACGAACCCGCTGAAAAATTGTTCAAAAAGGTTGCGAAAACGGTTGCGAATCCCCCCATATCCATCTCTGAAGAAGAGATCTCGCTCAGCCTGGACGATATTTTTGATTTGGAGTCAAACCAGGCTGATGTTGTAGCCGAGACAACCTCTTCGGTCGCTCATTCTCAAGCCTCACCCGGGCCAGCACCTGATCATGTGGGCACTTCTGGACAAGATGGGGCCAGCGATGCCGCAACTGAGACGATAGAAGAAACCGGAGAGGACCAGGAGCTGTTTGCAATTTATATTGAGCAATTACACCTGAATTTATCCGATATTCAAGAACTCGCCGCTCAGATAGCCATTTCTGAAGACCTGCACCAACTCTTAAGTGAGATCAGGCAAAAAATAGGGCGCTTAAACGGTTCAGCCAACTACATGGGGTATGACAAACTCGTCAGCCTCTGCAAGCGCTGGCAGGATACCCTTGCTACCTTTCAGGACCAACTCTCCTCCACTGAGGCCATCTCTCGCAACGATATTTTTCAGGAGGGCATTGCCACCTTTTTTCAGATTATCCAGCACTATTTTCCGCAGCTCGGTGAAATAGCACTGGTTGAAAACGCTCCTGCAGGAGTAGCGCAGCAAGCCGATGCACGACAACATGATGAAGAAGAGTTGACACTTGAGCTTGATGATATTTTTGATAGTCAAGAGGAGCAGCCCGATTTCCAAGAGAGGCCTGACGGCCCGCTACCGCAGAGCGAACCGGATCCCCTGCCAGCCCGGGCAGAACCTGCTTTGCAGGGGGAACATACAGAAAGCATCATTGATACGACAGAAGATGCAGAGCTTGTCGCGATTTTTATTGAACAGCTGCAACGCCATCTCCTGGAAATTCGGGAAGTTGGCGAGCAGCTTATTGCCTCAGATGAAAGGTCGGCGCTGCTTGTCGCAATCGATGAAAAACTCCAGCGTCTCAAGGCATCGGCCAACTATATGGGGTATGACAGCCTCGTTGGTCTCTGTGCGCGCTGGCAGAATACGTTGACTGGTTTCAGAGATCAGCTATCACTGACGGCTCCACCAACCTGTACGATGCTTATTGATGAGGGGATCAACACCTATTTGGCTACAATATCCAAACTCTTCCCTCAACTTGATACAGTGGCACCAATAGACATAGCTAAAGAAGCAGCAGCCCCTTGTTCCCCCTCCCCTGCTGCATCGCACAACCAGCCTCTCCACCAGAAACCCTCTGCATCTCAGCCTGAGAATGAGTATGAGGAGAACATAGACACGGAACTGTTTTCTATCTTTCTGGAACAACTCAAAGATAATCTTCAGGTGGTGCAAACCCTGGCGCATCAAATCCCAGCAAACGAAAACCCACAGGCAGTCCTTCATACCCTGACAAAAAAGATTACCCGTATTCGGGCAGCTGCCAACTATATGGGCTATGAAAAACTCACCGGACTTTACGACCAGTGGGTCGACGAACTCAAGGAACTGGATGATTCCTTCTCGCTCTTCCCAACGGGCACGGAATTGTCCAGTCAAATTGGTAACTGCATTGGGGAATATGCCAAAAAGCTCTACGATATTTTTCCACAAATACAAGAAAAAGAATCAACATCCCCCGTTCAGAGTCCAGCCCGGATGGAACAACAAATCGCTGTAACTCCCCCCTCCACAACAGAGCAACAACCGTCCCTTGATGCGGAAAAAGATAGTTCCTTAGTAGATCGTACCGAAGAGCTTTTCTCAAGCACTGCAGTGGACCAGGAGGAAGAGGACTTCCTTTCTGAAGAACCAACATTCCATGAAGAAATCGTTATCGGCGAAAAGCAAATGCTGGCTGATCGGCTTAGCGCCGCGCTCGATGACGCCTTGAAAACAGAGAGAACAGCTTCAATCGACCAGCAGCCCTCCCCCCCTGACAACAACCTGGGTGCACTTCTTGATCCAGAACAAAATGCAGAAGGTGTGTTGCATTGTTCTGAGGAGGAGAGCCAGGAGCACAAGGTTGTCTCCCTGCCACCCGAGCCTTCAGAATCAACGCAGCCAGCCCTCCCTTCTCCTGCCCCAGCAGAGAATGATCCGACCATGGTTGACGAGTTCCAAGGTGTGGAGCGGCGGAAAGGAGAGAGGAGGAAAACTGCAGAGTCAGGCGTTGAAAAGGTATTTCGTCAAAGCCTGCGCATTGATGCCAATAAAATTGACGAGCTGATGAACCAGGCAGGAGAACTGGTTATTAATCGTGCATGGTTTTCCCAACTCTTTAATGAGCTGCGAAGAATGGAGGTGCACCTGCAAAATATCCCGGAGTTAGACAAACGGGAGGTCAAACAGGTCAAAAGCTTTTCCTTCAAATTTCATGAGGCAATTGTAGCCCTGGGCAGAGTTGCCAATGAATTGCAGGAAGGCGTGATGAAGGTACGGATGCTGCCCATATCCCAACTGTTCAACCGCTATCCGAGGCTGATCAGAGACCTGGTGCATGACACGGATAAGGATATCGGACTTGTACTGCGCGGTGCAGATACCGAGCTGGATAAAATGATCATTGAAGAAATTGCCGATCCGCTGATCCATGTCATACGCAATGCAGTCGACCATGGCATTGAACCCGCCGCAACCCGCAGATCATTGGGCAAACCGGAAAAAGGGCTGTTGAAACTTGATGCCTATCACGAAGACAGTCACGTGGTTGTCGAGGTAACTGATGACGGACGCGGCATCGACCTTGAGGCGGTCCAATCAAAGGCCCTCGCAAAGGGGTTGATCAGCAAGGAGCAATTGGACGCTCTTTCTCCCAAGGAAATCACCGAACTCATCATGCGACCGGGTTTTTCAACCGCTGCCGAGGTGACCCGTACCTCAGGTCGGGGGGTCGGGATGGATGTGGTCAGGAAAAACCTGGAAAATCTCAACGGTACCATTGAGATTGACTCCCAACCCGGTCAAGGGACCAACATTCGCATTAAAATACCATTGACGCTTGCGGTTATAAAAGCCCTTCTGGTCAAGGTGGGGACCTCGCTGTTCACCATACCCCTGATAGCGGTTGACGAGACCCTGCAGGTGCGTGACGAGGAGATTCACAGTATCAAATCCAATGAAGTAATCTACCTCCGTGACAGCACCATTCCCCTGATTCGCCTTTCAACCATATTCAATCTGCCCATCCTTCACTCCCAGAGCGAAAACGATGAGAAGACCTTTGTCGTCATTGTGAGCGCAGGCAAGAGCCGGGTGGGGCTGGTTGTCGACGCCCTGCGTGGACAGGAAGAAGTCGTTATCAAGCCGCTGCCTGATTATCTCCGTGACAACAGAGGATTTTCAGGAGCAACCATACTTGGCGACGGACGCATCTCGCTTATTCTTGATATCCATGATCTGGTTCACCTCACCATTGGCAGACAAAACCGCAGGATCAACGAACCTGCAACGATGACATCCGAGAGTTAAGACTATGAACACCCCAGGCACAAAAAGCCGAGGATTTGTCGGAACCCTCAACAACGTCCAGCTCTCCGATATCCTCCAGATGTGCTGCATTGGCGGCACCAGCACCGCAATTCGTGTGACCAAAGACGGGCGAGAGGGCACTATCTACTTGGTTGAAGGGGAAATTGTCCACGCGGAGGCAGGCGATATATCGGGGGAAAAAGCGTTTTTCGCCATCATGGGCTGGAATCAGGGCAACTTTGAATCCATTCTCGGTCAGGTTCCCGATACAAACTCCATTGTCCAGAGTTGGCAGCATCTCTTGCTCGAGGCCTGCCGCAGGCAAGATGAGGACTCGCCGACGCAACCTCTAGCGAAAACAGACAAGGACAAGCCGTTCGCCGAAATCGAAGATACACGGATACGGGTGCTCATAGTCGATGATTCCTCCATGATGCGTAAGGCCCTTGCCACCATATTCGACGAGACGAATTTTCTCATTGTCGGCAGTGCAGCAAACGGCGCAGAAGCCCTTGATCTCATCCCCAGTCTCACCCCCGATGTGATCACTCTGGATGTCAATATGCCGGTCATGGACGGGATTTCAACGCTCAAGAGGATCATGATTCAATTTCCCCTGCCCACGGTCATGGTCAGCGCAATGACACAGGATGGTGCAACCATCACCTTTGATGCCCTGAAATACGGAGCCGTTGATTTCATCCCCAAGCCCTCACAACTGAGCGAGGACGATAAAGAGGAACAGATTAGACTTATCCGTGAAAAAATCCAACTGGCCTCAAAAGTATCCATCAATTCTGTGCGCTATATCCGCAGAGGGCGCCAGGAAAAACAACATATTCAGGGAGAGACAGAGCTGGAATATGTCGCCTGCATGGTCGCCGGTGAGGGGGGCTATGGAGCCTTGTTAAAGATTGTCCCCCAGTTGGACCCGAATCTGCCAGCAGCTTTTCTGGTCGTACTCTACGGAGCCACTGAGCATGTGGACGCATTTGCCCACTATCTTAACCAGCACAGCCAGATCACTGTTCAGCGTGCAACAAACGGCAATGCAGTGCAACCCGGGATCTGTTACCTCGTCTCCGGGCAGGAATATGCAACCATTGAACAGTCGGGCAGGGATCTATTGCTGCAGCTTACCCCCTCATCGTTTCCCAACCGCCGGGGGGCCGCAGATATCTTGATGATCTCGCTGGCGGAAAAATTCGGCCCCTCCACCGTAGGCATTACGCTATCAGGTGCATCCAGTGATGGCTCCGATGGTCTGAACGAGTTGCTGCATTCAGGGGGAAAGGCACTGGTTCAGTCACCCGAAACATGTCTCCTGAAAGAAATGGCCGAGGCAGCCTTGAAAAAATGTGACAGGGCTCTGGTGATTGCCGATGATGAGATAGCTGCTGAAATAACGCGCATTGTTCGTGCCAGGGCAAACTGATCGTATACAAAATTCCAATTCTCTCTCATCTCCAAAAAGGAAAAAGATGCCATACCTCCCCGACCATCCCAGCCTTGCAATGCATGTGGAAAAATTTGGGGATGAAAGCACTTGGAAACCAAAGGTCTATGGAAGAAAAAATTAAAGTACTGGTCGTCGATGACGCCGGCGTCATGCGTAGGGCGGTGGTCGACATACTGAATTCCGACCCCATGATCGAGGTGATCGATACGGCTGAGAATGGTTTGGTTGGCCTGGAAAAAGCTCAGCGACTTCAGCCGGATGTGATCACTCTGGACATGGATATGCCGGTCATGAACGGGATCAGTGCCATTCGCCACATCATGATCAAATGTCAAATTCCGATCGTTGTCCTCAGTTCCCTTTTTGCCGACGGCGCCATCACTTTTGAGGCCCTGCGGCTGGGGGTGGTCGATTTTGTTCCCAAGCCCTCCGGTGCTGTTTCCAGAGACCTCAACAAGGGAAAAGAGATGATCATCGACAGGGTGAAGCTGGCCGCCGCGGTCAAAGTCGGCAACATCCATCGAGCCAAGCTCCCGTCCCTTTCAGAAAACAAACCTGAGAACTCCAGCCGGGAAACCCTTCCTCCTGAAGCGCTGGTCATTATCGGTACCAATCTCTGTGGACCGAACACGGTTATCCGTATGATTGCAACCCTTCCGCCTATACTACGGGCCGGTATCGTGGTTATTCAGGATATATCCCTCAAAATACTGGCAACCTTTGCAGAACAATTCGATAAATCCGTTCCCTGGAAAATTCATGCCCTGCAGGAGGACACGATTATTGAACCAGGAAGGTGCTATATCGGCTCAACGGAAACCTCACTGAGTTTTACCACCTCAACTGAAGGCAAACCGCTGGTCTTGGTGGGAGGTCCCGTAGATAGGCCTATTGATCTCCTCTACAGCTCAGCCGCTGCAACTTTTCAGGGCCCTATTGTCGGTGTTTTGTTAGGCGGCATAGGCGATGACGGCGCTGAAGGGCTGGGCATGATCCAGCGTCATCAGGGAACGACCCTGGTTCAGGACACCCATTACTGCGTCTTTCCCAATTTGACCGAAAACGCCATCAGATGCGGCGTAGCCGATAAGATTGTCAAGGACCGTGATCTTGCTGCCGCGGTCCAGCAAACACTTGAATCATGATTCCAGCTCCCTGATATCTGGGGGCCCAGAGGGATTGTTGAATTCTATCGTTTCGATGCCTGCGGTAAAATTTTGAGCACACCTTGACCTTGATTGGAAAATCTAATTATTCAAGGCACCCATAAAAAGTACTGAGGAAAAAGGCAATGTTGTTTGTCTGTAAGGGATGCGGAAAAAAATACCGGTTGAAAACCGATGCAGCACCCGCGAATCTTGACCGACTTCGCTGCAGACAGTGTGGGGAAGGCGTACGACAGGTAAAAGAGACGAATGCAGGGGAACTCTTCTTTTTTGATCGCGACAAAGCCCTGCACGGTTTTGCCATGGACAACATCATTGTCTTCAGCAACCAGAAAGGCGGTGTGGCTAAAACGACCACCTGCCTGAATTTGGGCTTATCTCTGGCGCTTTTGAAAAAAAAGGTGTTGCTCATTGACTTTGATGGCCAGGCAAACCTCAGTCTGTCATTGGGCTACCAGGATCGAAACTCCTTCTTTGAAATAGTCGATACAAGGGTCAAAGATTTCAGCTCTCATATTATTGCCACCCGCTATACAGGCCTCTATCTGCTTCCCTCCAACATGAACATGGCGCTTTTGAATAAGCGGTACCTGAGTCGTCAATTCTTTGAATTTCTGCTGCGTGATCGCCTCAATCAGTTAGGCGAGTCATTTGATTACATCCTGATTGACACACCTCCCTCCATAGAATTTTTTACAATGAACGCCCTAACAGCAGCTCAGATGGCCATCATCCCCTGTCAGTGCGAATTCCTTGCCACCCATGGCGTGACCAAAATCAAAAAACTGATCGAGCAGATCCAGGCCAAGACGAACCCGGGCCTTACTTTTCGGATTCTCATCACCATGTTCGATGCCAACGAAACCGCCTCCCAGGTCGTATACGAAAAACTGCAGCAACTCTATCCTGGAAAACTTTTCACGACGCTTATTGGACGTGACAGTAAAATAAAGGAGGCCCAGATCCTTTCCCTGCCAGCGATCGTCTACGACCGTGAGAGTACGGCGGCCCGGCAGCATATTCTTCTGGCCAAGGAAATACTTGACTCTATGCCAACGGCATTGTCCTCAGAACAGAACACAGATAAACAGAGCCCTATCATAGCGGGGTAAGGACAACCACTTGGCTGATATGAAAATACTTTCCCGGTCATTTATTTTGCCATTGCTCACCTTTTGTGGCGCTATCGTCATTTGGGAGCTGACTATCTGTTTCAGTGGTTGGAAGACCCAAGTTTTTCCTGATCCCTTGACCGTTGTCACCAGCATCGGGCAATTGATAGCCAATGGGACCCTTGTCAAACACACCATTGCCAGCCTGTTTCGCGTTACTGCAGGGTTTTACCTTGCCATCTTTCTGGGAATTCCTCTGGGGATGGTACTTGGCCGTAATACTTTCCTGCTTTGCGCCTTGAATCCACTGATTCAGTTCATGCGCCCAATCTCTCCTCTTGCCTGGATTCCCATTGCCATGCTCTGGTTTGGTATTGGTGAACCACCGGCCGTTTTTCTTATCTTTCTCTCCAGCTTTTTCCCACTGGTCGTCTCCACCACCCTGGCAGTCAGCTCCATCAACCCTACCTACTTCCAGGTTGCCGCCAACTTTAACCTTACTCGCTGGGAAGTCATCAGCAAGATTATTGTTCCTGCCATGCTTCCTGAAGTGATCACAGCCTTGCGTATCACTCTGGGAATCGCTTGGCTGGTTGTGGTCGCGGCGGAAATGATCGCTGTGGATTCTGGGCTGGGCTACCTGATTCTCGATTCACGCAATGCCCTGCGCATGGATTATGTCATGGCAGGTATGGTTGTTATCGGACTGATCGGCCTTGCACTTGATATGGCCATGAAAAAACTGGGAAAAGCCGAGGCTGTCGCCTGGGGCACCTTTTCCCAATAGGATTTTGCCAATGAGCCATATCATTCTTGCCGGTTTGTCGAAAAAATATAGTGAGCGCAGAAAAAAGATCAGGGATGCGGGAGAGCAGCTGCAAGCTCAGTCATTCCAAGTGCTCAAGGATATTGACCTTGAATTTGAAAACGGTGAGATGGTCTGCATTCTCGGACCTTCCGGTTGTGGCAAATCAACGCTTCTTCGAATTATTGCAGGCTTTGATCAGGCTACCTCAGGCAGCGTGCTCATTGACGGTAAACAAATCCAGGGACCAAGCGAAGATCATATTTTCGTCTACCAGCACAGTGCCCTATTACCCTGGATGACGGTGAGCGAAAATGTTGGTTTGGGGTTGCGGAGTATCAGAGAAGAAAAGCAGCGTGAGGAAAAAATTCAAGAGTACATCGACATGGTGGAACTGAACGGATTTGAATCCCGATATCCTTATGAGCTTTCCGGAGGCATGCAACGGAGGGCCGAACTTGCTCGCGCATTGGCAGTGGACCCCAAAACCCTGTTTATGGACGAACCTTTTACAGGCCTTGATTTTCTCACCCATATGCGTATGCGTGAAGAGGTTGTCATGATGCACCTCTACACTGAAAAATCTGTTCTCTTTGTGACCCATGATATTGATGACGCCCTAGTCATGGGGGATCGTATCGTCATCTTAGGTGGACGTCCGGCAACTGTCCTCTTAAGCCGTAAGCTGACCTATCCCCATCCGCGAAAGATCACGAGCGAACCGGAACTGGTCGAACTCCGCAGAGAAATCTTTTTCATGTTGGGAGTACCGGATGCGGTGTGACGCTTTAAGAAACAGCCTGCGTAACACAATTCCGGCAGCGGTGCGTGTTCCCCTCATTGCTCTTGGCTGGTTGCTGCTCATCAGCCTACTCCACTATCAGCTCAACTTTCAATCGAAAGGCAGCCGTCCAATTGTCCATATGGGCTATATGCCAGTCATAACCAACATGGCCGCGCCATTGCTTGATTATGCCTCCCAGGAAGACTCTGATATTCGTTTTTCTGCACTGAAATTTGCTTCCTTCGCCGAAATGGCTGAAGCCCTGCGTGATGGAAATATCGAAGCCGCCTTTATCATTGCGCCCCTGGCCATTGTTCTCAAACAGCAGGGAGAGGATGTTAAGGTGGTGTATATCGGTAACCGTCACGAAAGCACTTTAGTCGCCAGGGCCGATCTTCAAGCACGTTCCATCTCGGACCTCGCTGGACGAACTGTGGCCGTGCCCATGCGCTACTCAGGCCACAATCTGAGCCTGCGCCAGCTTGCAGAATCAAATCACCTGGGTGATACAGTTAAAATTGTGGAAATGAACCCTCCTGATATGCCTGCAGCGCTCATTTCCGGATCGCTGGACGCGTATTTTGTGGGAGAACCCTTTGCCGCCAGGACCCTGCAAAACGGGCAGTCTCATTCCCTTTTCTATGTTGAGGATATCTGGCCAGACTTCATCTGCAATGTCATGTTGGTCAAGCAGTCCTTTATCGACGCTCACCCCAAGCTGGTCGAGCAACTGGTGCAAGGGGCGGTTCGTTCAGGGTTGTGGGCGCAGGATAATCTTGCTTCTGCCGCCGAAATTGCGGCCTCCTACTGGAATCAATCCCCAGAGCTGGTCACTTACGCGTTGACCACTCCAAAACATAACAGGGTCGTTTTTGATCGGTACATTCCTAAAGCAGACGAGTTGAAGCAGATGGCGAAACTCATGGTGCATTATGAGCTCAGCCAAAGCGATGACATAGAAGGATTGGTTGACGATCGCTTTGCCCAAGAGGCCTCTCTTTATGGCATTGAAGGGATTGATACCATTTTACCCCCAACGTGTACACGCACAGCAAACCCATGACAGATACACTCCCCACAAATAACGAATGCAGAGAATGGAGTCGAGTGGAGAAGACAGCCACTCTCCAGGTCAAACAACTGAGCTACCCTCTTGCATCTGGCCCTGGAGCACCAGGCATTTTATGCAATATCAGTGATGAGGGACTCTGTTTTTTTATAGAAACAGCCTACAAGGAAAAAGACCAGCTCTGTCTCAGTATCGACCTGTTGGGCTGGCAACATCACAGGCAAGGCGTTTCTCAACTGGTTAACGAAAGTATGGTCAAGGCTCCGCTTACGGCCATAGCAGAGGTTGTCTGGTCGAAAAAGGACCAAGGAGAGAAGCGTTTTGAGATCGGGGCCAGGTTTGTGGATATTTTTGAAGACGACCACAAAGCATTGAAAGCGTATCTGGCCGGTATTCGCCAATCGCTTGCGCAAAACCTATGAACAATGTCCTCGGCTTCCAAACGACTTTTGATCTGAGCAACGGAAGATGATCGTTTTTTGTGAGGAATGCGGAAAACGTTACGATGTCGATCTGGACGCAGCCCAAGGTCTGTACCACAGTTTTCACTGTCAGGAATGCAACCTTCTCATCACAATCTCCAAAGAACGCCCCTCAGAAATTATAAGCCCCGATGTGGCTCTAAAAAACCAGCTGGTCGCAGTGACTACTGCCCCGACACCCAAAAAAAGAATTCTGGTTGTTGATGATTCCAAACTCTTTCGACGCATTATCAGAGATATTCTGGAATCAGATGGAACCATGGAAGTGGTTGGCGAAGCATCGAATGGTCATGAGGCCCTGCAACGCAACCAAGAATTACACCCTGACCTGATCACCCTGGATGTAAACATGCCCGGCATGGGGGGCACTTCGGCGCTCAAACGATTCATGTTGACCCACCCCTGCCCCGTAGTCATTATCAGTAACTTGAGTAATCGTTCTCAGGAGACCATTATTGACTTTCTTCGTCTGGGTGCGGTGGATTTTCTGGTCAAACCCCGACACGAGCAGGATCCCGAAGAGGTACGCCAACATTATCTCAAAACCATTCATGATGCAGCAAAGGCACATGTCGAGCATTTTAGACTGTTGTCGCCTCCCCCTCCCCTCGAAAACCTTATAAAAAAGCCAGCCAACCGGGTTCCCTGTCAGCGGTTAGCCATTATTATCTCCGGAGCTGGCGGCATTGCTGAGCTTTTTCCTCTTTTAGTCAAAATTTCAAGTGAATTTGCAGGCAGCCTTCTTGTGCTGCAAACCATGCCCAGCGTCCTGCTTGCGCCTCTGGTGCATTACATGAATCAAATTTGCCGTATTCAGGTAGTGCCTCTGACCAGCGAAACACCACTTCTTGCAGGACAGTGTTACCTCAGCACTGCTGCTGGCTTTACTCTGCAAAAACACACGAACGGAATCGTTCTCACCATGCCTGATTCCTTCCCTGCCTCACCTGGAAGGAGACAGGGGATAGATCCCCTCATTCGCTCTGTAGTCGATCACTTTGCCGGTACCGTTTCCCTGAATTTTTTCTCAGGGGCAAAGCTCTGCTCTCTGGACACACTCCGCTTTTTCAAAGCTGAGCACCGAAAAATAACCATCAAACATCCCCTCAGCTGTATGCTACGAGAGGCTCTGGAAGAGATAGAGGCATCAGGACTGGCAGATGCCGTGTCTCCACCGGAAAGTCTCCTGGAGACAATCATGGAACATCTGCCCCCTCACGGTTAGTGTTTAACATTTTGCGGCGGTAATTCGATCATAAAGCGTGTCGCGATTCATTTTCAAAATCTTCAAAATTAGACAGCCTGGTTTGTCGTTGTTGTTCAAGTGCTTCAGTCAGGATGCAATGGAGGAGGTCCTGCTCCCCTCTCTCTTAAAAAACAGCCAAGGCCTACATCCTCTACCGGGACCAGCATGCTAGCCTGTGAGAGATGGTCGCCCAGACTAACCTTGACCTGATTGACGGATATTTGCAGCAACTGGACTGGCGGGTTCAGGAAAATTCCAATATGTCCTACTCTCTGCAGGGACTGAATAATTACATCTTAAGTGAACTCAGTCGCACCTATTGGCTCAAAAAGATCCATTCTGCCGAGGTGCCGCCAGGCCCATATCCAAGGAGATCTCCACTTCACGATCTCAACCTGCTCTCGGTGTACTCTGGGCGGAGGGCGATGCCTGGGTAGGGTTTTCACCTTTCCAATTCCACCTACAACTACAACGTCACCGCAGACCTTGACTGGGAACATGCAAGCCTGGAACAGCTCTGGCAAACCACGGCCCGGTATGGTCTGCCCTACTTCGCCAACTTCATCAATTCCGATCTTCGTCCCGACGACGCCCGTTCCATGTGTTGTCGCTTAGCCCCAATACGCGGGAGTTGTAAAAACAGGGCTGTGATTTTTTTGGGCGCCCTCCTGATCGGCTCCAGGCTTGGCGTGGTAGCCATCAGCTTTGGGCTATCAGACCGCTGATAAATACGTTTTTTCGAACAGGTTGCATCGACAGGCTATTTGATTACGTTACCAAGCCTTGGACCTAAAGGCACCATAGAAACGTTACTCATATCTCGCCGGGATTGAGGTCTACAGCGACGCCCTCCTTAGTTCGATGCAATTGATCAATAGCAGTGGGAAGAGCCCAATTTCAGGACCATTATTGATCGTTCCAGGCTTACCGAAAACAACCTGAAATTGATTTGATCTTTGGTTCCCAAATGTTCCAGCCACATGATTCAACATTATCGATATTGATTATCCCTCCCTCTAGATAAATTTTCCTTTTGCCACCAAAACATGCTCTTGACTGAAAAAAACATCATTCAAAACACCAATCAAAGGACGCCTGTTTTTTATTGGTCTCATATGCACTTTTATATTGACATAACCTTTTTGATATTATGCAATACTCCTATTTATACACGACATATATGCATATGTGTTTTTCATTGATTTGTATCTTTATCACTATAAAATAATTATCTATTTATTCACCATGAGACTTCATTTTTTCCGTAACAAAATTTGCATTCTATTATGTTTTTTTTGTTTAGCTTCCATAACTCACGCAAAAAAGCCTCCTCAGCCTGCCCCCCCTAAAACGATTGTCCAACACCTGATGGCTGATGTCCAGAAACGACGCTACAAGAATGCGGAACGAACCCTTGCCACATTGCTCGAACAAAAAAAGCTTTCAGTGAACGGTTTACGTTTGCTTGAAGAGGTCTACGCAGATCCCTTATTCTGTACACAACCAAATCAAATTGAAGAGTGGTACAAGGCAAGGAAAAAATCCCATTTTCCCAAAGTAATTTTGGGGAGTTGCCTTGCTAAAGAGGCGTGGCGTATCCGAGGAAATGGTCCGGTAAAATCAGTCTCCATACAACAACGAACCACTATTAATAAGCTATTGCATCGGGCTCAACTTGCACTCGAGTCAGCCTGGGCAATGCAG
Organism: Desulfobulbus rhabdoformis; assembly: GCF_016919065.1. Lineage (GTDB taxonomy): Bacteria > Desulfobacterota > Desulfobulbia > Desulfobulbales > Desulfobulbaceae > Desulfobulbus > Desulfobulbus rhabdoformis. Next base: position 59,122 of record NZ_JAFFQA010000010.1, on the reverse strand, counting down.
CCCCAAGACCCGCAAAGCGCTTCCCTTCTTATTAGCGTGTCGTTGCTCCAAGATCAGACAATTGACGTCATCGACGCATGGTTCAGAAAAGCAATCGAAGCCGACAAATGTTGGATGGCTGCCTATCGAGCTAAATTCTATACCATTCTTCCGATGTGGCGCGGCAGCAACCGTGAACTCATGAATTTCCTGCGCACTTGCGTCAATGAGTCCCCTAAAGGAAGCATTGTCTATACCCTTCCACTTGAACTACTCAAGATGAAGATCCTTCGTCCTACCCGCCTGGATATCATGGTTGCCATTTTTCCAGAAGGGGGGGAGAAAGCTCGGCTTATTGATAAGGCTATTAATCAATATCGGTACGATTTTCCCCATTCACCGTGGCCCGATTTTTACCAAGGGGTAAAGAACCGATACCTTTTCAATAACGAGGAATCGATCTCTGACTTTGCTAAAGCACTATTGCGGGATGTCGATAACCAGTGGGCCTTGGCGGCACGATCCGAGGTTTTATATAACTTAGGCCACATTGATGAAGCTGAAGCCGATCTTCTCCATCTTATACGCATTGCCCCTGAAGACGCGCGCACCTATGCCCAATTGGGCGCTTTACGGATTCTGCAGCACAATGATGTAGATAAAGGTATAGCACTCTACAAACAAGCCTTTCGCCTAGAAAAACGGGATACGGTCCAAGCGGTTTACTCCTTTGACCTTGGGGATATTCTTGCTCAAAAATCCCACTACGAAAAAGCGATTGTATATTTCACCAATGCGCTGGAAGCTGACCCCACTTTCAGTCGTGCTCGTTTGAGGAGAGCCGATATCTACGAACTTACCGGTAAACCGCAGGAGGCACTGGAGGATATACTGGCACTTGCTAAGCTCGACCCTAAGTTTGCAGAAATGGCCAAACAGAGGGCCGAGCAACTTATTCGATCTCAGGCCCAAACAAATCCACAACCTCCCCAGCCTCCCTCTCAAGCGATTGAGACGACACCTGATCTCGAACCTTCCCTACCCCCTTATCCCATACAGGCCACTGAAAATTCTCTACCTCCCATCCCCCTATCGGCTCCGGCTAATGATCCCCCCCAAGATTTAGATGATTGTGAAAATTTGTATTTTCGCAGGATGCCGCAAGAGGCAAAAACATGTGTCATGGAAGTTTTGCAAACGACTCCAAGGCACGCGGCAGCACTCGCACTCCAAGGAAAAATTGCCTCCGATCTTGAAGCAGACCAGCACCTGGCTGCAAAATTCTTTGGTGCTGCAGTCAAACAGGAACCACAAAACGAACGATATATCTTTGAATTCGGCAGAGCCCTTTATCTTGATCATCAGTGGGAGCAAGCTATCACAGTCTATTCCAAACTATTGGAGGTCAACGGGACACTAGGCGAAGCCCATTATCAGCGTGGGCTTTGCTTTGAGGCGGTCGGCCGCAATGAAGAGGCGATCAAGGACATGCAATTGGCAAAGATGTATGGTTTTGCCTCACCAGAACTGGATTCATTCCTACAAAGGCACACTCCGCCACCTCCGGTCCCTCTGGTAAATGAGCAAGAGGAACAGCGGTGGACTGCAGAAGAAGATCTACGAATGGGGAGATTTGACCAGGCTGAACATGCGTTTCTCTTGATGTTGCAACAGAATCCTCAAGATGATTACGCCCTTTTTCAACTTGGCCAAATTTACAGTCAGTGGAAGAGAAATTCAGAGAAGGCACTGGAGTATTATGGCCGGGCAATAGCTGCCAATCCCAAACGCCCTGAAATTTACCTCTACAGAGCTGCGCTTTATAGCTCACAGGAAAAATTTGAACTTGCAGCGGAAGATTACAGCAGTATGCTCGAAATTTCGCCGAACAAGGATACAATTCTTGCCGATCGAGCCCATTGCTACATGCAACTTGGAGAATACACCAAAGCTGAAACGGATCTACGGAAAGCACTCGAGAACGCTCAATCTGGAAAAGATGAGTACACCCGGCTACTTGCTGTAGTTTCGGCTAAGACAGGAAGCACTATAGGGCACAAACAAGAAACAGCTCCATTCTATGTGGCGCGGGGAATTCAGCTTGCTTCTCAAAATAAACCCCAACAAGCAAAGGATGATTTCCTTACAGCAATCTCTCTTGAACAGAATAATTTTTCGGCTCATTACGAACTCGGTTGCCTCTATAAAGAGAAATTTAACGATCGAAAAAATGCGCTCACTCACCTCAATAAGGCAATAGAGTTGCATTCGTCAGATGCTTCATTCTTCCTGGATAGAGGATTAGTGTATTATGAATTAAAAGAATATTTGAAAGCAAAATCTGATTTTACATCAGGGTTACAAATAGATAACAACAGCGCCCAACTGTATTACTACCGTGGAGACTGCAATAAGGAATTAGGACTGAAAAACGAAGCCAAATATGACCTTTTACGAGCAAAATCCATAGATCCCAGTTGGGGAGATGCTGTCACGGGCCTGTTAAAAGAGATGAAATCTTGACATTTTCCAAACAACAAAAGCACCCACAAGTAAAGCCTGCACCATAACCGATAGTTCCGGCGTGGCCTCCTTTGCTGTTCAAGCCGGAGCCTATAGGATCCAGGCCCACTACCTGGGCTATGACTTTATGATCGAGCAATCGAAACACCAGCAGTCCTCTCAGCCAGCCTGACCATCCCCCATCGCGATATGGTCGTAACCGTGCTCAGGGATCTGGGAGAAGGTGAAGAACCGGTCTCTGGGCTGCGCTGTTACCTCTACTCCATGGACGAAGGCGAGGGACTCAACGCCACTGACCTCTACGCAGACAGCGACGATCAGGGCATGGTCCATTTCCTGGTGCCTGAAGAACTGCCCTATTACGCTGTGACCACCCTGCTTGGCCAGGAGTTCATCAGTCAGGAATTTGAGGGCGAGGGCATCCTGATCATCGAACTGGGCCGCATGATCGTTACCGTACGTGACTTCGATCTGGCCACTGAAACCGATCCTGATGGCCTGGTACAAGGGGCCGTGGTGACGCTTTGCACCACCGACGGGATACCCATGCGCCAAGAGCTGATCACCGGGGCCGACGGCCAAGTTCGCTTCACCCTGCCCGAGGGCCATTACCACCTACAAATCACCTACGACGACCAGCAGTTTTGGAGTGGGGATATCAGCATCTACCCCTTTTGGGACACGCCGGTGGAAATAATAGATGGTTATGGAGGAATGCTCAGTCGCCTCCACGATCCCCATCCACCTCTCTGGCACGGGACCCAACCCCAATACCGGCCAATGCTGGCCCTGTTGTCTGGATCACTGGCCGGAATGTTGAATACCTCGGCAACCCCGGTTGCCGACGCGCCCCAAGTGTTCTATTATCTGAACGATCACCTGGGTACAGCCCAACTGCTCGTCAACGAGGCCGGAACCGTAATCTGGAAGGGAGAGACCCAACCCTTTGGCCAGGTGACCGAGGCCATCAACCAGATCGGACACCGCTTCCGCTTCCCCGGTCAGATGGTTGATCCTGAGAGTGGATTGCATTATAATTGGCACAGATTTTATGATCCAGAAACGGGACGATATATATCTGCTGATCCTATAGGGTTGGGTGGAGGGATGAATCTATATTCGTATGTCGTTCAAAACCCGATCAATTGGAGCGATAGACTGGGGTTAGCTCCAGGTGATAAATTTGGCACAGTAGACGCTGCTGCTATTGATGCAATCGATTATTCAATGCCGAAATCTGAAAAGGCAGACCGAGAATATGGTGGATATGTTTATGGTACACCAGATGGGATGTATTCATATGCAGCGCCTGTTGAAGGTGATAAATCTGGAATGAACACCGATGACTTTAATTGCATTTCAGAGGATACAAGTAAAGAAGGGATTTACCACACTCATCCTGGCGATGGCAGAATGAGTCCTTACTTTTCACCTTTTGACACTATAACATCAGGGATACAAGGTGTTCCGATCTATCTTGGAACAAATAAAGGTATCATTAAAAAACACACTCCTGGAGTGGGGGATAAAACTCTGAGGTATTAATGAAATGAAAACGAAAACTATCTTGTTTATATTTGTTTCTTTGCTACTCAGTGCTTGCTCAGGGATTAACGCATCTGAAAATTTCGATCAGCAAAAAGCAATTGAGATAGCTGCTTCGGTAGCTGTCGACAACTCGTATGATATAACAGGCCAAGATGTTGAAATCCTGAAGGTTAGCGATAGATTTGACAGGGGACCTATCAGATTATCATGGGTTATTGCCCGTCTGTCATCCAAAGACGAGGTAAGGCGGATATTAAAGAGTAATTTTTGGATAATTTACTTTTACCCTAAAAATTTTCTAGAAGGTAGTGGCATGCTGGGTGGAGGATTTTGTTCTATAATTGACATGGATACCGGTGAAGTGTTACATCATTTCAAGGATATGTAATCATCCATATCTTATTTTTTTCTTTTACGTAAACTGCTGCAGAAAAAAAGGGCGCATTTATTTTCTGACTCAAGTTTCGGGCTTTCATCTTTGGTTAAACCAAAACGCCTAACACGCTGGAATAAGACCTTTTTACGGCTTCGTCCGGTGCAACGGTTTATTGGAGATGAACGCAAATAAGGCCCGCACCAAGATATCTCTTCCGCCAACCTGGACCTCAATGCCGCCACCGACACCGACGGGACTCTGCAATGAGGAGACAGGGGTCAAGTCGTTGCTTGACTCTTTTAAGCTCCATTCCATATCATCACAGAATGGTAAGACCACTGCGCAAAGAGTACCCGAATACCTGGTATCACGCAATGAACCGTGGGAGGCGTGGGGAGAGCATCTTTACTGAGGCTAGTGACAATGAGTGTTCATTGCCCTGTTCATGAGGCCTCAGAGATGCTTGCTCTATTGGGCTCCGCATACTGTTTAATGTCAAAATCATTAACATCTTTTTGAAGTCTTAAAAACGGCATCCATGGTCAGAGCAACGAACCTCGAAATGTTGCAATATATCTTGCAAGATAACGATCCGGTCTGCGTCTTCAGGTAATTGGCAGGCCATTTGGACTCACAAGATACAGCTCCTCAGTGAGTAGCATTGTTTGCAGGACAGAGCAGCAATTGTTACGCGATCGTTACTTTCGTGTCCGTGTGTGGGAAAGATCTTAGAGCAGCTCCACAAGAGCCAAGCAAAAATTTGCCTCCTTTGTTCTGCAATGGAACCTGCCTCTGCAACCCTATACGGTCCAAGCCCTCTATCTAGGCCGCCCCTATTTCAGCGAAACCTTCACCGACGATGATTCTAGCGTGCTCATCCCCGAAGGCATGCCGAGGGGCACACTCCTTCAAGGCGGGACCGCCCTGGCCAACACCATCCAGGTCCTCGCCATCAGCGACAGCGATCCCCATCATCCTCAGGTCCTGATCACCAACGAAAGTGGTGTAACCGAATTCCGTCTGCCCGCAGGCGCTTACACCTTTAAGGCACCCCTTCAGGTGGCTCAATATTGTCTTAGGCAATATCAAAAATGCTCTTCGAGGAACCTACCACCCCCTGAGCGATAGGCATCTTCCACGTTACTTGGCAGAATTTTGCTACCGATTCAATCGACGTTTCCGGTTAGCCGCCATGGTAGAACAACTGGCATCGGTAGCATTACCCCCCCTCCGATTCCTCAGCGCTTGCTTAAGCCGGCTGAGGCTCGATGGTAATCAAATAAAATTTTAAGCATGACGAGGTAAGCGCCAGACTCCGCGAGATTGGCAGAAAAATCTAATTATTCAAGACACACTAAAGTAAACGCGAGAAGGCCGAGGCCTTTATCACCGCCACGACCTCCCTGCCCTCTTCGATTTCAAGCTCGCGGACCGATTCAGGAACAATCTGGGCAATCAGTGTTTCTGAACCAGAGCCTAGTTCCAGGCGCACCCGATTGCCCACGGTGAACATTTTACGCACCGTACAGGGCAGTAAATTCCGTGCAGAGGTTGCCTCTGGATGGCGCTTAAACAGAAGAATTTCCCGAGCGTCGAGTTCAAAGACATTTTCTTCGTTTTCACCACACTCCGTAAGGATTAGCTCCTGCTCGCCCCAGGTATAGGCCCAAAGATCCCCATGGGCTCTGGGCCTTCCTAAAGTAATCAGATTGGCATATCCTTGCCTTGACGCCCCCCAAATCTTCTGCGCCAGCGCTTCAGAAGTCATGCTTTTTTCCACGCATCCTTCTTCAACCAGAAGCACCTGCTCGGTCATAAGCCGCATCTCAACCAGAGAATGGGAAATAAAGACCAGAGGAATATTAAATTGGCTGAAAACCCTGGTCAGGTACGGAATGATTTGAAATTTCAGGTCTTCATCCAACCCGGTTAAGGGCTCATCCATCAAGATAAGACGAGGACAGGTAAGCACGGTTCTCCCGAGTGCCACCCTCTGGCGCTCACCACCGGAAAGCAGATTAACCCCACGATCAAGCAGGGGCTCCAAGTTGAGGACTTCGATAATCGCATCAGCATCTATCTGTCGCTCGCGTTCCGGAGTTCTCTTCAAACCATAAAACAGGTTCTTTCGCACCGACATATGCGGAAAGAGGTGGGAATGCTGAAAGACAACTCCGACCCGTCTTTTATCCGGGGGCAGATTCACTTTGGAAGCGCTATCAAACAGCACAGTATCGTTCAGACAGATGGAGCCGCTATCGGGTTTGCGCAGACCAGCAAGCAAGTGCATCAGGGTGGACTTCCCGCTGCCTGAAGGACCAAACAGACCTATGCGGTTGCCATCAAGGTGAAAATTTGCCTGAAAATCAAACTCCCCCTGGCGCTTCTCCACATGTATATCAAGTTGCATTGTTACTTCCTTTTTATGGATTTATTGGCCAGGGAGTTAGCGAGAAGCACCAGAAAAGAGAGGAGGATGGAAACCAGGCACAGGGAAAGCGCCATTTTATCCCCACCTGGGGTACTGGTGTATTCATAGATCGCCAGGGGAATAGTCTGTGTCACTCCGGGAATGTTTCCGGCAAGAATAATGGTGGCACCAAACTCTCCAAGACTTCGGGCAAACATCAGGGTCATGCCAGCAAAGACAGCTCTGCCAGACAGCGGCAGGGTAATGGTAAAAAAAGCATCCCAGCCACTGGCACCGAGGGTGCGGGCGGCTTCACGATACGAAGAATCAACAGACTCCATACCGAGGCGAATTGAGCGAACCAGCAGTGGGAAACCGACCACAGCCGAGGCAATAATCGCACCGGTCAGGGTAAATATTATTTGAATATCCAGATGACTGAGCCAGGAACCGATGAATCCCTTGCGGCCAAACAGAAGAAGAAGCAGGTAACCAACAACAACAGGCGGCAAGACCAGGGGTAGATTGATGATTCCCTCAATCAGGGTCTTTCCCGGAATTTTTGTATGCACAAGCAGATACGAAATACCTATGCCAAGCGGTGTTGCCAGCAAGGTGGCCGAACAGGCCACCTTGAACGAAAGAAGGATCGCATCAAGATCCGAGGGTTGTAAAAATGCCATAAAACGACCTGGAGAAAAGCGCTCTGTAAAGAGCGCTCGAGTTTTTGGGAGCAGTTACTTGGCCGGGCTAAACCCGTACTTCTCCAGTACGGCAACAGCTTCGGGAGAACGGAGAAATTCATAAAAGGCCTTGGCCGCCGCATTGTTTGCACCGGTTTTGGTCAAGGCAAGGGGATAGCTTACAGTTTTATACAGCTCCTGGGGTACCTCAAAAAGAATACTGGCCTGGGTAGCCAGCAGCGCATCTGTCTTATAGACAAAGGCCCCTGCGGTTTCTCCACGATCCGCGTACGCCAGCGCCTGACGCACATCCTTTGCCAGAGCCAATTTATTTTTTTCCTGCATGGTTGCATAGATACCTGCCTTTGTCATGGCCTGGGCCGCGTATTCACCAGCAGGAACACTTTTAGGGCTACCAATGGCGATCTTTTCCAGCTGCAAAATATCGTCCATCTTGGTCACGGCGGGGTTGGGTGTGCCAACAAAAACAAGGGTATTATTTGCCAGGATCACCTCGCTTTTAGCATCGATCATCTCCTGATCACGTAGAAAATTCATCCATTTCTGATTGGCCGATATATACACATCGGCTGGAGCCCCCTGGTTAATCTGCTTGGCCAACCCACCAGATGGCCCAAAGTTGGGAATAACGGTATCCGTTCCCTTTGCAGCATAGAGGGCAATAACGTCTTTCATGACATTGGTCATACTGGCTGCGACGGAGAGTCGCACAGTTTCACCGGCCTGAGCAGAAGCAATGAGAACGACAAAGCCCAGCAGAAGGCCTGTACAAATTTTAGCAAGTGATTTCATCGTGTTTTCCTCTTGAGGTTAACTGTTTCAAGGAATTTGAAACAACTTCATGGTTACATCGTTTTCAAGTCAAGTACGCGCCCTTTAGGCGACGGCCAACAATACGTCTGAAGCCTTGATGACGGCATTAATGGACATCCCCTCTTTCAGCCCAATTCGACGCACACTCTCTGAGGTCAAGATTGAGGTCACGGTATTGCCGCCACTGAGATCTATGGTCACCTCATCGTTGACCACTCCTGCGACAATGCGCGAAATGGTCCCGCTGAGAATGTTACGGGCTGATATTTTCTTTGGATCGACCTCAGGGGAAAGCATAACAGAAGGTGCCTTGACAATAGCCAGGGCCTCCGAACCAATTTCAAGGCCAAGCCGTAGCACTGAATTTTCGGTGATTACTGAGACTATCTGATCTTTTCCTCGCAGGTTCAGAGTGACAACGCTGTTGACAGCTCCACGCTCAATCTGAGCAACGGTGCCGAGCCAGACATTTCTCGCACTGATTTTCATTTCAATTCTCCGCAGCGTTTTCAAGGTGGTGAAGGCTTCTTCAGGGTGATAGTAGAAAAAACTCAGGAAGCTGTTGAATTCTCGTTGCAGCAGGTTGGATTTTTTTAAAAATTCATACCCTGCTTCGGTTAGAACCGTCCCTCCCCCACCACTTCCACCGACCTGACGGGTGATTAACGGCTGCGGACTGATATTATTGATGGTCTCAATTCGTTCCCAGGCGGCCTTGTAGCTCATGCCCACACTCTTCGCTGCCTGGTTGATCGATCCACAGGATTCAACTTCCTCGAGCAGGGCGACCACTGGATTTTTTTCTTCAGAGCCGCCGATCATGTGTTGCAAAAACATTGCCTCTGGAGACGCGGGTACCTTTTTCTTCCTCATTTGTGATTCCTTTTCCTCGTTACCATTTACCCGTTATTCATTTTTCGGATAACGAAATACGAAAAAAAACAATTTTTGTAAAGCAGCAAGCATGCCAAAAGAAGAGAGTCACGGCCAGGCAGAGATAAAGACAGGCTGAACTACAGGATCTTGCAGGTTGTAAAAATTATTTTCCTCCCAAACAGCCCTTGCGAAAAAAACAGAGGAAAAGCGACAAAAATGAAACAAGAGGCGACATTTTTATCAAACGGGTACAAATGATACCACCCCCTGATCAAGGATGCTGATGAGTGCACACAAATGCAGGTTATAGATCGAACTGGCTGCGTCTATACTGAATGGCCTCAGCAAGGTGTGGAAATTGAATGTGTTCAGAGTCATCAAGATCGGCAATGGTGCGGGCTATTTTCAAAATGCGGTGATAGGCTCGGGCGGAAAGCCCCAGACGACTGATGGAGGTATGCAACAGGTTAGCTGAGTCACGATCAAGTTGGCAAAACGTTTTTACCTCCTTGGCTCGCATCTGGCCGTTGCAATGTAACTGAGTGACAGGGGCAAACCGTTGCCGCTGGAGCATACGTGCCTGATTCACCCGGCTGCGTATAGTCTGCGAGGATTCGCCACGGGGCTGCCCAAGCAGATCCTGCACCGGAACAGCAGGTACTTCCAAATGCATATCAATACGATCCAGTAAAGGGCCGGAGATGCGACTCCGGTAGCGTTGCACCTGCAACGGCGTGCAGCTACAGGGACGGACCTGATCCCCTAAATAGCCGCAAGGACAAGGATTCATTGCAGCGACCAAAGTGAATCGAGCCGGAAAGCTCAAGGTGGTTGCTGCTCGGGCAATGGTGACGGTGCCGTCTTCGAGCGGTTGACGCAGCACCTCCAGGACATGTTTTTTAAACTCCGGAAGCTCATCAAGAAAAAGAACACCGTTATGGGCCAACGAGACTTCTCCTGGGCGTGGCACCTGTCCACCACCGATCAGCCCGGCATCGGAAACCGTATGATGGGGCGATCTAAACGGTCTGGTCACCAAGAGAGGGGTTTGCTCGGGCAGTAATCCGGCTATGGAAAAAACTTTGGTTGTCTCAATGGCTTCTTCAAAGCTGAGATCGGGCATGATCGAGGGCAGGCGGCGCGCCATCATGGTCTTACCTGTTCCGGGAACACCACAGAGCAGGAGGTTGTGCCCACCCGCAGCAGCTATTTCCATGGCCCGTTTTACTGTATCCTGGCCTTTTACTTCACTAAAATCAACCTCATAGGCTCCTTCATCATGAAATAGCTGGTTTGGCTCAAGGGTACGGGGCTCCAGAACGCTGCGACCGGCCAGGAAATCCACAGCCTGATGCAAGTGCGTGATACCGTAGGTTGCTATGCCCTGAACAACAGCCGCCTCCTCCAGGTTTGCCTGGGGGACGAGGAAACGGGTTGCACCATGGGCAAGTGCCGCCATAACCATTGGTAAAACACCAGGGACCGGCTTGACACTTCCATCAAGGCTCAACTCACCGACGATCGCAGTCTTTGCCAGTTCACTTTCAGGAAGCAGACCATTTGCCGTGAGTATACCTAGGGCGATGGGCAGGTCGTACGCTGTTCCTTCCTTTTTGACTGCGGCTGGTGCCAAATTAACCGTGATCCGCCGCTGTGGAAACTCGTAGCCACCGTTTTTAATGGCAGCACGTACCCGATCCTTGGCTTCCCGGACAGCCCCTTCAGGCAGGCCGACTGTAGAAAATGAAGGGAGCCCCTGGGCCAGGTCCACCTCAACTTGCACGGGTAATCCATCCACACCGCTGACTGCGCAGCTGTTCACTTTGGCGAGCACGAACTATTCACCTCGTAGAGATTGTTCATTGCCTTGGTATACTCTCCGTTTTTTTGGGTATAAATGTACAATGGAGCAAGCAGATCAAACTGCTCGCCTCCATTCTTAACCGCCTCTACCACAAGCAACCGGGCTGTCTCAGCCTCGGGATAGGAGTAAATGGGCTGCATTCTTTTGGGCATCAAGCGCCGCTGCATCAAATTCTGAAGCAGTCCAGCCCCTCGGCGTGCCGGGTAGACAAAGACGACCTTGCCCCTATTTTTAACCGCATAGGCAGCCCCTTTGATAAAATCATCCAGCGAACCGCTGAGTTCATGCCTGGCCGTGGCCGCCTGGTTATCCTTGTTGATACGTCCGCCACCAGGGCTGCCATACGGCGGATTGCAGACAACCAGATCATAGGATTCCGGCCTGAGTATTGTTTGGATTCGGGTGACACTGGCCTGGTAGAGCTGCATACGGGAGTCAAAGCCATTTGCCCTGATGTTGGCCCTGACGCAGTCGGCCAATTCGGGTTGCAACTCCAAAGCATGCACAGCAAGCTCGGGAAGGCGGTACGCTAGAATAAGCCCTATAATACCGCAGCCACACCCTAGATCAAGCACCTGTTGACTCGGACTGGGATGAACAAACTGGGCTGCTAAAACAGCATCCAGAGAAAAGCGATACCCCTGGGCAGGCTGAGAACAGAGGAGTTCTCCGGCAAACAGGGTATCATGGGTCATATCCGGGGGTGAGGTGATCTCAGACAAGGAAGGGTTTTCCACTATAATAAGTAAACCTGAATCCGTGAGCATTATTCAGGGTAAAATGAAAGCCGACAAGCACCTGCCTCTATTATTTCGGCGCTTAAAGGTGCGGAAGGTGCTTTACAAGCCACAATTTCTGTTTACCATTTGTCTACTTGACGGTGCAAGCCAGATTTACGGCAACAGGCGGGCACGGATATCAATGTTTTGTAAGTAAAGGAGCAATATATGGATGTCTTCATAAAAACACATTTTTCCGGCGGCCATCATCTGCGTGCCTACCCTGGTAACTGTGAAAACCCGCATGGCCACAACTGGAAGGTCAAGGTGACCGTTCGCGCCCATGAGCTCGATTCCCTCGGTATGGGGATTGATTTCAAAGACTTGAAAAAGATTGTTCATGGAGCGGTGGACGAACTGGATCATCGTGATCTTAATGAACATCCAGCCTTTAAAAAAATTAATCCCTCTTCAGAGCATATCGCCATGTACCTCTTTGACACACTTGCACCCCAGCTGCAAACCGAACGGTATGGACTCTACAGCGTAGAAATTCGGGAAACGGATAGCAGTGGTGTAATTTATTATGGCAAGTGAACCGCTCCAAATTTCTGAGCTTTTTTACTCTCTTCAGGGGGAGTCGACCTGGGCGGGATTACCCTGCCTCTTTGTCCGCCTGGCGGGATGCAACCTGCGCTGTTCCTACTGTGATGCCCGCTACACCTACGAGGAAGCTGCCCAAATTTTGCAGTGCGAGGAGATTCTGGACTGGATCAACCAGCACCCAGGGGTCATGGTTGAATTCACCGGTGGCGAGCCCCTGCGCCAGCAGGGGATCTACCCTTTGCTCCACAGCCTTATTGAACAGCAGCGGACCATTTTGCTTGAAACTAATGGCAGTCTGCCTATCTGTGGAGTGTCTGACTCTGTGCATATAATCATGGATGTAAAATGCCCGGATTCGGGCATGGCTGCCCACAATCTTGCCGAGAACCTGCAGGTGCTTTGTGAACGGCAGCAACGAGGGGCTCGAGATGAGATAAAGTTTGTCTTGAGCTCGGTGGATGATTTCCATTTTGCCCGTGAACAGGTCCTCGCCCACCAACTTGACAGGCTTGTACCGGTTCTTTTCTCGCCCGTCATTACAAAGTTTCCCCCCGAGGAGCTTGCCGAGCTCTTGCTGAAACATCAACTCGGTGCCCGTTTGCAGCTCCAACTCCACACCCTGCTCTGGCCAGAAAAACTGCGTGGAGCCTGACCCCCCTCCTCACTTGTCACGCAAAATCATATCACTCCCATTTTGCCAGATCCTTTGAGCACGTTTGCCCAAACAGGACGTTACTTTCTTCGTTTTCTTCTTTTGTCAAAGGGTTATTCGTTTTATACTTCTTTGATACTAAACAATTTACTGTCTACTTGCTCATAATGAAGGAATATTCATGCTCAATCTTGAAGAGGTTTGTATCGGAGTCATTGGTCTTGGCTATGTTGGCCTGCCTCTGGCCGTGGAGTTCAGCAAAAAACGACCAACACTGGGGTTTGATCTCAAAGCGCGTCGTATAGAGGAGCTGAATCAGCATATTGATGTAACAAGAGAAGTGACTTCAGAAGAACTCGCCCAGGCGGGGAACCTTACCTACAGCTGCACTATCGAAGACCTCAAGGGATGCAATGTTTTTATCGTTGCTGTTCCCACCCCCATAGACGAGAACAAGCGCCCTGATTTCACCCCACTTGTCAAGGCCTCTGAAACCGTTGCAAAGGTACTCAAGCAGGGGGATGTGGTGATCTATGAGTCCACGGTGTATCCAGGAGCAACAGAAGAAGTCTGTGTCCCGATATTGGAACGTGATTCCGGTCTGCGGTTTAATACAGATTTTTTCGCCGGGTACAGTCCTGAGCGGATCAACCCGGGTGATCATCAGCACCGGCTCCCCACTATTGTCAAGGTAACCTCAGGCTCCACCCCTGAAGTTGCTGATTTTGTAAACGCCCTCTACGGCCTGGTCATCACCGCCGGGACCTTTAAGGCCAGTTCCATGCGTGTGGCTGAGGCTGCCAAGGTCATTGAAAATACCCAGCGTGATGTCAACATTGCCCTCATCAACGAGCTGGCGCTCATCTTTAATAAACTTGGCATCGATACCCTGGAGGTACTTAAGGCCGCCGGGACCAAATGGAATTTTCTTCCCTTTCGCCCAGGCCTTGTTGGCGGACACTGCATTGGTGTGGATCCCTACTACCTGACCCATAAAGCTCAGGAAGTGGGCTATCACCCTGAGATGATTCTTGCAGGCCGCCGCCTCAACGATGATATGGGCCGCTATATCGCCTCCGAGACCGTGAAGCTGATGCTCAAGCGCCGCATCCATGTCGCAGATTCGCACATCCTGGTTTTGGGGCTGACCTTTAAAGAAAACTGCCCGGACCTACGCAATACCCGCGTAATCGATATCATCAAAGAACTGGACTCCTTTGGTGCGCAGGTTGAGGTCTACGATCCCTGGGTGGATCAGGAAGAAGCGGCGACCACCTATCAGGTGACCATGATTCAACAACTCCCGCAACAACGCTACGATGCGGTAATCCTCGCGGTCAGTCATGATGAATTCATGCAACTCACAGAACAAGAACTCCGTCATCTCTGCCGTGAAAACGCTGTTATCTATGATGTCAAACACGCCCTGCCAGCTAACCTCGCAGATGGTTCGTTATGACGAGTGCCCGTCTTTCTTGTGTTTGCAGCGCACTACAACACGACCTGACCCCCTCCATCATGAGCTCTATGCTTTCACGTTCTTTGCCATAGCTCACAGCTAAAGGGTGTCTTGAATAATTAGATTTTTCAATCAAGGTCAAGGATTGTGAAAAATTTTACCGCAGGCATATAGTTGATATTCCGAGGATAAAATTTTGAGTATGACGAGGTAAGCGCCAGACTCCGGGAGATTGGCAGAAAAAGCAATTATTCAAGATTCCCTAAAGGTGATACCATGAAGAAACATGCCATTCTCTCTCCCTTTAAAGCTGCTCTTCGTGGTATCGCCGCATTGCTCTCCCCTCTTGTTGGTCAACTGTCATGGACACCGCCCCCCTGGTCACGTTGGCTTGCTGCCCACCCTGCTCTCTCTTTCAGTCTTCTCCTGATCCTGGCAGGAGGGTCTTTGACCGGCTGGTATGGGTACACCTGGTATTCGCAACGTCCTCAGCCACAGACGGTCGAGTATGCTCTGGAATCTCCTGCACTCACTGATTATGCATCTTCTCCAGTCAAGGTACATCCGCTCCGGGTTCGTTTTGGTCAGTCAGTCGCGCCCATCGATATAATTGGTAAAGAGGTTCTCCAGGGAATACGTCTTGAGCCAAGCCTCAAAGGTAGCTGGAAATGGGAAGATGACCAGACGCTTTCATTTATTCCGGCGCAGGATTGGCCCATTGCTCAGACATTCCGACTCAGTTTTTCTAAAGATGCGCTCTTTACTCCGGGTGTTCTGCTCGGTGCCTATGCAAGCAACTTTCAGACTCCCCCTTTTTCAGCCACCGTCGAGTCAGCGAAAATCCAGCAAAACCCGACGAAACCTGCTGAAAAAAAACTTTTTGCCACCATCCGCTTCTCCCACGCTGTTAATCCGGCAACTGTTGCCCAAAACCTCCGCCTTGAGCTGGGAAAGGGACTTGCTTATCGCGATCCCCACCAGCAAAAGATTGGGCTCAACATCACAAAAAATGGATTAAAGCTGCATCTTCAGTCGGCGCCATTGGCTTTGCCCTTGGAAAATGCAAGTATTGCTCTCCAACTCGACTCAAAAATCAGTGCCCTAAACAGTCCAGCCGGGCTGGAAAAACCTATAGAAACAAAAGTTACCGTCCCAGGCAGATATCAACTCACTTTCAGTCGGATCAAGCTTCGATACATCAACAACCAACAGGGGGAACCCCAACAAGTTCTTAGTGTTGAGAGTTCCTTTCCCATCACAGATGCGGTTGCAGCCAGTCATGTCCACGCCTGGCTCTTGCCGGCAAAGAAGCGCCCCTACCACCTGAGCCAGGTGCAGGAGAAGGATCTCCACCAGTCTCTTTCCCTGCAACTGCTTCCTTCTGAGCATCCAGCCAATACCCTGCATAATTTTTCGCTTCAGGTACCGGTGGAAAGGCAGTTGCTCATCAAGATCGATGACACCATTGAAGCCGAGGGGGGCTACCAGATGAAACAGCCCCTGGTCGCACTTGTGGGCACGGGCAAGTACCCCCAGGTTGTCAAACTTCTTGGGGATGGTGCCCTGCTCAGCCTGCACGGGGATAAGCAGGTGGGATTCCTGGCCCAGGGGGTTCCGGGAGTCCAAGTTGAAATTGCCCGTCTTCTTCCACGGCAGCTCCATCATCTGGTCGATCAAAATTACGGTCGATTTGCCCAGCCCAAGATCTACGGAGAAAGTTTTGATCGACTGGTGGAACGGGAAATCTATACCCGTGTCTTTGCAGAGACTGATCCGAACAAACCCATCTACGACAGTGTCAATATAGGAGAATACCTGCGAACAGATGGAGGGCGCCAGGGAGTCTTTGTGCTCAAGATCACTCCCTACGACCCACGATTTCCCAGAAAAAGCTACAGTGATTATGTTTCCAGATCCCGCCCCATTGATCGTCGACTGCTCGTCGTGACTGATCTTGGCATTATCAGCAAAAAGACCCAAGACGGAGGCCAGGAAGTCTTTGTCCAGTCACTGAGTACAGGATTTCCTGTAGCTCAGGCTCAGGTACAGATCATTGGTCGAAACGGCCTGAAGGTTGCCCAAGGATACACCGATGCGCAGGGACATGTTCGTTTTGAGCAACTACGGAACCTGCAGAGGGAAAAAGAGCCGATCATGGTCCTGGTGCAAGCAAACAGAGATATGTCCTTCCTGCCCCTGAACCGTGCAGAGCATCAATTGGATTTTTCTCGCTTTGACGTTGGAGGCAAGGGCAATCAGAGCAGCCCGAATCAGATCACGGCCTCGCTCTTCACCGACCGGGGGTTGTACCGTCCCGGGGAGACCGCTCATATCGGTTACATTCTCCGAGCTGCGGACTGGAGTCGATCCCTTGATGCTCTGCCTGTGACCATCAGAATAACCGACCCACGGGGAGTGGTCGTGTTCAACCAGAAGCGAACCGCCACCCCAAGCGGCCTGGATTCCATTGACTTCACCCCAGGCCCGAATTCGCCTGCGGGCCTGTACTCGGCCAGTATTTACCTGGTAAAAAACAACCGACGGGCAGGCTTCATCAACAGCACCGATTTTCTTGTGCGTGCTTTTGAACCTGAGCGGATGAAGGTCAAACTGGCACTGACTGAAAAACCAGTTCAGGGCTGGGTGCACCCGGAACAGGTCATCCCCCGTGTTACAGCCCGCCATCTTTTTGGCGCCAATGCTGTGGGACGACGAGTTCAGAGCCTCATGGAACTCTCTCCCTTTTTCCCAAAATTTCCTCAATACCCAGCATACCGTTTTCACCTTGCAGGCAATCTGAAGGCTGGGGTGCAGGAAACACTTCCTCCTCTGTACACCGATGCTCAAGGACAGGTTCAACTGGAACCGGATCTTAATCGCTTCACAGCTGCGGCCTACAGGCTTCGTTTGACCAGCCGTGTCTTCGAAGCCAAGGGTGGACGCAATGTCTTGGCCACCGCTGATGCACTGATTGGCACCATGCCCTACATGATCGGGGTGCGTGAACTTGGCTCACTGACCTATATTACCAGAGGCGGAAAGCGTGAATGTGCCCTGCTTGCACTCAATCCGGAGCTGGAACCGACCAACGTAGAAAAAATACAGCTTTCGCTGGTCGAGTACCGCCATGTATCGGTTCTGGTCAAGCAGGAGAGCGGTGCCCTCCAATATGAATCCCGGAGGAAAAAATATGTTCGATCAACTCAGGAGATCTCCCTGCCCGCTTCCGGGCTGACCATCTCGCTGCCAACAATCGAGCCGGGTGATTTTGGCTATGAACTGCACAACGCTCAGGGAGCACTGCTCAATACCATCAGCTGGACAGTGGCCGGGGCCGGTAATCTGAGCCGGTCGCTTGAGCGTAATGCAGAACTGCAGATCACCTTGGATAAGGCGACCTACAAGCCTGGAGAAACGGTCAAGATCAGTCTTCGTGCACCATATACCGGATCCGGCCTCATTACGGTGGAGCGCGATAAGGTCTACGCCCACACCTGGTTTACCACAGAAACGACCAGTAGTGTCCAGACCATTACCCTGCCGCAGGGACTTGAAGGGAATGGCTACATCAATGTGCAGTTTCTGCGTAATCCCAACTCAGACGAAATATTCATGAGCCCGCTCTCCTATGGGGTGGCGCCCTTTCGTCTTTCTCTTGCAGCGCGTAGGCTCCCCTTGCAGCTCAAAGCACAGGCAAATATTGAACCAGGACAAGAGCTTGCCATTGATCTGGGGAGCAGCGAAGCAGCCAAGGCGGTCGTCTTTGCCGTCGACGAAGGCATTCTCCAGGTGGCCCACTACAAGACCCCTGATCCGCTCAATGACTTTTTCGCCAAGCGTCGCCTCGATGTGCGCACGGCGCAAATCCTTGATCTGGTCTTACCTGAATATAATCGCTTGCTACGGAGTTCTGCTCCCGGTGGAGGTGATGAAGAAAGTCTAGGCGCTCGCACCAATCCCTTTAAACGCAAACAGCAAAAGCCCGCTGTGTACTGGTCGGGGCTGGTGGACATTTCCCCTGGGAAACGCTTGTTCCATTACCGGGTACCCGATGGTTTTAATGGCAAGCTGCGCATCATTGCGCTCGCCGTCACCCCTGAACGGGTCGGGGTGGCCTCGACCTTCACCGAAGTGCGCGGTCCCTGGGTGCTTTCCCCCAACGTACCAGCCTTTGTTGCTCCGGGCGACCGCTTCACCGTCAGTATCGGCGCTTTTTCCAATGTGGCAAAAACCAGTACGCTTCATCTCAGCCTGGAAACCGGCAAAGGAGTTAAACTCCTGGGAGAAAATCCGCAGGAACTGACCATAGCACCGGCAAGGGAACAGGTGGTCCAGTTCGAACTAGAGGCTCGCCCACAACTTGGTTCAACCGACCTCACCTTTATTGGCCGAAGTGTGGCGGGAGACTCCCGTATTCGCCAGGCGATTTCCATTCGTCCTGCATCCCCCTACAGGGTTGCCCTTCGGGCTGGATCGTTCCAGGAAGCAGGGTTCAGCCTCAGGCCAAAGCGTGAGCTCGTGCAGGAATATGGCCAGGTCATTCTGGATTATGGTCGATCTCCCCTGGTTTGGATTCAGGGGTTGAGTAACTATTTGAAGCACTATCCCCATGAATGCACAGAGCAGCTTCTCTCAAAAACCATGCCCGCACTCATCAGCGCCACACCCGAGGAACTGGCGCAAGCTGATTTTGCTCCGCTTGCCCAGGCATTCAGTCTTCTGCGACAACGTCGTCATGGATCGGGCGGCTTTGGTCAATGGGCCAGCAATCTGGTTGTCCAACCTGATATTTCGGTCTATGCCGCTGATTTTCTTATCGAGGCCGCTGATCATGGGTTCGCAGTGCCTCAGGATCTGCAGAATCAAAGCATTCGCTACCTGGAGCGGGTGAGCCAAAATAAAGCAGAAGGGCTCAATGAGCTGCGCACCCGCGCCAGAGCCATCTACCTGCTGACTCGTTTGGGCCGGGTTTCCACGGCCCAGCTTTCTGCGACCATTGAACAGCTGGAAAAACATCATCAAAAAACCTGGCAAACCGATCTCGTAGCCGCCTATCTCGGCGCAAGCCAGATGCTGATGCAGCAGAAAACCGCTGGAGAAAAACTCCTCGGCAAAGTGCAGTGGGCAACAACATCCTCTGCGGAATCCATCTCCTATGGGCGTTTTGAAAATAGTTTAACCCACGATGCCGAACTGCTGACCCTGTTGAGCCGTCATGGTTTGACCCGGCTCATACCCGATGGTCTCATCGAAGAACTGGGAAGAAGAATATCCGCAAACCAGTATCACTCTTTTGCAGCCGCCCTGTTGATTCGTGGTTTTTGGACCTATGCCCAGGAACAGGCCAAGGGAACCAATGAACTGTCGGCGACCCTGCTTACAAAAACCCAAAAGGAGTCGGCCAAGATAGAAGACGCTGAAGATATCCCCCTTGATTGGGCCTCCATCGTTCTACGCCAACCAAAGGCAGGGCCCTCTGTTTTTTACCAACTGACAGAGTCGGGCTTTGACCGTGTTCCTCCAACAACGGAAAGTACTCAAGGAATAGAAATCAGGAGGGAATATCTCGATGACCAGGGGAATACGGTTACGCGCTTTGTTCAGGGGCAGGAATACAATGCTCGGCTGCGTCTGCGTGCCACCACAGAGCACGGGCTTAACGAGATCGCCATAGTCGACCTTTTACCCGGCGGGGTTGAACCGGTGCAGCATACAGGAGCAAGCAATAGAGAGGAAGGTGAAGCAACAAGGCGGGAAGAGCATTGGCCCCCCTCCTTTGTCGACACTCGAGATGACCGCATACTCCTCTACGGCTCGCTCGGCCCCAAGGTGGTAACCTACGAATACCGTATTCGCGCCACCAACATCGGGGTTTTTCAAGTGCCCTCCCCCTATGCTGAGGCAATGTACGACCAACGCATACAGGGCAGGGGCAAGGTTGGTGAAATAACCATTGTTGCGCCGTAAAAACGGCATGTATCGCTTTCTAAAGCATAGAACCGGCCTGTCCCTTGTGGTGGCCGGTTTTTTTTGCTGTACTGCTCTGCTCATAGCCATCCTCCCGCCTGGACCTCCCATGGTAAGGGATATCCCCTTCTCGCATCTTATTTGCGCGGAGAATGGCGAAACCTTGCGCATCACCCTGGCCTGGGATGGTCAGTACCGTCTCTGGACACCACTGGAAGAGATCGCTCCCCAGGCAAAGGCAGCGCTGCTCTTAAAAGAGGATCAGTATTTTTTCTTTCATCCCGGATTTAATCCAAGCTCGCTTGTGCGCGCGGCCTGGTCCACCTATATCCAAAAACACCGTCAGGGTGGGTCAACCCTGACCATGCAGTTGGCCAGGCAACTCTATGGTCTCAACACCCGCACCATAGGCGGAAAACTGCAACAGATTGCCCATGCCATCTGGTTGGAGGTTCGTTACAGTAAACACGATCTTCTCGAGGCTTACTGTAATCTTGCCCCCATGGGTGCCAATATCCAGGGTATTGGTGCAGCCGCACGCATCTATTTTGATAAGCCAGCAAAACAATTGAGCCTAGCAGAGGGGCTGGCTCTGGCAGTCATGCCCCAGAATCCCTCAGGTCGTTATGACTTTGATCGGGAACAGCAGCTGGCACGACAGCGGCTGACCCAGACCTGGCTCAAGCAGCACCCGGAAGATGCTCCGTTGCTCACCCCACTGCTCACCACCGAGGTATCGGGCAAAAAACGACAGCAACTCCCCTTTAAGGCTCCGCATCTCTGCGATCTGATTCTGCAAAACCAGCAAAAAATTCCAGAGCAAATAATAACCACCACGCTGGCCCCTGCCCTTCAGCATCTGCTGGAGCATATAGTGCATCGATATGTGGAAACAAACCAAGACAGGGGGATCGTCAATGGAGCCGTGCTTCTGGTGGAAGGTCGTACCATGGACGTCAAGGCCCTGGTCGGTTCTGCCGATTTTTTTGATCAATCGCTCCAGGGGCAGGTAAACGGTGTCCTGGCCAAGCGCTCACCGGGGTCAACCTTAAAGCCGTTTCTTTATGGACTCGCGCTTGATCAGGGGCTCATCCATTCACACACCGTTTTGCGAGACCTGCCCTCCAGTTTTGGCAGCTATCAACCGGAAAATTTTGACGGCAGGTTTATCGGACCGATATCCGCTCAGAGTGCATTGATCCGCAGCCGCAATGTCCCGGCAATCTGGCTTGCCAGCCAACTCTCCCACCCCACCCTCTATGACCTGCTCAGAGAAGCGCAGATCACAGGATTGCGCTCTGAGCACCACTACGGCCTCTCTCTCGTCCTCGGTGGCGGGGAGTTGACAATGGCTGAACTGGTTCAATTATATGGAATTTTAGCCAACAACGGCCGTCTTCGTTCGTTGCGCTACACCACAGAGGATCCCATGGTGCAAGGAAAGCCTCTGCTCTCTCCGCAGGCGTCCTTCATTGTCAGGCAAATGCTGCTCCATAATCCCAGACCCGCGACACACGGCGCGCCGGCTGTACCCGAAGGCGCACGCCCCCACTGGCCCATCGCCTGGAAGACCGGAACCTCCTGGGGCTTTCATGATGCATGGAGCGTGGGGATGGTGGGAAACTATCTGTTGGCCGTGTGGATCGGTAATTTTGACGGCAGCGCCAATCCGGCCTTTGTTGGGCGGGAAGCTGCGGCACCGCTCTTTTTCCAGATAGCTGACGCGCTGGAACTGGCCACGGATGCTTCTCAAATTCACCAGCGCCCTGTTCCCCCCGGAGTGATCAAGGTGGATGTTTGCCAGGCCTCGGGAGAACTTCCCAACCGTTGGTGTCCACGCACGGTGGAGGCGTGGTTTATTCCCGGTACATCCCCCATCCATGTCTCGAGCCTGCACCGTCCGGTGATGGTGGACAAGCAAACAGGAAAAGGTGTCTGTCCCCCCTATGACGACAGCCATGAACAACAGGTCTTCGCCTTCTGGCCCTCTGATATCGAGTCCCTTTTCAGACTGGCCGGGCTCCCCCGACAAGAGCCTCCTCTGCTCCCGGAGCGTTGCCGTCAGCAAGGAGGCTCCACCCCGGGAAATCCGCCAAGGATTATTTCTCCGCATCCCCATGGGAACTACACATTGCAGCGCTCCAAACCAGAACAGAGCATTGAGCTTGCAGCCTCAGTTGATGGATCAAGCGCCCGTCTCTACTGGTTTGCCGATACAAAATATCTGGGCTCCGCATCGCGTCAGCAGCCTGTGCATTGGCGGCCCAAAGAGGCTGGTGCCTATCAGCTGAGTGCAGTCGATGATACGGGTAGGAGTGCGGAACGGAGCATCCAGGTTACCTTTGTTCCGTAATGACGATCAATGACTATTCAAGACACCCTAAATGCAATCAGCAGAGGCATAATAACGCTCCAGGGCTGCGAGATCTGGGATCACAAAAGAGCCACGCCCCTGTTTTTGAATAAGATCCTGACGGATCAGTCGATTGAGCTGGGTGGAAATAGTCTGCCGGCTACTGCCGACCATGCGGGCTATCTGTTCGACCGAGAGGTTGATATGCAGCACCACGGTTCCGTCTGGTTGCGGTTGTTGACGTTTGGCTTCATGAAGCAACAGGGACAGAAGTCGGCAGGAGGCATCTTTGAATACCAGGCCATCAATGATGTTAAATGATGATTTGAGTACATTGCCCAGGACCTTGATCATTACCGAAGTGACCTCCAGATTCTGCATCATATGCCGCATAAAGCTGGGCGTGTCCATGAGCAGGATTTCCATTGGTTCCATGGCCTGAACATAGGCGCCGGTATGGGTGGAGTAGAGATCACCGGGTGCCAGAATAGCCAGATTGAATTCCTTGTCCTCATAGCCCAAGAAGACACGTGCCCGCCCCTTGCTGACAATGAAGACAGCGCTCTCTTCGGTTTCTGGATGACAGATAAAACCATTTTTCTGCTTGGACTGAACAAGAAAGGCGTTACGCAGTTCAGCAAGCTCCGGGCGCTGTAACCATTCGACAAGATTGTCTTCGAGGAATTTCATGTAGTCGTTGTGGAACCGTTGTGGAACATAAGGGAGTTGTCGCCCGTACTACTGGCGAAGAGATGATCGCTGCCGATACCTTTGGCCAAATTGTCGCAGGGAAAGCAGCAACAGCACAAGGGTCGCGGCCTGCATCAGCCAGTGGGGCAAAACCTCGTTGACCGTCCCCACCGTGGCCATGGCAGAGAGGCCGAGCCCCACATACAGTGTATCTAAAAGAAGACCGCAAAGCACACTGATAACGGCAATTGAGGCAAGATATATAGTCAGCCCCCACTTCCCGAGAATTTTGATCAATACCGCCAGAGCAGCGATATTGGTCGCCGGTCCGCTGAGCAAAAAAACCAGAGCTGCGCCAGGGCTCACTCCCTTGAGAATCAGAGCCGCAGCAATGGGGGTTGAGGCGGTGGCACAGATATACATAGGCACACCCGCTACAAGCATAAACAGCATGGAACCGACGCCACCTCCAAGATACCGCCCGACAAAATCGGCGGGAATAATCGTGGTAATGGCTGCGGCAATACCGATACCGATAAAAAACCAGCCTGCCAGATCCCCCCATATTTCATTGACGGCATAACGAAGGCCACTGATTATTGTGTTTTCACTCGAAGCGGCCTCATGCTGGTGGCAGCCACAATGAGCCTCACCACAAGGCTGCGGTTCAACCGAGGCCATTTGCAGTGAAGGTGGTACAGGGGCCTGCCTGCGTTCCCCCACCGTATTTTCAAGCACACCGGCTACAAAGGCGGAGACAAAGGCTGCCAGAGGTCGAGCCGCGGTCATGAGCGGATCAAGAAGCGCCCAGGAGATGGCAATGGAATCAGCACCCGACTCCGGGGTAGAAATTAAAAAGGCGGTGGTTGCGCCTTTACTGGCGCCTTGACGCTTGAGCTGTGCCGCGGCTGGTAACACCCCGCAGGAACACAGGGGAATAGGAATGCCCAGAAGGGCAGCTTTGAAAACTGATTTAATCTTCCCTTTGCCCAGATGCCTGACCACATAATCCGGTGAAAGATACACTTTCAGAAGCCCGGCCACAAGCAGGCCGAGCAGGATGTAAAGAGATGATTCCTCTAACAAGAGCCAGCAGGCGCTGGCAAAATCAAACAGATACTGCATACTTCACCACAACGTATCGAAACGAATTATTCTCGAAGGTGCTCCAGTCCAATCTGGATAAGGCTGTGCACATGGCCGTCGTTGAGCCGGTAATAGAGAACCTGCCCCTCCCGCCGATTTTTCACCAGGGCCAACTGACGCAGGAGGCGCAGCTGGTGGCTCACGGCGGACTCTGAACTCCCAAGCAATGCAGCCAGATCACAGACACACATCTCTTCCTGACCAAGAGCCCAGAGAATACGTAACCTGTTCCCATCGCCCATGGCCTTAAACAATGCGGCCAGCTTTTCGTATTCACTGCTGGCAAGGGCCTTGGATCGAGCCCTGGCCACCTGATCTCTGTGAATACAACGTACCGCACAACGGTCTTCTTTTTCTTCTTGTCCGCTCATGACTTTTTAATATATGAACAGATATTCAAATTTGCAAGCCCTATCAATTATCCTACAAAGTGCCACCAATCGAGTCTTTTCCATGCAGCTTTACCTTTCCTACTGAAAAACTGACTTTTTTCTATTGGCCGCAAAACAGAGTCCTAACATGAACTCGTCAATATCCCACTGCTTTTGGGTACAGAACCACTGCGTACCTTTTATTATCCAAGAGAAAGGAGAGAGAACATGTATAGAAAAAAATTGTATGGGATAGCGGCATTTGCCCTGCTCACCCTGTCAACCACACCAGCCTTTTCAACAACACCGAAGTACGTATTTTTCTTTCTGGGCGACGGTATGTCCAGCTCGCAGATCCAGGCGACAGAGGCCTATCTGACCACCAAAAACGGTGGCTCCGCCACTGAGGCCACAGACCTGCTCCAAAAAGGGAACCGGCTCAATTTCACCCAGTTTCCAATTCTCGGTATGCAAACCACTTACGATGCCCACGCACTTATGACTGATAGTGCCTCTTCAGCAACCGCTTTTGCCTGTGGCCTGAAAACGAAAAGTGGAGTCATAGGCATGGATGACACCCAAACAACAAGCTACAAGAGCATCGCCCAGCTTGCCGATGAACAGGGCAAACGTGTCGGCGTTATTTCTTCGGTTTCTCTGGATCACGCCACCCCCGCGGCTTACTATGCCAGTATTGCCAATCGCGGTTACATGAACAACATTGCCACCCAGCTAGCCAACTCCGGTTATGAGTTTTTTGGAGGCGGCGGGCTGGCCTCCCCCACCGCCCCCAACAGGGATGGAGATACCAATAACGATGTGTGGGAAGTACTTGAGGAAAATGGCTACACCGTGCTCAGAGACCGAGAGTCCATAGAGGCTCAGTTGGACAACCCTGTAGACAAAGTAGTCTGTATCAATCCCTATCTCCAGAACAGCGCGGCTATGCCATATGCCATTGACCGCCCGGAAAGCAACCTGTCTCTTGCGGAAATGACGGAGGTCGCCATCAAAACTTTGGTGCAAACCGACCGGCCGAAAAGGGGGCATAAATTCTTTAAAAGACTTCACCGGTGGAAAAAATATAAGCAGGGCGGATTTTTTCTCATGGTCGAAGGCGGAAAAATCGACTGGGCCTGCCATGCCAACGATGCCATGGCAGCTATTGGCGACACCCTTGACTTTGACGATGCAGTCGGCACAGCCTTGGACTTTTATAACAAACATCCCTATGAGACCTTAATCGTGGTGACCGGAGACCACGAAACAGGTGGTTTGACCATTGGCCATGCAACAACTGGATACAGTGCCTATTACGATCGTCTATTGGGGCAAACTAAAAGTTTTCAGGCATTTGGTTCTGATGAGTGGGCTTCCTACAAAGCCGCCCACCAAGAGGGATATGACTATACTCAAAGCGATAACCTTGCCTCCAGCCATGAAATGCTTGCTCTGATGAAAAGTGTCTTTGGCCTTGTTTACAGCGACCTGAACGACTACCAAAAAGAGAAGCTTGAGGATGCTTTTGACAAATCAATGAGTGGCTCAAACGATAACAGTGATGACGAGAATCAGCTGCTTTATTCTTACTATGAGCCGATCATCGTGACCATTACCCACATTCTGAACGAGCAGGCATCCATCGGTTGGACCTCCTACTCTCACACTGGTGTACCTGTACCGGTTTTTGCCATTGGAGCAGGATCAAAAAATTTCGCAGGTTTTTACGATAACACTGATATCGCCCAAAAACTTGCGACTGCCATGGGCATCTATAAAACGCTGCCAGTCGTCAAAAACTGACATTCCCCCCTTTTATTCTCTCACCTCCCCGTGATGCCGAGCCCCCTTGCGGTGTCACGGGTTTTTTCGTATCTCAACCAGGGCAACCTTCAAAACCAAACGGGCTCACCTGCCCGCCTATCCAAATACGTCACCTTTATGAACCAAGTACGCCGGGAACTTCTCTTTTCTTTTGTTATCGCACTGTTATGTGCCATTCTTCTCTATATTGACATTGCCCATATCCCCCCAGCCCCCAGTGGTATTCGCTGTAAGGCTCTGGTCACAGAGGCTGATAACTCCAGTGTTCGCACCAATCTCATCGTCAAAACAAACCAACAAAGCCTCAAGGTTCGACTCCTTTCCGGTCCACATGCCGGACAGGAAACTTCGGTGGTCAATATGCTCACGGGCAAGATGGAGCTGGATGAATTTTATGAAGTTGGAGAAACCATTCTCATCGAGTATGCAGCTCCTCAGGGAAAGCCTCAACATGCCGTTGCTCGTGGTGCCTACCGCCTGGACCTGCAACTCTATCTGGTCTTGCTCTTTGCCGGACTTCTCTTTGCTGTCGCTGGAGTAACGGGCCTCAAGGCAGGCCTCTCCTTTGTCTTTGCGGCTCTGGTTTTATGGAAACTCTTTTTCCCTCTGTTGCTTATTGGCTATGCTCCCATTCCAACGGGAATAGGCATTGTCACCATCCTCACTGCAGTCATCTGTTTTTCCGTGGGAGGCTTGACAAGACGCGGTGTTGCCACCTTCTGCGGATCAATGCTTGGCTTACTCCTGACCTGTGGCCTGGCGACACTGTTCACCCACACCTTTCGTCTCCATGGAGCTGTGCGCCCCTTTGCAGAGATGCTGTTGTATTCAGGGTTTTATCAGCTCAATCTTACGGATATTTTTATTTCCTCCGTCTTTATTGCCTGTTCTGGTGCCGTGATGGATCTTTCCATGGATATTGCCGCCACTATGGATGAGTTGAAGATGCAGCAACCAGGAATAGGTCTTTTAGAACACATGCGCTCTGGTCTGCGGGTTGGGCGAGCTGTCACCGGTACCATGACCACGACCCTGCTTTTGGCCTACTCTGGGAGTCATATCACCATGTTCATGGTCTTTCTTGCCAAAGGCCTTGCTCCGGCCAATCTTTTGAATGCGCCCTTTGTTGCAGCCGAAGTTCTTAATATTCTTGTTGGCAGCTTTGGCGTGATTGTCGTGGCTCCCTGCACAGTTGTGATCAGTGCATTTATTTATCGGAAGAAAGGCCACCCGATCCCCACTCTTGATTCAGGCAAACAAAGCAAAGCCTGATATTTGTCAATTGCCGATGAACATGCTACAACTCTCTAGGGAATCTTGAATAATTGCTTTTTCTGCCAATCTCCCGGTGTCTGGCGCTTACCTCGTCATACTCATAATTTTATCCTCGGAGGTAAGCGAAGACTCCGATATCAACTATATGCCTGCGGTAAAATTTTTCACAATCCTCGAAGTCTGCGCTTATCTGACCTTGATTGAAAAATCTAATTATTCAAGACACCCTCTAGATGGAAAGCATGGTCTTCTCCGGGACCAGAGAAAGGTTTGAACTCGATACATGCCGCCAATCGCTCGGTGCTACGAGTGAAAGACCAGAACATTTTCTTGATAAGGGGTTTACATGATCAACGATAAAGAACTGCAACGAGGCATGACCATAACCAAACTGATATGGTCTGTCCTTTTTGGCTCGCTGATCATCTATGCCTTTATCGTCCCTCTGCTGCTGCAAAATGCCCATATTACCTTCAGCCAGGAGAGCTACCGAACGCTGCGTATCGCTCTGTTTGGGTGTGCGGTGCTCACTGTGGTTTTCACCTGGTTTATCCGCAGATATCTGCTGGCTGCTCCCCAGGGGAAAAGGAGCAACCAGTCAAATCAGCATCCAGCCGTTGCCCGCTACCTCTCTGTCATGATGGTTGCCCTGGGCATGTCCGAGGCAATAGGTGTCTATGGCTTAGTCCTGTATGTCCTTGGAAGAAGCTACCAGGATCTGTATATGCTCACCGCCCTCTCTGCAGGAGCCATGATTGTCTATTACCCCAAAAAGCACGAGGTCATCTCACTTGCAAAGCGTCTCCCTTCAAAGGACTGACATAGCGCTGGCTCCATGCTTTGTTCATGTATACACTGTGGTGGTTCTCTCCTCTCGCCCCACACAGTAAAAAGTAATAATACATAATAGTTACCCAGATCATCTCCCATTCCCACACGTCTCTATCCTCTGTTTGCGCATAGAAATCTTGAATAAGAGATCGAGCAACGGTATTTTGCCTTCCGCTTTTTTCTGCAACACGTGGAAAAATAAATTGCCTCCTCATTCATTTATTCCGTGAGTAAGACGCTCTAGAAATTTGTGCACCCTGCGGGGGATTGGTATACCATCAGGGAATATTTTTTCCTTTTACTGGATTTATCCCCAACTTCGACTAACCAACCATGGACAACACTTCGGCCCCCTCCCACCTGCAATTTTTCTGGTTTGTCCTGGCACCAGCCCCCCTACTCTTGGGCGGGTTGGATCCCATAAACGCATGGGCTCCACTCCGTTTTTTCAGTCTCTTGGCCACCTTGTTTTTCACTCTTCAGGGAATAACCTGGGTAAATCTGCCACGGCTTTCCCGAATTTCAGGTCTTTTGGCACTCTGCTTTACCGCACTGGCTGGCTGGGATCATCTCAGCGCAACTCCCATGAACGGACTTTTGGGAGGAATAACCTTGATAGCAACAGGTTTCTTTATCTGTTCTCCCTCCATACCCAATCGCAGCCAAGACAATTCAAACAACACGCAACGTTATTGGGCGGCAAAAACAAGTCTGTATGGGCTGTGCATCGTTGCAGCTCTTTCCTACCTCATCAATCCGGAAAATCGTACTAGCGGAGAGCTGTTGATTGGCTTCTCTGGTCTGCTCGCACAGATTCCACTGCTCCTCTGGTTGCTTGATCGACAAAAACTCAACAATCAGCACTGGCCGATATTGCTCCCATTTTTTGCCCTCGGATTGCTTGCTCTCTCAATATTTTGTTCACTGACAGCCCTCGCGGCTCTTTTGAGTAGTGCTTTCAGCCTTCTTATCCTGGCTCAAATTGCACACACACAGCTCCCTCATCAGGAATACTGGTGGGATCCATTTCTTGGTCACCCTGCACGGTTACTGATCAGTACCTTCTTTGCTCTTTGTGTGTTTGGCACCTTTCTTCTGCAGGTACCTTGGGCCGCTAACCGCCATCCCCTCTCACTGCTTGATGCAGCCTTTACCGCTGTCAGTGCGGTCTGCGTGACCGGGCTGACAGTTGTCGATACCCAATTTGACTTTTCAGGCTTTGGTCAGGGCTGCCTGCTGCTCCTGATTCAACTGGGGGGACTGGGGATCATGACTATCACCACGGTTGCACTGCATGCCCTGGGAAAACGGATGAGCCTGCATCAGGAACGAATTTTAACCTCGTTGACTGAAACCAGTCACCAAGAATTGTTTCACTCTCTGGTGACAATTCTCAAATTTACCTTCTGGGGGGAATTCTTGGGGGCCTTCCTTCTGGCACTGGGATTTTTCCTTGCTGGATCCAACTGGTCTACCGCGCTCTGGCAAGGTCTGTTCACCTCGATATCAGCCTTTTGCAATGCAGGTTTTGCCCTGAACAGTGATAACCTGGTGATGTACCAAAGCTCTCCACTTATTTTACACACCGTTGCAGTACTGATTATTGCAGGTGGGCTTGCCCCCTCAACCTGCCTTCTTCTCCCTCAATGGCTCCGGGGTAATCGTTTAAGCCTTGCTCCCAGCCTTGCCCTGGTGACGACACTGGTTTTACTGCTCAGCGGCTTTTTTGCTTTTCTCTTTTTTGAATGGGATCATGTCCTTGCTGGCCTGCATTTTTCTGATAAACTCAGCAACAGTTGGTTTCAATCCGTTACTCTACGTACCGCCGGATTTAATTCGGTTGATCTCAGTACGGTACGTACTCCGACCCTGGTTATCATGCTGCTGTCCATGTTTATTGGTGGCAGCCCAGGGGGGACAGCCGGTGGTATCAAAACCACAACAGTTGGTATTCTGGTACTGACTTTTTGGGCGACAATTACCGGCAATGAGCGGGTCACAGCAGGCAATCGCACCATTACTCAGGCTGTTATCAACCGGACTATTACTGTTTTTTTTGCAGGTGGTTTTGTCTGGCTTTTTGTCGTGCTGGCCCTCTCTCTGACCCAGGAACTGGCAGCTTCACAACTCATCTTTGAAGCGACCTCAGCCTTGGGAACGGCCGGGCTTTCTCTTGGGGCGACAACGCATCTTGATGGTATTGGTAAGATTATTATCATGCTCACCATGTTCATTGGCCGTATCGGCCCAATGACACTGTTTACCCTCTTAAGCCGCGAGCACCAATCAAGTCAGTCTCGTTACCCTGATGCTCACATCCCTCTTTCGTAGGAGTGGTTTATGCCACAACAAATTTTAATTATTGGGCTGGGCCAGTTTGGGATGGCGCTTGCTCGTACATTGACTGAAAAAGGGGCAGAAGTTCTTGCCGTTGACCGTCGCAAAGCGCTGGTGGATGAAGCCTCGGCCTTTGTGACCCAGGTTGTCTTGGTCGACGCCACAGACGAGGGGGAACTGGCCCGGCTGGAGCCAGCACGGCGTGATGCCTGCATCTGTGCCATTGGAGATGATTCCAAGGAGGCATCCATCATCTGCACCGCTCTCCTGCGCCAGATGGGTGCCCCCTGGGTAATTGGCCGAGCGAACAACGCCATGCACCGGCGTATCCTTTTGCTCGTGGGAGCCCATTTAGTGGTCAATCCAGAGGAAGAATTCGGCCAACGATTCGCAAGCCGACTGATCAATCGCCATATCATAGCCGACATGCCTCTGGGAGAAGATCTCCACATCACGGAACTGACAGTACAGCCCAGTCTGGTCGGAAAATCTCTTATTGAACTTGCACTCCCCAAACGCTTTGGCGTCATGGTCGTGGCTATTCGGCGCGGCAGCCCGAGCAGAGTTTTTCAGCCCAACCCAGAATCCCCCCTGCAGGCTGATGACCGGCTCATCGTGGTCTCAAACGAAGAGGCCATTACAAAACTCACGCAGGGGGCATGAAATGCGGCTTTCACACGCAGTTCGTGTTGGTGCCTGGGTCCTTGTTGGCTTGAATGTTTTGATGGCTGTTGGAACCATTGCCATCTTTGCACGTATGTCTCCTGCTATCGAGGTAATACTCGATCGCAATGAACGAAGCCTGCAAGCATGTGAAGAGATGCTCACCACTCTTTCCATGGTCAGTACCAAAAGACCATTTACCCCGAAGGAAATACAGTCTTTTCGCGCCTCCTTTGAAGACGCTCAAGCCAACATCACTGAAAACCAGGAGCCCAAACCTTTACAACAACTTGCCTTTCAGGAAAACAAACTCTATCAAGGTGACAGGAACGCCAGAATAACCAGCATCAAGGCAATAATCGATCTTGCCCAAATCAATCGCAAAGCCATGTTTGCAGCCGACCGTCATGCCCAGCAGCTTGGGACAACAGGAGGCTGGGGAGTAACCTTTATGGCGCTGTCCGCCTTTTTAGTCGGTGTTATTTTTATTCGCAACCTGAGTCAACGTGTCGTCGCTCCCCTTGAAGAAATTCATACCGTACTTCAGGCCAACCGCAACGGGGAGACACTACGCCGCTGCTCCGGAGTACACCTCGCGCAGGATGTGGCAACCATTTATGCCAACCTCAATGCGTTGCTTGATGAAAAAAGAGCCTCGGAATACACGCCCCCCTTCCCTCCTTTGCCTGACGGCATCCAGGAAAGCGCAGTCAACGTTGCAACCAATAACCAGACAGATAAATCAACCTGAATCCGTGAACATTTCGCAAGGGCCTCTGTTTGGTGACCATCCGCCATCACAGATTCAGTTGAAATCCAACAAACCTTTCTTTGCCCACATACAGAAGAGACTATATTGTCAGAAACCGGAGCGTTATGAACATTCTTTTATTGAACGGGAGTCCTCGTCAAGGTGGCAATACCGATTTGTTACTTGAGCAGGTTGCACAGGGAATTCATCAGGCGGGCTTCAGGGCTGAGCATATCCATCTTGCCCAACAAACAATTCACCCATGTATTGGCTGCGGGCAATGTGAAAAAAACGGCCAGTGTATCTTTGAGGATGACATGGTTGCCCTCTATGAAAAAATCGATAGAGCCAGCCGCATTGTCATAGGCTCCCCCATCTACTTTTATGGAGTCACTGCCCAGACAAAAATTTTTATTGATCGCTGCCAGGCCCTGTGGAGTCGAAAATATCTTCTGGGTGCAATTAAACCGGAGCGGGAACGGCGACGGGGGTACTTTATCAGTGTGGCCGCAACCGATGGTGGGAAAATTTTTGAAGGGGCCAAACTCACTGTCCGCTATGGCTTTGATGCCATGGAATTTAGCTACAATGGAGAACTGCTGGTCAAAGGGGTTGATGCCAAAGGTGATATACTCAAGCGTGCCTACTCGCTCAAACAGGCGCAGCAGCTAGGCGTGGAGATTTGTCAAAAATGAAATAAATCCATAGCATATCCTGTTGTAATTACTATAAATCGTATCCATAGAAGACATAGAAGACGACAAAGGCCGCATTACCAAATGCGGCCTTTGTGCTTTCTTTCAATGGAATAAACTTATTCAGGCATAGGTATCAATACCTTGTTGCACAGTATTCCCCTGGGTAGTATCGGGGGCCTCCGCACTCTGACTAAGCATACCTGTCTCTTTGCCTTGATTTGTTCCCTGCTCGACCTGCTGAGCTTGTTGGACCTGCTGAACCGGTTGCGGTTGCTGCCCGATGGTCTGTCCACCTGTTTTTTGCACAGGTTGCGGGAAAATGGTGCTGTTGTAAGCCGATTGACTACTCGCGCCGTTAATATTCATGCGTTTCTCCCTGTTTCCGTGTAACTTCTTCTGATAGAACCACCTAAGACAACACCTAAGCCAGCTAGGCTTTTATGTTAATCTGTGTTCCTGATACGCCATCACTCGCTTGTACGACAACCTCAGTTGGGCTCCGTAAAGATGGGGCCTGCGCAAGACTTTGTACTGTTTTACTTATTAGGTCAGCCGCAAGATGTGGCTGCTGCTGGGCTGCATGCAGCACTGATCCGTAATTTTGAACTGCCGATGTTCCCGTTGGGATCTGCATGACCACTCCTTACATGAGCCTATTTGAGATTCATTCCTTTTAATTGTAGTTCATCTTAAAGAATAATCAAGGATTCCCTTCGCAAAAAACAGAGAAAAACTATGTATCTTCAGTGAAATACATCCCATGAATTACATTTTTTTCTTATTTTAAAGGCATATAGGAGCAAAATAAATTTGTCTTTTTTAAGAGAATCTTGAATAATTGCTTTTTCTTCCAATCCCGGCGTCACGCTTAAAATTTTATCCTCGGAATATCACATATATGCCTGCGGTAAAATTTTGCGCAATCCTTGGCCTTGATTGAAAAATCTAATTATTCAAGACACCCTTAATTACGAACATTGTATTTGGGCTTCAGCCGTGTGGGTCGCCGTCTGGTCATGGCTCCCACAATCATAAAAAACCCGAGAACAAAAAGACAACCAGCTCCAAAGCCTATAAAAAACATACGCCAATTACTCGATTTTTCCTCTTTTTTTTCTTTCTCCCCCCCAACGGCTTCAGGCTCTTTAGCTGAAGGTTCTTCCTGAACACCTGGCGACTGTGTAGCAAAGGTCGGCTGGATGGTAGCGGCTGGCGGAACTGTAGGTGCAACAACAACCGCACTACTTTCAGCGGTGTTTGCTTTCGGCTTGACCAGACCAAACCCCATGGAGAGCAACTCCATGGCTTTCTGGTCACGAACCTTCCGATTTTCACTTCCCATGACCAGAGTAACAATGCGTACTCCGTTCTTTTTGGCGGTTGCGGCAATGGAGAAACCAGCGGCATGGTAGTACCCTGTTTTCAGACCATCACAGCCACTATATCGAGTCAGGAGTTTGTTATGGTTGACCATGTTGAAGGTATCGTTGCGAAATCCCCGCATACGAGTCCCGGTATATTTGAATGTTTCCGGGTTATGCACCAGAGCCAGGCATAATTTTGCCATATCACGTGCGGTTGTCACATCCGGGGCTTGGTTACGACCGGGAGGCAGCCCATGCACAGAATGAAAGGTTGTATTTTTCATGCCCAACTCCTTGGCTTTCTGATTCATTAGATCGGCAAATCGATCTTTTGAACCGGCAATATGGGTAGCCAGGGCAACAGCCGCATCATTCGCCGATTGAATCATAAGGGCATAGGTCAATTCCTCTACTGAAAACTCTTCCCGCGGATCCAGATACACCTGGGATCCTCCTGTTTTATAACTCTCTGTCGTGACCTGCACCATCTCATGGGGGAGAAGCGTGCCTTTCTGGATCCGCTCCAGAATAATATAAAGATCCATCAATTTAAGCATACTGGCCGGATAGACTCGAGCGTCTGCATTCTCCTCATAGAGTACCTTCCCTGTGGCGGCATCTATGACCAAGGCAGAGATATATGGATCCTTAGAGATTGTTTTAAGAGCTTTTGCTGAGGTCGGAATGACAAACAGGAGGACAAGGAAACAGCAGCAGAGAGAACGTTTCATAGTGGAGTGCGCCTCGTTTGTGAATGGTTTAGAAAAAAATCCGGTGGCGTGCAAGAAAGATTAAGGGGATCTTGACTGTCACTCGATTCCGTGACAGAAGAATTGCTCAACAGCCTCTCCCTAAAAGCATTTGGGCGTCTTGAATAATTGCTTTTTCATCCAATCTCGCGAAGTCTGACGCTTCTCTGACCTTGGTTGAAAAATATAATTATTCAAAACATCCATATGTTTTTTCGGAAAAACTACTTGAAACAATGTTGTGATGAGTGGTGCAGACCGCCAGCCTTCCGCTCATGGAGCGTTAACCTCTTGCACCTCCTCAAAATGATCGCTTCCTTTCGTCCGGAAGATGGTATCGACTTTCCTAAACAATTACTGATAATTAAATATCATGTCAAATATTTCTTCAGGGGGCTGTTCATACTTTACCGTGAGCTTATGTTTCGCGGCACAACACGATCACTCCATCTAACTGAATAAACGTTATTTAATCACAAAACCATCCTTCAAGTTTCCATTTCAGTTTCATCTTGTCAAGATGACATACAAGATCCTTGCTCAGGTTCCAATAAAAAAGATAATCTGGAGGGAATAACGGCAATGAACACTGTGGTACCCTCCAAAAATTATTATAAAATCCATCTTTCCCCTCTTGTTCTCCTCACCTGATTGCGCTATTGTGTCGCCACTTCTCAGGGCAGGGTGAAATTCCCTACCGGCGGTATGTCTTCACTCGAACAAACAGTGGGGATAAGCCCGCGAGCGCTTGGTTCTATAATGCAGTACAGAACCAGGGTCCAGCAGATCCGGTGTGAGGCCGGAGCCGACGGTGACAGTCCGGATGGGAGAGAATACGGTAGACAATAGAAATCAGATCAAGAGACTTGGAGAGGTTGTCTGTCTTTAAGGGCAGTGAGACTTTCCCTAAGTTTTCTTTGTGTATTTCACTTTCCACCACCTAAACCGGCATGGGGCCGGTTGTTCCCGTATGCCCTGATTCTGGTCACTGATTTTCAGGAGGCAACCATGAATCAGACCCTTGATGTTTCTCTTTTATCCCGTTTTGGCAATGCTACCCAGCGCGTAGAACGTGCATTATCCGAGCTACAAGCCGGAAAAGGGATACTCCTTGTTGACGATGAAGACCGTGAAAACGAAGGCGATCTCATTTACTCTACCCAGCACCTCACCAGTGAACAGATGGCGCTGATGATCCGTGAAGGTTCCGGCATTGTCTGCCTCTGCTTAAATGACGAGCAGGTACGTGCCCTGGAGCTACCGATGATGGTTGACAACAATACCAGTAAAAACGGCACCGCCTTTACCATCTCCATCGAGGCACGCAAGGGCGTGACCACCGGTGTCTCGGCACAGGACCGGGTGACAACCATCAAAGCGGCAACGGCAAAAAATGCAACCCCCTCGGATCTCTCTCACCCTGGCCATGTCTTTCCTCTGCGGGCGCAACCCGGTGGAGTACTGACCCGACGTGGACATACCGAGGGAACGGTTGACCTGATGCAACTGGCTGGCCTTGACCCCGCAGGCGTACTCTGTGAACTGACCAATATCGATGGCACCATGGCAAGGTTGCCCGAGGTGGTCGCCTTTGCTGAATCACATGAGATGATGGTGCTTTCTATAGAAGACCTGGCTGCTTACCGGCAAACTAAGCTCGCCGCTGCCTGATCCGAACACTCAGCAATCCATATACCCGAATCCGTGACGGCGGGTGGTCACTGAACAACGCATCTTTTTAATAAGACGACGTATTTTTACAAATTCATGTATTGTTCAGTTGCCCCCGCCACCCTTTGGGGCATCCATTAGCACACCACCTTCATTGCCTGTAACATACCGATAAAGTTTACTTTAATCGGCATGTCACAAACAACGAAACTGGCGCACTTATGAATGCTCACGGATTCAGGTATAAAAAAAAAGCCCCATGGAATGTCGTTCCATGGGGTTTTTTTTATATGGACTGCTCGAAAAAGAAGTTAGTTACTCCCCTTGAACTCAGAGACTAATGCCTGAATCGAGGCCTTGGCATCGCCAAAGAACATGCGGGTATTTTCGCGGTAAAAAAGCGCGTTTTCAATACCTGCAAAACCGGTATTCATCGAGCGTTTCAGCACGATAACCGTTTTGGCCCGGAAGGTTTCAATAATAGGCATACCGTAAATAGGGCTCGACTCCTCAAAGGCTGCAGCCGGGTTGACAACGTCATTGGCGCCAATGACCACACAGACATCAATGGTCTCCATGCGCGGGTTGATCTCATCCATCTCCACCAGCTGGTCATAGGGCACATTGGCCTCAGCCAGCAGAACATTCATGTGCCCGGGCATGCGACCGGCGACAGGATGGATGGCATAGACAACCTCTGAGCCATTTTCCTCCAGTAAATCCCCTAACTCCTTGACTACATGCTGCGCCTGGGCAACGGCCAGGCCATATCCCGGAACAAAGGCCACAGTATCAGCCGCCTCAAGGATGTAATACACATCCTCAGCACTGGCCGGTTTCACCTCGCCCTGAGGGCCATCCTCACTTGAGCCTTTGGCAGTGGTGGTTCCAAAACCGGAGAAGAGCACATTGGCCAGAGAGCGATTCATGGCCTTGCACATTATCTTGGTCAGAATGATACCGCTGGCTCCGACCAGGGCACCGGCCACAATGAGAATATTATTGGAGACAACAAACCCGGCTGCGCAGGCCGCCAGACCAGAATAGCTGTTGAGCAACGAGATAACAACCGGCATATCAGCTCCACCAATGGGAATGGTCGAAGTGATACCAAAGCCAAGGGCCACCAGCACAATCAGGATAAAAAGCAGATAACCGCTGGTAGAACCGGGAATCAAGCAAAATAAGGCGCCACTCAAAACAACGACAGCCAGTATTGCCGCATTAATCAGGTGCTGCCCATTAAAAACAATGGCTTTTTGGGAGATGCGTCCCGAGAGCTTGGAAAAGGCGACCATAGAGCCGGTAAAGGTGACACCACCGATAAACACGGAAATTGTGGCGATGATCGCAATCCCGGTCGCCATTTCCGGGTGCTGATGATACTCGCTCCAGGCCAACAGCAAGCTGGAAATACCACCGAAACCGTTAAACAGCGCGACCATTTCAGGCATTGAGGTCATTTTCACCATAGAGGCGCCGGTAGCACCAATGGCAGAACCAATAAGTACACCAATTAAAATCCAGCGATAATCCATGCCCTGGGAAAGCAGGGTCACGACCACGGCGATCAACATGCCCAAGGCTGAAATCATATTGCCCCGCCGTGCCGTGGCCGGGGAGCTGAGCATTTTCAGACCAAAGATGAACAATGCGGCTGAAACCACATAGACAAAGTTAATTCCAACCGAACTCATTGTGCGCCTCCCTGATCCTTCTTCTTGAACATGGCCAGCATGCGGTCGGTGACCAGGTAGCCACCCACAACGTTGATCGTGGCCAGAATCACGGCCAGGGTACCTAATAAAACAGTCACCCCGTGGTGCGAGGTCTGCATGGAGGCCAGCGCACCGATCAGGGTGATACCGGAGATTGCATTTGATCCCGACATCAGGGGGGTATGCAGGGTGGACGGCACCTTGGAGATCAGCTCAAAGCCAAGAAAAATAGCCAAGACAAAGATAAAGGTCAGATAAACAGCAGTCATCGCATCCCCTCACTTATTGATAATACTTTTGTACATTTCACTGAACAGATCACCATCATGGGTGACCAGTGCACCACGGATAATTTCATCTTCCAGGTTGAGCTGAAATTTCTGTTCCTCTTTATCCCAAAAATGGCCGACAAAGTTTCCAAGATTCGCGGAGTACATTTCGCTTGCAGTCAGGGCCACCTGACCGGGTAAATTGCCCATCCCCACCACTTTGACGCCATCGATTTCAACAACCTGATCAAGCACGGAACCCTCGACATTACCACCGGTTTCAACCGCCATATCAACAATCACCGATCCCGGTTGCATCTGGGCAATCATCGGGCCATCGACAATACGCGGGGCAGGACGACCAAAGAGCTGGGCTGTGGTAATGACGATATCTGCCTGACTGCATGCCTTGGCCATCCCCTGTTTCTGCAACTCCATCTGCTCGGGGGTGAGTTGGGTCGCGTACCCATCCTTTGTTTGTCCTGTCTGCCCCAGATCCACCTTGACAAACTTGGCACCAAGAGATTTTACCTGCTCTTCGACCACTGGCCGGGTGTCAAAGGCCTCGACCCGGGCCCCTAACCTGCGGGCAGTGGCAATGGCCTGCAGACCGGCAACACCAACCCCAATGATGAACACTCGAGCCGGTTTGATCGTTCCGGCCGGGGTGGTCATCATCGGCAGAATCTTGTTGAGATGCTCACAGCCAAGCAGTACGGAAACATACCCGGCCAGGTTCGCCTGGGAACTGAGCACATCCATCTTCTGGGCCAGGGTAGTCCGTGGAATCATCTCCAGGCTCACCCCACTGATTTCCTGCGCAACCATGGCGTCCACCAGTTCTTTCTCGCGAAAAGGGTCGAGATAACTGACATGCATCGTCCCACGACGCATGAGGCTGATTTCCTCCAGGGGAGGTTTACGGAGTCTGAGGACAATATCGGCCTGGCCGAGCATGGCATTGCGATCATTGCCAATGCTTGCCCCCACAGCCTCATAGGCGGCATCGTCAAACCGACAGCTCACCCCCATTCCAGTTTCAACGACAACCTTGGCGCCGAGTTTGCATAGACGATCAACTGTGGCAGGAACCACTGGCACCCGGGTTTCTCCGGGATGGATTTCTTTCATCACGGCAATGTTCATCAACAGACTCCTTGGAAAAATAAAAGGTTAGTCATTGAGCTTCCCTAAAATAGTCAACAACCGTTCATGGATACCATCAAATCCACCGTTTGAAAGAATAACCACGATATCGCCGGATCGACATGTTTTTTCAAGGAAGGTTAGAATGGCCTCCGTATCGTCGAAGCAGTAGGCCTCTGTACCTCGAGTCTGCAGGTCGGCAGCGAGTTGCGGTGATGAAAACTGCTCACTTAGAGGTACGGTATCCAGGGGAACGTGTTTGCGTATCAGTACCTTATCAGCAGCCGAGAAGGCGGTCGTATAGGTTGACTGAAAGACAGCCCTTCTGCTCGAGTTGGTCCGGGGTTCAAAAACCACCAACAATCGATTGTTCGGCCAAGCCAGCCTGAGAGCGTTGAGCGTCTCTCTGACGGCTGTTGGGTGATGGGCAAAGTCATCAATCACTGTGACCCCGCCGACCACGCCACGAATCTGCTGGCGGCGCTTTACTCCTTCAAACGAAGACAGCCCTTGAACAATATCCTCAAAGGTGAACCCTAACCGGTGGAGGAGCGCAATAACGGCCAGCCCATTAAGGCAGTTATGCAGGCCGGGCATGGGTAGCTGGCAGGTCCCT
Organism: Desulfobulbus rhabdoformis; assembly: GCF_016919065.1. Taxonomy (GTDB): domain Bacteria; phylum Desulfobacterota; class Desulfobulbia; order Desulfobulbales; family Desulfobulbaceae; genus Desulfobulbus; species Desulfobulbus rhabdoformis. The sequence goes on along the minus strand of NZ_JAFFQA010000010.1, from coordinate 18,154 downwards.
ATCTCTTTGCCCTGATAATGGACACGAAAGGAACTTGACAACCCCTTAACCTGCAAATCGGTTAAAAACCATTGGCAACTCTCGTTTGTTCCATAGCTGATCACAGGACAAACAGCATTGTTGGCAGCCAGCTCAGCCACCACAGGATCCTCAGTATGGGCAACCAATGCACCACCTGGAGGGATGCGGCCTATGAATTCAGCAAAGGAGGCTTTTATCGCCTCAAGATCAACGAAAATATCGGCGTGATCGAATTCCACCGAAGTAAGAATAGATGCGAAGGGCTGATAATGCTGGAATTTAGAAACTTTGTTAAAAAAGGCGGTGTCATACTCATCGCCCTCGACAACAAAGTACTCAGTATCGCTGACATGGGCGTTGCGCCCAAAGGCCTCAACCAGACCGCCGATCATGAAGCCGGGAGTAACGCCCATCCGGTGTAGGGTGGTTGCCAAAAGAGACGAGGTTGTTGTTTTCCCATGGGTTCCAGCGACAACCAGGGATTTCTTCTGCTGCAGAAAAAAATGGCCTAAAGCTTGGGGCATGGAGAGATAAGAAAGTCCAAGACGTCCAAGCTCAACAGCTTCCGGGTTAGTGCGACGCACCACGTTCCCGACAATAACCAAGTCGGGCTGTGCATTTAGATTTTCAGCTTTGTACCCCGCCATGACCTCAATCCCCAGCTCGGCCAAATAGTCAGACATGGGGGGATAGATGTTTTCATCTGAGCCCGTAACCACAAACCCTTGTTGCTGCAGCATGGCTGCCATGGCTGCCATGCCCGTACCGCAAATTCCGATAAGGTGAATGTGTCGGAGTGACTCCGGCGCGATATTACGAGCCGAATCAAGGTTGGCTTCCATCATTGCTGCCGTACCGTCTTTTCTATTGAACGGTACACTCGTTCAAAGGTGGTATCAAAAGAAGCCGGTGTTAAACGCCCCACCTCGATAAATTTGACTACAATTTCTTTGGCCACCTTAAAAATAGCCTCGTCGCTGACTCCCTGACGCATCGGTTGCCGATTTTTGTCATCTGCTGCCATGATTACCTCGTTGCTCTGGTCATAAAAAAACCCCTGCCACAGGAAGAAGGCCAATTCTTTACCAGGTGTAGCAGGGGAAAACCACGCTCACACGGAAAAAACCTCGTCAGCACTCCCCGGGAGGTTTTGGTTTTTTCATTACTTTTTATAAAAAAACACAATCGAATCAAAACCTGTGCCGCAGTCGCAGTATTCTGAAACAAGCGAGGAAGCGTACAGGTTATTAATGTTGTTCCAGAGAGGCATAATCGATGGCCTCTCCATAGGCCATCATGTCTTCCCGGGTGACGTTTTTTCCTTTAATAGTAACAACAAATCGCGAGTCGACAACCACATACATCTCTCCGCTTTCCTTGCCACCATCATACTTGACAATGGCCCGCTGTTCTTTGAGGGTTTCAAGTTTGCCACCGCCTGCTCCTGCGAACATGGGGTTATTGATCATCATCAAGACCGATTGAAGCACAGGAGAATCTGAGACAATTTCAACACTGATCCTTGAATTTTCACGTCTGTAGTCGCGGCTGACTGTGATGCCCCCCCCTAAAATGGCTGCACCCAAGGCCTGGGCATTGGCCTCTTTGCCTTCCCAACCCTCAAGGGGTTCTGGCAGCAACGATTTCATACGTTCGCTCTTTTGCTGACGCACGAGCTGAGCCGCGTAATCCAGGTTGGAAGCTGCTCCAGTGTAATCTCCGGCGTTATACTGCCTGGTTGCTTCTGCAATGGTGCTGAGTACATTATCTTCAGCCGACACATGCGAGGCCGGTAGAAAAAGAGCAAGCACGAAAAAAAGCAACAATCTCTGTGATATTCTGAGCATGGTCTCCGATAATTTACAGCGTTGTCGCTGGACAAAAAAGATCAAACCAAATGAAAACAATCGTCTACTAAAGCATAGAGTATGTCCCATTAGCCCATTATTAGAGCCTATCCGGGGATCGTTAACGCGGTTTTGGTACAAAAACGGTGGATTGTTGCCACCGGACAAATTGAGAACTGTGATACCAAGTGGTGGTGGGAGTGTCAAGCAAAGAACCTAAGGTTCGACACCATACATTTCAGCACGTTTATGATATACTTTTTATGTTCTTTTAAGATGATACATAATGTAATAAACCAATCCTCTACCAAAAGGTAAAGAGTCTTGAACTATTAGATTTTTCAATCAAGCTCAGGTGAGCGACAGACTCCGGGAGATTACCCCCCGAATCCGTGACGGCGTGTGGTCACTGAACAACGCATCTTTTTAATAAGACAACGTATTTTTACAAATTCATGTGTTGTTCAGTTGCACCCGCCGCACTGATGAATGCTCACGGATTCTGGTGAAAGAAAAAGCTCTTATTCTAGGATTGCCCGAAGTTGAGGCACTTCCCATCCAACTTGACTGATAAACAGGAGATTTTCATGGCCAAAGAAATTGAACGCAAATTTCTTCTCAAAAACGATGCCTGGCGAGATCTTGTACCCGGGGTCCATTATCGACAAGGGTACCTGCATGCAGACAAAAACTGCACTGTTCGAGTTCGCATTGCCGGAACAACAGGGTATCTTACCATAAAAGGGGCTACTCAGGGAATCGGACGCAGCGAGTACGAATATGTAATCCCTCTTGAAGAGGCCAAAGCCATGCTGGATGAACTCTGCCCGCAGCCGCAGATTGAAAAAATCCGTTACACGATCAGGTTTGAAGGATTCAGCTGGGAGGTTGATGAATTTCTTGGGGTTAATCAGGGGCTGGTCATGGCGGAAGTGGAGTTGCAGTACGAAGAGCAGCCCTTTAGCAAACCTGACTGGATTGGCAAAGAGGTCAGTGGTGACAAGCGTTACTATAATGCCGCACTCTGCACCAACCCCTACAGCCAGTGGGGCTAACTCGTGAATCCTGGTCAACACCCTATGAACCGGTGAATGCTCAGGGATTTAAGCGTAATCCGATAAACACTCAAGGCTGCTAAATTTTGCCTTTTGCCCATTGCACTTAGCGTGGGAATAGGTCAAAAAACAAAATCAATTTTACTCATCCAAGAGAGGTTATTATGAAACTTTGGGTAACTCCGGAAGGTGACCGCTGGCTCTGTGACGAATGCCAGCCTGAGTTTGCAGAACAGATCGAAAAAGAAGAATGGCGCGTTGCCTTTGAAGAACTGGACCAGACACTTCGCTGCTCCCATTGCAACCATCCCGATGTGGACATACCTGATTGAAGAATGAAACTGTCGCACCGATAAATGATTTCGGGTTCATCAGGTAAAGCTCAAATCCGCGAGGAATCATCGCATAATTTTGCGCCTCATGGGGGCAAAATTATGCCATCGGTGCAATGATACACCAAACATAGATGATATTGGAGACGTGATGCAGCACTCTCTGCAGGTTGTTCAGTGCTGGGATGATGGGGTAACGACGGACGGGCCGCTCATAGAAATACTGCAACGATATGGCGCTAAAGCAACCTTTAACCTCAACATAGGGCTGCACCAAAAATTTCGTCATGCCGGATGGACGTATCACAACACCCAGGTGCAACGATTTGGGATCTCTGAATTGCAGGATGTTTATGCCGGTTTTTGCATTGCCAACCACAGCTTCTCCCATCCACACCTTGAACATCTCCGGTCCTCGGATCTTTTTTATGAGATCCATGAAGGGCGTGACAGACTGCAACAACTTTTTGGCCAGCCCATAGAAGGATTTGCCTACCCTTTCGGCTCACACACCTCTCAGCTCAGGCAGCAAGTACGCCAGGCCGGACACATCTACGCCAGAACCACCCAAATGACGTCTCAGCCGTTTCCCCCCGAAGATCCCATGGCTTTTCATCCCACCTGCCATTTTCTTGATCCCGATTTTCACCAATGCTACGAACAGGCCAAAGCTTCCGGCGTTTTTTACTTTTGGGGCCACTCCTATGAGATGACCACATCCTCGATGTGGGAGGACTTTGAAAGGAAAATCCGTATGATCAGTGAAGATGCCGCTTCCTCCTGGAAGGATGTCGTTGACCTCTTTGCACTCCCCAACTCCTCTCATGTGCAGTCAAGCTGCCCTTGATTATGCTCTATAAAAAAACCAGAGAGTTGCGCGACAGATTAAACTCTGGTCTGCTCAATATTTTTTCAACCTTTGATCGGCTTGAGTAGGCGCCCGCGAACACGGGGCCGGGGAGGGTTGTTTTTGTGTAACCCAAGCGCCTGGATTGCCTGCACTGAGATCTCTTCAATAGAACGCCCCTCGACATTAATAACTTTGAGGTTATGCCGCATATAGAGCTGCTTGGCCTGTTGCAACTCCCTCGTACATGTCGCAAGGCTTGCATAAGAAGAACCGGCATATCTCTTTTCGCGAATTGTGTGCAAATACTGGGGAGAACAGGTCAGGCCGATGGCACGTTTGCGATTGCGCGCAATTTCACCGGGGAGTTCATGCCGCGAGAGATGGTCATCGGTGAGCGGAAAGTTGGCAGCCTTTAACTCCATATGCGTAGCAAGATAAATACTGACCGGCGTTTTACCCGAACGGGAGACGCCTATGAGTATTATCTCGGCCTCGTCATATTCTGCCTGCCTGGTTCCGTCATCATGTTCCAGTGAGAAATGAATGGCATCGACCCGCTTATTCATACGGGAAAGGGTGAAGTGACGGGAGTACCCAGGTTCGCGCAGAGCACGCTTTTCCAACGCCTGCTCAAGCAATTCCAGCGTATTGAGGAAGATATCGAAAAAACGAACCTGAGGGCAATCGAACACATCCCTTGTCTCCTGATCCATGATGGTACAAAACACCAGAGGTGGTTTTCCTTCTGCCTGATTGAGAATGTGCTCCAATGCTTTTTCTGCATCTTCAGGTGTATGGATGAAGGGAATCTTTTCCTCACGGAAACGAATATTATCAAACTGAGCCAACAGGGCTTTGCCCATGTCTTCGGCGAGGATCGCGGTGGAACCGGAAACGTAATAAACATCCTGAGTAACTTTAGCCACGGCTCTCTCCTTTCAGATGCGTTTATGACAAAACAGACAGCGGTATTTCGGGGGATGGGTTTCCGGCAGGGGGGCCTGTTTATCAGGCGCATGACAGCTCTCACAAAATTTTTCCGCCTCCTTTTTGTGCATCTTCATAAAAGGCTCATGATCAGCATCATGGGGCAAGGGTGCGGTAGTTTCCGGCGGGGCAGAGAGAAGAAAATAGAGAATAAATCCGCAGACAGCGACGAATATCAGATTTGCCACAAGGCGTTTTTGTGATTTGTTCATAAATATTATTATCCAAGATATCGCAACAAGTTGGAATGTAGTTAAATATCGGACATCTCCAGGGCATGGAAATCCAGGAGACGAAAGCGAAGCATAAGGAGCAAGATTTCCATGAGCACGCTCCCAATACCGAGATAACGCGTTGCAAACCCAACCATGGTACTATGCTTGCAATGATTCCGCGCTAATTGTCTCAACTCCTGCCCGGGATACTCCGGGTCTAGAATCAATTTTGCTACAGCCTGTCCAGAGACCAGTGCCGGATAAATCCCCTCACCAGTCAGACCGGAGGCTAGACCAGCGGCATCTCCGACAAGAAACGTCGAGCCAAAACGGACACCACGAAAATCGTAATTCACCAACCCTGCGCGAATTTCGTTTTCCGGCAGCACGATACGATTTTCAGTACACCAGCGAAGTAAACGCCTCTTCAACTCTCCCCCGGAAAAAAGACGCGCATCGGCATACGCTCCTACTGAGGTCTGATGCGCATGGGGAAAAATCCAGCCGTAGCCAGAGCCAAACAACCTGGGACAGAGGTGCCATTCCATTTCCGGATACACACGGGGAACCATAGCATTGAGCCCCAGGCCAATGCGCTCTACGGGAAGCCCAAGAGTGCGTCGCACCCGACTGTTTGAACCATCGGCTCCCACTAAATAGCGGTAACCGATCGTTTGCTCCCCTCTCTTGGATTCCAGTAGAGCACGCCCCTCCCCCGCTCCCTTGAACTTCGTGTGGGGAAGGATACGTACACCAGCCTCCCTGGCCTGTCCGGCCATCCATTGTCCGAGTTCTGCCCTGGATACCGTAGCAACTATAGGGTTTTTCTCTTCAAGACGAATACTCTGTCGACCTGAACGAATAATTTGAGCTGGAAAGGCCCCCTCGATCAGCTGTCTGGGGACCAGCTTAATCAAACCATGCCAGGTGATGCCGCCCGCACAGACCTTGGGCCCAAGAGTTGATTTGCGCTCCAGCAAGATCACTTTTTTTCCCTGCCGGGCCAGCGCTGTGGCGCAGGCAAGGCCACCTGGCCCGGCACCGACAACCAGTATGTCAGTCTGCTCCATATGCACCTGCATTGAGTAAGCGATTATAGCGAGACAGCACCATTTTTTTATTTCGCATCATGAATGTTTAAAGGTAGAGGAGACGAGAACACGAGCAAAAAGTCTTTTTGGGGTCACAGTAGCTATTGTGAATTCAGCTCACCTGTAAGCAGTTGGACTTACAGGCTCAGTAAAAAAAATGCAAGGACATCGGTCAGCCGTGAAAAACAGCGGCTTGGGTGTTGCCAGGCCGAACAAGACTTGTTACAAAAAGAGAATACTTCTCATATAAAATAAGATAACGTCAGGGGCAATTCTCTTGAGTAAGAAAAATCGTTTGCCCCTTTTTAAAGCAGAGATCTTCTCTGGTATCCATTCAGAAATGAGGTCTTTTGTTCAAGTTCAGGTAAGCCCTGGCTCCCAAAAGACCATTTCTGGATGGACACTCTCTAACATTGGAGCCTGTCTATGCACATCAGGGAACAACTGGCCATTCCCCGGCAATTGCCTCGGGAGCTGGATGCCGAGGAGCGTCTTGATAATTTCGATGAAGTCTCCAAAGGTTTTGACGAACAGACAGCTCTTGTTGAGGCAAACCGCTGCCTGCAATGCCGCAAACCACCCTGTATCATGGGCTGCCCCATTGGCAATGATATACCGCGTTTTATTGCCCTTATGCGGGAACGTAAATTTGAGGAGGCCTACTGGACTATTCGAGAGACAAGTTCCATGCCCTCGATCTGCTCACGCGTCTGCCCCCATGAATTTCAGTGCGAGGGGGCCTGTATTCGAGCGAAAAAGGATGCGCCTGTGGCCATTGGCCTGCTTGAACGTTTTCTTGCCGACTGGATGATTATAAATGGTAAAAACCTCTCGCCGCGTTGTGCCCCAAAAAATGGCCTCAAAGTCGCGATTATAGGCTCAGGCCCTGCTGGTATTACCGTGGCCCATGCGCTCTCCCACCGAGGGTACAATTGCACTATTTTTGAATCCCTCCCTGTGTTTGGCGGCATGCTCAGTGTGGGGATTCCCAACTATCGGCTGCCGCGCAACATTATCGGGGCAGAACTCTACGCCTTGCAACAATGCGGTGTCAACGTCAAAACAGGTATTACCGTTGGCCAGGACCTGACCCTATCCGAACTGCGTGAACAGGGCTACAGCTCTGTTTTTCTCGGTATCGGTGCCTATAAATCAAAACGGCTCGGATTAGATGGCGAAAACTCGACAAAAGGGGTGATGTCGGGAGTAGATTACCTGGTCAAAGTGCTGACAGGTCATGAAATTGCTCTTGGTGATAGGGTGCTTGTTGTTGGGGGCGGCAATGTGGCTATCGATGTAGCCAGGGTGGCGCTTCGTTCTGGATGGAAAAATGTCTCTATTCTGTATCGTCGCACTCGCGATGAAATGCCAGCGTCCAAAATGGAAGTCCATCATGTGGAAGAAGAGGGCGTTGACCTACAATTCCTCACCACCCCGACACGCATTATTTCCCAAAACGGGCAACTGACCGGTGTGGAGTGTATTCGCATGGAACTGGGCGAGGTGGATATAACAGGACGATGCGTCCCGCGTCCCCAACCTGGTTCAGAATTTATTATAGAGGCAGACGCTCTCATCGGCGCGGTGGGCCAGAAGGTCATACCGGTCCACGATGCAACCGTACCCGTGGAGATCACCCCCCGTGGCACCTATGTGGTTGATCCCGTGACCCTGCAGACCAGTGTAGACTGGATTTTTGCAGGGGGTGATACCGTTCTTGGCCCGCAAACCGTTGCCAAAGCGGTCTGCCAGGGACTGGATGCAGCGGAATCCATGCACAGGTACATGCAGGGGCTCATCTAAGCCTCTTTTCATACCCGCCTGCAAGAGACTCTCGCAGGCGGGCGTTTTTTATACTGTGAAGATAAACCTATGCTTATTTGAGAGGATACATTGGCCAACAATCGCTGCCGCCACGTATTCAAGCTTAATTAAAGGCCTCGCTATAGATCCTGGTTTCGGGGAAATGTTGATCCAGCAGATGAGTCATATCGTGGATCATCGGCCGGGAACCACAGAGGTAAAAATCATAGGCTCCCGGCTTCACATACCGATCAATGTAATCGGTTACGTAGCCTGGGTGCAAATCTATAACATTGGTCTCTGGACTGAGTTTACCGGAAACACACGGAATATAACGGGTCGCCGCCAACATCAGATCCTGACGAAAAAACAGTCCAGCGATTTCCCGCGCTCCATGAAGCAAGGTGAAATTTTTCACCCCTGCCCTGGCCATGGAAACAAAGGGGGCAATGCCCACACCAGTTCCGACAAAATAAATAGGTCTGTCGGTGGGACGATAAATCAGATACCCCATAGCCTTACTGATAGAAAGTTCTCCGCCTATGTCCAGAGTGGCCAGTATAGAACTAAGCCTCCCCTGGTCAATACGTTTGATAAGAAAAAGCAGCGAATCAGCTGATGGAGGTGAGAGAATGGTGTACTCTCGTTCATCCTCCTGATAGCGCATGGTCACATGCTGACCTGCAACGAACTCAAAACCTTCGGGTCGGGTGCACTCCAACTCGAAGACTTCCTCATTCAGCCATTTTCGCCCCAAAATGGTAACCGAATGTTCTGCTACAACCATAATTATCAGTTCTTCTTCCAAGTTTTATCAGGGGTGCCCAGCACCTGATTCAGGTACCGTGCCACTACAAACAAATAATCGGACAGACGGTTAAGGTAAACTTGAATGACCGCAAGCTCGGAAACATCCGATTGCTTTGAGGTCTCCATTAACTGGGTGAGGCGTCGCTCGCAACGACGGCAGACGGTTCGGGCAAGATGCGCCCATGCAGCAACAGGCGCACCACCAGGAAGAATAAATTCTTTTAACAGAGGGAGGACTTCAGATAAAGCGTCAATGCGCTGTTCAAGATCTTTTGCAACATTTTCAGGAAGAGTCGTCAGGTAACTGGTTGCAGAGGAGTCTGGAGTCGTTGCCAACCATGCACCAGCGAGAAAAAGGTTGGCCTGAATATTTTCCAGATCCTGGGCGATCGCGTCTTCGTTTGGCGGTAAATTTGCGACAATCGCACCAAGTACGGAATTCAGTTCATCAAGGTCGCCGTAGGCCTCGATCCGTATATGATGTTTGGGAACACGTTCCCCGGAAAAGAGGCTTGTTTTGCCTTTATCTCCACCACCAGTGTATACCTTCATCCGATCACTCCTTTGAATGTATTGTCGATAGGGATGAAATCCCTGCTCAAGTGCCAAGGAAGAAAACAGCTCAGGGGCGATGATCCAAAACTCTCCTGTTTTTACCAAGAAACGATATTGTGCAAAAACATTTCAAATTTGTGCATAAGGGGCCACCAAGTATGGAGTTGTACACTAAAATTCCGTTTGTCACAAGCTCCTATCCTCCTAACTCAAAACAATTTTTTATCAGTATTTAAAAGAGTTAACAAATAATGCGAGGCGACAAAAAATTATCGCTCTGTGCAAATTGAGCAAGCGAAAAAAAGAGCATTAAAACGAACACTAGCTAAATGGTTATTTTTTCAGACATTGTAAGTGAACTGCCGTTCATTATTTGATTAGATTTTTTTTTTGCTGTTGACAAATCGCCCAATCTTAAATAGGAAAACCACACCGTAAGTTATTTAGTTTTAGCTGGTTACCGGCTTTTTATTTTTTGATGATGAATCGGATTCCCAGGAAGCCGATTTTTTACGTAGAGACTGCCAGTTTGTCCGGGCAGGTGTTCAAAGTTGTGAGGTAGTACAGAAGTAGCTTTTAGTCCTTTCCATAGCTTGTCGTACCAGTTGCGAAAGAGACTCGTTTTTCCCGTGCAGTCAAGAAAGACGGGCATAGCGCCCGTAGATGTGCAGATCATCTGTATTCACCCGGATAACCCGGGAGGACCATTTGAGGAAAATTGGCTCATATATGACAGTAAGATTTTCAAGAGTTGCAGTGCATCGTGTTCGATCGAGTCAGAAGAAAGGCCGGCGAAAGAGTAGTATTTAACCTACTGTTTTCCGGTCTTTTTTTTGTATAGGGGGATCCTGGCTGGCCTATTTCTGGTAGCCGGGCAACAAAAACGCTTGATAGACAGGAAGAGGTAACACATTGGAAAACAACGCGAATATGTTCTGGACTGGTTTATCACCCGATGAAGCGAGGGAAGCACTTGTCAATAAAGACAAGTCCATGCGCGACAAACGCATGTCCCTGAAAGACGCTGTCTCCAAATTCATCAACGATGGCGATAATGTTGGCATCGGTGGATTCGTCGACGTGCGCCAGCCCATTGCCACCTGCCACGAGATGATTCGGCAGGGATTTAAAGACCTCACCCTTTCTTTTCAATCTGCAGGTATGGCTCCCGAATATCTCGGCGCAGCCATGATCCTCAATCCTGAAAAATGCAACATCAAACGCATTGAGCTTGCCTACTGGGCCCATGAGGGCTTTGGCCTGGCTCCCGGCTGGCGCTATCTTGCCGAGCGAGGCTTGATAGATATCGAAGACTGGTCAAACTACAACATGTCAGCCCGCTTTAAAGCTGGCTCCATGGGGCTGCCCTTTATCCCCACTCGTAGCCCCCTTGGCGGTGACATCAAAGACACCAGCCGCACCAAAATTATAGACTGCCCCTTCACCGGTCGTAAAATCGGTGTTATCCCGGCATCTAACCCCAACGTATCCGTTCTCCACGTTCAGGCCGCAGACAAATTCGGTAACTGCATCATTCGTGGTACGGACTGCACCTGCGCGGAAATCGCCATGGCTTCCGCCCACACTATCGTCACCTGCGAGCAGCTCGTCTCTCATGAGCTTCTCTGCTCCAACCCCAAAGATGTCATGATCCCCTTTGCAGCCGTTGACGCGGTTGTCGAGGTCCCCTACGGCGCCTATCCAGGAGCCTGCCGTCGCCATTACTGGTTTGATGGCGATCACATCCGTAACTTCCTGGGTCTCATCGCCCCCATCGTCAAAGGTGGACCTACGGATGCCCTTAAAGCATACTTTGACGAGTATATCTACGGTGTTGAGAACTTCGAAGGATTTTTGCAGAAAGTCGGCGTTAAGGACCTGCTGGCAGTGAAAGCTCTAGAAATGCAGAACTGCGAGCGCCTGGCCTAACTTAAGCCTCAGATCCAGCACGAAATTCTCATAACCTTAAGATAAGGAGTCGATATGACAGCTTCAACGGACTATACCGCCCAAGAAATTATCGTTGTGGCGGGTTCAAAAATACTGGAAGACAATAAAATTGTTTTTGTTGGTACCGGTTTGCCCATGGTGGCCGCCCTACTTGCCAACCGTACCCACGCCCCTGGCCTCATCCCTGTCTTTGAGGCTGGTGCTGTTGGCCCTCCTCTGCGCCACGGTCTGCCTGTTTCCGTAGGTGACTCCCGTACCTTTACCGGGGCCTCCTACGTAAAAGGCCTGAATGCGGCCTTTGAGCTGACCCAGCGCGGTTTTGCTGATTTTGGCTTTATTGGCGGCGCAGAGGTTGATATGTACGGCAACCTCAACTCGACCATGATGGGTGACTATCCGGACGGCTACCAAACCCCGAAAGTACGCCTGCCTGGCTCTGGTGGCGCCTCTGACATGGCTGCCTCCTGTGAACGGACCATTCTGATTGTCCCCCACGACAAAAAGAAATTCAATCAGCAGGTCTCCTACATGACAAGCCCCGGTCATCTTGATGGATCTCCCGGTGCACGCCAGAAAGCCGGTATGCAGGGCAAGGGTCCCTACCGCGTCATCACCACTAAGGGTATCTGTGACTTTGAGGAAGGTTCCAACAGAATGCGTCTGATCCACACCTATCCTGGCGAGACCGTTGAGTCTATCCAGGAGGCAACAGGATTTGAGCTGCTGGTATCTCCTGACGTTTCTGAGTTCCCGGCACCAACCGTAGAGGAAATTCGACTCATCCGTGAGGAGATCGATCCCAACGGCGTTTTCGTTAAACGGGTTGCCAAGTAAAGTACACCTGCCATCGACAGTGCCGCATAAAGCGGCACTGTCGTTTTCAGAAATTTTGCAATGCCGGTGCCTCCCACCGCACCCCCACAGAATTTACTGAAATATTTGTGCTGAATCTTTGAAAATATAGAAAAAAGTTAATGTTCGCAAGTATACTTCGAGCATACTTATTTACTGGATTTCCGGAACTACCGGCAAACCTGTCCCACTGCTATATCAAACATAATCACATCCGACACATGTAACGGAAAGGAGCTGACAGCATGAAAGTTCTCAAAATTGATCACTTGGGTATTGCTGTACCGAACTTGGACGAGGGTAAAAAATTCTGGTCAGATGTTATGGGACTCAAACTCGAAGGCACGGAGACTGTTGAAGAGCAGAAAGTTACCACAGCCTTCCTGCCCGTTGGCGAAAGTGAGGTTGAACTGCTTGTCTCCACCGCACCTGATGGGCCTATCGCTAAATTCATCGAGAAAAAAGGTCCTGGCTTCCAGCATGTTGCTTTTCGCGTAGAAAACATCGAAGAAGCGCTGGCCGAGCTGCAGGAAAAAGGTGTTGCTCTGATCGACAAAACCCCGCGCATGGGTGCTGGTGGAGCAAAAATTGCCTTCTTGCATCCCAAAGCCACTGGCGGCGTTCTCGTCGAGATCTCAGAGCGCTAAATAAAGTTCCAACGCATTGAGCAATTCGCGGCAACGAAGTACTCAATGGGAGAAAAACACTGGTGCCGACAATGTACTCCTTGAGCGGAGTGATTGTCGGACCAGTTTGTTTTATTTAAACTGGGGATGAACCCCAAGCTAACCACAAGGAGTAAGTGACATGGCAACTGGATATGATCAATGGGTTGAAGTCGCCACCAAGCAGATGAAGGGAAAAAGCCCGGACGACATCACCTGGCAATCTCCCGAAGGCATTGCTGTAAAACCGCTGTACACCGAAGAAGACCTGAAAGGCCTCGAGTCCCTGAGTGCATTTCCCGGTATGGCCCCGTATACCCGTGGTCCGATGGCCACCATGTATGCCGGACGCCCCTGGACCATCCGCCAGTATGCTGGTTTCTCCACTGCGAAAGCTTCCAACGAATTCTATCGCAAAAACCTGGCAGCTGGCCAGAAAGGTCTCTCCGTTGCCTTCTCCCTCTCCACCCATCGCGGTTACGACTCTGACAACCCCCGTGTTTCCGGTGATATCGGTAAAGCTGGTGTTGCCATCGACTCCATCGAGGATATGAAAATCCTCTTTGACGGTATTCCTTTGGACAAAATGTCCGTTTCCATGACCATGAACGGTGCTGTTATCCCGATTCTGGCCATGTGGATAGCCGCTGCCGAAGAGTCTGGTGTAAAACAGGAGCAGCTTAACGGTACCATCCAGAATGACATCCTCAAAGAGTACCTGACTCGTAACACCTATATCTATCCGCCTGAGCCTTCCATGCGGATTATCTCCGACATTATGGCGTTCTCTTCGCAGAACATGCCCAAATACAACACCATCTCTATCTCCGGTTACCACATCATGGAAGCCGGTGCCGATTCTGTGCTCCAGACAGCATTCACCCTGGCAGATGGTATTGAGTATGTTCGCGCTGCTATCGCCTCTGGTATGGATGTGGACACCTTTGCTCCGCGCCTGTCCTTCTTCTTCGGTATCGGCATGAACTTCTTCATGGATATCGCTATGCTGCGTGCTGCACGTTACCTCTGGTACAAACAGATGCAGCAGTTCAATCCGAAGAATCCGAAATCCACCATGCTGCGTACCCATTGTCAGACCTCAGGTTGGTCACTGACTGAGCAGGATCCGTACAATAACGTTATCCGGACCACCATCGAGGCCATGTCCGCCGTTCTTGGTGGAACCCAGTCCCTGCATACCAACTCCTTTGACGAGGCTGTTTGTCTGCCGACTGAATTCTCCGCACGTATCGCCCGTAACACCCAGATCATCATCCAGGAAGAGTCTCAGGTCTGTAAGGTTGCCGATCCGTTGGGTGGCTCTTACTACATCGAATGGCTCACCAACGAGATCGTGAAAGGTGCCGAGAAGATCATGGACGAGATCGAGGATCTTGGCGGTATGGCCAAGGCTATCGCTTCCGGTATGCCAAAACTGCGCATCGAAGAGTCTGCTGCTCGTCGTCAGGCCCGTATCGACCAGGGTAAAGACGTTATCGTTGGTGTGAATAAGTATCGCCTCAAAGATGAGAAACTTGACTTCGAGGTACTCGAGGTACCGGATTCTGTTCGCCTTGAGCAGATCGAACGTATCAAAGAGACCAAAGCCAACCGTGACGAGGCCAAATGTCAGGCCTGCCTCGAAGCCATCACCAAGGCTGCCGGTGGTAAAGAAAACCTCCTTGCCGCCGCTATCGATGCAGCCAAAGCCAGAGCAACTGTTGGAGAGATTTCTGACGCTATGGAAAAAGTATTTGGACGTTTCGTCGCCACAACCCAGTGCGTATCCGGTGCCTACTCTTCTGAGTATTCAGAAGCCAGTGCTGACAGCGCTCAGGTTATCGATGCACTGCGCAAACGCACCGACGACTTCCTGGCAAAAACCGGTCGTCGTCCGCGTATCCTGGTTACCAAAATGGGTCAGGACGGTCATGACCGTGGTATCAAGGTTGTTGCTTCTTCCTACGCGGATCTCGGTTTTGATGTCGACATCAGCCCGATGTTCCAGACTCCGGACGAAGCCGCCAAGATGGCTATCGAGAATGACGTTCACATCGTTGGCGCCTCCTCTCTGGCCGCTGGTCATAAAGCCCTTGTTCCTGAGTTGATCGAAAAACTCAAAGCTCAGGGTGCCGGTGAGATCATGGTTGTTGCCGGTGGTGTTATTCCGCCAAGCGACTATGACTACCTTTATGACGCTGGTTGCAAGGGTATTTACGGACCTGGTACCCCGATCACCGAGTCTGCAGGCAAAGTCCTGGATATGCTTGAGGAAAAATACTGCAAGTAAGTAACGACTGCTAAAAGCATATTGGTAAACATGCAAACGGACGGGCTAAAATCCGTCCGTTTGCTGTTTTCACCCTCCAAAACCTCTACGAAAGGCCGAATATGCAAAAAGATCCCAGTTATTACATTCAAGGCGTTCTGGACAACAATCGCCTTATGCTCTCACGCACAATCACCCTCATTGAATCCACCCTGGCCACCCATCAGGACATCGCCAGACGGGTGATCAATGAGCTTCTTCCCCGCACTGGCAAGGCCGTTCGTCTTGGTATTACCGGTGTTCCGGGTGCTGGCAAAAGTACCTTCATCGAGAGCTTTGGTACCATGTTGACAAAACTGGGGTTTCGGGTTGCTGTTCTCGCAATCGATCCTTCGAGCACCAGAAGTGGCGGGTCCATTCTTGGTGACAAAACCCGCATGGAGCAACTTGCCGTTAACGACATGGCCTTTATTCGCCCTTCACCTTCCGGTGGGTCTCTGGGTGGTGTTGCCCGAAAAACCAGGGAAACCATGCTTGTCTGTGAGGCGGCTGGTTTTGATGTTATCATCATCGAAACCGTAGGTGTTGGTCAATCAGAGACCACCGTTGCCTCCATGTGCGACTTCTTTCTGGTACTCCAGATTTCAGGCGCTGGCGATGAACTGCAGGGCATCAAAAAAGGTGTTCTTGAAGTAGCAGATGCCATTGTGGTCAACAAGGCAGACGGCGATAATGTCACCCGGGCTAGACTTGCCAAAAAACAGTATGAAACAGCACTGCACCTGGTTACCCCCTCCTCGCCCAACTGGATGCCGCCGGTCATGACCTGCAGCGCATTAGAGCACCGCGGTCTTGAGGAGGTCTGGGAAACCATCATGAAACATAAAGACATCATGACCAACTCAGGCGAGCTGCAGAAAAAACGTCAGGATCAGGCCATGAGCTGGATGTGGTTTCTGGTCAATGAAGGGCTTGAGCGCTGGTTTTACAATCACGAAGAGACACAAAAGTTGCTGCCGGGGATTAAAGCGGGTGTCGAGCAAGGGAAAATCGCCCCCACTCGCGCCGCCGATGACCTGGTTGCGGTTCTGGGTAAAAAAGATCTCCTTTTTTAGAGGTTTCTCCACCCACTGCCAAATCCATACATTTTTTTTGCTTATACGACCTCTGTCCCCTTTCTCCTCAAGCGCTCTTTGTGAGGATAAGGGGATTTTTATTGGTTTCTGCGTAAGGCCCCCCTGGCTGCATTCCAGGCAAAAGATTGCATCAAAATCCTTGACGCCTGCACAAAACAAGAGTATAAACGCCGGACCAACTTGGGCTCAACACAACAATCCTTGGCGCCTCGGGCGCCCCAGAGCTCAATAGAACAGCCACATGATCTCCAGTGTGATAGCCGGGTCCTGTGCAATAAAGAATCACGAACCCCGTCAGGTCCGGGAGGAAGCAGCGGTAGTGACACTCTTTATGTGCATGGGGTTGCCCGGCTATCCTTTTTTAAGGGTACCTCAAGTGGCATAAGCCTATTCTACCTCGCTTCAACCCCAACCTGAGAACCGACTGCCTAGAGCTGCTGTGTCTTATCTTGTTCTCGCCAGAAAATCTCGTCCACAAACTTTTGCCGACGTTGTTGGCCAAAAGCCCGTGGTTCGCACCCTGCAAAACGCTTTGGCTCAGGGCCGGGTTGCCCACGCCCTTATTTTTAGCGGAATCCGCGGCACCGGTAAAACAACGCTGGCCCGCATCATGGCCAAGGCGCTCAACTGCGAACAGGGACCGGCTGTGGAACCATGCAATCAGTGCCGTTCCTGCCTTGAAATCGCCGATGGCTCCAGCATTGACCTGCAGGAAGTGGATGGCGCCTCCAACCGTGGTATTCAGGAAATCCGTGAGCTGAAGGAAAAAATTCGCTTCATGCCCACCAACTCCCGCTACAAGATTATCATCATTGATGAGGTCCACATGCTCACCACCGAGGCCTTTAACGCCCTGTTAAAGACCCTGGAGGAACCGCCGGATCATGTCTACTTCATGTTCGCCACCACCGAACTCCACAAGGTTCCGGTAACTATTCTCTCCCGCTGCCAGCGCTATGAACTCAAACGCCTCAGCCACCAGGAGTTGGCCGACCATTTTCAGCATCTGGCTGAGCTTGAGGGTGTGAGCATGGAGCAGGCCGCTGTCGACATGATCGTACGAGAGGCCAGCGGCAGCGTTCGTGATGGATTAAGCCTGCTCGATCAAATTTTTTCCTATTGCGGCAACGAGGTAAAAGCTGATGAGGTTGTTGAAGTCCTGGGCCTTGTCAACCATCAACTGGTTGCTCATCTGGGTACAGCCCTCTTACAGGGGGACCTGGCGACAATCTATCGACTGCTCGAAGAGATGTATCTCCATGGTACGGATATCAAAAGATTCTGTAACGATCTCTTGCAATGGTTTCGTAATCTAGTTGTCTGCAAGATAGCCCCTGACCCCGGCTCCATGATTGAGCTGCCTGAAGAGGATCTCTCTCATCTCCGTGCAACTGCCGATGATTTTTCTTTGGAAAGTATCTCTGCCATGTTCAACCTTCTTCTGGAAGGTGTTGAAAAAGTAGGGTATTCTCAGCAGCCTCGCTTGGCTCTTGAATTAAGCTTTATTCGCGCGGTTCAGTTCACCAATGTGGTGCCTGTTTCCAATCTTATCAGCCGCTTTGATCAGCTTTTAGACGGTCAGCCACTTGAAGATCTTGTCCTTCTGCAACAAACGACAACAACGGCAGAGGCAAACCAAGATCGTATCGCGGAACTTACAGAAACAGAGGTTCAAAGGGTGCCTTCCTCTTCACACAGGGAGCGCCCCCCCCACCC
>NZ_JAFFQA010000109.1 GCF_016919065.1 Desulfobulbus rhabdoformis | reverse complement strand
AATTCTGGCTTTGAATTCCGGTGTGTGCTTTCTCTTTTGCTTTTTCATAATCCCTCTTCTTTAACATGATGAAGGAACGATGGATAGGTTAGCCAAAGGGGTGGTCCGGATTCTTGGGACCGTCTCTTTAGATCTATCCCACAGGAAACTATATTTTGAAGCAAAATCACTGGAACTTATTGACTTAATACTAGATTCCCTTAATCAAACAAACAGTAACGACCGCTCGGCAAGACATTTTCAGTCATCGGAGATCGACAGGCTTTGTCATGTAAGGGAGGTCATGCAAAAGGATCTTGCCAACCCGCCAAGCCTGTGTGATCTGGCAAAAATTGCAGGCATGAACCATTGCAAGTTGAATCGTGGATTCAAAGCCCTGTTCGGCAACACGGTTTTCGGGTGCCTCCGGGATATGCGCCTCGAAAAGGCCCGCCAGCTTTTGACGACGGGAAAAATGAATGTAACCGAAGCCTCCTGTTTTGTGGGCTATTCTTGCCTGAGCCATTTTTCCAGTGCCTTCAAAGAACAATACAAGATGAATCCGCGGGAATGTTTGAAATGTTCCGCCCGCTCGCACTTCCTCTAGCAGGTGAAATTCCAGTGAGCCAAACGCTATTATAGGTCTTCTGATAGCTACCTGTGTATTCCAGGGTATCCGGCCACCTACTCCAATGATCTTGTCAGGTGGTCGGAGCTAAGTGACGCTGTCATTTTCCTATCACCTTTTTGTCGTCCTTCAGGGCAAGCTTGCCTTCATCCAAATATTTTTCTCGCCAGCCCCAAAGAGAGCCAGGTAGGTGATGGGAGCATCCGAAGCTTATGGAATTAAAAAGTTCGCCGCCCGCAGTATGGGCCAATTTCCCATGCTGACGTCTACCTGAAGTGTGGTTCGAACAATTTGCCATAAGTAGCGGATGCACCCGTAGGTGATGGTACTGCTGAACATACAGCACATTAGCTGAACCCGACCGGATACATGTCGGCCAGCGACATCTCCCTGCCAGAATTTTTCTTTAGCCCTCACCTCTCTTGCTTCCAACTCGTCCATATTTGCCACTTCGGAAAATTTGGGCAAACATGCCCACATTTTCAGCACGATGAAAAAAAAGGGAAGGCGTAAGCTGTTACCCTACGAAGCGTCGCTCCTCTCCGAGAGAAGTTGACCGGAATGATCTGGAATTCCCAATCTAGACGTAAAAAGTTCGGCAATCATTAAAATCTCTTCGGCTACCATTAGCCTCCTTTCACAGGAATCAGGTAATACTATTTCGCGTTTAGCTCGATTGAAAAATCTCATTATTCAAGACACTCATAACTAAAGAAAGCAAGACTATGAACAAACTAAAAGCGATCAGTTTATCCATTACAGCATCATTACTTTTTGAAAATATTATTTATGCAAAAGATACCATAACTTTAGATAGTGTAACAGTAACGGCAAATAAAATTGAAGAAGACATCAAAGATATACCACAAAGCATTACGGTTATGACTGATGTTGAGATTGAGGAAAGGGGGATAAAAGATGTAAGAGAATTGATAGAATTCATTCCAAATCTCAGCTCAACTGGAACTATAAACTTTAGAGGACTCAATAGTTCTACTTTTACCAGCACTAGTCCGATGGTAATTTACATAGATGGAGTCCCTTATAGCCACATGTGGGGTTTTGACAAAACCGTATCAAACATCTTAAGAGTTGAGGTTTTAAGAGGACCGCAGGGGACAATCTACGGAAAAGACTCAATGGGTGGTGTTATCAATATAGTTACTAAAGATCCATCCAACACTACAGAGGGAGGTGCAACTGCTGAATACAGCTCCTACAATACTAAGGAAACAAGTTTTGATGTCTCCACTCCACTACTAAACAACCACCGACTTGAAGATCGGTGGGTTTAAAATCGCGGACTGAAAGTCCAGCAACACCGGCAGGCTGCGCAGCCGGTTTAAGGCTCAATATCGAAACGGTCATTAGGTTTGGGCTCGAAA
>NZ_JAFFQA010000108.1 GCF_016919065.1 Desulfobulbus rhabdoformis | reverse complement strand
GAAGGTAAATAATGAACCCATTTCCGTATCGAGATGGCGGACAAGCTTCCCCGCTTCACTGTCGGAATCGATATACAGCGCGATCAACCGGTTGAGCCGGGCATAAAATGCGTTCCACTCGGCTTTTGTTGGTGGATCCTTGGCCATCCTGCAGAGACGGCGTAATTCATCTCTGGCCCAGGCTCCACATCGAGCAAGTTCGGGATCTTTTCGCTCGGCCATTCCCTTGGCCCGGCGGATCAGGTGGGCCAGGCAGGTTTGGCGGGCATGCACCCAGTTTTGATACAACCGATAGCCGTCACTGACCAGGATGCCTTCCCAACCTCCGACCAAAGACGCAAAGGCGTCCTTGGAACGATGGGTGTGGACCATGAAATAGGCGACTACCGAACTGGCCATTACCCAGAGCCAGTTGAGCTTGCCGTTGTTTTTCCATGGGGTTTCGTCAACATGGTTGACCTTGGCAGCATGTGCCTTTTCGCCGATGGCCTCGTAATGAGGGTGGATTGCTTTGGAGGCCCGGTCGATAATATTCTGGATGGCTCCAAGGCTGATACTGATGCCCAGCACCGAGGAGCAAAAAGACTGGATAGCCTGTCGACTGTTCCCCTCAATGCCGCCGATCTCGGCTACAAGGGCACAAAGTCGTGGGCCAAAGCCGGCTCGAAATCTTTTTGGTGTATATCCTTTGCCGGTTTTCCCGCAGTTGCAGCACTTGCCCCGGTAGAGGATGAAATGAATGACGGTCATCGCAATTTCAGGCAACTCGATGTGCTGATGGGTGTGGTAAGGACGTAACTTGGTAAACGTCCGGCAGCCACAGGTACACGGGCCAGGATGAACGATCTCGGTTTTTGTCGGTGGCATGAGCTGCTGGCGGTGCCCTTTGTGGCCCTTGCGCCCACCGGATATCCTCTTGCTGGGTTTAGGCGTGTTTTCCTGGTAGGGCGAATCGGATGAGGGCGGCTTGTTGGAATTGGACGAGTTTTGGTCAAGCCTGGCCTTGAGTTGCCTGACCTCGGCCTCCAGTTCTCGTATTCGCTGGTCCTGCCTGGCGATATGATCCAGCAGTGTGCGGATAATTAGTCGCAGAGCCGAAGGGGGCAACCGTTCTAGCTCGGCGTCGCTGATCTGGAGGTCCAGGGGCGTATATTCTTCAGCCACGTAGCTGCTCCCTGAACTTTTTGTTCAACGGGTAAAGGAAGACAGCCTTCACCGGCTCATTTCGTTGGTAGTGGCGGTCATATTTACCGCGACCGGTGGTTTCGCCCACTTTGGCCCAGTTGGCGGCCCGGTAACAGGTTCCCTGGAAGCGCCCCGTCTCCACAAAAGTCTCCAGCAGGCAGATGGGCTCCCGGTAAAAGGAGAACCAATCCCGCTCCAGCTGGCGAGTGTTGAGAGCCAAAACCTTGGAGGCCAGATGACGAATATTGACCCAGGGCAGGATAAGGAAGCGAACATTGTTCACCACTTGGGACAGGTTGCGTTCCCGCTGCTCACGATTCCAGCCAATCAGTTGATCGCGAGATGCCACTTTCCAGGCGGCGGAGCCCCAACCGAGACAGGCCACCAGCCGATCGTCAAGGTAGGCGAGATACTTCAGCGATGAGCCGACGATCCAGGGGGAGCCCAGATAATGATAACGGTCAATCAGGTAATCCCAAAGCCCTTCATCGGGGCTTTGACGAACCATCTTGATTGTCAAAGAGCCATACGCAGAAACAGCACCAGCCATTTCCGTGGTGTCAATTGCATAGGTACGGCGATCTGCCCGCCGCGGGAAACGATAGGTTTCCTGCAGCCGGGGCGGTAGAGTGAGTTCGCCTTTTTTCTCCAGGGTGAGCAGGAGGCTCCGGCAGGCCATGTCCTTCAACTGGCCATTAGGTTGTCGCCATTGCCACCGCTGGCAGAGAATTTTTGAGATCGCCGTGCGCCCCTTATCCCAATGGTCGGCAGTGATCTGACGAATTTCATCCAGATCGTGCTGGTTGAGGTGGCGACC
>NZ_JAFFQA010000107.1 GCF_016919065.1 Desulfobulbus rhabdoformis | reverse complement strand
GTGTAGAGTAGAGCGCTGATTATTACCAAGAACCAACGATTATGTTTCGCCGCACGCGGCTACTCCATATCAGAAGATCTCCTGGTGACATCAGCGCCCCCTCGTCGAACCGGACGTGCGGTTTTCCCGCATCCGGCTCACCGATGATCTCTTGCCAAAGGCATTCGCAAGGAGTTGAAGGCTCTTTCATGCAAGTAAACCAGCCCATTGGACCGCAACGCCTGATACAGCGAAGGACCGTCAAGATGCTGGCAACGCCGTTGGCTCCTCGTCCTGACAAAGCGACGAAACCGTGTCTGCACGTACCAGTCAATCTTCTTGAAAGCAAGCCGAGGATAACCAAAGGCAAAATAGTTTCCCCAACCAAGCAGGAAGCGGTTGACGTTACCAATCACTTCCTGCACCGGAGCCGTTATCCTTCGTATGGTCATATCATGGATCCTGGCGCGCGCCCGTTTCAGGCTTTTCGCCGAGGGAACCACATTCAAATACCGACCGGTTCCGTGCAGACTACGATCAAACCGGAAGGTAAAACCAAGGAAGTCAAAACTTTCTCCTGCTTTTCTTAGATCAACCACTTTCGTTTTGTCTCGATTCAAGATCAGGTCAAGGCTTTCCAAGGTCGTCTTCACAAATCCATGAATTTGAGGACCAATGTAACGAGCCATGATTACCCAGTCATCTGCGTAGCGCACAAGCCGTGCGTTGGCAAAGGAACGGGGTCCTTCTGGAGCGTGGAAACGTTTGTCAAATTCATGGAGAAAGAGATTCGCCAACAGGGGGGATATAACTCCTCCCTGTGGCGTCCCTTTACGGGAACGGCTGACCTTGCGGCCACCAGTGCCGTCTTCTTCCACGATTTCACTTTCCAGCCACATCCTGATCAACTTCAACACGGATCGATCCGCTATGCGACGCTCAACACACTGCATCAGCTTGTTGTGGTCTATCGTGTCAAAATAGCTGCTCAAATCCGCGTCCAGGACTGCACAAAAGCCAGCTTTGAGCGTCCGTTGAATCTCACCAACGGCGTCATGAGCCTTACGGCCCGGTCGGAATCCGTACGAACAGTCCTCGAAGTCTGCCTCAAAAATTGGCTCAAGGATCAGCAACACCGCCTGTTGCACAACCCGGTCCTTGACGGTCGGGATGCCAAGCGGCCGCATCTTCCCATTTGCCTTCGGGATATACACCCGTTTTACAGCCATGGGCCGGTAGGTCTTGCCCTGCAGTTCCCGCTGTATTGTATCCAGCAGGCCGGACACTCCTCCCGTACCTTCCTTGATGGATTGCAGACTCACTCCATCCACCCCGGCTGCGCCACGGTTAGCATACACCCTATTCCAGGCACTTTGCAGCACATCCGGGCGATATACCCGGTCGTACAGAGCATAGAATCGAAACTCCGGTTCTTGCTTGGCCTTATGGCCCAGTTTCTTTCGCAGAAGAGAGACTTTCGGGCTCAGGCCAAAATCCGCCCTTGCCTTCTTTTCCGTAGTGGGAGCAATTGCATGGTACTCCAAGCGGGACTTCCTCCATTGATAGAAACACGATCAAAGTCCTGCCCCTTCGCTCCACGGGAGTTACCCCGCTTCTTCACTACTATGGGCAGGTCCGACTCCCGGCCGGGTCTGCAAAGCAGGTTATGTATTCCCTGCCTGCATTTGAACTCAGGCTACTTGCCGCCCTGTCCGACCCGCCGGGTCTCCCAGGTTCCCTGGCGATCCTTTGAGTACATGCCGCCTCCAAACACCCCGGACGACAAGGCACGAGGCTCCTGTTCTCCTCCCGTGCCGATTGCAGGCTTCCCCTTTCAGTTGGAGGGTCGCCGCCGCCACTCCTGTAACGAGGCCGAATCGAGTTCACTAAAGTTACGGCCTGCACTCTATCTGACCTTACGGCCTTTTCCGGTTCTGCTTGACGATTCGGGTTGCCCCTACACGCCGAACCGGCGATTTCGCGGTGAACAGGCAATTACCGCGGGTGGCATCGCAGCCACCAGGACAGCCAGAGCTTTGCCTGGCGCACAACCG
>NZ_JAFFQA010000106.1 GCF_016919065.1 Desulfobulbus rhabdoformis | reverse complement strand
CCACGACCCGAGCAGGACCACAGGCTGATTTTCCCGGGCGAACAAATTGCCCGCGAACTGGACTTCCTCACCGGTCGGGGTGAGCAGTCGGCCTGCGGAGAACTTGGGTCCGGCATAGTAAACGCGCTCTATTCTTCCCCGGAGTCGCGCCGGGTTACTCTCATTTCTTTTTGGCATCTCGCGATCCTCCGGTGAAAACGTGTCAGGTACTCCTCGACAAAACGGCAGGCGGCCTGCCGGTCCGAGCAGAAGTAGACGGGGACACCGAAGTCGACGACGATGGAGGCGACCGTTCCGATCAGCGCGTGCGGGTGGGCATCGCTTCGGTAGCGGCCATCGACCAGATCGCGAAAGTTGCATTCGACAACCACGCAGGCGGATTCGTAGGCGGAGAGCTTTTCTAGCTCGCGGTGAAACCGCTTTCGCCCCCGGATGACGGTGGAGACGAAATCCGTCAGGGATTTGCGCTCCACCGCCACCCGTTCCTCAAGGCCGACCAGTGAGTAATCACCGGCGGGCAGCGCCTTGCGAACCGCCGAAACCTTGTCACTATCGAAGCTGTAGGGCTCCTGTTCGCGGGTGTCGACGACAACGGTGATCCGGTCCATCATCAGAACGGGATCATGTCGTCCATCGCCGCGCCGGGAGCTCCGGCATCGTCGGCCATGACAATGCGACGGTTGAAGTAGATGTTCTCGTTTTCACCGCGAGTGCGTTTGGTCACCTCCAGCTTGATGTTGAGAAGCTGCTCGAGGTGGCCCGGCAGGTCGGAGAGCTTCTGAAGCTGTAGCCCGCAGGTGTAGAGGTCCTGCTTGAGCCACTTGATGTTCTCGTTGCTGGCCATGACGTTGTTGCGCCAGAGCAGACGGCCCTTGTGGGTCGGCGCGAGAATGCGCAGGGTCCACTTGAGCATGGGGTTGCCCGAGGTCTGGGCGCGGGTCAGTTCGACCCGGTCGACGTTGACCTGGTACTTGCCGTCGGGGACGGCCTCGAACTCGCGTTCCTCGACTTCGGCGGTTTCAAAGGCGTCGTCGAACTGCGCCAGGTCGAGGTTGCTGCTGGATTGGTTTTCGTAGTGTTCCATGGTCGGATCTCCTTACTGTTGAGGTTTCGCCGCCGCACTCGCGGTCGGCTCCGGCTTCGGCCGGGCGGCACTCGCCGCAGCTCCGGTTGCCGTGTTGTTGAACGCTTTCACGAAGCTCGAAAAATCGAGGGGAATGACTTCGGGGAGTCGGCCGGTGCGGTCACCAGCGTCGTAATTGGGACTGGGCTTGGTGCGCATCACGCGCTGCCATACCGGCTTGCCGTCCTCGCCGGTTTTCATGTCCAGGTCGCAGAACAGGATCAGGTCCACCAGACCGGTGACCAGCTTCCGCGCCTTTTCCGGCAGCGTCGGCACGATGCGGGTGTGTTTGCCGGTCCGGGTCTCGATGTCCCGTTCCTGGGAGTGGGAGATCAGGATCAGCCCATAGGGCAGGAAGGCGAGCTTGTTGATGACGCGCTGGAACTCGTTGTTGATCAGCGCGTAGCCCTTGCCGTAGCCCAGGTCGGATTCGTGCTCGATCTTGAATTTCTTGCAGACGTAGTCCGAGCACATCTTGTAGGCGTTATCCACCGTGTCGACGACGATGGTCTTGAACTCGTGCTTGCCCTCGGCGATCTCCGCGCAGGCCTGCAGAAGATCGTCCCAGCAGGTGATCGGGGTCTGGAACACCTCCAGGGCGTTCAGGCCCGGCTCGGTCGCCAGGAACAGTGCGTCATCGGCCTTGGAGCACCAGGTGCTCTTGCCGATCTTGCTCGGGCCGTACACCAGGGCGGTGAGGTCCGAGAGTGTGTGTTTGGGTTTGCTTTTGGTCTTGGGAAGCATGGCTTCGTCTCCTTATGGTTGGGATTTCAAAACACCGGAGCGGCGTCTTCACCGGCTCCGTCCCGCAGCTCTTCGTGCGGGGCGATCCGTTGGAAATGGTTTTCGATGACGTTGGGGTTGCCGCCCGAGCGGCAGAGCTGGAAGTAGGCGCAGGGCCTTCCGTACTGGAAGCAGTAGCTGGTGTTGCGGTAGAAGGTGTCGCGCCGACGGGCGTCGAGCATGGCCTTGGAGAGTTCCCACAGCTCCGCCCGCAGTTCCTCGAACTGGTCGCGGGAGATGTAGAGCACCTCGCGGTGGAACATGCCCG
>NZ_JAFFQA010000105.1 GCF_016919065.1 Desulfobulbus rhabdoformis | reverse complement strand
CTTAGCCTGACGGCTATTCGCGACACGAAGTCGCTTTAAATATATGTTTCCACGTGGAAAAAAATATCGTGGAAACCCGGTGTTCCGCCACCGGCATCCTAGGGAGGCATGCTGCCGTTGCGCTGATGACGGGGTGTGAAGCCCTCCTGACAATGTACCGAGGATCTCAGAAGATGTGAGGTCAGGACATGAAGCGTGAGTGGATTGTTCTTCTGGAAGCCATATCCGGATTAGGGCTAGGATTGACTGATATGGTCAGCATATGCAAACACTTGCAGTATCGTAAACAGGCACAAGCCAAAATGGCTGACAGGCTTGATCAAAAGGTATGCGGTCAGGTCAGGAGTTTATAGCCTACCCCTGACGCGGATGTTGCGCCGCCGGTATACGGAGTGGACCTAAGTCAGTTAACAGTATTTATTGTGGAACGTGGTAAGCTTGTAACATCGCCATTTATGGCAAATCCAACCGTAAGGCAGGACGATGGTGTTGCAGGTGCAAGACGCCTTACCAAGCAAAAGCCTTTCTGTAATGGAGAGGATACGGAACTCTTTCCGGCCCGAAAGGGAGCTGAATTTTGGCGGGTGCTCACTCGTAAGAGAATCTGAAGAACCTTCTGATGGGAGAAAGCAAATGACAGTCACTGCGACTGGTGCGCTTCCAGATCACGCTTTATCGTGGCGCCTTATCAACTGGGATGTCGTTTATCGCGAGGTAAAAAGGCTTCAAATGCGTATTGCGAAGGCGGTTAAGGAGCAAAGATGGAATAAAGTGAAAGCGCTGCAATGGCTGCTTACCCACTCCATCAATGCAAAGCTTTTGGCTGTTAGAAGGGTGTCCACCAACAAGGGCGCCAAAACTCCTGGAATAGATGGCGAGGTCTGGTTGGACCCCGCTTCCAGAATGAAAGGCGCACTTTCCCTGTCTCGGCGGGGGTACCGCGCCCTTCCTTTAAGACGTGTTTTCATCCCAAAGAAAAACCAAGGTAAACGCCCTCTGGGTATCCCGGTCATGAAGGACAGGGCACAGCAGGCTCTGCATCTGCTAGCTCTGGAACCAGTGGCAGAGATGGGCGCAGACCCTAATTCATATGGGTTTCGTCCCTACAGGGCGTGCCGGGACGCCATTGGCCAGTGCTTCTGCGCACTTGCCAAACGGCAATCTGCGAGATGGATTCTTGAAGGTGACATTAAAGCCTGCTTTGACGGAATTAGCCATGACTGGCTACGGAAAAATATTCCAATAGACAGGCATATGCTTGATCGCTGGCTGTCCTGTGGATATATGCAGGGAAGCAGGATTTTTCCAATAACAGCAGGTACGCCGCAGGGAGGAATCATCTCACCAACATTGGCCAACATGGCGCTGGACGGAATGGAGGCTGCAATCAGGAATGGGGCAGCCGGACCAGGCCAGAAGGTCAACTTTGTCAGATATGCCGACGATTTTATCGTCACCGCAGCGAGCAAAGAAATACTGGTTGAGGAGGTCACTCCGGTGATAAAAGCGTTTCTTCATGAAAGAGGTTTGATTCTCTCCGAGGAGAAAACGCACATTACCCGAATTGAAGACGGTTTCGATTTTCTGAGTCAAAATGTACGCAAGTACAACAACAAAATGAAAATCACACCAGCCAAAGAAGCAGTGAAACGCTGCTGCGACAAGCTGAAAGAAACTGTCAAATCATTCAACGGCGACTCGGCGGCAGAGATGATTAAAAAGCTCAACCAGCAAATATTTGGCTGGGCCATGTATCATCGCTACATACAGTCTGCCGAAACCTTCTACAAGATTGACTACGTCGTCTTCAATGCCCTGACACGCTGGATGCGTCGACGACATCCAAATAAAAGTGTGAAATGGCTCAAGAAGAAATACATCCGATCTACCAAGAAGCGCAACTGGAATTTTTCTGTGCAATATATAGATATCACCGGCAATAAAGCCACCGTGTATCTATTACGTATGGTAGACGTGGCCAGAGTACGGTATATAAAGATCAAAGGGCATGCAACTCCTTATGATCCAACATATAAACAATACTTTGTCATGCGGAGCAAGGCTAGCAATATTCGCCTTGTACAGCCAAATAGCCAATAATCTCCGGACTCCTCAAAAGAGTCTTACAGAGTGCTTGAGCCGTATGCGGGGAAACTCGCTCGTACGGTTCTGAGGAGGGGCGGGAGCCGCAAGGCTTCCGTCCTATCCGATG
>NZ_JAFFQA010000104.1 GCF_016919065.1 Desulfobulbus rhabdoformis | reverse complement strand
GTGCCAAGTACAATTCAAAATTCGATTCCTTTTTCGAGGAGTATGAACAAAACGCAAAGCAGCAGAGAGCATCACGCCCAAAAAGGATCCGGCGGGTTAAATAATGCCATAAGTAGCGGATGCACCCCATGAGGAGCCGGATGAATTGAGAGGTTCACGTCCGGATCTGTGAGGGCCTGGGGGTGCGATTCCCCTGGGCTACTCGACTACGTAACTCCGAGAATTAGAGATTTTCTGCTATGGCACAACCAGCATAACGGGCACTGGTATCGTGAAGAAAATTTGGCAGTAATATGATTTTTGGTGGTGTTACCCGGAGGAAGGGGAGCACGAGCATGTTTTTATAAATATGCCATATATATCTAATTTTATAGTATATTTAGAACAGGGATAAGGCTGGCTATAAGGTGAGGAATCCGTTGAGGGATACTCATGTCAGTCTTCCGGATAATTACTGGTTGTGCAAACCCATAATAAAGGCCGTTCTTCTTTGCCAGCCAACGCGGATAGATATCAAGAGCGAAAATAGCAAATACAGATGCCACTATAAAACCAAGAGAGAATGAGAAAATTTGATTATGGACAATCTCGCTGAGTACATTTCTGGTGCTATTGGGCTCTCTGTTGGCGGTGTTCTCGGCTTTCTTTGTCGTGCCATTGTCGAACATCGCCTCGCGATTGACCGAATCAAAGAAAATATAAGACTTACCGAGTTCAATAAATCCGCTTCCGAGTTTCGGTGTTCTTTCACCGATGAAATAAGGATAGTTGAAGAGAGCACTATCGAAACCGACTTTAGTGATATTTTCAACAAAGGGTATGTTCGGCATTACAACGCCATCATTCGTTTTCAGGCTTACCTCAGCGAAAGAGACAGAGCAGAGATAAAAAAAGCATGGGATAATCATTGCTATCCGCAAGGACTTGATGGTTACGAGAGACATCTTCCCTCTGCTAAATTTCTTCATTATGACCACTCCCAAGGAATAGAAGTTGTAGATGGAAAACCAAGGATCTCGGAAGAACATGAAAAATCGTTCCGTAGAGCGAAGAATCTTGTGATGAAAAACTTGGATTCAATTTTAACCTTTGCAAAATTCAAATGATTTCACAACAATCGGCTTCACCAGACGCAAAAAACGCGCCGGTGAGCCGAGCGTTATATGAAGAAAAAGGAGATTGAGAAATCAAACGTATTTTTATAGTGTTAGGGACAATTTTGTGCGTCTTGTTCGTCATTTCAATGATTTCTCAAGGCGATCCATGGCTCCCTATAATGTTCTTATTGGGTGGTAGTATCGGTATCCCAATGGCTATTGAATATCCATGTCCATCTTTAACAAAAATTCTAATAATTCTAGGTCTGGTGATTTCCTTACTTGCTGTTATTTATGGGTTTATTAAATTAAGAAAAATCCATGGCCAAATACTAGCGATAGCAGGCATTATTACTTGGCTACTTATAGGAACTATTTATGGTCTCGGGACAGGAACTTAAATATTTTTTGAAGACAAAAAATCATAAAAAATCAAATAAAAACAGCCAATAACGAATAAGGATAGATTGTGTGAGTGAGGCTCGAACGAACCACAATCTATCCGGGGTTGGACAAGCCCGGTCTCACAAAGGAAATAAATATTGCTCTGTAATATGCTGGAAGCACTACCAGGATGGTAGTGCTGAACGCAGGACGTAGGAATGCATTCGCCTGTATCAGGCGTTAAAAAACGGCTCGCTGTTCATAAAAGAGTTTTCCTCCCGTGTGCTTCTTGGCGGTGAAGCGGCGTCTCGCTTAAAGGTTACCCGGGGTGGCGATAGTCATTTCTAAATCCCACTATGCGCATCGGCTGATTGCAGCATGGGCAAGTAAACACTGGTCGGGGGCGAGGCGACTGTGGCCTGATAACGACGTGCAGGACCAACTGGACCAGCATACGGATTTTCTTGGCATTCCCGTGCAGAAATCCATATTCGCGCAGTCGCCTAAACCCGTTTGGCAGGATATGTTGAAGAAGCAGACGCAGAAACTCTTCCCCCCTAAGCGTCCTCTTCTGCATCGTTCCTGTAGCACTGTCCCGGTGAGCGTGATCTCGAAATACCAACGAGGAAATCCATATGAGGACACCCAATATCCAACGTTTCAAATATAAACTGCCTGCGATGAGCGCTGCTCTAATGGTATTGGCCGCACTTGCTCAGAGACGGTCCCAAGAATCCGGACCACCCCTTTGGCTAACCTATCCATCGTTCCTTCATCATGTTAAAGAAGAGGGATTATGAAAAAGCAAAAGAGAAAGCACACACCGGAATTCAAAGCCAGAATT
>NZ_JAFFQA010000103.1 GCF_016919065.1 Desulfobulbus rhabdoformis | reverse complement strand
AATGCCGCAGTATGTTTTCGTCGTTTTCCTTTTGCCATTTTCTGCTCCATGTTGTGCCCATCTATAGGCATCAGTGGTAGCAGAAATTCCACTTAAGGGCTTGTCCAAATTTCCGGGGCCACTTCTATGTGCATACCCAAGCTCATAGTACACGTTAGGGCGCTCAGTTGTTATGTCGCATACTAAAAACCTTGATTTTTTTATTTTTTCGAGGATTACGTCAGTAATCTTTTTTGAATGTTCAATTTCATCAACTCGAACGCCTTCGATACCATGTTGAGATGTCGCTCTTTTTATTGCATTAAGGGAGTCTTCTAGTTCTGGGTTTTCAGAAGAAATACTCATCATTATGAATGCAACGTTGTCCAATTGATTTCCAGGATATTTAGATGCTGTCTCAACATTGCCAGTTGCATTAACTATCCAGAAAGCTCCACCGGTTCCGATGCTTGACACCCATTTTCCCTCTATTCGGTTACTTTCGATAACAGTACCATCTACTGTGACATGACCAAGATTCACACCGTGTGTTTGTACCTTAATAGGACGCCCGTCAACAATAACCGTGTGTGTTTTATTTTGCTGAAAACTATCTGGTGTTGGATCCATTTCAAAATTCAAAGATAAGCCATCTTTTTTTCCACGATATGTGTAAACAGATGTGCCATACATAGGATCATTTATTCGAACTGTTCCTGACAAAACCCCTTCATCATCCTTGATTTCTACAAAAATATCAGCATTATTAGTACCAAGAATTTTTCCGGTCCAATCTCCAGATAATTTATTCATATCTATCCTTTTTGTTGCCAACGCCGCCCATAACCCGCAGCCGGAAGCGGAGCGACGAAGGAACGAGCTTTTGGTTGTCGGAGTCCATGGGCTTGTTAGCTGACTGTCTGGAATAATTTACGAAGATCAAACCCAACCCCCGACAGATTCGGTTCGAGAATTACGGCATCTGCGAGCCGGCGGAGTCCATTCTTGTTGATGGTCTTTGCCACAGCGAATCCAGAAAGCTTCTTCTTTTCCTTGATATCGTTGAATATGGATTTGATCAGTTGGATCACGTCATCTGTCGTTTTGCAAGCAGCCTTTATTGGGATCAACAACAGTTTGTCTTTGATTTCACCTGACCTTCGATACTCGTCATTATGTTTCTTGAAATATGACGGCGTAAGGGTCGTTATGAGAATGGCCGGAAGGATCCGCTCTCCATCTTCACCGTTGATTCCGTGCCACGAAAAGACATCGTTTGCAAAGTGAATGGGCTCGATTCCGGCTACGACTACAGACCTCGTTTGCGACGCCATTCGTGCCATGTTTGTGAAGTTGGCCACTAGTGCATCCGTGAGCGGCTCCTTCCATCCGTAATCCAGAACGTAAATGAAGTAGTCTCTTCCATCATCCGTGTTCGGAAGATTTCCGAGATTATGTACGTGAAGCCCCATGTGCTCTCTCCCCTCAAGCAGCTAACGTCCGGCTCACCGGACCCGCGCTGTTTGCGGGGTCCGCGTGAAGCCGGTTCGTTAACTCATTTTTGTATTTCGCTTCTAAGCTTATTTACTGCTTTTGCAATTCTCTCTTTATTAATTGAATCCTGATGATTCCGAAGCTTCTCATTTAATATGAGTTCTATTCCAGATCTCAAAATTTCAAAATTCTCGGTACATTTTGCTTCGGACAGCTCATGTATGCCTATACTCAGAATTGCATATAGACCAGCGTTTTCATAAATAGTGACTGGCAAATAATCATGAAGAAACAAAATTTTTTCATTCATTCTGCCACGTTGGTATTCAGCTTCATCAAACTCATTATTGCTTCCTAGTGCTTGTTGATGTGCTTCTTCGACAAGTGACTCAAATATTCTACGAAGATAGACGTATGCTCCTATGCCTATTCCGTGTGAAGCAAGTCCTATTGCTCGTACTAGCTCACGCCTCTTTTCTTCTCCAAGTACTGGACTATATTTATTAATTGCTGATATATTAGAATCTGCATAGGATGGAAACTGACCGATTTTTGTAATATACCCTTCTGTTAATGGTTTTCCATGTTCATGGAAAGGTTGTCTTTTTGAATCAACATAAAATACAAAAAATTGTGAGTGCCCTGGTGATCTGGTGCAATAGGCTCTTGTCGAGTAAATTCCTTTTTTAATTGCGGCCTCGGGCCTAACACCAGAGGGCCAAGGACCCAGGGCAAGCGCATCAAAATGTCCTGACTAGGCCCATTTAGAATCGAATTATTTTCGACCAGCGAAAAAATACGAATAAAATCGATTTATTATTCAATTCTACTCGCATAGCCTCTATATATTACCCTTCAAAAATCACTTACTTGGAGAAGGGGCATGAAAAAACAGCAGCCAGACATTATTTCCCATTTCGAAAATTTAATTGATCCGAGAGTAGAAGGGAAAAACCGGCATTTGC
>NZ_JAFFQA010000102.1 GCF_016919065.1 Desulfobulbus rhabdoformis | reverse complement strand
GCCCAGGCGGATATATTGTGATGGAGAGAGACTGGCTCGGCGGTTAGCGTTCAAGTCATTCAGCAGAACTGTCAAAGAGCAGCCCCTTCGGTTTTATCTGAAAAGGGAAGAGGATAAGTGCGTCTAAGCGACCTTTGTCGGCAAGTTGGCCACATGGCCAAGGAGAGGGACTACATTGCCGAGATCGAAGAGTGACTATCAGTCCATCGCCTCAATGCGAGAGGACGATTATTTCAAGCAATCCCTTGGTATCGGCCGTATTCCTTCGGTCGAGCGGTTGCGGCAGCGTCTCGATGAGTCCGGGACTCGTCTTGTTTCGACAATTAATCGTTGTTCGCGGACCATGCTCAAACGCCTTGAAGCCCCAATTTCTGGCTACCGGAGCGGTCTTATCCCTTTGGATGTGGATGTTTTCCCCCAGGATAATTCCAAGACCAAGAAAGAAGGCGTGAGTCGTACCTGCAAAAACTACGATGGTTATGCTCCCATGGCAGCCTATCTCGGTAAAGAAGGCTGGTGCCTTGAAGTGGAACTGCGCCCCGGAAGCCAGCATAGCCAAAATGGGTTTGTTGAATTCATCAAGCGCGTGATTTCCAATGCTCGAGAGCTCACCAGCCAACCACTGCTCGTTCGCGCAGATTCAGGCAACGATGGTCGCCCTGGAGGACGCCGACAATGCACACTACATCGTCAAGTGGAACCCAAGGCAGAACGACTCCATAGCCCAGCGCGACAAGGTGTTTGCCCAGGGGGAAGTGAAGACGCGCAGAAAAGGGAAACGTGTTTGCACCATTGTCGCGGAGGAGCATAAAGCTGTCAAAGGCACCACCTATGCCTTAAAGCGTATCGTTCGTGTGACCGAACGGACCATCAATAAAACGGGACAGTTTCTTCTCGAGCCTGATATTACCCTTGAGGGTTGGTGGACCGACCTTGCGATGGCCGCAGAAGATGTAATTGAACTCTATCGTCAGCATGCGACCTCGGAACAGTTCCATAGCGAGTTCAAGAACGATTTAGATCTCGAACGACTTCCGAGCGGCAAGTTTGCCACCAACGCCCTTGTCATGACATTAGGGCTTTTGCTTACAACATCCTTCGTTTTATCGGGCAAGCGGGCCTGATCGCACCTTTCGGACCGGTGCGGCATTCGGCCAAACGAAGAAGACTGCGAACCGTAATTCAAGAATTGATGTATTTGGCAGCAAGGCTGAGCTGCAGCGGCAGGCGATTAAAATTGCGTTTCAGCCGGCATTGCCCTGCTTTCACCGCATTCAGCTTTGTGTATGCTCGCGTGGCCATGGCTGTTTAGCTGTTAATTCTACAATTAATTCAATACGATACATGAAAGTCACGTCTTCACCATGCTAACTTGAGGAATTTTCAATGAACAAGACGCTAAAATAACCGTAGCGTACGGCGTATAAACAACAGCACCAGTCTGCAAGGCTGGTAATCGCACTCGACCGACCTAAACACGGTGGTCTGTCCGAGGGCGTCACGGATTCAGGGCTCTAGATACAAATCCATTGTTTATATTTCGGCATCTTTAAAAAGGAAAAACCTTTTCAATTCCCTATTTGGGATATGACATTTCCCGATTGTTTGCAAATAATTTTTCTTAACTAGAATCCAGACTTTTTTATAAAAATAAACAGATCCCTTTCACTGCAATGGCTTCACGGCAAACAATAGCCTGCTGATTAATGATAAATTAATTTTTCCGTTCTCGTTGAAATTGGGAAGGAGTATTAACCATGAGTACTCAGAGGTGTTTGAAGATGGGACGAATCCATGTAGGTTTTAATTACCCCTATCCTGAAGTCAGGTTTTCGCTCGAATTCTATCTGAATAAAATTGTCTGGAATTTATTCTTTCCTTTCGAATTCACGAATTTCAACGACACTATAGATATAGGAGGAGGGATGCGAGGACACCGGGTAGGTTAATTAAAGAGAGGGGGATGGTCAAAATCCAGATCGACAAATGGAGGGTGAGCCAATAAATAAATTGCGCTTTTATCAGCATGTCACAAACAACGAAGCTGACACGCCGATGAATGCTCACGGATTCAACAATTCTTTTTTGTGCGGGAAAGTCGGTGACATGATCGATATCGAGTAGGGTGAGGCAAGTTGATCATACTTGCCTCATCCCTCTCACAGAACCGTACGTACGGGCCTCGTATACGGCTCCTGTTTATTTTCCTTTCTGTTCGAAAACACGAATACCTGTGGTTACAGCACTGAGGTCAAACATACCTAGCTGTTGATGCAAGTAGCTGTTGGGCAGAGCATAGTGAGCCAGTGGGCTGGCTGCATTGTGCCAGGAGTTCATCCGAATAAAAACGAATGTCCCCTTGTACCCCAGCTGACGCAGGCGTCTATGCAATTTCCCCGGTTTCTTCCAGAGTTTGAGCTGAATCGCTCGTAGTCTTCTCCGTATCCACCTTGCCAACTGCACGTACTGGCCTTTACAATTCGCTATGCGAAAGTAAAAGGCAAAACCCCGAAGAACCGGATTAAGTTCATCGATTACTTCTACTTTGGGAATCATTTAACTTGCTGAATTTTTATCAAAATTGTGTATAATAACACCATCAAATAATTCATTTTTTGGGGGGCGTTTTACCTCATCTCAGCGTCTCCCAAAAAAAGAAATTCAG
>NZ_JAFFQA010000101.1 GCF_016919065.1 Desulfobulbus rhabdoformis | reverse complement strand
TAACTTAGTTTATAAAAGACTTATGGTTAAGCTACTAAGGGCTGACGGCGGATGCCTTGGCACTAGGAGGCGATGAAGGACGTGGAAAACTGCGATAAGCTTCGGTGAGCTGTTAACAGGCTTTGACCCGGAGATTTCCGAATGGGGCAACCCGGCAGAGTTCAAACTCTGTCATTCAATACTGAATACATAGGTACTGAAGGCGAACGAGGGGAAGTGAAACATCTCAGTACCCTCAGGAAAAGAAATCAATTGAGATTCCGCTAGTAGCGGCGAGCGAACGCGGAAGAGCCCAAACCTATACGTTTACGTGTAGGGGTTGTGGGGCCCCGACATGGGATTGAGAAAGGATAGCGGAACGGTATGGAAAGGCCGATCAGAGATGGTGATAATCCAGTACGCGAAATCTTGACTCACCCTAGGGTGTCCCCGAGTACCACGAGACACGTGAAACCTTGTGGGAATCCGGGAGGACCATCTTCCAAGGCTAAATACTCCCTAGTGACCGATAGTGAACCAGTACCGTGAGGGAAAGGTGAAAAGAACCCCGGGAGGGGAGTGAAATAGAAACTGAAACCGTCAGCTTACAAGCAGTTGGAGCATCCATGTGGTGTGACAGCGTGCCTTTTGCATAATGAGTCAACGAGTTACCCTATGCAGCAAGGTTAAGCCGTTAGGTGGAGCCGCAGCGAAAGCGAGTCTTAACTGGGCGTCAAGTTGCATGGGGTAGACCCGAAGCCGGGTGATCTATCCATGTCCAGGGTGAAGTTTCGGTAACACGAAATGGAGGCCCGAACCATTGTAGGTTGAAAACTGCTTGGATGAGGTGTGGATAGGAGTGAAAGGCTAATCAAACTCGGTGATAGCTGGTTTTCTCCGAAATATATTTAGGTATAGCCTTGCGAATCGACTGACGGAGGTAGAGCACTGTCTAGGCTAGGGGGCCCACCGGCTTACCAACCCTTAACAAACTCCGAATGCCGTCAAGTTCAATCGCGGGAGTCAGA
This sequence comes from Desulfobulbus rhabdoformis, assembly GCF_016919065.1. Lineage (GTDB taxonomy): Bacteria > Desulfobacterota > Desulfobulbia > Desulfobulbales > Desulfobulbaceae > Desulfobulbus > Desulfobulbus rhabdoformis. The sequence continues at coordinate 1,847 of NZ_JAFFQA010000101.1, read as the reverse complement.
CTACGGGAGATAAGTTCCGTGGTCGAGAGGGAAAGAACCCAGACCGTCAGCTAAGGTCCCTAAACTATGCTAAGTGGAAAAGGAGGTGAAATTGCTGAGACAACCAGGAGGTTGGCTTAGAAGCAGCAATCCTTTAAAGAAAGCGTAATAGCTCACTGGTCTAGTGAATTTGCGCCGAAAATGTAACGGGGCTCAAGCATAGTACCGAAGCTACGGATTCGAAAGAATGGTAGGAGAACATTGTGTAGGCCTGAGAAGGTGCATCGTGAGGTGTGCTGGAGGTATCACAAGAGCTTATGTTGACACGAGTAGCGATAATGAAGGTGAAAAACCTTCACGCCGAAAGTCTAAGGTTTCCTGAAGTCAAGTTAATCTGCTCAGGGTTAGTCGGCCCCTAAGGCGAGGCTGAAAAGCGTAGTCGATGGAAAACGGGTTAATATTCCCGTACCACTGATGTGGATACAGTACAAGGGGGGACGGAGAAGGATAGGCCATCCAGGCGTTGGTAGTCCTGGTTTAAGCGTGTAGATGGAGAACTTAGGCAAATCCGGGTTCTTGTTAACATCGAGGCGTTATGACGAAGCCCAAAGGGCTATAAAGTGGTTGATTCCATGCTTCCAGGAAAATCCTCGTGTACTTTCACATGTGTGACCGTACCGTAAACCGACACAGGTAGACAGGTAGAATATACTAAGGCGCTTGAGAGAACTCTGGTTAAGGAACTCGGCAAAATAGCACCGTAACTTCGGGAGAAGGTGTGCCCATATGGTGAACTTTATTTCAAAAGTGAGCTTACGTGGGTTGCAGTGAAATGAGGGGAGCGACTGTTTACTAAAAACACAGGACTCTGCGAAGTCGTAAGACGAAGTATAGGGTCTGACGCCTGCCCGGTGCCGGAAGGTTAAGGGGACATGTTAGCGCAAGCAAAGCATTGAACCGAAGCCCCGGTAAACGGCGGCCGTAACTATAACGGTCCTAAGGTAGCGAAATTCCTTGTCGGGTAAGTTCCGACCTGCACGAATGGCGTAACGATTTCCCTACTGTCTCAACCAGAGACTCAGCGAAACTGTAGTACCGGTGAAGATGCCGGTTACCCGCAACAAGACAGAAAGACCCCGTGAACCTTTACTATAGCTTGGCATTGTGTTTAGGGATAACATGTGTAGGATAGGTGGGAGACTTTGAAGCATGCACGCCAGTGTGTGTGGAGTCAGCCTTGAAATACCACCCTTGTTATCTTTGAACTCTAACCGCGGTCCCTCATCGGGATCCGGGACAGTGTCTGGTGGGTAGTTTGACTGGGGCGGTCGCCTCCCAAAGAGTAACGGAGGCGCGCGATGGTTCCCTCAGGCTGATTGGAAACCAGCCGTAGAGTGTAAAGGCATAAGGGAGCTTGACTGCGAGAGAGACATCTCGAGCAGGTACGAAAGTAGGTCTTAGTGATCCGGCGATTCCGCATGGAAGGGTCGTCGCTCAACGGATAAAAGGTACTCCGGGGATAACAGGCTTATCTCCCCCAAGAGTCCACATCGACGGGGAGGTTTGGCACCTCGATGTCGGCTCATCACATCCTGGGGCTGGAGCAGGTCCCAAGGGTTCGGCTGTTCGCCGATTAAAGTGGTACGTGAGCTGGGTTTAAAACGTCGTGAGACAGTTTGGTCCTTATCTGTTGCGGGCGCAGGATATTTGAGGAGATCTTTCCCTAGTACGAGAGGACCGGGATGGACGAACCAATGGTGTACCAGTTGTTCTGCCAAGGGCATTGCTGGGTAGCTATGTTCGGAAGGGATAACCGCTGAAAGCATCTAAGCGGGAAACCCACTCCAAGATAAGATATCCCGTATCTT
>NZ_JAFFQA010000100.1 GCF_016919065.1 Desulfobulbus rhabdoformis | reverse complement strand
GTGCCAAGTACAATTCAAAATTCGATTCCTTTTTTGAGGAGTATGAGCAAAAGGCAAAGCAGCAGAGAGTATCACGCCCAAAAAGGATCCGGCGGGTTAAATAATGCCATAAGTAGCGGATGCACCCGCCAAGACCTTCTCGTCTCCATTACTATAGAGAGATGCGGCAAAACCAGATGATGTGTTTTTTTGAAATGAATCTACAGAATAGTTGAGGTCGTTAAATATCTTATTGGCTAATTCTTCTGGGGCACGCTCAGCATCAACTGCCGCAAGAATCATATCCGGCGTTTCTCCGTTGTACTGGTTATCCTCGCTGTTACTGCTATCTTCCCATTTGACATAAGCCAAATCTGCAAACCAGGCATATCTACTGATATCTTCGAAAGTCATATTCATCCCTCTATTTGTTTTCTGGCTTAACTACTTCTTTGATCAAGCCACTACCAGTCAAAAAAACACTACGTCCATTTCGCATTCCTTTATTACAACATTTCCATGGTTTATATTCCCCTGGAACCCAATGGTCAGCCCATCCTTGATGTATAGTAAAATAAATAAGTTCACCAAGAACATTGCCATCATCCCTATCCATAACAGATAAAGTTATCTTTTTTATAAATGATTTATCGACAATTTTTGCAATATTTTCTCTTTTTGATTTGAAGATATATTGGCTAGTTATCTTATCCACTCTTTCTTTGACTATTTCGCCGTTAATTATTGTCGAACGAATCACATCTCCACGGGAATCAACATATTCAACATACGAAAACCCATACTCTGACCAACCTCTAATGCCAGACATTCCTGCCATCCCGTCTGCCGCTACCGTCTTGTAAATGTGCATCCCGCCTTGCTCACGACACATCTTTGATACTTGGTGTCCAGCAACAATAATATCCCAGTGTAAAATCCCAAATATCACAAGTTCAAAGGCGCCAAAGACTATCAGTAATTTCTTTATTGAAGGTCTGTTTCTTGCTGACATTAGCCGTAAGCCCAAGATAATTATGACTGTAATTATCACTGTAATGAGACAAAATAATATTGTTGCAAGCCATGACGTGTAATAGGTAGTTCCGAATATCTCAATCATTAGTGGACTCTTAATAAGCTATATTTGTTAGTGGGATCTGTCAGTAAGGTCATAGTAAAAGTTATATCTTTTCCCTCAACTAACTGTTTACCCTCTCATCCTATGCGGCTATTCCCAAAACAGCTCTATGGGGTGAGAAGGCTTTGGGCGATGAACCGTACAGATGATCGATTTCATCTTCACCTTTCAACAGTTCTCCCTCCAAATTCCCGAATAGATACTGGCTGTCGTCTTGAAACCTCATCATGCCGTTATCGACTGTCCGAGAAATACCGAGGCGGTTATCGACAAAGTCGATATCAGGATCGAAGTTCGAGACTGTGGTGTCAGGGTGGGATAGATAGTAAAGAAATTTAGCCCGATCCTCGATGTATTGGTCGGAATAGTTGGCACTATCCAGCTCCCCATCTTGATTAAGATGACTGTAATTTGCCCCGGTTATAGTGAAGGGGTTGAGGTTAAGTAGAGCATACATTCCCGCAAGACTACCTGCTTGACTTTCGAGACTAGAAGTGCTGGACTCGGCAAGACTATTGAGAGTAAGGCTCGTGATCCCCGAATTGCCGATGTATTCTGATAACTCGATCAGATTATCGGAATGGGCTACTCTTACAACCTCCCCGAGAGAGGTCAGAAAGCGTTCAATCTTTTTGGGATCCGGCTTGATATTCATTATAATATCAGTAATGGAATTATAATCTTCATCCGGAAAAAGGGCTAAAGCATTATTATAGATAACGATACTATCATTGAGGTTTTCCATACTGTGGGTATTTAAAAGTCCTCCTGCGGCCCCTGTATTGTTGACAACAAAATAACTCTCTCCTATCTGACCAGAAACAATATCAGTTGCAATACCGCCAACAAGGTCGGTACGGGAATGGCCTATATGAATAATATTGGTAACCCGATCTTCTTCATGCTTGATTTCAATATTATTGGCTTCCAGATATTCACCAAGAGTTTCAAATTCAGCTATTCCTGCAAAAGGATTCAACGTATTGACAATTCCAAGGTCATCTGCCAAAAACTCATTCAAAGAATAGTTGTCACATGTGTCATTCACATCCCACAACATATTCTTAATACCAAAGCCATTGTAAGTGTATGTCTCAAATCCATAAACGTAGCTTGCCATACCAGCAAGCGCACCACCTAGCGAATGTCCTGTGAAATTGGTATTGGTAGAATCAAGCTCATGAATATTTATCATTTTATTCACAAAATCCATGGCATCTTTCATTTGCTGAGGGCCACGTCCGGTACCCATATAGAGGATATCAGCAACAATGAGATCATTATATAATTCACCCGGCCCTTGATCCGGCTCTGTGCCACGGAAGGTAATGACAAACTCGCCGGTCTGGTTATCCTGTAGTAGCATGCCCTGAAAGCCAGAATCATAGTTAAAATCGGTGCTCACTCCCTTGACAGCACTTCCCGTTATCCCGTAATGCCCTGTTTTTATGGGGTACGAGGGAATTGGGTTTCGTAAACTTTTAGAGAACACGCTTGGTTCCAAAACGGCTGCTCTCCGAGCGCCTCGGCAACGAGCTTAGACGCGATTAACTCATCAAAAATAAACGAAAAATTAATCAGGAGTAGCGTATTTTTTTCTTGACAAAGCCTTGAAGGTAAAAATCGATTTTTTCATGGAATTACAACTAATTACACGGAGAATCGATTATGCAGTCACTGAAAATTTTCTCGATCAAGGCGTTACAACTGGTTGCACCGACGAACGGAAGAGCCGTGAACAAAACACTCCACGTGGACGCATTAATTCAAGCTATCAAAGCTGATTTTGGCAAACTTACCGATCATCGGGCCCAAAATGCCAAGATTG